>NZ_JMGA01000072.1 GCF_000765145.1 Desulfosporosinus sp. HMP52 | reverse complement strand
CACGCGATTTCTGATGACAGACCCCTAACTGCGTCATAGATGAAGCTAAAATCAATAGCTTTATCGATATCTCGTAAAATATGTTCTTGAGGAACTAAATCCTCTATACTTACGAATTTAATTTGTTTTTGCTGTTCCCGATCTTTTTTTACATACATTGATAAAAAACACCCCTATCCTCTAGTATAATTATACCATTTGGACAAGGGTGTTTCCTCTATTGTCTACAAGCTGACAAGAGATAATATACATTATCTCTTGGGTTTTCGTGTAACTGTAATAGACTGATTTTATAAAAGCCTTATGATCTACGGGTTCCAGACAATACGCCCGCAGCAGTTATGGTAGTTAACTGCCAAAAAACTCAGGAGATAAGATTTTAAGCACAAAAACATAAGGTAAACCCCAGGGCTAACCAACAGAAAAAGAGGTGATGTCTTTGTCACGGACCAATGTGCCAGCCCCAAACTCGTGGCTAGAATATCTTCGCAATATAAACAAAAGTGAGAACACCCTCCGGGCTTATAGACAGAGGGTACTGGGTTTTGCTAAGTGGTTTGAATCGAAGAATGGAGAAACACTTACTCATGAGCGTGTTACTTCTACAGATCTACGTGAATACAAGTCCTACTTATTAATCAACCTTAAGCGCACTCCATCGACAGTCAATCTTTCTTTTGTTGCGATTGCAAACTGGCTGGACTTTAACGGTCAGAATGTACCAATGCCATCATATGTGGAAGAGGTACGCTCTGCACCTCAAGGGCTAGAAAGGTTGGACCAACGATCACTTTTTCGTGCGGTAGAACGTGAAAGCATACCACGGGATATTGCTCTGATTACGCTTATGCTAAATACTGGCCTTCGTATTAGTGAAGTAGCTGCATTGGATATTGACGATCTCATTATTGGGGATCGCTCCGGTAGTCTCAAGGTACGGCTAGGAAAAGGGAGCAAATTCCGTACTGTGCCCCTCAACAGCGATACACGAAAAGTCCTGCGCGACTATTTGAACGGTCGAACAAAAGGGCCAGTGTTTCTGAGCCAGAGAGGTAAGGGAACCGGTCGCTTAACAGCAAGTGGAATTCGGCAGGTTATCGACCAGTACGCTTACCTAGCAAAACTGCCCGAACTTCACCCCCACGCTCTGCGGCATACGTTTGCACGGAATCTGCTAAAAACTGGCGAAGGACTGGAGATGGTCGCGGAGATCCTAGGGCACAAGAGCTTAAATTCGACACGAATATATACTCAGCCGTCTGAGCGGGGATAAAGCAAACGCTGTGGAGAAGCTGTCATTAAGGATTTAACACTGAATCAGCAATAGATAAAACGAGAGTATTGGGTATTTGTTCGGACTAGGATCTGTGCGGATCTTGCTTGAAGTAAGTTATTAACTAGGGATTGAAATGGACGGATATGTTTCTGCGACGATGCAGGTACAATACTATACAGATTACATTAGCAAGAGAAATGATTGGGTTCTGGTCGATATCTATGCGGATGACGGGATCTCAGGCACTAGCACAAAGAAGAGAACTGAATTTCTAAGAATGATTGATGATTGTATGGCAGGGAAGATAGATATGATCATTTGCAAATCAATCTCTAGGTTTGCTCGCAATACTGAGGATTGCTTACACTTTGTAAGGAAGCTAAAAGATAAAGGAATACCTGTATTTTTCGAAACGGAAAACATTGATACATTTGGTACTGGTGGCGAACTTTTGCTTACAATTCTCAGCGGGTTGGCACAGGATAGTAGCAGAAACCAATCAGATGTAACGAGATGGGGAATTCTAAGAAAGTTTGAAAGCGGCAGTGTGCGCGTCAATACCACAAGGTTCCTTGGCTACGATAAAAACAAAGACGGCGAGTTAATCATTAACGAAAAGGAGGCTAAAATAGTCCGCAGGGTATTCAGAGAATACCTAGAGGGAAAAAGTTATATTGCTATTTTAAAAGGCTTAATGAAGGATGGCATAAAAACCGTTACTGGAAACACAAAATGGTGGGATTCAACGATAAGTGGGATGTTGGAAAATGAGAAGTATTGCGGTGACGTTCTTCTACAAAAGACGATCACCGTTGATTTTTTGAAGCATAAACGAGTAGATAATAAGGGGCAGGCTCCTAAATACTATATTGAAGGAAACCACGAGCCGATTATATCCAGAGAGATGTTCGATAAGGTTCAAGATGAGAAGGAACGTAGAGCATTACTCAAGGGGAATCTGGTTGGTGATAGGCATAAATATAGCAGCAAGTACCCATTTAGTGCTAAAGTGTTTTGCGGTCAGTGCGGGAACATTTTTAAGAGAAGGTATTGGAATAGCACGAATTCATCAAAGAAAGTTGTATGGCAGTGTAAAACCTATATAACTGATGGTAAGGATGCTTGTGGAGCTAAGGCAGTCGCAGAAAATGTTTTGATGGATGGATTCGTTCGGATGTTCAACAGAATTTATGAAGACAGGCAGAGTTTTATCAAGACAATGACAGCAAATATTGAGATGATTATTTTGCAAAGGCCGAACATTAAAGAGACGGAAGCTTTGGATGATCGGATTGAAGAATTGAAAAATGAGTTGAAGAGGCTCATCCGGTTTCAGGTAAATAATAGCGTAGATTCTGAAGTTTATAATGAGGAGTATAAAAGATTATCTGGAGAACTGGAGGAAGTCCGAAAGAAAAGGTTGGAGCATGATAGGGCAAATGACCTGCAGGATGGGTTGAAACAGAGGTTCGATGAAATTGTACAGACGATAAACAGCAGGGATTCACTGCTTGAAGAGTTCGATGAAGAAATATTTAATGCGTTGGTTGAGAAGATAGAAGTTCTCACACCAACGCATTTTGTTTTTGTTTTAAAGAGTGGGATGAGGGTGGAGGAGATAGAGTAGCAATAATTTTACACAAACTTATAACTACCCTGTTCGTACCTCAAACAGCTTGGAAATTGAGGTGAATCAGTATAGGGAAAACTTTGGTTTAATTTATAAGACTTTATTTCCTTCTGACTTAGGCCAAATAGTTGTCCAATTCAAACCAATTTTGTCTCTGATAAACGATAAGATATTCCGCGCTGCTTTCAAATTTTCATCTGCCCAACCGTAACGAAACATAGAGCGAAAAGCCGAATCTGAGAATTCCTTGCCCTTAAGTCCTTGTTCAAAAAGTAAATAATCCAATAACTGTGGTGTACGAATATACCAATCGGGGTTCGATATCGCTCTTTCAACCAGACCAATTATGTCTTCAGTATAATCAGGAGGATCAATTGTTCCAAAATCAACGATGTTTTGAGATGGGAGATAATCAGCAGGAACCTTACTTCTTATTATCTCATTTGCCATTTCTTTGGCAGTATTTAGGATGGAATGAAGTACTTTAGGTGAGTACTCTCCATAGGTTAAACGCTCTCTTATGTGGTTACGCCTAGCTTCTGAAGAGAAACAGAGGGTATCTGAACAAATCCATAAAACTTGGATGGACACATTTACAGTTAGCTCACAAATGATATATTTCCAAAACTCTTTTTCCCGATCATTTTGATATGCTACTAAGTGTTTATTAGATATCACTGAAAGCATATCCATTGCTTCGTTAAGAGAAACATAAGGATTTTCGGAGAGGAATAATTGTTTCGTGCGTAATAGACAATCTTGAGCTTCTTTTTTTGAGCCAACTGTTTTTCGAAGATTATCAAAAAATACACCGTAATGGGTATGATCTGCCAAGCCATATTGTCCCATTGGATTTTTAGAGTAATTATTAAGAAGATCATTTGTTAGTATGCGTACAGACCCTTGATTCGCGAATTGTATGAAATCCCATGAAGCTTTAGGAAGAGCAACATATACTTCAGACGCATCAATAAATGTTCCGAGCCCTTTTGCCCAGAAAACTCTCTCGAATGGTTTAGGTTTGGATTTGTTTTTACAATCACATATTATTCGATGACCTTGGAAAGGGGCAGTAAAAATTATCCCTAATACGTCAATATCAGTTGCGTCTTGTTTATTGCCTGCTTGTTTAAGAGGAATAGCCCTTCTAGTTAAATAACCCTGACTCTGAAAGACCCCTGAAATACGATATTCAAGGTAATCTCCTTTATCAACAGGTATTTGAACAATTGGTTTTTTGTCATTAGGCATTTGGTTTACCTACCCGTCCTTATTGCTTGTAACATTTTGCTTCTCAATCTGATTATCGGTTCTGTTGTCTTAGCTTCTATTTCCTTTTTCCTAACTTCTGGGATAGTACAGCCGGTTGGCTGTTGACTCAAGGAAACATCCATGGAAGGGTCAACCTGAAAAACTTTATTCATTGTCAGTATCTGTTTGACAAGGTGGCCGACCTCCTGTTGTCTAAGCAACATATAATACATACCTCGTTCTGCTGGGGTTGTCTGAATGACGCCATCCAATTCTAAGAGTTGATAGTCCTGACCAATTGCAGTACAAGGACCTACCCATTCTTTTCTTAGAAGTTTGTTTACTATGTTAAACATCTTATCCGATGAGGAAATAGAACCCCTACCATAACAAGATTTAGCTTGACCAAACCTTAAACTGCTTAATAGTATTTTGGCTTTATGGAATACGTCTTCAGACAATGAAAAACTTCCGAGTCCTTGGCCTTTAAGTTGTGGAACGGTAAGGAAAGTTGCTTCACCAGCAAGAGATTTGACAGTAATACCGTCGACTAAGCCAATACCCTCCATGATGGAAATAATTTCAGGCTTTATATGTTTCGGAATAGCTTCCAATAGAAATCCGGGGTTATCCATTACGAGGTTTTGAACTTCGGAGACCATGTCCCTATCTGTATTGGAAAGACCAGCAAGGGCTTTGGGTATTGAACTTGGGTCGCCAGAAAAGGCATATTCGTTATAAACAATCTCTTCGTCATATTTACTAACTTTTACTAAACCAAAGGTTCTTTGTAAAGATAACGTGTCATTAGCCACGCCTTCTGCAGTTCCTTGTTGAGTTAGTACTTCTAAAAATTCAGTTGAGAACCTAGGTAATTCAAAAGTTGTTTGTAAGCCAAGGATGCTTGCATTTTCGACTGGTGTAGGCTCAAATTTTTCATATAGTTGTGAGGCAGTTTCTATTGCGTCTTTGCTAGAAAAACAGTAGATTTCAGTTTCTTTTACATTGCCATGTTTGTCAGTACTAAAGTCTACTTTTCCTTCTCCACGGAGGTAATTTAGATAAGATTTGATTTCTGCTGGACTGATACTTGACTGTCGTGCGTATACCCGAAGTTTTCCAAAGTCTACTATTTCCTGTTGATCGCTGGCTAACCGTGAGAGTAGGAGACCAGCCTTCCCAGCCTGTTCAGTTGCACCAAAAAGATCTAATTCAAGAGTATCCTGCCGTACATCAGAAAGATGTTTTATTGTATTTACAATCCATGTTCCTTTAGTTAACTTATCCATGGAGCACACTGTCCTTTCCTTAATATCTATCCAATATTCTCCATGTATCGTGGAAAATCCTTCAATAACCAGAATTTTCGTCCTATTAAGCTCTGGGAATAAAGAAATGAGGAAACATTTAATGCGTTGGTTGAGAGGATAGAGATTCTCACACCGACGCATTTTGTATTTGTTTTGAAGAGTGGGATGAGGGTGGAGGAATTATTAGAATAACTGTCGGAGTCATTGCGAAATGTAGTACTTCCTTATATTGCCTGAAGAAAGTGTTTGTGGTATTTACATTTGGAGCTCAAGTATTGATCTTCGGCATAGATCTATAATTATAGCAATAAATGTACTACTCAATATATAATAAAATAAAATGTGTCATGGCAGGAAATCTGCAACCGGATGCCGAATTAGTATAAGATTATACTAATTCGGCATCCGGTTGGATTTCCTGCCATGAACTTAGAGGGGTTAATATCTGACTCGTAGATATAATATTAACTATATTGGGGTCAATTGCGAATTCCTATTAGGAAAAATATCAAAAATTCGAATTGTCAACAATGCCTGGAAAGCATAGACCCTCCTAAGGAGGGCTTTTCTCTTTTCCAAAATGTTGATATATAACGACTATTACAATAGACAATGATCAAAAGATTGATGATGCATTAGAAAAATTATGGATAAAAATAGTCTTAACGAAATTTAGAAGGTAGGCATATTCATGAATAGAAGCCACTATTTTAATTACATCGATAAAAAATTAAGCTGGCTGGCATGGCGTATCGAAAGCAGAGGAAAAATAAACTTGCTAGATTTAAATATTTACTCTGAAACATTTTTTGCAGATATGCTGAATATGCTGTTTGAATATCAGTTAAAAAACTTGAACGTTATTAAGCAAAATGTTGAGGGCATAGATTTAGTTGATACTGAAAATGAAATAATCTCACAAGTTTCATCAACATGCACAAAACAAAAGATAGAATCTTCATTAAAGAAAAAAATCTTTGAGCGGTATAAAGGATTTCGATTCAAATTCATATCTATATCCAAAAATGCAGATAAAATGCGGGAATCAACATTTGATAATCCACATAATGCTTTATTTAAACCAGCAGAAGACATAATAGATACTACGACTATTCAAAATAAAGTTTTAACTATGACAATAGACAAACAAAAAGAATTTTATGAGTTTATAAAGAAAGAACTGGGAAATGACATAGATATCGTAAAAGTTGACAGTAATTTGGCGACGATATTAAATATATTAGCAAATGAAGATTTATCTGATGGTATAGAGTCGCCTGAAATTAATTCTTTTGAAATTAATAAAAAAATTGAATTCAACAATCTACAGACAATTCAAGATACTATTGATGAGTACAAAATATATTACAGCAAATTAAATGAAAAATATATGGAGTTTGATAAACAAGGAGCGAATAAAAGTCTATCAGTGTTCCGATTAATAAAAAATCAGTATACAAGAATTTTAGCTACAGGAAAAGAGTCTCATGATTTATTTTTTGCTATTATAGATAGTTTAATAGATATCATTGTAAAAAGTAAAAATTACATAGAAATACCCTATGAAGAATTAGAAATGTGTGTGAATATTTTGGTTGTAGATACATTTGTAAGGTGCAAAATCTTTAAAAATCCGGAGGGCTATAGCCATGTTATTACCAGATAATATACATCCAGAGCTTAGTATTTATTATAACGGTTATATAGTTCTGAAGGAATTGAAGTTGAAAACTAAACAACCAGTCTTTGATTTGTATCAAAAAGTTAAAAGTATAAATGATATGTCATTTCCTACTTATATGCTGAGTTTAGATTGGTTATATCTTATTGATGTTGCGAGATTAAATGAAAAGGGGTGGGTTGAATTATGTTCATAAAGTATTTAACAATAACAAGCCCCATTGACACAATAAGAGAAATAGAATTTAAATCAGGTCTAAACTTAATCATAGATAATACGCCTACAACAGAAGGCCAGTTAACAGGTAATAATGTGGGCAAGACAACTGTTTTGAAATTAGTTGATTTTTGTTTGGGCAGTAAACCATCAATTATTTATACTGATACGGAAAACAAAAAGGAAGTTTATGATCTAGTAAAAGATTATTTGATTGATGAAGAAGTCGTAATAACTTTAATTTTGGTGGATGATTTAAAAAATCCTAATTCAAAAGAGGTCGTTATTAAGCGGAATTTTCTATCAAGGAAAAAGGCTATTAGAAGTATTAATGGAAAAGCTATATTGGAAAAAGAGTTTGAGGATGAATTGCTAAAGCTGTTAATTCCTCATCAGAAAGCGGAAAAGCCAACGTTCAGACAAATAATTTCTCACAATATTAGATATAAGGATGAGAATATAAATAATACGTTAAAAACATTAGACAGATATACTTCTGATGTTGAATATGAGACTTTATATTTGTTCTTATTAGGCTGCACCTTTGATGATGGTGCAAAAAAGCAAGTATTACTTACGAAGCTGAAGCAGGAAGAAACTTTTAAAGAACGACTTGAAAAGAAGCAAACTAAGACAGCGTATGAAATTGCATTATCAATGATCGAGGATGAAATCTCAGCTTTAGATGAGAAAAAATCTAGATTTAATTTAAACGAAAATTTTGAAGAAGATTTAGAAAAGTTGAATTCCATTAAATATAGAATTAACAGGTCTAGTTCATTAATTAGTAAAATGAAGATTCGTAAAGAACTTATAGAAGAGGCAAAAAAGGAATTGGAGAATAGCATTTCATCAATTGATTTAAAACAGTTAGAAATGCTATATACCGAAACCACAAGAAATGTTTCTGGTATACAAAAAACCTTTTCAGATTTAGTAAATTATCATAATAATATGTTAGTCGAAAAAGCAAAGTTTATTGCCTCAGAATTACCTTCTCTGATTACCAAAATAAGCGAAGAAGAGAGAAATATATCAGAGTTGTTAAGGCAGGAAAAAGAATTTTCTCAAAAAATAGCTAAAGGAGATTCTTTTGAAGAGCTTGAAAAGGTCATTTTGGAGCTTAACGAAAAATATCGTACTAAGGGTGAATATGAAAGCATCATATCGCAATTGGTAGAAGTAGGGGATAATATTAATGATTTAAATGATGAAATCAAAAAAATTGATGAGTTGTTATTTTCAAATGATTTTGAAGAAATTTTGAAAGTTCAAATTAAAAAGTTTAACAAGTATTTCTCTGCTATATCTCAAGATTTATACGGAGAAAAATATGCATTAAAATATGATAAGGTAATAACTAAGAACAATCAGCAAATTTATAAATTTAGTGCGTTTAATGCAAATATGAGTTCAGGAAAGAAGCAAGGCGAGATTTTATGCTTTGATTTAGCATATATTCTTTTTGCCGATCAAGAGAATTCACCTTGCTTACATTTCTTGTTAAATGATAAAAAAGAACTCATGCATGACAATCAATTGATTAAAGTTGCTGAATTTGTTCAAGATAAAGACATTCAGTTGGTTGTATCTATTTTACGAGATAAACTTCCTGAAGGAGTTATCGATAACGCACATGTTGCAGTTGAACTTTCTCAGGATAGTAAATTGTTCAAAATTGAATCAGATCAATAGAAATTAAGATGGTTTTGGTACCATCTTAATTTGCTTATTTATAAAGTTTCAATCGCCGTCAAAGGACCACCTGTTTCATTAATCATAATTATTATAAGCTCAAGGCATCATAGCAACGGCATTATAACTATATAGCACTATTATCGTCTCCACGCACGTGGAGTGCGTGGTTTTGATAGAGCGGAAGTTCTAGGTTTTGTGTTGTGGAGGATACGGAATAAAAATCGCAGATTTGTTGCGTATTCATTGGGAGTAATCTTGGTCATTTATTTAATAGTAATCGCGTTTCATGTCTATTGGATGATAATTTATTTTAGATAATAGGGAGCCCTTTCACTTAATTAGGTTAGAGCTCCCTTGGGTTTTATTTGTGAAAATACTAGCTTAGATTAACTAGCAAACTCAACAAACGAGGGCAACCATAAATATCCTGACTTGGTCAACTCACGATTCTTAAGCTTACATTTTAATGGTTGGGGAAAGACAACGAAATCATTTACTTCCTTACATGCTACCGCTTTAGATAAATGGTAAACTGCCTTACGAGCTACATCAGGAACGCCAAGCTCCATAATGCCGGCTGGTTTTCCGTTAGGGAACTATAATATCCAACCAAACTCTGATTTTCTAAACCCAGTAATGCCTACCGTTGCATACTGAAAGTTAATCACCTTCAGCCATTGGATCGTTTTCCAAGTTCTACTTGGAATCTTTTTTCTTAAGAACAATTCCCTCAAGGTTTTGTTGTTTAACTAAATCGAACAATGCGGCACCATTACCATTGGTACTGTCAATAAACTTTCGAAAAATTAATATCTGCTTGGTTAAAAAATTTAGTTAACGGTGACCCCATATTAAGACTTGATATGGGGGCGGCGGATGCTACCCTTAAGGTTTGGGATCGGGCTTACCTTAAAGGAATACATCATATGAGCCTCATCCCATGACCCATTGAAGCATCCGACGTAGGGTCCCATGTCAAGTCTACCCAGAATGCCTGGATGGTTCTGAAAATTAACCGGCCACTAGATTATTTTCTTTGTTCAGTTCCTCAAGATGTTTCATGCTCATATAAAGGTTTGTTCCCCAATCCTTGCTGGCTACATATCTTAGACGAGCGCAGACCAACATCAAAGCAGAGTTTCCATCGGGAAAGGTACCCACGACACGGGTTCTGCGGCGAATTTCCTGGTTCAGCCTTTCGATGACATTGTTACTACGAAGTTTTGACCAGTGGGCCTGAGGAACGTTAAATAAAATAGGTCGCAAAGGCCGCGCCGTCCTGGCTAGGATAGGGGACAATTTGAGGATTTTTTTGATATAAAAAAACTATAAGGAGGGAAGTCTGATGTACCAAGGGATTAGAAGAAAAGTCTTTATATCTCATAAAGGGAGATAAGAAGGAGGTAGATTCATTTATTCAAAAATTTTCAAATGAGGATAAGGTTTTTATCCCATATGTATTAGGTGGAAATGACAATGATGATTTCATTAATAGTACAAATCCGGATTATGTGATGGCTCATATCCGAAAAAAATACCTTTTAGATACAACAGTAACGATTGTTTTAGTCGGAAGCGGTACACATAGTAGACAGGTACGTGATTGGGAACTAAAAAGTTCTCTTCGTCAAGGTGAATACATTCCCAATGGAGTTATGGGAATAATCCTTCCAAGTCAAGGGTCTTCAATATATTTACCCCCACGTTTAGAAGATAATTGGAATAAAGATCATCTCAACTGTTATGCTCGATATTGGGTTTATCCAAACAATTATGATTATGGATTGAAGACGCTTATAATACTAGAACTACTACAAGGGCTCAATTGATAAAAAACTCACAGGAAATGATGAAATACAATGCCAAGTGTAAAGTGTGGAACAACACACTAAAACGGAATATTTTGTTTTCAGAAAGGATGAGATACTTTGAAAGGTATAAATTTAGCTACACAAAAGATCCAAACATTTTCCTTAAACGAACAAAGAGACCTGAGTGCTAAAAAATGCGTTTTTCTATCACATCGTAGTGTGGATAAAGATAAGGTTATTAAAATAGGTGACTATATCATGAAAGGAGGACTTAATATTTATTTAGATATAAATGATGCCAATCTTCAATTAGCTGTAACAGCTCAAAATGCGTTGAAGATAACTCAATGTATACAAAAAGGATTATCTTTTGCAAACTATGTATTATGTCTAATATCGAATAATACTTTTGATGACGCTTCTTGGTGGGTTCCTTATGAGATTGGATATGCTGATAAGGAAAAGAAGGAGTGTTGTTTACTTAAACTGAGTACCTTAAATAAGGATAGAATTCCGGAATATTTAAAAATAAAACAAGTCTTGTATAACATTAAAGACTTAAATAATAAAATTGAATCTTGGTCAACTTCAAGAATTGCAAAACTTTCATCGAACAGTAGTTATATCACAGCAAAGGAAGGGCTATTATCTGAATCAGCGTATAATCATACCTTAACTGGAATAATTGATAAAATGTAAATTGTAGATAGATCTTGGAGGTTTATAACATGAAATGGAGAGACTTATTTGAAAACTGGGGACTTACCGGAATAAAATTAAATCTAAAGTTTGCAGAACTAGAATTCAAACCAAATCCACAAGATGAAATAGCCGCTTGGAATATGTATGTTGAGTTGATTACAAGGGTTAGTACACAATCCCTTCTTCCAGAACATGGTGATGAAAAATCCGCACTTGACAGTATTTATAAATTGTTCTCGATAACCCGAGAGATTTTACATGATTATGGAATGAAGTGTAACGATTTTACTAAACTAGCTATCGTAGTTTTAAATCAGGTTATTCGTCCATTTACTTCGAAATGGCATAAGGCTTGTCTTGCTGGTGCTTTTTCTGATCCAGAACACTGTAAGGATTTCAGGATAGAATTAGAGGAATTACAGGAGAAACTAAGGGCTTATACAAATTTGTTAGCCAATATGGCAAAGGTTGAAGATTTAACAAACTTAGAAAATCAAGATATTTGAAAGTTATTCTTTTGGTTTAAGGAGTCGCCGTCCATGGCGACTTCTGAATATGGGGGGATCAACTTCATTTAATATACCTCACATTTGTTCTAACAATCTTCAGCGTTCACAAGCTTCGCAATATCCATATCCCTATTACGCTAATAACTGGAATTTTTAGAATGCAGAAGATCTGTAGTTTCCTTGTGGCTTATTAAATGGGAGTTTAGCGAACCAATTAATGCAGTTACTTATATGTCCCAAATCGCAAAATAAAAGTAAACTAAGATCGTTGGTGGAATATTAGTTTTAAGGGGATGTCAAATTGGATAAAGTTACATATTTCAAAAACTTTGCTATGGGCACAGAAATAGATATTGCGGGAACATTTATTCATCAAGGCATAAAGGAGTTTAATCGTTTAAGGAGTTTCCATTACGAAAGTGAAATATTTCATGTTTTATATCCGATTTCTGTGGGTATAGAGAGATTGCAAAAGGCTCTTATTGTCCTTTTAGAAGACATTTCTTTGGATCAAATAGAATCATTTGAGAAAAGTCTAATAACACATAGCCACCAAGAACTTCATGCCAGAATATTAAAGTGGTGTGACATTAAGTTTAATTCACACCAATATAGATTTTTGCAAGTGATTACAAACTTTTACAACTCCTGTAGATACGATAGATTTAATATTAGCAATGACTATGCTAAGGAAAGAGACTTGCTTACAGATTTTATAAGTACCAGCCTGGAAATTGATATTAATATAAGTAATCTTTTCCCAACAAATAATAACGATAGGATAAAGGACTTTTTTGGAAGAGTAATAGGTTCTATATCCAGAAAATATTATGAACAGATAAAAGAGCAAGCGTTTAAGCAAAATATTTATACTTACGAGCTTAGAAGTGGATCTCCTGCAGAAAAGATATTCTTGCCACAATTTACAAGAGATTCATTACAAGAGCAATATGTAAATGAACAAATATCTTTTAAAGAATTTATAGTTTTTTTGATGAATGCTAAAACCACTTCGGCTTATTATGAATTTATTAAAAGTATCGAACCACTTAATATTGAAATTGCCTTTGTACAGGATTACCTAGCGTGTATTTGTGAAGGTGAGGTACCACAATCCCTTATAAATGAAGTTGAAGCCTTATATGAACACGAAATAGAAGATATTAAAGAAAGAATCAATGTAATGAATGTTATAGGTGATGAGGGTATTATTTTTTTTGAAGACATGTATGAAGATGAAGAAGTAGAAGATTAGAATATTTGATTATACTATTAAAATAATAAAAATTATTTTTCTAAAGACCAATTTACCCAACCTCGCAAAATCCATATTACTGATTAGGCTAATAACGGTAAGTTCACAACACCCCCCTAGGTATAGGGAAGATTTGTAGCTTCCAAGAGACTCACTAAATGGGAGTTAACAATAATAATTTAATAAATGCTAAACTCCTTAGTACCAAAGCATAAAGGAGTAGATCATCTTTATAGAGAAGATGCATAGAAACGAATATTGAAAGGGAGGAAGAAAGTTGGCGAATAAAGCTCAAATTAAATTATTAAGACAAGGTGCAGGGTTTTGGAATAGTATATGGAGTTCTAATATAACAGATGGAGATTACTACTTAGTGGGAGACCTACGAGTATACCTTAGTGAGGAAGATTTCATCAAGAAAGACCTCCAGGATGTTAATCTCAGCGGTGCAGAGCTAAACAGTATAAACCTAGGTAATGCAGATCTACGCGGTGCAGATTTCAGTGCAGCGAGACTCTGCAGTGCAAGCCTTGGCAAGGCAAACCTGCGCGGTGCAAACCTTAATAGTGCAGATCTGAGATACGCAAACCTATGGAAAGCCAACCTGAGCGGTGCAAACTTAGGTAAGGCAAAATTAGATGATGCAAACCTGAGCGGCGCGACCCTCTTCGAAACTGACCTATCCGGAGCGGACTTGAATTCTACAGACCTCAGCGAGTCAAACCTAAGTAATACGAATCTCTGTGGCGCAGACCTCTACAAGGCGAATCTCAGCCGTGCAAATCTCAGTGGTGCAAATCTTAGTGGTGCAAATCTCAGCCGTGCAAATCTCAGTGGTGCAAATCTCAGTGGTGCAAATCTTAGCGGTGCAAACCTTAATAGTGCAAACCTCAGAAACAGTAATTTAGTAGATGCGAAGTTATTTGGAACAGATTTATCAGGATGCAATATTTTTGGAATCTCTGTATGGAATGCCGAAACAGACGGAAGTACTAAACAAAATAATCTGGTTATTACTAAATTGGATGAATCTATAATTACTGTAGACAATATCGAAGTAGCTCAATTTATCTATTTGATGTTGAATAACCAAAAGATTAGGGATGTGATTAATACTATAACTTCAAAAGTAGTACTAATATTAGGAAGGTTTACTTCAGAAAGAAAGATTGTACTTGACGCAATAAGAAAAGAACTTAGAAACCATAACTTCACACCAGTGTTATTCGATTTTGACAAGCCAGATGATCGGAACTTTATTGAGACTGTATCTACACTGGCCCACATGGCAAGGTTTGTTATTGCAGATTTTACTGATCCTAAAATTGTTTTACAGGAGGCTCAACATATTATACCGAATATTGCCATCCCATTTGTGCCGATTTTCCTTAATGGTTCCGGATTTGAACCTGTTACTTTATATGATTTGCGAAAAGGAAGAACCACAGTATTGGACACTTATTGCTATAATGATGCTAAGCATCTACTCGATAATTTATATGAAATGCTTATTAAGCCTGCTGAAATTTTAGCAGGAAAATTGAATATGGAAAATCCATTAGATTAAATTACTTTGCTAAAGACTCATTTAATGAACTTCGCGAACTCCTTATTTTAACTAGATTGAAATAGATTTGTTAAGCATTATGGAAGGCCATATACTGTTTGTTAAGACGAAACATAGTTTAGATCAGGACTAATTCTGCAAATGGATTAAGTTCCGACAATTGAGATTGTCGAGGTATGAATGTTGCAGCGAGAGAAGCCGGTCGAGTTTGCTCAGCAATTCGATAGAAAAATAACTGACCGAGCTTCTCACTATCTTAGCAAATACAATCAGGGGCATTATCCTGCGATAAGTGACATCTGGATTGTCAACAGAAAACTAGACAATTTTCTTAAGTGCCTTGTTTTTGAATTCAAGCGGACTAAGATAGCCTAAGGTTGAATGAATCCTTTTCTCATTGAACCATTTAACATATTCATCCAATTCTCTTTTTAAATCATTCAAAGTCTCAAACTGTTGGTTTCTTACAAACTCTGTTTTGATTACTTTGTAAGTTGCTTCTGAGACCGCAATCGTAAGGGCAGCCCTTCATACTTAATGATCGTTTAATTCCAAATGTCTGAATTACTTCATCTATAAGATGATTTTTAAACTCATTACCACGATCCGTGTGAAACAACTGGATGTTGAACAAATTACCTTTAACTCTTGCAAAGGCTCTACAAACGAGATTCGCATCTTTAGCCTGACCACAACTATGCCCGATAATTTCTCGGTTGAAAGGTTGAAAAGGTCAATGAGCAAACAGATATAATTCCAGCGGCCGGCTACTCGAACATAGGTTAAATCACTGACAACAGCCTCCAAGGGGGATTCCTTCTTGAAGTCCCGATTCAGTTCATTCTTTATATCAGATTCATTACATGTGGACTTGTGCACTTTATATTGAGCTACCGTATATACGGAAACTAACCCTTTCTTCTTCATCAAACGACCTATCCGACGCCTGGATACGATCATATCAAGCTTTTCTAGTTCTTTCTTAATCTTCCGGGTTCCATAAACACGACGATTGTCATTAAATATCTTTACAATGGCCTCTTCCACTGAATTATCTATAGTCTGGGGTTTCGATTCATAATAGTAGGTACTTCGGTTAACATTTAGGACTCTACACATTGCTGATACTGAGTATTTATGAGCGTTTTGTTTGATCACATTTACTTTCGTCCTAAGATCAGCGCTGCTTGCTTTAAAATGTCATTCTCCATCTTTAATTGCTGATTTTCCTTACGTAGCCTAATAAGTTCATTTTCCTCTTCACTATGATTATCACATTCCTTGAATGATCCAGTAGACTGACTTTGCTTGACCCACTTGTCAAAGGCAGAGGCACTTAAATCATATTCCCGGATTATTTCCGCCCTGGGTTTACCGTTAAGATACAGTTGAACCATTTGGTTTTTAAATTCGTCAGTAAATGCTCTGCGTTCTCGTTTGGTCATAGCAATCCCCTCAACTTTCATAATTGGTTTAAGCTTACTAGACCTTAAGAGAACTGTCTATTTTAGTGTAACCTATCCACATCTCAACCGTTGCAACCATCGTTGCAACCCGAGCCAAAAATTGCAGTACGATTCAGTATATGGCTAAAGTCAACAACCTTATAAACCGCTGTATGACTGCATTTAAGGATTCATTAGGATAGCTCAGGATACCTTTTAACTCACTCGTAATGAGCAGGTCGTCAGTTTAATTCCGACCATCGGATCTATAGGGAAATGAGACCCAGCAAGCAATTGTGGGGTTTTTCCTTTTTTGAAAATGGCTCTTTTTACTTATCGTTGCAACCCAGTTTATTCGTTGTTGCGTTCTTTTCAATCGGTTGGTTGCGCTGTTCATATAGATAACCTCTGCCAGCTTTGTCAAAAAAGATTTACCGATAAATATCATTATTACCGTTTACT
The DNA here is from genome assembly GCF_000765145.1 of Desulfosporosinus sp. HMP52. GTDB lineage: Bacteria > Bacillota > Desulfitobacteriia > Desulfitobacteriales > Desulfitobacteriaceae > Desulfosporosinus. The sequence continues at coordinate 6,172 of NZ_JMGA01000072.1, read as the reverse complement.
ATAAGGGTGAGGGATTTCTTAGAGTGGCTTGAATATAGCTTTTATATACTTAGAGAAAATATGAGAATTGGTTCGTATCGGAGGCTAAATAGCGAGTCAAAATCAATAGTTGAGAGGCCTTTTTGTGAATAGGTCGGTATTTTAGACGTAGTTCTTGAAATCCCCGATCCAATTTTGGATTTATAAAAAACTCAATGATCGTTTTGACTAGATAAGGCAACATTTAAAATATTGTCCAAAGACCCTTCGTTAGAACCAATGAATAACTAGTTGAACTTAATTCAATTTGAATGGTATTGACCTCTACACCAGTGCAGTGTGATGTTACTACTCAGATTTGTTTACGGCCCTTTTGATATGCATGAAATATTTGTTAAAAAGGCAGGGATATCCAGAAAAAGTGTAGAACTTTTAAACAAGGTTAGGAACTTTATAGACCTAACGAAGATCGATGTCTTTTTAAGATATGAAGTAACGCCTTTTAGGTGGCCAGCTACAACAATATGGAAAGAAAGTATGTGAATTCATGGAATTGTTATATATATGGGTAAGGAAATATGGGTGTTTTAATGATGCTGGATTTAATTTCAGTCCAAAACATAAGTTTGTGTTTGATAGTGATAATTCTATTTTAGAATATCACCAGACTGAAAATACTGTCGAGAATTTTTTCTGCAACGAAGAGAATCGTAACACTAAGAAAGCAAGAATATTAAATATTAGTGCTATTGTTGGCAATAATGGATCAGGTAAATCAACCCTTCTTGAGATTATTTTCAGGAATCTTGTTCATGGTGAGGGTGGAATAAGTATTGAGGCAGTATTTATTATATATTCTAAGGAAGATAATAAAATAAAGTTTTACTATAATTATAAATTAGAGGAAGAACACCCAAAACGAATATTCCTAAAATCAAATAGTTTTTTGGATTTATTTAATTTTGCCAGTAATAAACCTTATGAATTAAAAAATGAATTGGGAATCGATGAAATATCTAAAGGTGTTTTATTTATTAAGGATTTGGAAGATACCCACTTTATCTATTTATCAAATACTTTTGATAGCAGATACAATGATTATACGAAAAAGGGAAATATAAGTGATTTATCAACAATGGGATTAATAAGAGGAAATTCTAAGTTAAATACAGAAATGAGATTTACCGGGATTTTACAAGATATCCACTCTAATTATTTTTATTCAGAGTTCAATAATCAAATTAATTTTATAACTCAATATAAAAATCATTATGAACAATATATACCGTTCAATTTACCTAACAAGGTATATGCCTATTTTAGAAACTTTGATACCATAAAAAATGAGATTAGTAAACGAATTGATGATAGTGAAATAAGTGAAAAGATAGAAGTGATATATAATAATTATAAAGAAAATAATTTAAGTCCTAATAATATTTTTAAGTGCAATATTGCAAAACGCTTAATTATAATGTTATTAAATGATTTCATGAATGAGCCAATTGGAAACGAAAGACACAATTTATTATATAGTGAAGTAGAATCGGCATTAAAATCCATTAAATTAATAAAAGATACCTGGAGGTATACATTCAATCTGCTTGAACAAATACAACTAAACCTTTCTTTAGCGGATAATCCATCTTATATCTTTGTGAAAAAGTATTTGGATTTTATGAGTTGGATAGATTTACATATCAAAGAAATAGGATATTTTGAGGATATTCACCATAATAATACATTTATTATTCCTACATTTGAAGAGGTTTTAGACAACCAAAAATATGTTGGCATTCAAGAATTTTTTTATCAATATCATAAAACGGCCGGAATTGCTGATTACTTAAATTTTTCTTGGGAACTAAGTACAGGTGAAAGTACTTTATTTAGTTTGTTTTCAAGATTGTTCTCGATTACCAAAGAACTGTCAGAAGGGCAAGGCTACTATTTGATAGGTAATAGAAGTAATAATAATTATTTCAAAAAGGCAATAATTTTAGTAGATGAAGCTGATTTAACGTTTCATCCAGAATGGCAACAAAAGTATATCAAAGCTATTGTTAGTTTTATTGAAGATATATATCAAGAATGTGAAATTCAGATTATAATAACAACACATTCACCAATCATCCTGTCAGATATACCAAAAAATAATGTTATTTTTCTAAAAGCTAAAAACAATCAAGTTAACGTTGATGATAACTTTAAACATTCTGAAACATTTGGATCAAATATAACTACACTTTTCTATGATTCATTCTTTATGGAAAAAGGTAGTATAGGTCAATTTGCTAAAGAAAAAATAAATAATGTAATTAAAGCAATCAATTCTCTCGATGTTGGATTTGAATCCAATTCTTTACCTTATCTTATAAATGTTGTTATAGGGAGGGATTTAAGAAGAAGAATACAAATAATAGGGGATGATATTTTAAGAGACAAACTTAATGGTATGTTAAATATGAAACTGAATTTGTTATTAGATATTCCTAACAAAATTAATGAAATTGATGAACGAATTAAAAAGCTAGAAATAGAAAAAAGAAGATTAAAAGGTGAAAATTTGTGATTCCTTTAAGAATTGATAAATCGAAATTGGATTGTATTAAAATAGATTTTAAAAAAATGATAAAAATAGGAAAGAATACGAAAGATGAAGCTGCTATTATTAATAAGGAACTTGATAGATTAAACATAAATGAAAGACTTGATGATATAATTTTAGCTGATTTTGATATTTTGTTAAAAATAAAGACCGCTTTTGATACAAATAAATGCATTTTTGACGCTTATGAAGGTGATGATCCAAATAAAAAGTATGTAAAAGATTCTCTATTCAATAATATTTACAAGGCCTATGGTAAACTAGATAACAATTGGTTAATAAACGAATTAGGTATAACAGTTTGCCCATATTGCAATAGAGATTTTATTAATAATCGCGGCAAATCGACATCTGCACAGTTAGACCATTTTTTCCCTAGAAGTAGATATCCAATCTTTGCAGTAAGTCTTTTTAATTTAATACCTTCTTGCTATGCTTGTAATCATATAAAGCTTGTTAATGAAATTGCTGTATCACCATATAATTACAAATTTGATTATAAAAATGCCCTTAAATTCTCATATACTCCTCTTTCCTCCGACTATTTGAATGATCACAAGCAGCTGAAGGTCGATATAAATATCAAGCAAAAAGACATATATAGCAATATCAAGGTTATGAGGATTGATAAGGCATATGAATTGCATGCTGATTATGTTCAGGAATTAATTAAGAAATCAAAAGTTTATAACAAAGTTCAGATTCTAGAATATCTTAGAGAGTATCCAGGATTATTTTCCTCGAAAGAAGAATTATTGCGAATAATATTTGGAAATTACATACAAGAAAAAGACTTTGGAAAACGACCACTTGCAAAATTAACAGTAGATATTTTAGAAGAATTAGGTATTAATTTGGAATGCTAACTTTAGTTCATACTCTGCTTCCTACATTTTAAACAAAAACCACTTGCACGTCTGTAATTCAAACTTTAGATCGAACGGCTTTAGCTGTCCGGCTATTTCACTTTGGCATCGGTAAATCTTCATTCTGTTACCTGCCAACTTTTATTCGGAAATATTGGATACTCGATTTACAGCAGAATCAGAACAGTACACTAAAAAGAGGAGCTTTAGAAATGATAACTATTAGTCTATCTAATGAACCGACAACACGAGATCTACGGCGGATCTCCCGGTTCAATCTCTCAATGACATTATTGCTACTAAGTTTAGACCAGTGGGCATAAGGAAAATCCATGTAGCTTAAGGTTTCATTCATGGATACCTTCCTCAACCTTTTTGCTTGCTTCTTTTAGTTTCATATCGCGGAGATTGATCACGACTGCCGCCGCCTTTCTTTGGCGGCCGCTTTATCCTCCTGGGTGTGGATCGCCTTGAGCATGGCTGTCACTTCTTTCATCTTCGAACGAGGAGTTACTGAGAATACGTTACGGTAACAATGAACGTTACAGCGTTGGAATCTTACCTCAGGGAAGGTTTCATTAACGGCCTCCAGAAGCCCCAGGCATTTATCGCCGACGATCAGCTGGACTCCCGAAAGTCCACAATGATGTACATGTACAACAACTTATGGCTAATATACAGCACCTTAATGGACAATTAATGCTTGCTAGTGCAGTTGTGAATGCCAAAAATGAGACCATTTATTCAACAAGACATGATTTGGTTGCGCTGTTCATCATAGATAACCTCCGCCAGTTTTGTCAAAAAGGATTTACCGATAAATGAAGCGACAGGAAGTGCCACAGCGTCTCCCATTGCTTTATAACCGTCATTGTCAGTACCGGGAAGGATGTAACTATCCGGCGCGCCCATCAGCCGGGCGGCCTCGCGTGGGGACAGTAGTCTCGCGTGCAGCTCTCCATCTTTTTTGACAATCAAAAACTGTTTGCTGCTGCCGCCTTCCGGTGTCCTCAGGCATCCGGCTATTCCGTCAAAACGGAGTTCTAAACACTGTTTTCCGTGCCTTGTGCGACGATAACCCGTTGCCACAATCTCGTCAAACTCCTCCAGCTTTTTCTGATGATGCGGTGGTATAAGCTTCAATGCATCGTCTTTGTCATAAGGCAGATTGAAGTCAATGATGTCAACAAGGCTTTTTTTCCGCTTGGGCGGCTTGTCGGCGCGCCACCATATCCAGTGGGGCAAAGTGCGGCCAAGAGTAACGGCAGCTTGATTATGTAACCAGTTAGGCCCGGAGTCACATAATTCAGTGGGGATGGGTATGTCCTGCCTGATCGCAATCACAAAAACCCTTGGTCTGGACTGCGGAACGAAAAGCGCTGCGTTAATCAAGATGGCACCGCTCTTATAGCCCAATCGCAATAAGGCATAATGAAGTTTTATGTAGTTTGCGCCGGTATTTGAAGATAATAAGCCTGTAACGTTCTCAATTAATAAAAGCGCCGGTTTTTCCGGCATTTCCTCTAATATGCGCAGCCATTCCCAAACCAGACCGCTGCGTTCCCCGTCAATCCCACCCAGGGAGCCTGCCAAGGACAAATCCTGACAAGGAAAACTTGCCCAAGACAAATGAGCGTAAGGCAAACCAGTCCCGGATATGTTTTTTATGTCATTCAGAACAAAGTGCTTGCTTGTGAAATTTTCCTTGTAGACGGCAGCTTTCTTAGAGCAAATATCATTTGCCCAAACAGGGCGGAACATATCTTTTAAACCATAAGCAACTAAGCCGCTTCCTGCAAAAAACTCATGCATTGTCCATGAAGCAGACGCCAAACTGACTTTATGATACTTTTTCCCTGAGTGCATAACGTCTACCTCCGTTCATATGAAGTAAAATAATTATAATAACCAACCAAAGTAATTTATTTTCACAAAGGCTGGGGATGTTAATTTGTTAATCATATAGTATCAAACATATGTTCTTGGCACAATATTTTTTCTTGCTAATTTGCCTGTCTTATCATAAAGATCCGAAGCGGACACCACGGTTTTTTCCCTCTGTCCTTCTCCCATACCTTGCAATTCACTTCAAAAAAGCTATAATTAGAAATAGGTGGAAATTGAAAAGTCGCCGTGACCTGAAAGTGTTGCAGCACTTCCAGGCACGAGCAGGTGAGAGAGCACCTACACGTAACAGACTGTCCACGACGACATTTTTATTATACAATGCTGCCCGTTTATGCACAAGCAAGGTGCTTGTGCTGCAGGTGAAGCGAGTGTAATGGGACGTCGGCAGGGCGCAGACTGTGCGGCTTCACGCAGCAGGAGATTCAGCCTATTCCTGACCCAGGCAGCAAGGAACTGTTCGCGTATCGGTTATGCGGACTGCTTTTCTGTTCACAGTCGGTTTGCTTCCGGTTGATGGGGGTTGGGTGTTTAGGATTCAGCAAATAACGAAGCTTAGCGCATGTGTAGGGTGAAAAAAACCTCGCATGCGCTTTTTAATTTCCCCTATAAAAGCAAGACGGCAGGTATTGATTTATACTGAAACCTGACCCCACTCTTTCATTCAATATTGACCCCCTCGCAATAAAAAGATATCCTTTCTCGGTCAGCAGGAATTACATAGAGAAAGGATATCTAGGGGGAGAATGAAAGATGTGCAAGACTGGATCGCAGTAAAACGACTATATCGGAGCGGCATGAAAATCAAGGCTAT
>NZ_JMGA01000071.1 GCF_000765145.1 Desulfosporosinus sp. HMP52 | reverse complement strand
AGGTATCTGATTTCATTTAGCCGATATCTTTTGCCAATCTCTAACCCCAGTGTCCTCAATGATTCCCAAAGTAACATCTGTAACATCCTCTGATCTTAACAATAAATCTCGTATTTTTAGCTTAATATCATCTGCTTGGGCCAGAGTTAAGCCAGGAACTAGTTCAACGTAGCTTTCGACATGATAAAAACGTCCCTCTTGGAGAATGCGCATTTTATTAATATCTGTCACTTCCGGTACAGAAAAGATAATTTGAGATACTTTGTCTTCTACCTCTTTTGGAGCGGATACTCCAATGAGTCCGACCATGTTGTCGTAGCCGACTCGAAAGGCTACGCCCCCCATCATCAGCCCAATGATAATGGCTGCAATACCATCCATGACTTTAATTGGAGTAAAGTGGGAGACAAGAATTGCCGCTAAGGCCAGTATTGCCCCGGATGTGGCGACCAGGTCCTCATAAAAAACCAGACGAGTTGCAGGAGAGGCACGATTGACACTTTTAAGGGCATTGGCGATTATGCCGAATCCGTTTCCTTCAGTTCGAGTTTCTTTAAGAATCTCATGCATTGCTTTAAATAAGACGTATCCGTCAATGGCGATTGAAACTCCCAGACTAAGCACAATAAGCCATAGGCCCCCAATCGACACTGGGTTACGAATCAAACGAACTCCTTCGAGAATAGTTTCGTAGGCCAGGATAGTAATGATAATTACCGCACCCATACAAAATACATTAATGACCCGACCGAAACCGGATGGAAAGCGGGTAGTTGGCTTGCGCTCGGCTAAAATGCTGCCGATAAAAACAAATAATTGGTTAACTGCGTCTGCTCCCGTATGCATCGCTTCGGCAAACATCGCACCACTGCCGCTTAAGAAGGCAGCTATTCCTTTGAAAACTACCAAGAAGAGGTTGCCTAATACAGCGTATAAAGAGGAGGCATTTCCCTTTTTAATGAGTTCCAAAAACTTCTTCATAAAAATCCTCACCATTCATTGCTTTTCGCATTATCTTCCCATAAAGTTCAAAGGTTTATTCTTAAAGTCGTGACAGAGAACAATAAGCGAACATACCTTATAATAATTCGATTCTAAGTATTGAAAGCGGTGATCTAATTGAAGTTATATTTGGCCTTGGGGGATTCAATAACTGCAGGGTATGGAGTTGAAAGTCCCTTTTCGTTTCCTATGGTATACGCAAGTTTCCTGCGCAGGCATAACCCGGACTTAAAACTCCTTAATCTTGGCTTAAACGGTTTGACAACAAGTGGTTTGCTTAAGCAATTGCGTACTAATCACACCCTGAGAACATCGATTAGGCATGCCTTCTTAATTACACTAACTATTGGTTCTAACGATCTGCTTCGGCTTATTGGTAATCCCAATCAACCTATAAAAACATCTCAGCTGCCCATTATTCAGAGAACTATGAGCAGAACTCTTATGCAAATCGGACAAGAAATTCGGAGTCTCAATCCATATGCAATTGTAAAAGTAGCGACTCTCTATAATCCCTTGCCGGCTGGACCCTATGCCAATTATTACTCGCTAGTTCAAGGAATTATCGATACTGCCAATGCTATGATTGTGATGTGGGCAAAAAGTTATGGATTTATTGTTGTGAATTTAGATCGCGAAATAAAGGGCAAGGAACTGTTGTTTATTAGCAGAGATCATGCCCATCCCAATGCGGCAGGTTATCAGATGATTGCTAAAGCCTTTGCACGATACTAATCATTGTGAAGGCTCTTTGAGCCGTTTGGCTGAAAAAAAGAAATAGAGGCTTGCTATTCCAAAAAATAGAGTGCCAATCAATATGGCTAAGAAGAAACGGTTGGGATTTTTAGATATCTGCCAAAAGTCATGACCTATCCAAGATTCCCAAACAATCATAGGAATCTTTCCGAGAAGCGAGGCAAGTAAAAACTTTGGAAAAGTCATTAAGGATAATCCTGCAGCATAGTTGACTGCAGCTGAGGGCAGAATGGGAATTAGTCGGGAGATTAGGATAATGGAAAAGCTATTTCCTTCAATTAAGTTAGCCCATTTTCCTAGCTTCGAAATCTTTGGCTGGGCCCATTCTTGCCCAAGATTGCGGGATAAATAAAAACCTAATGAGGCCCCCAGCAAACTTCCTACCAAGGAGAGCAGAAAACCGTTAACCCAACCAAAAATGAGGGTGTTCACACCAGCAATTAAAGCAAATGGCACTATAGGAAAGAGGGCCAGAAGTGTTAAGATGAATAGGTCAACAAAAATACTAATCCATCCCCATTGGGTGATAAGCATCTGAAAAGCAGAGGGATTTTGGAGTTTAGGATACAGTAAAAGCACAAAGGTTAAGGAGACTGCCAGAGTAAAGAATGAAAAAACTTTCTTGGTCAAGAGTTCACCTTCCTTAAATAAACGGCATGCTATCAAAGGCATGCCGTTTTGTCGACTAAATAATCTTGAAATTAGCGTAGTGTAATGTTCGCCGGCACCTTTGCTTTGCCCAGAATGATTTACTGAGGCCTCGTAGGTGACGTTTTTAGGCGGACGAGCTTACCATGTTTGATAAGGTGAAGAGAGGTATATCTTTCAGACGGGGGGAGTTGCCTCTTGAATTTACAGCGAAATTCTTGAATAGAGGCCATCTTATCGGCGAACATAACGAGAAAAGCTTCTTTACTGCGGGGGAGGCGAAGAGTAAGGGGCCACATATGACTTAGAATAATGTCCTTTTCCTTTTCGCTGAGTTCAAAACACCGTTCAGCATTTTGACAGGCAATTCTTGGATGACGAAAACCATGCCATCGTGATCCATCCGGTCTGAGTTTATGCCAATCGTACAAGAAAAAGTCGTGAAGGAGGGCTCCCCGAGTGACAGCACAGGTATCCAGATTTACTTTATCTTCAAGTCGGATGGACCAATTATAAGCTATTTGGGCAACCCGGAGAGAATGTTCAAGAGTAGTAAAAGGCCTATGATGGGTGAATTGCCCCAACTGTTGATATTCCTCATGGTTTAAAATGTCTTCCACATGCTTAGATAGACTCAATGATTTCACCTTCCTAATCAAGTGAGTTAGTATTGCTTTCACCATCTGGGTTGTAGAATTTTTTGCGCTGAAGCTTTAGAAAGTGTTCCATGGCTTCTTGCCTGGCATAGAGTAAGGTCATCTTCTCATGTAAAGTGTGACGCATTTTTGGATAGGTATGCAGGAGCCGATAAAAGGGAGAGCAGGCTATATGGAAGGTTGGTAGTTCCAATCGTTCATAACGTTCTTGAAAGGCAGTAACAAAGTGCTCTAAGCGACGCAATAACAAAGAAGAGTGAATTAAATCCCAAATGACATAGACAGACATGATTAGAGCAAAAGCAATACGAACCGGAAAAGGAGTGAGTTGGATTTGTAATTGAACCGTTGGATTAATGATATGATAAAACACAAGTCCTAATCCACCCCAGATCATGCTAAAAGGAAGGGCAATTCGTCCGTGTAAATTAAAAGGAATAGAGTGATAATCCCAGAGTTGCAAGTGATAGAAACGTTCGAAGAACCAACCGGCTACATATTCCAGCAAGGTCGATAAAAAGACAAACCATACAAATTGTATAGGTAAGGAGACGCCGCTTATCAGTTCAGAAGTCCAAATTACCATAGTGGAAAAAAATCCATAAATGGGGAGAAAAGGGCCGCTCAGAAATCCGGGATTTACGAGCCTGCGTTGGTTGAAGGAACGATATAGAGTTTCCATAATCCAGCCTGCAAAGGCATAAATGGAAAAAGTCAGGATAAAATCCGTTAACATACTGCTCTCACACCCCCCAGCATTTGATTATGTATAGTTTATCGTATATTAGTAGGGTTGGCAAAACTATATATGGGTAAAACGAGATATCCTAACGATAGTTTATGTGCAGGATATCCTCAACAAGATAATCAACTCCTATGGCAGGGCTGGGTATTTGAAATCCTAAAGTTTGCAACAGAGCCAGCATAAAAGTAAAGGAGAAGAAGACTGAAAAAACCACTAATTCTCGCCAATATTTGTTTCTAATTAAACTCGGGACTTCATAGAGGGCAACCCCTAAAAAAGCAGATATTAATAATAGCAGCATGGCAGTTAATTCCTTCCGTTATTCTGGGGTAGTTTTCTTAGTTTCGCTACAATTAAAGACATAAAAGGAAGAACAAGATAAAAATGCAAGCTAATAATGGGAGTATTATACATGATTGAATAGCTTAATTGCATTCTGGATTGATAGGATATAAGAGCTAAAACAATGCTCAGGACACCAATTATTACAACCAGAGGCTGATAGGTGCGTAGTTTTGTCATCTGGGCTATACTCAAAACCGCGGCATAATAAAAAATACAGGATATTGTAAACAATAATAGGATTTGAGCCATTGCCACGAATATTTCCAGTCTCGTCAATATTTTACCTATATCGATCAGGCGTACTGCTTCCATTGACGGAGAAGTCACCACTGGACTCAGAGGTCCGAGTGTTGCTATGTTGCGTAGGGTACCTATTACTAAGATCAGTCCCGCACTAATCATTCCTAAGAGAATTGGTTTCTTGGCCCGGCGTTGTTCATTTAGGGAAGGAATAATCATTAAAAAGACCAATACTTGGGAAAACGAAATATGGGTAATTATATGGGTGCTCTGAATTAAATCTCTGATTGGTATTTCTAAAACCGGTAGGAAATTCGTAAACTTCATTTCTTTTAAAAGCATGGCAGATGTTATGAAGACAATTATTGCAGGAATAAAAGCAAACACTACAGACATTCTGGCGATTACTTCAATTCCTTGCCGTACTGCCCAAGCACAGACGAAAGCAAACATGATCATGATGAAGCTCATGGGAGTTTCTGGCATAATAAAGGTCAGGACAAAATCACCAATAAACCAAAGATAGCCGGACAAGGTTATTAGAAAGAAAAGGCTGTATTGTGAAGAGATAAACTTACCCAGATAGGGACCGTAAATAAGATCGTTAATTTGGACAAAGTTCTTGCCAGGAAATAAATTGGCAAGTGAAATATAGACTAAAGCTATTACTGAGCCGATAATCATAGCCGCTATCACCGCTAACCAGGTATCGTGCTTAGAAATTGGGTAGGCAAAGGTCAAAGGCAAAAGTGCCCCCTGTATAAAACAATTAACCAAGAAGAACAATTGAAGGCTGGATATTACTCCTTTTTCAAGTCTCATTAAGAGTTATTGCTCCTTTTCCGGTGTTGCAGGTCGCCCGATGGTTCCGGATCTGCGTATTTTGGCTTGGACAGTAATTTCCACTTCAAGATTGGAGTAGATTTCATCCCAATCATCTTTCATCTGTGTCCACTCCTTTAGGTGTCTCTGGTGAAATACATCCCCAAATCCGAAGATATCTGCTTTAAGCTTTTGGGACTTTTTCAAAGCTGATTCTACTTCGTCGAGGATAGCCTTTTCTGCTTGCTTGGTTAACTTTTCAGTAGCATCAGGGGCTACTAAGTTAGCATCGCAAGATTGATCGGCAATATTGCCTTCTTCTTCGATTTCAATTGTGATCGAGGGCTTGCTGTCAATTATTTGAGAGGTGATTTTGCCTTTAGAGCGGATGATTTCTAAACTCACTGTTCCTGCGCAGTCGGGACACTTGACATCAATGATTCCACTCTTTACCTTATTTATTGCCCATAACAGTCCTCGAGTTTCTTCTTTGGTTAGTTGACCAATTAATTTGTCCTTTTTAAAGACAGCAGTACCTTCCACAGATAACTCGCTCTTAGCCCCTGGGCCCTCTATTTTTATAATAGGTGCGATAGGAGCTGTTGTGGGGCTCATTAAACGGGTGACAAACTCGTTAAGTTGCGTGACACATGTTTGAGAGTTCGCGTCCTGGGATTCCATTAATTCTGATATACCCACTGCAGGGATTTTCTCCAGCTTTGGTTGGAAATCTAAGATATCGCTTGCTTTGTCTTGGGCAACAAGCATATACACCTCCAGACGAGTTTCCTGATCTCGAACAAAGAAATCCAGGTATTCTTGGACGCCATTTTCGGCTAGAGAACGCCCAAAAATTATCACCTGATTATGAGGCCAGTATAATTTACGGCTTGATTTATGGGTAAACCCTCGAATGGTTGCAAACATACTTTCTCCCGTGTTTTGCAGATTCCAATACGCGCTGGAGCCTCCGCTTCCTCCGCCCCCACCCTCCCCAGTGCCCCCAGAATTGAGCTCGGAAGTTTTGATCAATTGGGCCGTGACCTCTAATTTGCCGGAATCCTCGCTCTTATCCAGACCAACCCCCATGACAATTCCCAAACTCGGCAATTCACGACGATTCCAACAACCGGTAGTACCTAAGGAAAGAATTAAGATTGTCGTCATTAGGGCTACTACTTTCTTTACGCTTTTCATCAATACTCCTAATTTTTATTATTCAGATTGACTTTCTTTTTCGGAGGGAGGGCTGGGCTTCAGTCGGAAATCCTTGCGCTTAGGATCTTGACTGCCGATAAAGCTGGGACGGGTTATCATTGCCCATAAGGGTGCTCTGATAAAGGTGTCTTTTAAATCGGCAACACTAAGGGGAGCTATCGGGGAAAGAAAGGGAGTTCCAAAGGATCTCAAAGAAGTCAGATGAATGAAGAGTCCGATGAGACCGATCATAATACCAAAACCACCGGAAAACCCTGCCAGGGCGACAAAGACAATTCGCAATACTCCCCCGGAGTCTGTTTGGGCCGGCACGACAAAACTTGCTACGGCAGTCAAGGCTACGACAATAACCATAGGTGCTCCAATTAAGCCTGCAGTCACTGCAGACTGGCCAATGACCAGAGCTCCGACAATACTTACGGCTTGCCCCACAGGACGAGGCAATCGAACTCCTGCTTCTCTTAGAATCTCAAATATAACGCCCATACCTATGGCTTCAGCTATTGCCGGAAAAGGAACGCCTTCCTGAGCCGAGGCCATACTAAATAACAGTGGGGTTGGAATTAACTCTTGATGAAAGGTTGTTAAAGCTACATAAGTAGCCGGTGCTAAAATACTAATCAGATAAGCCATAAATCTAATTAAGCGAATGAAGCTGACGAAATAAGGTCTGGAGTAATAATCTTCAGAGGTTTGAAAGTTTTCCACTAAAAGCAAGGGAACAGTAAGCACAAAGGGAGTACCATCTACAAAAATTGCAGCTCGCCCTTCCAGGATTTTGGCCGCTACAGAGTCGGGTTTTTCCGTGTTACCCACGGTAGCAAATATTGAGAAAGGAGCGTCTTCAATGAATTGCTCAATATAACCCGACTCTAGGATCGAATCGGTATGAATATTGTTAAGTCTGCGTTTGATTTCGTCGATGAGTGAGGGGTTTGCGAGGCCTTTTATATAAGCAATACAAACATTTGTCTTTGTTCTTTGACCTATCTTCATAGATTCTAAGACTAAATCCGGGTTTTTAATTTTGCGCCTTAATAAGGTAGTGTTTGTCAAGAGATTTTCAATAAAACCCTCCCGGGATCCACGAACGACAGATTCAGTTTTGGGCTCGTCCACACTGCGTGCTTTCCAGTCGGCTGTCATGATTAATAAGGCCTCAGTGCACCCATCAACTAATAGTATACTTGTACCAGCCATACAATTATCAACGAGATCGTTGATGGAATTTGATTTGCTTACTTCTCCCACTGAAAGCATGGTGGTTCTGATCATTTCGATAGTATCAAGTTTTGATGTAAGTGTAGTCTTATCCAACTGTGATTCAAACATTAAGGGCTTGAGGATGCTGTCATTAACTATTTTTGAATCTGTCATTCCTGTAAGATATATCAGTGCCCCATCGACTTGCTTTGGCATATTAATCGTGAACTCTCTGATTACAACATCATAATTATTACCCAGGGATTCTTTGAATAGATTCAGGTTGTTTTTAAGACTTGCGGAAAGGTAACTGGTGGTACTTTTTTCGTCTTTGTCTTTAGAAGCTGTAGAATTACTTTGGCTCAATTTATAGTTTTGTCCAAGTAACTTCAGGTATTTCAGTCTGCTAAGCAGATAGCTAAGCATTACCCCCATCCCTTTCTATACTAGTCAGAAAGCAGTACAGTGCTATACATACTTTCTGGAAAGTTCTTTCTCGCAGATTCTAGGGCCTATGATTCCGAAAAGCCAGCTTAGTCCTACGCCCATAGTTAATATTAACCATTATATCCAAACTTATTTATGGCTAGGGATAGAGTTAGTTATGAAAATAAAAAAGCGTAAGGTTTCGAGGACAAATTCCTTAAACCTTAACGCTTTAATATCTATTTCTGTATTAGCATTCTAATCGCTGTAGTAAACCTACTGGGATAAATTAGTCCTGTCTTGAAGAATCACCTAAGGAAGGGAAAAGCCACTAATAAGCAGATAACTTCAGAGAGTTCAATAAAGGCTCCATAAAGATCCCCGGTTAAACCCCCTAAGAGGGCAGAAATTCTCGAAGCCATGAGAGTGATTATTAAGGCCGATACCCCAAAGGCAATTGGTCCCGCCAATCCAAGTAGATAAAAGGATATGACTAATATGATTGCCCCGCCCAGCAGGAAAGTAACCCACTGGGAAGCTTCGTGAAATCCTTTACCCAGTCCCTGAGAACGAGCATAAGGAAAGGCAATAACCCCTATCTGAAAAACCCAGCGCGCCAGCATGGGCATAACAATCAAAATACTTAACATTGAGGGAGTCAGGCTGGCAAGTAAGCTGAACTTTAAGAGCAGTAAGCCCACCAAAGCCATGGAGGCATGAGCGCCAACTCGGCTATCCTTCATGATTTCTAAAATCCTCTCGGGGCTTCGAGCGGATAATAAGCCATCCATGCTGTCCATGAAACCATCCAAGTGAATTCCTCCGGTGAGCATTAACTCAGCGCCTAACAAGATAGCCCCTATAACCAAAGGTGGAAAATATGGAATAAGGGCTTTGGCCAACAGCCAGAGGAGCAAACCGATGATCAATCCCACCAGGGGATAGAAGCGATAGCTGCGTGTGAATTCCTCTGTTGTGATGTCTTGGGGAACAGGTAAAGGGATGCGAGTGAAAAAAGTCAGAGCAATTAGAAGCCCGCGCATTTATAATCGCCCCTTGTGCAGAGAAGCAAGCAGCTTCTCGCCGGAGGTTTTCAAATCCATAGGTAAACCGGCAATAACCATATACACATGGTCAGCACTTCTGGCCAATAGCTGATTGCTTCGTCCGGCTAAATCCCTGTAGGCCCGAGCTAAGGGGTTTTCGGGGACTATTCCTTGTCCTACTTCGTTGCTGACAAAGATGACCTTAGGTTTAATCTCTTGAGCAAGACTGGCAACCTCTTTAACCGCAGCCAAAATTTTCGGTTCTACATGGTTATAAAGATGGGATTGGTCTGGGGAATCGGGAGTTGATGCTGATCCATTTACTTCCTGACTTGAGTGTTCCGCTTGTCCGGCTAGGAGCATATTAGTAAGCCAAAGTGTGACGCAATCAAGAAGGATGACTCCCTCTTCATCTTTAAGTTGAGTTAAGATTTGCCCTATTTCTAAGGGTTCTTCGATGAGCCGCCAAGAGGAGGGACGCTGCTGTTGGTGTTTTTTAACCCGAATAGCCATTTCCCCGTCCCAGATTTGAGCTGTAGCAATGTATATAACCGGAAGATTGTCCTGAGCTGCAAGAAGTTCTGCAAAAGAGCTCTTGCCGCTCCGAGCACCACCTGTGATGAGTGTAAACTGAGACATAGGTTTATCGACTCCCCGTAGTTAATATTAGCTGGATTTTTCGCTAACTCCCGCATCAGCGAAGGTAGCCATTTCCTCAATGATACGAAGAGCTGCTTCTACGAAATAAAAGGTCAAGGCCGCACCTGTTCCTTCGCCAAGCCTCATATTAAGGTTAAGCACAGGATCGAGGCCCAGGCCGGCCAAAGCTTTACGGTGGCCTATTTCCATTGAACCGTGAGAAGGGATCATATAAGCAATGGATTTTGGAGCAAGTTTGGCCGCAATGAGTGCCCCGGCAGTGGAGATAAAGCCATCAATCACAATGGGAGAATGGCTGGCAGCAGCTTGCAGGATGGAACCGGCAATTGCTGCGATTTCTAAGCCCCCGACTTTGCTAAGAACATCTAGAGCATCTGAGGTGTCCGGCTGATTGACCTCAATGGCTTTTTCAATAGCCCGGCGTTTTCTTATGATTCCAGCATCGTCAATGCCTGTCCCACGTCCGACAACTTCTTCGATCGGAGAATTAGTTAATAATGCGACAATGGCAGAACTGGGGGTAGTATTGCCAATTCCCAGTTCACCGGTGGCAAAGAGGTTGTAGCCTTCACGGATCTTTTCCTCTGCCACTGAGGCACCGGCCAGGAGAGCTTGCAAAGCTTCATGACGGGACATTGCCGGACCTTTAGTCATGTTTTTTGTACCATTGGCTACGCGTTTATGAATAAGTTGTCCCTCTATAGGGAAGGCAATACCCACATCTGTTAAAAACACCTCGGCATTTGCTTGCCGTGCTAGGACATTGATGGCTGCGCCGCCATTCATGATGTTATAGGCCATCTGAGGAGTTACTTCTTGGGGAAAGGCACTTACTCCTTCTTCAACGACACCGTGATCTCCTGCCATTGTGAGCACGGCTTTCTTTTGAATTTTCGGCTTGGAGGTCCGTTGAATCCCACCAAGTTGCTTGGCAATATGTTCTAACTGGCCCAGACTTCCTTGGGGCTTTGTAAGAGAATCTAAACGCCCTTGAATTTGGTCCATCGCCTCTTGGTCAAGACCTGAGATGTCGGAGATTAATTTTTGTAATTGAGTATAGAGTTGGTCTTCAGTGAAGCTTTCCATATAATTTCCTCCTCCTATTGTATAATAATTTTTAAAATAGAAAAGTCCCGACCACAAATAAACTGTAGTCGGGACTTTACCGTCATCACCGCTGCCTCCCATAAAATAATGGAAAGACATAAACATCTTTAGGCAGGTCTCCTGGCTATCGATTCATTGCTTTGCTCGTCAACCTTCCCGGAAAAACCAGTGGCTAACGAAGCTCATCGAATACAGTGGTGGGTCCGCGTCGGATTTGTTATAGTATAACTTACCGAACTTCCCTATTCTCCCTTAGGGGCACCTAAAATGTAGGATATTAATTTCTTTTAGAATAGCATAACTTTTTTTGAATCTCAAGGAAAATATTAGAGAATTCTTGACACAGATTTTTACAAGAGTGTCTCCTTCGTATATAATGGTAGGTATTA
This sequence comes from Desulfosporosinus sp. HMP52, assembly GCF_000765145.1. GTDB lineage: Bacteria > Bacillota > Desulfitobacteriia > Desulfitobacteriales > Desulfitobacteriaceae > Desulfosporosinus. The sequence goes on along the minus strand of NZ_JMGA01000071.1, from coordinate 6,876 downwards.
GTAAGCACGTACTTTTTCAATTTTTATAGACTGTTTTAGAGAAAATAGATTGTTATTGGACGAATAGGAGGAACCGGTGTGTTTGAAAGCGATATCTTAGTAGCTGGAGCGGATCCTGGATTTGGGGCGATTAAACTAGATACAGGTGAAACAAAGGTATTATTTCCCGCTGTCATTTGTAAAGGCAATGAACGAATTTTTTCAACATTAGGTAATACCTTAATAGGTAAGGGGTCTGATTTACAAACTCAAATAGCCTCCTTGGACGTGATTGTTAAGAATAACTCCACGGGTGTTGAGAAGCATTATTTTATGGGGAGTTTAGCGGAAAGCTTAAATCCCAATGAAGCCCATTATTGTTGGGACGAAGACAAATCCTCCGATGAAGAAGCCACTGCCTTACTGGTGGTCGCTTTAGCCCTTGCTCAAAAGAGTCCCAAAGCAAATGTCTATCTGGGAACCGGTGTTCCTGTTAAGTACTATGCATCGCTCAAGGACAAATACGAAGCAGAGTTAAAAGGATCTTTTTCAGTCATGTTCCGTTCCGGGCCCTTGGAAGGAATGACCCGTCAGCTGAATATTTTGCGCTCTCGTGTACTTCCCCAAAGCTATGGAGTTTTCATTAAGGAAACTCTCAATGATTATGGAATACCAACTAGTCCTAAGTTGTTTAGTGGGTATGTTGTAGTCATTGATCCAGGGTTTAGGACCACGGATATTGCTACTTTCTATGATGGAGTCATGCTCGATCCTCCCAACTCCTTTAGTATTGAAAAAGGGTTAAAGTGGGCTTATATTGGTGTCGCTGAAAAGCTTAAAGAACTGACCAGCAGTCATGCTAATCCCCTTGAAACGGATGATAAAGAGCTGGATAAAATTTTTAGGGTTAATGGCGGCCTGTATCCCTGGAATAATGGAACCATCAATCTAAATCCGATTATGAAAAGTATGCTGACCCAGTTAGGGACGGATATTACTCGCGAAGTGAAAAAGGCTCTGAAACCGATGCTCGGTAAATTGCATACTGTAATTGTTGCCGGAAAAGTCGGGGAAATGGTTTATGAATATATTCAAATGGAAAATAAAAATCTAATTGAAGATCCTCAATTTGGCAATGCTACAGGCTTTCGGATTATGGCTGCCACTTTGGTCAATAATATTACCAAGAAGTCGGACGTAACCGAATGATGTCGTTTCAACCCTTATTTATCCCTCTGTATTTTGATAAATCTGCTGAGGAGGATCTTTGGCTGGCCATTCAACAAATTGATCCGGAGAAGAGGAGCTCATTTATTAAGGAAATTTTAAAACAAGTTTTAGTTCAAAAGGAGTGGAAAGAGCCTTTTAATAATTCTCATCATACCTTATCATTAGATGTGCCTGAATTTGAGAATGTGGATTCCTTGCAGGAGGAACCACAAATAGATGAGCAAGAGGCTGAAGCTGAACCAGAACCAGAGATAATGTTTTCTTTAGAAGAGTTATTTTTTACAACTGAGGGTTCAACTTCTGAGGATAAACCGGCTGGTTCAATTAACAGCCAAGTAAGTACTTCAATCTCAGGATACGAGTATATGATGAAGCATATCATCGGTATTGAAGAGGATGAAACCGTTCTGAGTTTCTTAAGAGGAAATGAGAATCCGGCGAAAAATCAGTAAAACGAAGCATGGGTAATGTATTCCCTTTATTTAGCATAAGTACAAATAACGGTAATAGATAAATATATAGATATAATTAGGTTTTTAGATATTAAAGGAGGAGAAAAATCATAGACGGTCTGCTCTGGAGTGGCATAAAGGTCTTAATTGCTTTTTTGTTAGTCGGATTAAACGGTGTCTTTGTAGCTGCTGAATTTGCAATGGTCAAAGTTCGCAAGACCCGCTTGGCAGAACTTGCAGATAACGGCTCACGTCGAGCAAAAAGCGCACTTGATGTCACTGCACAACTGGATGCTTATCTTTCAGCCTGCCAATTGGGAATTACCCTGGCATCTTTAGGTCTTGGCTGGCTGGGTGAACCCGCAATTGCAACTCTTATTGAGCCTTTGTTTGTCAATGTCGCCAGCTGGAACACAATTTATACTCATTCTATAGCCATAGCAATATCCTTTATAATCATATCTTTTTTACACATTGTGCTTGGAGAATTAGTGCCTAAGTCATTGGCGATTCAAAATGCCGAAAGTATTGCCCTGGCAAGTGCAGGCTTCTTGAAATTCTTTTATTGGTTATTCTATCCAATAATTTGGACCCTTAATAGCATCGCCAATATCGTGTTGCGCATTTGGGGAATTGAACCTGCCAATGAGGCTGATTTGTCCCATAGTGAAGAAGAACTTCGAATGTTAGTCGATGCTAGTCAAAAGCATGGATATTTAGATAAATTAGAAGGTAAGCTGCTGGACAATGTCTTTGAATTTTCGGATCGGATTGCCAGTGAGGTAATGATTCCTCGCCAGGATATGGTATGCATCTTTATTCAAGATACTTTTGAGGAAATTCTTCAAGTAGTTAAGGAACACGGACATACCAGGTATCCTTTATGTGATGACGATAAAGATCATGTCCTGGGCTTAGTGCACATGCGCGACATTATTTGTTTGCAGGAAAAGACCGGTGTGAAAAATATTGCTGAGATTAAGCGGGATATCCTGGCAGTTCCTGAGGGTATGCCGATTTCTCATCTTGTCCAGAGAATGCGCAGTCAACGGACTCATATGGCTGTTATCGTGGATGAATTTGGAGGATCAGCAGGGCTGGTTACCTTAGAAGATATGTTGGAAGAGTTAGTTGGCGAAATCTATGACGAATTTGAATCAGAACAACCGCCAATCGAAAAAATCGACGAAAACGAATACGTACTCAATGGTCGGGTTCTCATGGAAGAGGTCTCGGAAATGTTGGACATTCAGTTAGAGGAAGAAACTGTTTCAACCATTGGAGGGTATGTTTTTTCTAGAATTGGCAGAAAGCCCGTTAAAGGGGATGTCATATATTTTGATGGCTTTCATTTCGAAGTTATGGAGGTTTTGGGCTTTAGAATCACAAAAGTTCTAGTGAAGAGAAAGCTTCCTGAGACTAAAGCGAGTGAGTTGCCGGATGTTCACGAGGCGGTTTAAACGCAAATTCAGGGGGAGCTTCATAAACAGCCTAAATAAATGGGTATAATAGCTGTAATATCTTAGAAAAATAAGTACAGATAATTTTTTTGTTTTGAAATTAAAAGGAGGAAATTAATCATCGACGGTCTGCTTTGGAGTATCATAATGATTTTAATCGCATTTTTGTTAGTGGGTTTAAATGGGCTGTTTGTAGCGGCAGAATTTTCTTTAGTCAAAGTTAGAAAGACACGTTTGGCTGAACTTGCTGAGAATGGTTCCCCGAGAGCTCAAACTGCCCTGGATGTTACTTCCCAACTGGATGCCTATCTTTCAGCCTGTCAGTTAGGCATTACCCTTTCTTCGTTAGGTTTAGGCTGGATTGGTGAACCGGCAATCGCAAGATTAATTGAACCATTGTTTGTTAAGATAGCCGGTTGGAATATGCTCTATACTCATACCATCTCAATAGCCATTGCTTTTTCAATCATTTCTTTATTGCACATTGTTTTAGGAGAGCTTGTTCCTAAATCATTGGCCATCCAAAAGGCTGAAGCTACAGCACTTGCTACCGCTGGGTTTCTCAAAGCCTTTTATTGGATCTGCTATCCTGTTATTCGCTCACTGAATGGCTTAGCTAATCTTGTGTTGCGTATCTGGAAAATCGAACCTGCCAATGAGGCTGATTTATCTCATAGTGAAGAGGAATTAAGAATGCTGGTTGATGCCAGTCAAAAACACGGCTATTTAGATAAACTCGAAGGAAAACTTCTGGATAATGTCTTTGAATTCTCAGATCGTAATGCTAGTGAAGTAATGGTTCCCCGTCAGGATATGGTATGCGTCTTCCTCCAGGACACATTTGAGGAAATTATTCAAACCATTAAAGACTATGGACACACTCGATATTTGCTGTGTGATGATGATAAAGATAATGTGGTTGGCTTAGTCCATATGAGAGATATCCTCCGACTGCAAGAGTCGGGCGAGAAGGATATTTTGCTGATTAAGCGAGATGTTCTGGCAGTACCTGAGGGTATGCCAATTTCACATCTTGTCCAGAGAATGAGGAGTCAGCACACTCATATGGCTGTGGTTGTTGATGAATTCGGAGGAAGTGCAGGGCTGGTCACGATTGAAGATATGTTGGAAGAATTAGTGGGAGAAATATATGATGAGTTTGAGTCGGAACAACCCTCCATTCAAAAGCTAGCTGAAAACGAGTATCTTATTAATGGACGTGTATTAATGGAAGAAGTATCTGAAATGCTCGATATTGAGTTAGAGGAAGAAACTGTTACTACCATTGGGGGATATATCTTCTCTAGGTTAGGGCGTAAGCCCGTCAAGGGAGATAAAATTAGTTTTGAGGGTGTTGTCTTTGAAGTAATGGAGGTTATCGGATTTCGAATAACTAAAGTTAAGGCTTTCAGAAAGCCTCTTGAGACAAAAGGCTAAAATCAAATGGTGCATCGATGCACCATTTGCGATCGTAAGATTCTGGTTGCCTAAGGGAAAAAAGGAAGTTGATTAGAAAGTTTATTTAGGAAGGGCCTGTAAGTCATTGCAGGCCCTTCTATTTTATTAACACTGCTCTTAGCTGAACTGGATTTTGTTCTCCTTTAACCAGAAATTGGTCTGGATTAGATAGGCAAAAAGCTGGGGAATATCCATTAATTGACCGAACCAAGGGCGACCGGAGGGAATTGTATCCGAGAGCTTCATTAAACTTCTTAGTTCTGAGAGATTGAGAAATGGAAGAATGGGGGAGGTGCTGTCTTCAATAATTTCTTGGAGCCAAGTGCGAACAGAGGATAAATAGTTGGGATGATGGGTTTTCGGATAAGGACTTTTACGGCGCCAGAGTACATCTTCGGGTAAGATGCCCGTCAAGGCATGTCTAAGGAGTCCTTTTTCTCTGCCTTCTAGCGCTTTCATCTCCCAAGGAATATTCCAGGCGTATTCAACTAACCTATGGTCACAGAAGGGGACACGCACCTCCAGGCCCGTAGCCATGGTCATGCGGTCTTTGCGATCGAGGAGAGTTGGCATGAAACGAGTTATGGTCAAATAGCTAATTTCCCGGATTCGGGCTTCCCGTTGTAGTTCTCCGGATAGAGTTCGGCTGTCTTGATGAATCGTGCCAGAGCCCGGCAAATTTGGAATCTCTGACAGTGCCTCTTCATAACGTTTCTTTAAGTAGCTATGAGGTTGGAGACGATCAATCAGCTCAGGGGATAGTACCTGCAATCTGTTTTCTACGTGAAGAGCCCAAGGAAAGGTTTGGGCTTCCAGGGATTCTTGCCGATGAAACCAGGGATAGCCTCCGAAGATTTCGTCGGCACATTCTCCGGATAAGCCCACGGTAATTCTCTTCTTAATTTCTCGGGAAAAGAGCAGTAGGGAGGCATCAACATCGGCCATTCCGGGCAGATCTCGGGCCAGGGTAGAGTCTTTAAGGGACTCAACCAGTTCCGGTATATTAAATTTACAATTTGTGTGCTGAGTGTTAAAGGCTTGGGACATTCTTTCTATCCAAGGTCCATCGGCACCGGGCTGAAAGGCATTAGGCAGAAAATATTTGTCATTATCAGCATAGTCAACCGAGAAGGTGGGCAGTGATCCTTTTTGATTTTCTGCTTGAGCCACCGCGGCTATGGCTGTGATGGCGCTGGAATCTAAGCCTCCCGAAAGTAGGGTTCCAATAGGGACATCTGAAACTAATTGACGTTTTACTGTATCGAGAAAAAGCTCGCGAATTTTTTGAGTCGTAGTATTTAAATCGTCTTCATGGATATTATTAGGTAAGGCCCAATACCTATGAATACTTAGACCATTTGCAGAATACTTAAGTGCATGCCCGGGTTTCAATTCGGAAATGCCCTCGAAAACACCTACCCCGGGACTGCGGGCCGGACCAACGAGAAAGATCTCGGATAAGCCTTCTTGCCCTAAGGTGGGGGAAATGTCCGGGTGTTTCAATAAAGCTTTTAGTTCGGAAGCGAAAATAAGAGAGCCGGCCTTTTCAGAGTAAAAGAGGGGTTTAACCCCTAAGCGATCTCGCGTCACAAATAAGTTTTGCTCTCTGCTGTCCCAAATTCCAAAGGCGAAGATTCCATTGAGACGCTCCACGCAAGAAGGCCCCCACTCCATATAGGACAATAATACTGCCTCTGTATCGGAATGGCCTTCGAAGGAGTAACCACGGCTTAAAAGTTCCTGACGAATCTCAGGTGTGTTATAGAGCTCACCGTTATAGATCAGTGTATAGGTATGTTCTCCCCGTTGACGAATCATGGGTTGAAGCCCTCCTTGGGGATCCACCACGATTAGTCGTCGATGTCCAAACGCTGCACGTGGGGAAAGCCAATACCCTTCTGCATCAGGACCACGAGGAATTAGGGTATTAGTCATACTGACTAGGACCTCTTTTTGTTGAGTTAGATCTTGCCTCCAATTTACCATACCAACGATACCACACATGTTATATGTCCTCCTTTTGTCTGATAACCATTATCAACTACAACCAATCTATGTCTTTGAGGGATAAAGGGTTCCAACCTTCTATAATCATATTAAGTTTTTTAGGTTTTGTGATGAATTAGAGCTATAAACAATAATAGCTACTATAGTATTAACAGAATCTTAAACTTCAAAAGCAAGGCCTTTTTGTGACATTAGTGAACTAAGGAGGTTCCTTGATAATTTAATAATTAGTATAGTGATGCAAATGTATACCTTGAAATCTTACCTATAAAGTGGTAGCATGAGTGCAA
>NZ_JMGA01000009.1 GCF_000765145.1 Desulfosporosinus sp. HMP52 | reverse complement strand
TGGTGCTACTGGCGCTACTGGCGCTGCCGGTGCTACTGGTACTACTGGTGCTACCGGCGCTGCCGGGACAGGGTTAGCAGAATTTGCTTATATTTATAATTTAGGCCTTCAAGTCGTACCGTTAGAAGCGGATGTATTATTTAGTGATAACGGAGTAATTGTAGGTAGCATTGCCCATGCACCGGGCACTGCTCCAATTATCCTCGGTACTGCAGGCACCTATTCTGTATGGTTCAACGTTGCAGGTGTTGAACCAAACCAGTTTACACTCTTCCAAAATGGCGTTCCTGTTGCTGGTGCCACCTACGGCTCAGGGGCAGGCACTCAACCGAACCCAGGTATGGTAATTATTACTGCTGCTGCTGGTGATGTTTTAACCTTGAGAAACCATACTAGTGCAGCCGCGACTACCCTACAGACTCTTGCAGGCGGAACAGTAAGCAACGCAGATGCCTCTATCTTAATCCAAAAAATAAGTTAGTAAACTTTCAGACCACTTAGCAAGAGGATCGAATCTAACATGCTTTGGGGCGTAATAGACGACGTAAACTTTGGTCATGCTTGTACAAGTGGTGTTGAATTAAGTCTCCAATATTTAAGGAGCCTTCTAAAGAGAGGGCTCCTTAAATTATCGGATTTGTACATCCGTATCTCTGAGATGTAACTACTTAATCAATAGGTACATTGACAAAATCCTCACTATCGTAATCATTATCGAGGAAATCTAATATTTATTTTCGAACAACTTTTTCGCCTTTATTGCCCAGATAGCATAGCAGAGTCCACCTGTTGTAAAGATCAAAATTGGTATTAGACGAAGTAGCATAAAGGGAAATTCAAACCAGAATGCCCTCCAAAACTTAGTACCTCCCATCTCCCATAAGCCAGGTGTCTGGAATAAATAACTTGATAGATTGAAGTTATTTATTGCCAATACAGCTATAAAGTAAATAATTGCACAAGCTAAGCTTACTATACATTGCTGATACAATCTAATATATCTTTGCCTCTTAGATTCAGAATCAGAAAAGATGTCATTAACTTCTTCGTCATGCTGAGGAAGGAAATACTGACTGCCACTGATCTTTGTCCCATAAACATGTTTCCAACCAGCATCTTCAAACATTGCAACATAATTCAAAAACTCTGGGTTTCCGCCGATGCCAAACATTCTATAATCCACACGGTAATTCAATGTCTGTGGTTTTGCTGGTTCAAAATGGTAGAATCCAAAATAGGAGTACTTCTTAAAGATATATCCCTTTTCTGCCATTTCTCTTAAGAATTTTTCCTCTTCATCAATATCAATAAACACTTTAAATTTTCTCATTTTCCAAGTCCTCCCTTTTAGATTAGAAACCATGATTCTGGGCTACAAGAACCAGATGTTTAAGTCTTTCAGTCTCCAGTTGTAAAATCTGCTTTCCCTCATCTGTAATAAGATAAACTTTTCTTCGTTTATCCTCCGAAGGGACTGCCTTAATTAATTTTTGCTTGATTAAGTTTTCAATTGCTCCATACATGGTACCGGCTGCTGTTCTTACTTTTCCGCCACTCAGTTCTTCCACTTTATTCATGATTGCATAGCCATGCCCTGGTTCTGTCAAAGCCATCAAGATATAAAAAGTAGTTTCTGTTAGTGGTAAAAACTTTTCCAGGTTCATAAAACGCCTCCTGTATACAATAAGACTATTCATTTATACTGTATAGTATTATTGTATACAGTTCGACTGTATATTGTCAATCCTTTATTCTTAATACAATTACAATGATACAAGGCAATGAACTTAATTTAGCTTTTTTTAAGATTTTATCCATTAGTCCCAATTAAGCCAAGCTATGCATATTATGGACTATCTCTCAAATCCAGAGGGAGAGCCTGAGAATATGTAGGGAGGCAGAAAATGGATATTGACAAATTATTTTACAAGCATCTAATGAAAAACCTATTTTCCGATCCTTGTGAAGTTAAATTCTGGGATGATGAGCTTATTAAGTATGGTGTGGGATATCCGCAGTTTCGTATTAATTTTAATAAGCCTATTCCAAAATTAAAAATGATTAGTGACCCTCATATGGCATTTGGCGAAGGGTATATGCTAAAGAAGTTTGATGTTGTGGGAAGTGTCCAAAAAGTCATTGAATCTATTTATAAGAATCAGGATAGCTTTCTTCACCAGAAAAACGGCTACACTAAATTATTTAAAGTATTTACAAGCAATATCAAGGAAAATATAGAGAATATTCAATTTCACTATGACATTGGAAACGACTTTTTTAGATTATGGTTAGATGAAACTTTGACCTACTCCTGCGCTTATTTTATGTCCCCTGAAGATAGTCTGCTTCAGGCTCAACGTAACAAAGTCACACATATTTTGCGCAAACTAAATTTAACGCCCGGTCAAACTCTACTCGACATCGGTTGTGGATGGGGAGAACTTATTCTTACTGCAGCCAAAATTTATCGGACTAAAGCTCTCGGTATTACCCTGAGTTCGGAACAATACACTAAAACCCTTAACAGAGTTGAAAATGAAGGATTACAAGATCTGGTTGAAGTCCAACTCATAGACTACAAAGAATTAGAAGGTAGAACTTTTGACCGGGTGGTAAGCGTAGGGATGATTGAGCATGTAGGAAAGGAACATCTCAATGATTATTTCTCTACTGTAAAATCCCTATTAAATGAAGACGGAGTATCTCTCCTGCACTGCATCACAGCATATAAAGAATCTCCGACGAACAGTTGGATTAAGAAATACATTTTCCCTGGCGGATATATTCCTACAATACAGGAATTGGTTGCACTAATGGCCGCTAACAGCTTCTACCTCATAGACGTTGAAAGCCTTCGTGAGCACTACACTAAAACCCTTGAACACTGGATCCAAAATTTCGAGAATTCCCTTCCGTTAATCATGAAAATCAAGGATGAAACTTTTATTCGCATGTGGCGTCTCTATCTTAACTCCAGTGCCGCGTCTTTCCATTCTGGCAATCTTGATCTCCATCAATTCTTGTTTACGAAGGGGGTTAATAATACTTTGCCTTTGACCCGAAAGAATATCTATTTTTAAAGGATTTTTCATAATCATCCCTCCCCATAGGCGCAGTGAAAATGCTTCAAATAAAATAGACCATCTAATTGGATTCTCAAAATCCAATCAGATGGTCTATTTTTCGTTGTTCGTTTCGCTTCTTTTCAGTTCTTTTCTAGTTTTCTAGCCTTTCAATATCGAGAATACCGTCATTCGAGCTTATTGTATCGCCACTTTGCGATTTGCCTTCTCAGGTTTCTATTTATCAAATCAAGGGACTTTTGTCCCCTTGGTGATAAATAACCAGTCGATGGAGTGCTCGTGTACAGGCAATGTACAGTAATTGTCTATCAAAATCACTTACATAGTTCTCCTTATTAACATCGTAGATGATCACAACATCAAATTCTAATCCCTTTGCCATATAAGTTGGAATGACTAGAGCACCTTTTATAACTTCCCCGTCTTGAGGTTTAACAAGGGTTAGTTGCACAGATTTTTTCAAGCGACTAAACACCCTTTCTGCCTCTTCTTGAGTTTTACATATGATGGCTACGGATTCATACCCTTGCTCGGTATAATTCCCTATGTCTGCTATGATGGACTGATCGATTCCCTCTAATGTTTCTCGCTGAATAACCTTAGGTTCCTCACCATACCGTTCAATAGAACAATAATCATGTTGGTTATCTTCACCAAGCAGCTTCTGGGTGAAGGAATTGATTTCACAGGTTGACCTATACCCTTTATTTAAAGACAGCTTAATCGTCTTACCTTTATTGAGTATCTCAGAAACATCGTCATATAGTGAATAGTCTATTGGTTTTTCAATTGCTTGACGTATGTCTCCCAAAACAGTGTAGGTTGCATTATCGTACAACATCTTAAAAACCTCGTATTGCAGAGGAGTATAATCTTGAGCTTCATCAATCACCACATGTTTAATACCAGAAACCACATCATTTCCTTCAACTTTCAGTTTCAGATAAAGAAGCGGAGCGTAATCTTCATAGTGCACTTGCCCCTCTCGTAGATGTTGAAGAGTTGTTGAAACAATTTCTTCAAAACTGTCTGGAAGGGTCAGACCTTGCGACAACTTGAGCAAAAGCCCGGGGGTTGCGAAAAGCAGCTTATACAAGTCTCCATAATCAACCTTCGTAAATTTTTGAATACGTTCCCGAAAAGCCACAGCTTGTTTAATAGCTAACAAGCGGCTGAAGGACTTTATTTCAAACTCATGTCCTTCACTTTTTTCCACAATCTTTTCTAAACGTTTGAGTCTCTTTTTCTGTAATGGGTGAACCTTCTGTAAAATGATCGTCTCGATTTTTTTGAGCTGTTTTGCCATTGGAATACCAATTTCATTGTGTAGGAAACGGTTCTTTAGCTGCTGCCTGGTCGCTAGAATTGTTCCGTTATAATAGACATCCTCAAATTCAATAATCCGATGGGCGTAGTGCCATAAAAGCCTATCGAGAATTTTCTTAAATACCCTCGAACCCTTAAAATCAATGCTTTTCTTCCGACAGTCATCACCAATCTTCACACGGGAATGGATCAAGGCTTCAAGCTGCATCTCCCTTGTTTCTTTACCAAACCTGCCCTGCAAAACCTCTAAAACTAAATCGTCAAAGATGCTTTGCCTTACGTTTTCTTCTCCAAGCTCAGGAAGGACACTGGAAATATAGTGACTAAAAACTGAGTTAGGAGATATTATGATCACATCCTTAGACCGCAGATTGGTATTAAGCCCCTCATAAAGCAGGAAGGCAATCCTATGCAGAGCAATCGATGTTTTTCCACTACCCGCTACACCTTGTACGATTAAGAGCTCATGATCCCTATCCCTAATAATTACGTCCTGTTCCTTTTGAATCGTTTCGATAATATTTTTCATTTTGGCGCAAGTATTATGACTTAGTACTTCCTGTAGTATTTCGTCGGTAATCCTAACACTACAATCAAAAAAGTATTTAAGCTGTGAGTCTCGAATTTGATATTGCCTTTTCAAAGACACATCTCCCCGACTAATCCCTGCCGGAGTGTCATACGTGACTTCACCTAGTTCATATCTATAAAATACACTTGAAATAGGTGCGCGCCAGTCATAGACGTAGACTTCACCTGTATTTCTATCCATTAAATTGTAAAGTCCAATGTATATCTTTTCTTTTTCATTAAAACCCTTTTCTATAAAGTCAAAGCGGCCAAAGTAAGGTGAGTTTATCATTTTCTTGAGGTTCTTGATACGCCTTGTGTCGTAACCCGAAATATGATTATTGACTTGCATAAGATGCAAGTTTATATCGACAAGACTCTCAAAATCGCTCGAAATATGAACGCTATTTTCATACATATCCTTTTTGGCAGATATTAAATCACTCTTCTTCTCTTCTAAATTTTTCTCTTCCTTTTTCACTTCTTCTTCGATAAAGGCTAATGTCTTCTTAAGATACTCAATCTCCTCTTGATGATTTTCTTGGTAACTGTCCATTGGATCACGCTCCTAAACAAAAGAATTTCGAGAAAACCATTTGACATTCCTACAGTCTTTGTGGTATAGTATAAGTAAGGAATATTATATTGAATCAAGTAAAATGCGTTCGTTTTTTATTATATATCAAATGCATCTCCAAGTCTAGTCAAAGGGCAAAAAAATAGGGAAGTCATCCATACCGGAATGACTTCCCTATTTTTTGCCCTCCTATGCCCTAGGTTATTCACGATAATGTAAAACATCAATCAATCTAGTTCTTGCGTTATTGCCATTACATAAATAAGCTTCAGATCAGATCTGTTAAACCTTTGTTACGTCATACAAATAATCAACTACTGGCTCAAGTGGTTCGATTATGTGGTCATCTTTCACTTTGTAATTTAACTTCTTCCCAACAAGACCTGAGAGTAATAGAGCTATTTTCTTATTTATATCATTAAAGTAAGGAGGAATATCGTGTTCAACAACTTGAATGATTCCTTCGGAATTGATTTTTAACTTACAAAGTAAGTCTGCTGCATCCCACTTATCTTCATTGTAATAGTCCTTAAAAACAAAGGTCATGACTCCATCCTCTTCGAACATTTCAGCGTCTACATATCCTTCCACAGGCATGACTTCTTTCAGCATCTTCTTTAATTCATCGAGCTTAATCGTTGACTCTTCAAAGTAACTATCTTTTACCTTTTGGATAAAACTATTTTCTGTCATGTTTAACTCCCTCATTAGATACCTTTGTCTTTTTTACATTATAGTCATTCGTTTAGAATGCTATACATATAATTCTCATAGAAATGGACAGATACGATGATAAATAATAATTTAAAAAAGTAGGAGCTAAAATTGTCCAAGTGACATTTTAGCTCCTACTTTCATTGATTAAAAAGATATTACCTAAGAAAATTCCGCAAATAGCAACAAAAAATTCAACATCTTCATTCAAACTACATCTTTGCATTAAAAACTACTAGTAAAAGCTAAGTACCTTATTATTCATCTGAGCGAAGGTATAAAATAGCAAGATATTAATGCATCTTCTTGCAACCATTTGCAATTTTTTGCTATTATTTGAGTTATTTTATTTTCGACAATAAATTTTGTACGCTTGTGGTAAGATTTGCAATGTCAGAATGTTGAAGGAGGCACTATTATGAACGAACCCAAAACCTTTACCGATAAAGTATTACATAAAATTACAGCCTTTATTATAATTACTATTTTTTTATGGTCGATAGTAGTAGCTTTTGAATCTTGGAACAACTTACGTGCCGACAAAGAAAAAGAACTATTGTCAGTCTCAACATTAATCCTGAATCAAGTAACCAGTAATTTTAAGGATCTGACGAAAATCAAAGAAAATGAAGATTTGACACACAATCAGAAGGTATTAGCAATGAATAATATACTTCAAGGGCCAATTGGCAATATTTCTATTCAATATCAGAATGATGGAATGGGATACTATGATATAGAGCTTAACTCTGTTATCACTTTTGCTCCTAACTTCGACCCGCTGTTACTTAAGGAAGTACCTCGTTCATATCCATACTTTAAGTCTTATGAATCGGGAAAACCTGAATTCGTGATAAATGATACGTCTGTCGGATGGTCTGGTAAGTCCATTCTATGCGTTACTCTCCCCGTGGTTTATCAAGGAAAAATCATCGGCCATACTTGGACCAATCTTAAAATTGATGATTTATATGTACTCTCAATATTTCAAGCGGCTAAAATAGTGGTTTGTGGTTTAATCCTTTGGTTTATGGTCTTAATATATATAAGAAAAAGTATCGGTCAAACTTTAAACATACTTAATGATTTTAGCCAACAAATAATTCAAGAAAAGCAAGATGAAGCACTATTTTCTAAAATACCTGAACTTACCCCTGTATTAGTCAAACTCCAACAATATACAAACAGTTTAAAAGAATTAAACAATCAATATAATCATTCAATTTCTTTGCTAAATACAATCATTGAAGGAATAACCGATGGTTTCTATGCTCTAGATAATCAATGGAGATTTACATATATCAATCAAGGAGCACTACAAGCCTCATCTATGCAAGATGAATTAATCGGAAAGAATATTTGGGAGGTATATCCTCAAGCCGTAGACTCGGATGTTTACGTAAAAATTCACGAAGCAAAGTTGAAAAATATCCCAATGCACTGGGAAACCAATGCCCTATTGACAGATAAATGCTATTCATTTAGTGCTTATCCTTATCCTAACGGGATCACAGTATTCTTCAGAGATGTTAAGGAGGAAAAGCATAACAAAGAAAAATTAAATCAGCTTGCTGCCATTGTTGAATCTTCTAACGATGCTATTATAAGTATGGCTTTAGATGGAGTAATAATGACCTGGAATTCCGCAGCTGAAACCATGTTTGGATATAAATATGAAGAAGTAATCGGTAAAAATATCTCAATCCTAGTGCCGGAAGGATTAAAACATGAAGAAAAAAACTTAGATGTTTCTAACTATGAGAAAGGATTTGGCAGTTTTGAAACTTTAAGAAAAACGAAACAAGGCCGGTTAATTAATGTATTATTATCTGTTGCTCCTTTGGTTGACGAACACGGTACGGCCTATGGCGCTTCAACCATATTCCACGATATTACAAATCATATTAATTTAGAGAAAGAACTTAAAGAAGAGATAATCCAACGAAAACAGAGCGAAGCACATTTAAAGGCTATTTTCGATAATACTAAATTAGGTATTGGAACAACAAATATGAAGGGCAAGATCCTAAAATGTAACCGTGCTTTTGAGGAAATGATAGGCTATACGCAAGAAGAATTATCTAATATGGACTGGATGACATTAACCCATCCTGAAGATATCCAAAAGGATCGAGATTTGTCCCTTGAAGTATTTAACGGCAAACGAGAACATTATGAATTAGAAAAACGTTATATAAAAAAAGACGGTCGCTTTTTCTGGGGGAATCTGACGATTGTCCGTACTGTGGAACCCCATGAGTTTGCAATTGCCTTTGTTCAAGATATTACCGAAAAAAAACTATACGAAGAGCAAATGGCTAAGTTTGATAGACTTAATCTTATTGGTGAAATGGCAGCAGGAATCAGTCACGAGGTAAGAAACCCAATGACTGTAGTTAGAGGTTTCTTGCAAATGCTTCAAATCAAAGAAGGATGTTTAAATTATAGTGATTATTTTAAACTGATGATAGATGAATTGGATCGTGCTAATGCTATTATTACTGAATTCCTTTCGATTGGGAGAAATACACTTGTTGATTTTAAAAATGGTAATATTAACAAGATTATCGAGTCCCTGAAGCCCCTTATTGAAGCAGATGCTTACACCCAAGACAAATATCTCGATATAGCACTGTCCGAAGTTCCCAATCAATCATTAAATCATAATGAGATACGACAACTAATTCTTAACCTTTGCAGAAATGGTCTGGATTCTATGACTGCCGGTGGTACATTAAAAATCAAGACCCTCCATCAAGAAAATAATACCATACTTACAATTAAAGATGAGGGGGAAGGGATAAAACCTGATGTATTAGATAAATTAGGAACACCTTTCTTTACTACGAAAAAAAATGGGACGGGTCTTGGCTTAGGTATTTGCTACAGTATTGCAGCTCGGCATAATGCTACTATTAATATAGAAACAGGGCCCAAAGGGACAACTTTTTCTGTCGAATTTAAAGTTGATACAATAGCTGACGAATTTGCCAGAATGGTGATAAGTGATAAACTAAAAAATAGCAAATGACTAATCTCAAAAAAGATTAGTCATTTCGCAATTTGATATTAGTGAAAATATGTTTGGGATTCCTTCATGTCAATTTCATTAATGTTCATTGACCCTTGTAAGGTATCTTCTAATGAAGTATTATTAACAACCCGTCTTTCGTTAAAAAGTGATTGATCACCAAAAAGCACAATAGCCCAAGCAGCAATAAATCCGGTGATTGCATTAGTTAGCGCATTTGATAAGGCGCTATTACTATCTTTAGGTGCAACCTTGTTATTTTCAAAGCCACTTAATAACGCATTTGTTAGTCCTCCAGTAATCGACCCTAATACAACACCCTTTATAGGCCATTTATTTAAGCCGACCTTAGTAAGGCTCCACACCATAAATATACCATTAACTGAATTTAAACCAAAGGTCATCCAAGCACCTAACAATTGTCCATTCCATTTGCTAGCCTGCCTTTTACTCTTTACCCATACGCCTGCAGCGGTGCACCAGTAATTACGTTTTGAAATACCCTGTTTGTAAGACGCATAATCAAACATTGATTGAACTATAAAAGCCAGTCCTCCTGCAAAAATACCTAACAACATACGATCTTTAGTTTTAGGAATTTTCATTTTAACCCTCCTGTTTTTTATATTTGTTTGAGTATTTTGAATTATTTTTAGCAACACTTAATTAGTTTTTGTTAATTTTTCAATTCTCCTCCATGCAATTTATTCCACACTGGACATAACCAGCTTATTTGGAGAGTTATTTGATTACAATAGTGATTTAACTTACTTGGCCCTTTAAAAAAACGAAAGGTGGGGATTAACCCCCACCTCAACTAATCTACTCTATCCCTCATGCACTCAAGATTCTCTTAGTAACCATCCCCATTTCCTGTAATAACATCTTTACTTATCTTGGCCCATTTCTCTACAGTTAGATAAAAATCACTAATATTAATCGGCTTAGTCAGGTAATCATCCATTCCCGATTCTAGACACTTTTCTCTGTCACCCTTTAAGGCGTATGAAGTCAAAGCAATAATAGGAGTATGGATACTTTTTTGGCTCTCAAACATTCTGATAATTCCAGTTGCATTATAACCATCTAAAACAGGCATCTGAATATCCATAAGAATTATATCAAAGCTATTATTTTGATAAACATCAATAGCTTCTTTTCCATTTCCCACGGAAACAAACTCCCAATTTTTAAGTTTGACAAACTTTTCTATTACCATCCTGTTAATTGTATCATCCTCGACGATTAGCAGCTTAAGACCACCTTTTTTGGCAATGTCTTCCTCAAATCCAACCTCTGTTGCTTTAGCGTTTACCTCCTCCTCTGCACATCTATCTAAAACACAAGTGAAATAAAATCTGCTGCCTACCCCTTCTATGCTTTCTGCCCATATTTTTCCTTGCATAAGTTCCACTAAACCTTTGCATATAGGCAGTCCTAATCCTGTCCCACCATACTGTCTGGTTATCGTACTGTCAGCCTGACTAAAACTATTGAAAATATCTTTAATATTTTTTTGACTTATTCCGATACCTGTATCCTTTACTACAAACTCCAAACAAACTTCATTCTTTGAATCTTGCTTAATTTCTCTTATAGAAACGTCAATTCTTCCACTAGTAGTAAATTTGATTGCATTACCTATGATATTAGACAATACTTGTCTCAACCTAAAAGAATCCCCTAGAAGAACACGTGGAACGTCATCATCGATAAATACGTTTAAGGTAATCCCTTTATTAAGAATTGATACCATAAACAAAGTTTTAATTTCATCAAGAAACTTATCCAGGTGTATTTTTAGTTTTTCTATTTTAACTTTCCCTGACTGTAGTTTTGAATAATCAAGAATATCGTTAATCACCTTTAATAGAGATTCTGATGATGTCTTAGAAACTCTTATATAATCAGCCTGTTTCTCGGACAATTCTGTCATTTCCAATAGCTGCAGCATTCCCATAACCCCATTCATAGGCGTCCTAATTTCATGGGACATATTAGCAAGAAACTGACTTTTTGCCTTATTCTCGGCATCTGCTTTTTCTGCTAATAGTTTGTTACTGAGAGAAAGTTCCGACTCTAAGGCAAGATATTTTGTAAGCTGTTCTACTTTTTCTGTTTGAATACGTTCCCTTTCACAAATCTCAAACTTGAGTAGATTATTGGCATCTATCAATTCACTTGTTTTTTCTTCAACTAGAAACTCTAAGTTATATTTATAAAAATATTCCTTCTCAGTAGATCGGAAAATAATAATTGAAATAAAAAGTGACAAAAGGAAGGTAAAAGTTCCGTTTATTATATTACCTTGGAGGGTATCCAAATTAGGTTGATTTATGAATAACAAAATAATTAATAGCACAAAAGGTTGGGTGTATAATATAATCAAATATTTAGGTCTTATAGAAAATAAAATCGACATACAGAAAGAACACATAATATAGACAGAAATCGAATTATGAATGTACTGATCTACCCAACCCGAGCACAGTGCGCCGATATTTAGCATTACAAAGACAAATAGTAAAATGTTAATATTCTTTTGTGGCTTTATTAAATAATTCACAGCTATTCCAAAAACAGACAACAATATAAATGAAATGTGAATGAAGAATAGTTGGATATAGGCGTAATTCTTACTCCATAAACCTGTTGTTCTATTATTATTATCAACAAGCATTAGTATTAATATCAGAATTAATAGTACCATCGAAAAATACTTCATTCTTTTGCTATTCAGTTGGTTTATGTCACTCCAAATCAAGGTGTCTTGCTTCTTTATACTTGCGGTTTCGTTCTTCACCTAAACCCTCCTACATATTATTGTAAGCAATATATTTATAGATTTAATTATACAACATTTATTGTCGTAGTAGTTGTTATCTGGGAATTAAATAGGGTATTTTGTCATTTCTTAGGGGGTGAATTTTGGAAATCATCGGTGCTAATTTCACTTGTCTCAACGTTTCAAAAAGGTCACTTACGGAAGAGATCCATAGAAAATCAGAAGAAATGATTCAATCTTTTATGAGTAACTCAGTAAGGCTTTGACAGGAAAAACTGTACAGATTTGTGTAAACGCAAATGTGGCCTATAGTAGTTAAGGAGGAGAGGATTCAAATGAAGGAAGCTATTATATTTGCTTTGAAAAATCTTACTGTAATTATTATCACTATTTTAACGTTTGGATCGGTAAGTAAATTGATAGGCGGTGTTGGGAACATGCCTAAAAGCCTGATCCATACTTACGGCGAAAGCATTTTTGTCAGCAACGGTGTTAAATTGCCTGCAATTATTGTTTTATGTTCACTAATCATGGTTTTCTTGCTAATTAACTTCAATTTAATCAAGGATGGCATACATAATAACCGTCATTTTAAAGGCTTGATATATGGTTGTTCTTTCGGTATCTTATGGTTTTTTGGATTTACTGAGCTAATCGTTATATTTGATTCCGGAAACTTTTCACATATAGAAAGCAGTATAAGGGATTTTATGAGTTTAACAGTTTTTGGATTACTTTCGGGCATGCTTCTATGTAAAAGCGAGATTACTACGATAAAAAGAACCCCCCGCTCTTTAATGGCGGTACCCTTTGTTGCAATAATGTTTGCTTTTTTTCACGGGGCTCAGTACTATTTCACATTAGAACCCATTAACCTTAGAATAAACAGTTTCATTGATATCTTGTGGCTTCTTACAACAGGTGGCTGGATTGGCTTTATGTATTATTTGTTCAGCCCGGGGATCAAATTCAAAAACAAGTATGTAGGAATTATTTTCTTTTCCTACTCTGTGTTTGGAACAAATTGGTTGTTGTATACCTCGTTTTATAATATATTCCTTGCCATTCCCCTCTGGGACGTTATTTTGAGGTGTTTAACAAGCTGTACAGGAGTTCTAGTCGGATTAACTGCATATCAGTATCTACTAGTTAAGCAAGACAGTAATTTTACTCAGTCGTTGGACATTACACAGTAAAATTGCATTTGTATTGGTATATAACAGACAAGAGCAAGGTTCAATTCCCTGCTCTTGTCCGTTATACCTTATTAAGACAATGTCACCGATTTTAAGATAACGATAGACGGTTCTCATTACGATCTGATAGCACCTTTATTTCTCTATCATTCGTTTGGAATAGGGAAAAGCGTACAGATAGTTGTCCCACTGGGACTAGCGAATATATTTATCTTGGCTTTATGGGATTCTGCAATTCTAAAGCAAGTTGCGAGACCCAACCCAGTTCCACTGTCTTTAGTTGTATAGAAGGGAATTCCTAATTTCTTAAGGTTTTCTGGTTGAATGCCAGACCCCTCATCAGTAATTGAAAGCACTACCGTACTGCCCTCTACATAAGTTTTAATAGTTAGGGAGCCACCTAAACTCATTGCCTCAAGTCCATTGCGTGTTAAATTCAGAATCAGTTGAACAATTTCTTTTCCGTCAAGAGCTAAATTAGGAATTTCACAAGGAATAAAAAATTTTTTTTTGTTTTGCGTAAAGGTATCCGCCTCTAAAAGTGGGTATAAACTATTAACAATGTCATTAAGATTTTGGGATTTAAATTCAGTTGGTTTAGTTTGAGCGAGCGCGAGAAATTCTGAAATAATAAAGTTTGCCCGATCCAGTTCCGAAATCATTAGGGCGAAGGCATCCTTCTGGTCTGTATAATTGGGTTTTGCAGATATAAGTTGAAGATAACCCCTAACTGTCGTCATCGGATTCCTTATTTCATGCGCTATACCAGCAGCCAACTGACCTACCAAGTTTAAACGCTCGAGATTAGCCATCTCTTTTTGAATACGCTTTTGCTCGGTAACGTCAATAATCCCCGTTATGTGACAATGCTCTCCGTCCAAATTAAATTGTTGAGTCCAACTAAGTCCCTGGCGTATCTCGCCTGATTTTGTGCGGAAGTCAAATTCTTCGTTCTCGGTCTGGTGGTTCTCTATAAGTTTGTACCTAATCTTCTGTCTCTTATCCGATTCTGCAAAGAAATTCAATTCTTCAGAAGTGTAACCGATAATCTCCTCACGGGTATAACCCGTACTTGCACAGAATGCCTCGTTGACATCTATGAAACGCCCCTCATTAATAGTAGCTAATACCATTATGATCGGCCCACCATGAAAGGCTTTGGAGAATTTGTCTTCTGATTGACGAAGGGTTTCTTCTGCCGACTTACGATTTGTAATATCACGGAAATAGCAGGTTAATCCATTGTCTGTTGGGTAAGAACTTATTTCTAACCATTTATTGCCTAACGCTTCCGAGATGATTTCAAAAGTTACTGGGCAATTTTCGGAAACTACTTTATTATAGTTCAATAGGGTTGCTTCATTAGCTTTAAAGACTTGAGTTATTTTTTTGCCCAATACCTCATCCCGAGATTTACTAAAAGCAGCTTCAGCTGCGCGGTTTACATAAGTGAATTGCAAGTCTCTATCCAAGGCATAAAAACCATCTGTCATGCTTTCAAGAATTGAAATCGTCTCTTCTTGAGCCTTAATTAATTTCTCGCTTGCTAATTTTTGCACGGTAATATCCCGATAATAAACGGATACCCCAAACTCTGAAGGATAGACGGTAATTTGATGCCATGTGTCCTTACTTAAAGAGCTGGGATATTCAAAGGTTATGGGTAGACTATCCGTTCTAGCTTTACTGAAATTATGTTCAAGTATGGTTCCTAGGGCTTTAGGGTCAATTACCCAGATAATCTGTCCTATGAGTTCTTCTTGATTTTTCTGAAACAGCTCCTCTGCTTGCTTATTTACAAACATAAACCGCCATTGATTATCCAGCGCATAGAATCCGTCTGGCATGTTTTTTATAATATCTGCAATAAGTTGGTTACTCTGGGAAAGTTCTTCCTCTAATTTTAGGTGTTTGGTTAGTTGTTCAACCCTCTCGGTTTGCAATCGTTTCATTTCGGTAATGTCGTTATAGGCAAACAAAATACATTCTTGGTTATCAATTTCAATTTCTTCTGCAGAAAGAATAATCGTACCATTGGAACCGTCTTTTGTAATAACTGAATGTTGAAAGTTCTGTATAGATCCTTCTGTCTCGAGCGTTTCAATAATCTTTGCAAATTCACTATGAGTAACACCGACTTCCATAGGTGTTTTGCCAATTATATCTTCATATTTAAAACCTCTTACCTCAAGGAAACGGCGGTTAACGTCAATATATCTAAAATCCGATTTTCTTAGAATTGCCATCATATGAGGACCTAGATGAAAAACCTTTGAAAACCTTTCATTTGCTGCTCTTAGCTGTTCTTGTTCCCTTTTCTGATTGCTTGCCTTGTAAGATAACATTATCCATATTGAAACGCAACAGAAAAATAAAACCACTATAACATTGGTTATTAAGTCATAGTGCGTAATAACTACCTCCTTTTAACATTTAGAATTATGTTCATTGTACCTCTATCAATAGCAGGAATTTGTCAGATTATGCTATAATACAATTATTTTTGTCTGCATTAATGATATATTAATATCTGTTCCAACACCGAACAATCCTGTACTCGAGCTAAAAATAAAAAAGACCCGGAAGGGTCTTCATCTAAGAAGTCACTTTAAGTGTAATGTGCGAGTACGAACGGAATTAAAGGAAATATGAACAATCTAAACCAATTGGAGGACGTAGGTAA
Source organism: Desulfosporosinus sp. HMP52 (assembly GCF_000765145.1). Taxonomy (GTDB): domain Bacteria; phylum Bacillota; class Desulfitobacteriia; order Desulfitobacteriales; family Desulfitobacteriaceae; genus Desulfosporosinus. The sequence continues at coordinate 97,205 of NZ_JMGA01000009.1, read as the reverse complement.
GGAAATTCATGCAATAGTGGGACACTTCAAATAAAAAGAAGTTCCTCTCTGGTCAGTCTTAAAGTCTAGAACAGCTCCATGCCTCTTCGCGATACTAAAGCATACTGATAACCCTAGTCCCGTTCCCTGCTCTTTAGTTGTTAGAAATGGTTTACCCATTGAGTTTTGAACTTCAACCGGGATACCACAACCTTGGTCTTTAATTTCCAATATAACCCAACTATCGTTTGAGTAGGTTTTAACTGTAACTGCTCCTCCCTTGAGCATTGCCTCTAACCCATTTTTAACGAGATTTAATATACATTGCCTAATCTCTTTTTCGTCGCCTAAAATATTTGGCACGTCTTGCAATTCCAATCTTATCTCAAGTCCTTGTCGAAGAGCATCAACTTCAACCAAGGGAATTATTTTATTTATAATTTCATTAAAATTGATTTCCTGTTTTGTAAGTTCCTTAGTTTTTGCTAGCGACAAAAACTCAGTAATTATTGAATTTGCCCGGTCTAGCTCTTCAATCATAATACTTATAGATTCTTTATATTCGGAGAATTGATCCTTTCCTTGAAATATTTGCAAGTAACCTCGAACAGTTGTCATTGGATTTCTCACTTCATGTCCAATTCCGGCAGCCATTTCTCCAACAAGATTCAAGCGATCTAGCCTACGTATCTCTTCTCTGTATCTATAATTCTCTGTTATATCGACAATACTAATCAAAAAAAACCCACTATTCGTTTGTTCTCCTTGTAAATAGCTAGCGTTAACTATTAAGTGAACATCACCATCAAAGACTACTTCCTGATTACAGACAGGTTCTTTCTTTATTGCTTCTTGAACAAGAAACCTTTCACCTGTAACTTTGTTGTATAAAGGAATTATTGTATCAAAAATTCCATCGTTCAAATCTTTTCTAAAAAGCATTGAAGCTGTTAGATTCTTTTTAACAACCTTACCAATTTGATCACATACAATTAGGGGAGAAGCTACTTTTTCAAATACTAATGAGTTTAGTTCGTTCGATCGTATAGCTTTGATGATAGAATTTGCTTCATCTAACTGCCGTTTAAGCTCTATATTTTCATATAAAAGATTATCCTGAAATTTAGGGTTATCAAGCATAAATCATAATCTCCTAAAACTAATGAATTTTCAATGAGGTCAGAATTAACATATCCCCAATAAACAGTCGCTTAGGAGTAGAGAACTTTTTTGATTAATAAGGCAATCGCAAAGACTTGCTCACTTTTTGCAAGGGGCTGCTGTTGGAAAATATCAATAACCATGCTAAAAGCTCCCATTCTGGATAGACATTGAGCCCTATTAGTACCTTCGAGGTAGTGTTAAACTTTTTAAGGTCAACACTTTGCAGACCATCTACTCTCTCTCCTAAAAAAACCACTACTTTTTGTGACTAGCACTAATAGATCTATATGTAACAAGGTTAAACCTAAAACTATTGTAAATAGAGCAACTTTTTTCAGGAAAGACTTGATTTATAGTTTTAATCAGTCTAACTTTCAAGCATTAATTCACTGATGTCCATAGATGCTGTAACGCATCCAATAATAATTCCATTAACATCGACTAGTGGTTCTGCAAACACAAAATAGCTATGGTTTCCATCCGATAACGGGAAAGAAATTTTCTTCTTTATCTTTTTTCCCGTCTCAATAACCGATTTTTTTAGTTCCATCAGCTTTCTGGTTCCATGATTGTCTGAAAGCTCAATATCAGTTTTGCTAAGTACTAAGTTTGAGTTAAAGTCTGGATGGGGATTAAATATCCACGTATATCTCAATTCCTTGTCCACATGGGCGATTATAATGTCCGAATTGCCCATTGCTATTACAAAGGGCTCACTAATATCCTGAATGAAGAAAGCCGACGGGTTGAAACCTAAAACACGCGCGATATTACTAGCAGCATCAAAGCTTGGATTACGAGTACCTTGTTCGATTTGCGTATAAAAAGCACGACTCAAAGAAGCTTGTGCAGCAACTTTCTCTTGTGTGAAATTCTTACTTTTACGAACATTCCTTAACCATTTCCGCATTTTATTTGTCACATCCAAATTTTCAATGTAGCTAACTGCAACATATATATTATATTATTTATTAGATATGCTTTCAATGAAATCTTCAGCTCTCCACTTGATGGAAGTATATTGTTGTAACTAATTTGACACTTAAAATGATAAATACCCGAACCCGATTGCTTTGTTAGATTCTGGCTATAACAAAATATTTAGTAACTTATAATCTCGGAATTGGATCAAAACTATATAATGTTAAAGTCCAGTCCTTTGCTTCTTTTCTCCCTCAAAAGTGAGGTGTTGCGGGCATTACGTCAATATGCAACTGGCGGCAAACTTCTTTCAATAACAGTTCATAACAGACGGGTTCTGCGAATTTACGCTGAACCCGTCTGTTATCTTACGATAGACGTTTCTCATTACAATCTTACTTAGCAACAGGTTGCAGTTGCAACCGCCATCTGGTTACGTCCTCTTTTTTTGGCACAATAAAGCGCTTCATCAGCTAGGGCCACAACTTTCTCTGGAGAAGCTAAACCTTTCGTGAAAACGGTTACAACCCCGAGGCTAACCGTAACACATTCGGCAATGTCGGATGCAGCGTGTGGAATAGCCAGCTCTTCAACTGCTTTCCGGATACGCTCCCCCAAAGATTTAGCCCCATTTTCATCTGTCTCGGGCAGTATAACAACAAACTCTTCTCCACCATATCGTGCAACGATGTCAGGCGCTCGCCCAACAATTGTTCTTAATTTTGTTCCAACCAGTCGCAAACACTCATCCCCGGCTAAATGGCCATAGCTGTCATTGAATTTTTTAAAATAATCTACATCTAGCATGATTAGAGACAAAGTAGAACCAGATCCAGATCGCTTCAGCCTGTAAAACTCTGTTCTGAGAGCCTCATCAAAGTATCTACGATTCGCCAATCCTGTCAGACTGTCGGTAATCGAATTGTGCTGAGCGGTATTCTTCTCGATTTCAAGCTGTTGAACCAGCTTTTGTATTTGCTGCTCTGCCAGCTTGCGTTCTGTAATGTCACGAATCACGCTAATAATATGGGGAACTGTTTGAATCGTAATGATCCTGCTTGAGATCATTCCTACAAACTGACTTCCATCTTTGCGTTGGAAAATAAATTCCATGTTTTCACAAATACCTTTATCATTCATCTCTGTTGTAAAAGTCTTTTGATCGCCAATATTATGCCAGATTTTCTTTATTGTAGAAGTTCCTATGACCTCGGCACGAGTGTAACCACTTAATACTGAAAATCCACTATTGACGTCAACAAATATGCCATCATCCAATCGCATTATCAATTCAGCATCTGGACTTGTGTTAAAGACCAATTGCAATTTTTCTTTTTCTAGTTGATTTTCAATATTTAGCCTCTGATTTACCATTATAATCAACCCAAATGTCCATAAAGCACTGGTGATGATTGGCACAATAAATCCAACTATAAGAATCGGCGCCTGGTCAATATATAAGCGCATAGGAGGTAACATAATTGCCAAAAAAGTACGTAATGTTGAAAAACATCCATATACGAGAAAGACAGTGGCGGTAAAGTTAGCTGAACAAGAGATAAGTCTGTCTTTTTTGAATAAAAGCTGGTACGCAGTCATATATGAAATAATAGCTATAGAAGCTTGTACGACAACTGTACGTGCAGAAATATCATTATTGAAATACATGTAATAATAATAGGTAAGATTAGAAACTAAAAAAAATGAAATTGGTATCCATTGATTCAATTTCTTATTGAGGAACTGTAGAATGCCGATATATAAGAAGATATGCCCTAAAATCACCAGTGGGTTAGCGATCCTGGCAAGCATTTCGAGGGATTTTACAGTTAAGAGGGGCATAAAGATAAACCCCAGTGCCATTAAACTAGAGCCCAGTAGCCAACATCCAATCCCTCTGTAGGTTTTATTCACTCTATATTGGAGAAAAAGAGCGATAACCTGGGTGACTAATGTAAAACTGAGGATCAAAGCAAGAGTTAGAATGTCAAGTTTTATAAATACCCCTCCTTTCAAGAGTCTTGACACTATTCTACTCTAACAACCAAAATCCTTTAATTAACAACAAATCTTCTTTCTTTTCAAGCGTTATTTGGTATTGATTTATACCAAAAACCGACCTCGATAAATAAAACCTTACCTGTATATACGTCAGGGTTTGTATACGAAATTAGGAAGGATACTTCCCATGTGGACTGATACGAAATATTAACTAAAACACTATTAACTGGTATTATATATATCTATAAGGCCAAACTATGTTTAAATCTAGTTACTTAGGGAGGTGATTGCCGATGACTACAATTCTAAATGTACCCAATAGATTATCCAAGGAAAAATCACCATATCTACTTCAACATGGAAATAATCCTGTTGACTGGTTTCCTTGGGGAAAAAAAGCGTTTGAAAAGGCGAAAGCTGAGACCAAACCTATTTTCCTTTCTATTGGGTATTCGTAGTTGTCTACTACTAGCGACTTGCCACTGGTGACACTTCCGTTACTAGAACAAAAATCGGAAGAAACGAACGGGTTCTGCGTGGAAATGCTGAACCCGTTCGTTTCTTATTTAACCCAATACCCCACCCAACAGGCACTTGACCGTTTATTGTCCGTTGTAATTTTAGAAAGAAATTTCATAAAGTTGGAAGAGAAAACATTTTACAGTTTCACAATTATGTGCATCAAAAAAGTCTGACAGGGTCGAAAGCTATATTGAACGACTTTTGTTCGTGATTGTAACCATAGAAAATGAATTACATTATATATTTTGTTTCTTCTAGATTGCGATTTACATATGAGTAAATAGGTTGGATATTATTCTATTTAACTCTTTTGTTTGCTCACTTGTTTTTTCAGACGGCTTCAAGTAATCGTTTAGAGGTGGGGCGAGAGATATTTGCTCCACGAGAGACTCCGTCAACCAACATAATACCTGTTAAACCAATGAGCCCTTTACAATTGCTAAGGTGTTTCTAGCCTTAATTCTTTTCATGTTATGTTATTACCTCCCCTAATGAGTCAAACATTCTTTTGAGTTACATCTGAATAATATGTTTAACTAACGTCTTTTATTTTTAGGTTTTATAGAATTCACTTTTGTTGAATGGAATATTACAGGAATTAACTAGATGGCTTTTGCAGAGAAATTTATAATTTAATAATTCTTTATGAAAAATAAGAAGCCAGAGCGTCAAAAACGTTCTGGCAAGACATAAAGAATGATGCACCTCACACAACTTCAAAGGAATCCTTCGGAATATCGATAAATGCCGACCGGAGCGCTAAGGATTACACGGAGTCCATAACAGCATTCCTAAGGACTCTGCTTAGCTCCTCCAGGCAAAAAGGCTTAGGTAAAGCCGCTTTAAATCCATACTTTTTAAAATCAGTCATAATGGCGTCGTTACAGTAGCCGCTGGAGGTTATCGCTTTGACCTGGGGATCGATTTTAATGATCTCCTCTAAGGCCTGTCTGCCACCTGCTCCACCGGGAACAGTTAGATCGAAAATAACCGCATCATAGGGCTCGCCCCTCTCACTGGCTTCCCTGTAAAGAAGGATGGCTTCCTCTCCATCTACAGCAAAGGCAGGTTCGCAACCCAACTGGGTCAGCATTCCGCCGATAACTTCTCGTATGGAAGCTTGATCATCCATAACCAAAATTTTGCCCTGCCCGGAAAGAAACGGTTCTATAGCCTTCTTCTCTGACAGAGCCATTCCTGGTATAGCTGGAAGGTAGACAGATACAGCTGTCCCTTGACCTGGTTCGGACTCAACCCTAATGTGACCATTGTGCCGCTTGACTATGGAATAAGAAGTAGCTAGTCCTAACCCGTTACCTAGAGCCTTTGTCGTAAAATAAGGATCAAAAATCTTGTTCACCTGGTCTTTATGGATGCCAACGCCGTGATCTTCCACAGTTATCTTTAGATAGGGGCCTACGTTTAATGGCAGTCCCTCTTCCTCAGTCAAGTATTTATTCTCACACCTCAAAGACACCGTTCCCCCATTGGGCATGGCCTGCTGGGCATTGATGACCAGATTATTCACCACCTGTCTGATATGTCCACCATCAACCTCAACCATCCATAAATCATCGGACAATTCAAGTTCATAACGCACATTGGAACCCCTCATAGCAAAAATGACGGTATCCTTAAGTAATGGTACAATGGATATCACCTCTTTAAGGGGCTTCCCCCCCTTGGCAAAGGTCAACAACTGCAAGGTTAAATCCGTGGACTGCCGGCAGGCTTTTTCTGCCTCTTCCAATAGATCCAGGTTTTTTTCCTGCTTCAAACTCCTCATTTTAAATAATGAGATGTTACCTAATATTACCGTCAGTAGATTGTTAAAATCGTGGGCTATGCCCCCAGCCAAAATCCCCAAAGATTCCATCCGTTGGTAACTAAATTTATCTTCCTCATTCTTCTTCCGTTCGGTAATATCTTTGACCGCAAGAAAGCAGAGAGTGTTTTTTTCATCGTTTTCTTGCTCTTTTTCTGCTATACCTTCAACTAAAGCACAAAAAACTGTCCCGTCATTCTTCCTGAGGTTCAGCTCACATTCCTGCTTTGTCTTAATTTGCATTTGCCACAGTGACTTGCAGTAAAGAGAAAAAATGTGTTGGTGTTCAGCTACCACAAAGCTGGTAAAGTCTTTACCCAATAACTGATCTTTCTCCACTTCGAATAAAGCTACCCCAGTTCGGTTTACTTCCAGGATCAGGCCATTGATCCCACAGGTAAAGAAACCCACTGGGGCAAAATCATATAACTTCCTATATTTGTCCCTGGATAATTCATTCTCCAGACCAACACGCTGCAATTCTTCATTTTGCATTGATAATTCGATTTGATGAACCTCCAGCTCCATCTTCTCCCTTAAACCATCTGCCGAAGTATTCTCTATAGCTCTGTTCTTTTGGTTTCTCAGTGCTTCTGCTTCTGCTTCTTGGCGTAATTTTACACCATCCATGCAATCACCACCCCCCTTATCTAAACATAACTAAATTTAATTCTCCGTCTTAAAGATGACTAGGATTAAATCTGCAGATGGCTTTTTGCTGTTAATCCGGTGGGCATCGAGGTATATTTTTTTATAGCCGACGCCTGGGAATTCATAATCCACGAGGAAGCTTCGAAAAGATATCCCTTCGGTAATAATAGTGGTGATTTTTTCCTCTAACTCGCGAGTATTCCAGCGGCCTTTGCTAAGTTGTGAAAGCATCGTGCCTTCAGTTTCTAAAGGGCTCACCTGGAAAACCCGGTAAAAATCCAAGTTCGCTGTTAGCACCTTAAAATCACCGTCCAGCACAAGAAGGGGGAAGCCAATGGCCTCAATGATACTAAAGGCATAATCACGTCTGTCCCTAAGCTCAGTATTTAATAAATTTAGTGCCTTAAGTTTACTGATATTAACAAAAGAAACTACGACACCGGCCACCGTGTTTTCGGAAGTTCGATAGGGTGTTAACCGCATCAGGTACCATACCCCATCTAGGGTTTCTACCTCCTTCTCAATCTGGCCGTATGTCTCCAAAATCCTCTGAGCTTCGCAGACAATATCCGTCTTGCGGAGCTTTGTTACAAGGTGGGCCAGAGGACGACCAACATCTGAAGGAATGATGTTAACAAGCCTGGGGACTAAAGGAGTATACCGCATAATGTTCAGATCGCTATCCAGAAAAATAAAGGCAATTTCTGTGCTGTTTAAAAGATTCGTCATATCGTCATTGGAGTGGGCCAGTTCATTCAGTTTAGTTTGCAGTTCATTGTTAACCGTTACGACTTCCTCGTAGAGAGACTGCATTTCTTCTCGGGAAGTCTCCATCTCTTCATTTGAACTCTGTAATTCCTCATTAGCGGAGTGTAGTTCTTCGTTGGCCGCCGCTGTCTCCATGTAGGATAATTCAATCTCTTCGATGGTTCTGAATAGTTGAACTTTTGTACTCTTCAGCTCATTCTCCAGTTCGTCGATCCGCGTTACAGCATTGGACGAGCTGTCACCGATGTTGCTTAGCGGAGTATCAACGGGTAATGCATTAACTTCCTCAAAGATCACCAGGATCAAACCCTGTAATGTTCCGGGTTCCTCAATCGGCCTAACACCAAAATTAAGCGTGACTTGTTCGTCATTGATGATCACCCTCACGCCTTCAATCGTAATATCTTCTTTTGTTTTAGCGGCCTGACGAAGTACTGCCCTTAAACTATACCGCATTTCCTCCTTAACCATGGTTGCGATGTTTAAGCTAACTTCTCCTGTAGCTAGTTCAAAATATTTTCTACTACGTCCATTGATATAGATGATATCCCCCTTTTCATTAACGATAAAACAGGGCGGAGTATAGTTTTCTAACAACATTTTCTCTATAGAATTAATCATTCCTGATTTTTCTGATCCGACGATGCTTGTAAAATCCGCCCTTGCTTTGGCTGCCGTGATTATTGATGAATTGGGAAGAAAATTTGCCCAGAGTTTGGAAATGACATCCCGGCGTTTATATAACTTCCATTTGCTATTTAACACAGTATAAAGGTTCGTGTTGCTTCCAAAGGATTCGGAAGGACCTAAAAAGAGTATTCCATTGGGTAAGAGGCTGAAATGAAAAAGATTGGAAAGCCGTTTTTGCAAGGAATTTTCAAAGTATATTAAAAGGTTTCGGCAGCTGATCATATCCACCTTAATAAAAGGCGGGTCTTTAATAAGATCATGGGAAGCAAAAATTATGGTTTCTCGGATTTCCTTCGAAATCCGATATCGATTTTCTTCTAGCTTAAAAAAGCGTTTTAAGCGCTCAGGGCGTATATCCTCCGCGATACTTAAGGGATATAAGCCAGTCCTTGCTGTTAAAACAGCGTCTTCGTCAATGTCTGTAGCGAATATCTGTAACGTCATATTCTTCCGGGCTTTGTTCATGCATTCCTGTATTATGATTGCCAGGGAGTAAACTTCTTCCCCGCTGGAACACCCGGGGATCCATATTCGCAAGTTATATCCCTCCGGTTTATCCGCCAGCAAATCAGGAATCACTTGATTCTCCAAAACCTCGAAGGCTTCAGAGTCACGAAAAAAACGGGTTACGTTAATAAGTATCGCTTTGAAAAGAGTTCCACTTCGGCAGCGTTTCGCTGCAAATAGCGAACATACTCCTCAATATCTTGAATATGGCAGACGCGCATCCTGCTTTCTATACGCCGGTAAATAGTCCCTTTTTTGTAAAGGGAAAAATCGTGGCTGTTGTGCATTTGGATAATGAAAAGCACTCTCTTTAGTATTTCTGAGTTCTTACTCAATTTTTCGTTCATACTCCGGGAAGCTCTTCGTTGCAACCACTTGCTATGCACAAGGAGCTGATCAGTCATTTTCTCAATAGGCAAAATGAAATCTGCCAATTCCAAGACCGAGGAACTGCCAGCGGAATCAGCACACGCTAAGCCCCCGTCCTCAACCATGACCATACCAAACTGTGCTTTAATTTCTTTTGAGCCCAGCGCGCCATCATGACTTATGCCTGAAAGAATAATACTTATGGCATTTTCACCCTGGTCATAGGCCAGGGTGCTAAAAAAATAATCTAAAGGTTTTCGAGGATTAGAAAGGGGTTCCCGTAAATAAAAACTACCCCGTACAATTCCGGTATCTTTATCTTTCGGGCAGATGAACACATGGTTGGGCATCATCTTCATATCGTCTTTCACAGCTAAAACAGGCATAGATATGTATTCCTGCAGAATCTGAACCGTCATTTCGTGACGGCCGACAATAACAAAGGCCATCCCACAGTCGTCCGGCATATTTTTGAAAAAAGCTTTAAACGCCTTTCCCCCAACATGCGAGACTCCGATGCCCACAACTGGAAAACTATCGTTCAAGCTCATGTGATTTTGCACAAATTAACCTCTGTTCGTTCCGTATTTTAATATCTATATATATTGGACATTATTTGGGTTTCACCTCTATTTTTCTTTAATTATCTTAAACACTCAAATTCCAAATAAGTTGTCGCTTCTGGTTCCCCAAACCTTTCTCTGATCGCATAAAAACACCCTGCCCAACGGATACTAAAAGAATCTTATAATGAGGTGATTGTTTTGTTTTCTTTCTTTAAAAAACTATCGGGTGTAGAAGTTATTGATATTATAGGAGCCTTCAATTTATGGAACGCCTTAAGAGCACGTTATGGAAGTATAGAAACCCTTCAGATGTATAGAAACTTTATCCATGACCGTGATTTTGATCTTATGCTTAGTCGCTTCTTAAGTACCTTTATAAAGGAATCAAAGTTATTGGAAGAGAAAGCAACCCACTATTCTGTAACCTTGCCCAAGAGACCCGCAGTGGATATCCGGATTGACAAAAAGCTTGATGAGCTTACAGATAGATATATTTACAGGAGAATCTATGAAGACCTAGTTACTCAAATGGTTGTCCTTGGTCGGTGCTATAGAACTACTACAAGTAATGATCAACTCCGTGAACTTTTCAAACATGCCCTGTTAGGCCACGCCTATCAATTTCAAGTACTCTATAAATTTGGTAAGTTAAAGAGCTGGGAGGACAATCCTCCGGCTTACAAGCCCTCCAAGCCCATTAAAACTGAGGATTTATCAATCAGTGAAGCTTTCCATCTCTGGGACCATTTAAACTTAAGATATGATCATCTGCAATTAGTCATGTTCTCCATTAGTTTTGCCCATGACACAAGCTTTATTGCTGTCTTAGATATGGGCTTAATAATTGTCAAAAAGCAGATCGAGAAACTTGAGGAACTGTGTCTAAACTATAGTGTCCAATTACCTGAAAGGCCACCCGCTGAAATGGTGCAGCGCATAGATCCGGAAGCAATGGAAGATCAATTTATGTATAGAATTCTTCTCACAAGCCTTCAGAATTCTGGTTCTTTCCATAGTTAGTTGAATTTAACGGTAAATTATGGTATAATAGAATGGTCAGAAACACTGAAAACGAGGCTATTCTATGGATGAATTTGTTAAGTTATTAGATAGCAATTTAGAGTATGTCAGTCATAAGATTATTGAGGATACTATTTATATCAAAGTTGTGTCTACACGAGAAGAACCTATCTGTCCCTTTTGTGGAAAACCTTCATCAAAAGCTCATTCCCATTATGACAGAAGTTTTCAAGACTTACCGATGCAGAATAAGAAAGTGATCATAATTCTTAGCAACAGAAAGATGCTCTGCTATAATCCAGATTGTGAACATACCACTTTTGCTGAAACTTATGACTTCCTACCAGTTAAGGGCAAAAAGACAAAACGCCTCGAAGAGGCAATCATCAATTTATCTCTGAATGTAAGCTCTCTCACAGCATCCGCTATATTGAATACTAGTATTGCAAAAGTAGGTAAGAGTACCATTTGCAATCTTTTAAAAAAAAGACGTACCAATAATTGATAGAGAATCAGTTTCCATGGTTTGTATAGATGACTTTGCAATTAGGAAAAGGGAATCTTATGGAACAATCATGGTTGATATTGAAACTCACCGTGTGATTGATTTAATTCCGTCGAGGGAATGCGAAGACGTTGTAGAATGGTTGAAGACCTATCCAAACCTCAAAGTCGTTTCTAGAGACGGCTCGATTTCATACCATAATGCTATAACTAAGGCACATCCCAAAGCTGTCCAGGTAAGCGATAGATTTCATATACTTAAGAATTTAACTTCGTATTGCAAAGATTTTCTTATGAAATACTTTAAGGCCAAAATAATTATTACGATGCCTAAAAAGCCTCAGGTAGATGTGACGGCAACATCGGAACTATCTTTAACTAACAAAAAACTAGCATTAGAAGAAAAGTCTAAGCGAGCGTTTTCTATGCTCGCGAAAGGTTATAGCAAAACACAGATTTGCAAAGAGTTGAATATGGATATTCGGACGCTGGATAAATTGATGGGAATGAGCATGGAAGAACGTAATCAGTATTTAAAAAGCAGTATGGACCTCTCACATGAGCAAAAAGTGTTAAGAAAGCAGGAACTGATAAATACCGTTAAGGATATGCATGAGGGAAAATTCTCTATAAGATTAATTTCCAAAGAGCTGCAGTTATCTAGGCAGACGGTTAAAAAATATCTAAATGAAAGTGTAACAGCAATTCATGGAAGTTATAGTGTTAAGAGAAAAAGTATCTTAGACCCATACCTAGGTGAAATAAATGTGTTAATTGATAAAGGCATTGCCTTGACTGCAATTGAAGCCAAAATTCGTCAAGTAGGTTATAAAGGTTCTTCCTCTACTCTAAGAACTTACGCAGCAGGCTTGAAAAGGCTGATTCAGAATACTTACAATGCTAATAATATAGTGCCAGAAAATACCGAATTAGTAGAACGTAAATTGTTAATAAAGCTATTATTCAAACAGGTTGGGAAAGTTAAAGGACTGGACAGCAAATGTTTAGATAGAGTACATAGTCAATATCCTAGGTACAAGGAGATCATAGACATCGTAAATGAATTCCGGAAAATGTTGTTGGATAAAAATGTTGGCATGATTGAACAGTGGATACATAGGGCTTTGGGCTTAAATATTCGTGAATTGACTTCATTTATAAATGGCATTACCAGAGATATTACAGCAGTAAAAAATGCCATTAAATACGAATACAATAACGGACTTGCCGAAGGTAGCGTAAATAAACTTAAGGTTATAAAGAGGATAATGTATGGTCGTAATAGTTTTGAAATGTTAAGGAAAAAACTGTTACGGCTTGAAAAAAGGCCAAAATTCAACTAACTGTGGAAAGAGCCAGAATTCTATTGACTTACACATGAGGGCAGTAATGGAGACGGTAAGAAATGACAGCCTGCGCAAAACATTCATCGATTTATTTAAAGATGAAATGAGTTCCTATGATAAATTCCTAAAATACGGAAAAGCAAAAGGCTGGACAAAGACACCACCTATGTATGGAGCATTAGTATAGACGAGACGAAAGTCACAATGACCACCTTCTATATGTTCATTTTAGAATTTACCAAGGTAAAAGACACGAGCATTAGTAAAAGCAAGGTAAACGTAAAGAAAACTTGGTTTGTGCCAGAGGCACAAACCAAGTTTCACTATACTGCGGATTTTATCTAGGCGACTTGTGTGATAACTAGATGAGCCGAAACAGGCCTTGTTCCTCCGGCGATAGGGGTAATGGTTAGCGCTGTTGCATTGCCGGCAGGGTTTCGGACAGTGAGCACTGAATCGGCGACTGTTGTAGTCACATAAGCCATTCCCACTATTTGAGAGGTACCTGTTGCCCGCCCGACTACAGTATATGCCAAGTCGGCTCCATTGAGAGTTAAAATCAACTGACCCGCCTCGCTCACACTTACCTGAAACAAAACCTGATAAGTGCCGATTGCAGACAAGTTAAATTCGGTATCACTAATTCTTGTAATAGTTGTTGCGCTGGTAGGTCCGTCTTGGGGAAAGCTTACGTCAGTACCGGGAGCAACTGTTGCTGCATTATCAGGAGGCATCAGGGCAAAAAAATCGGCAAAGTTTAATACTGTCGTTAATGGTAAAGTGTTCTCTTCAAGTTCTGCCGGTAAGACTCGATGGGCTGCCACTAAATTTCCTGCTGCGTCCTTCCCCCAAGCCGATATTGCTATTTCCTGCGAGCTGGTGGTAAATTGAAATTCAAAAGCATCGAAATCGGCAAAATATATTCTTTCCACCGCTTCACCGGGCAACAAATTAATTTGCTCTAATACATAGAGCACTTTTATTGCCCCCATAACGAAGCTGCCTTCAGTCATCACCGATTCTGTTGTGGTCCCATCATTTGTAATTCTCACCACAAAGGTTACGGTCGGTCTGACGCCTAGCACAGCTGTGTTTTCGATCAAACCGGTTGTTAATTCGGCCATTAATTTTTCCTCCACATCGTTTATTATCAATTGTTTATGATAAAACCTTTTTGTATATTGCTCTCAATACAATATATGGGCTATATTGGTACAGGTTAACTAAATAGAGCACTTAGAATTAGTTTTGTACTGATGAACGTGTCTATCATTAATTTAACTGCTTGATGTATATAGAAAAATACAGCTAAAATCAGCTGTATAAACCATACAGAAACAAGGCTGGAAGCCTCATGCTTCCAGCCTTCAATCTTCTCTATTGAATGCAATTATGAATTGTACTTGGACTATGAATTTTCGTGGGATAACTGCAATATCTAGTTTTAGTAAATTGAGTTTATTGTTCTCTGCCTTCACTAATCATTTTTAGCCATAGCCTAGGGATTTTGGAATTAAGCGAATATTTACGAGTTCATTGTTAAACATGATTATGAACTGTGCAAATATTTTGTAAGCAATAAATTGGACAATATTTCTATATGTTAGTATTTTTACATGGTATAATAGTAAAACTTAGCAAACTTTGTCTAAATTCGAAAAGTTATGGTCTAAGGTAATTTTACGATAACTCCCAAACTGCCGAAATATAAAAAGTATAAGCAGCACTCATTCAGTTAAATTAAATGCTTATACGGAGAGGACATGTCTTGAATATTTATTCTTTAATAGTCGTTCTTGAACTGTTAGGTATTAATACGTATACGACCTATACATGCTCGAAAAAGAGAAATTCAAAATACGTTTCGTTTTTTTCGTTATGTATCGTTACAGTCGTGTTTTCTGCACTATTATTTCCTTTTGTACCTAAAATACCTAATTACGGGAACGGTAACGGTAATGGTCTTTTCATGATATTCGGCTTTTTATATATCATTCCATTGAAATATTTCTTTGACCAACCCATAAAACATTTAATAGTAATTATGTCATCATCATGGATATATACAATGTTCATGTTTGCATTTTCTTTTAGGGTTGGGTACTTATTTCCATCAGAATTTTTATGGTTATCAGTTCTAATTATCCAAACGCTTGCTTTTGCAATGACACTTCCTTACTATATTAAGTTTGTAAATAAAGTATTTATTTATATTCTTAAGAATATAGAAAATAATATAATAAACTCTCTTCTATTAATAAGCTTGTCATGGTTTTTTATTATTTTTTTAACAAACTATATTTTTGTTGAAGGCAGCTCCGTCCTAACGGAATTTATAATGCTCTTTGTTATAATAGGTAATGCTATGTTGTCCTATAAAATGGTTTACAGTTTGGTATCTGTTAATAACAAAGCAAGAGAATTACAGGAAATAACCCGAATTGATGCGCTTACTCAATTGAAAAATCGCGAAAGTTTATATGATGATGCACTTCAAAAAATAAACAACAGCAAATGTTTTACGATTATCTTTGTGGATTTAGATAATTTCAAGTCGGTTAATGATAGCTTCGGTCATGCTATTGGTGATGCTTATCTCATTGAGTTTACTAAAACAGTCAAAGAAATCCTAAATATTAATGACGGCTTTTACCGATTGCACGGAGATGAATTTGCTTTACTTGTTGATAGGCTTGATATTGAGACCTTTTGCCGAGAATTTGAGAAATTGGAATTCAAAAATATTCCTGATGGTGTGTCTTTTAGAGGAGCAAGTTTGGGGTGCTCTTCCTTTCCTGTAGACGGTAACGACATAAGCAAATTGTTGCATTTGGCAGACTTTAGAATGTATCAAATAAAGAAAGAAAAGCACAGGATAGGAACATAATGTACTTTGGAACAATCAAAAAGGAACACATTTTATTGAATTCCTTTTTGATTGTTGGATATTAAGTAAGATGTACAAATACGTACAGAAGATAATAGCGGCAACGCAACACGTTCTGGCAGTTTATAATCACCGCATACTTTCTTTGCCTTCATTTAAGAACCGAGAACTACCCTATCTACTAATTTTAGTTCAAATAATCTTTATATAGTTTTTCCTTAGAAGAGCGGATAGTCTATAACTCAAATATATAGAGGCCTATTGGTTCCCCTAATAATAATTTAATTGAATGTAGTGATTGCCTTTTCTTATCATTGGATATTCGTAGTGTCGTTTATCGACATGCCACTGGTGTCATAGATGTTTGAAGACCCAACTTAAAACTGCTTAACCAAAGGGTTTGAGATAAATTTCCCAGCAACTTACTTTAAGTCCCCCAAAAGATTCGTTCCGTAATGCTGATTACAGCCGAATATACTAACTCAAAATTGATCTATTGCCGTAAGATTAAGAATCATAATCGATTTTGTTTTTCCTTAATTTTATTGCAAATATCGTTAATAACTTCTGAAGTGACTTCTGTTTTCCCCTTTTTCAATCCCATATCCGTTAAAATATAAGACACAGCATTTATTTCCGCATGCTCCATAACCTTCTTACCACAAATCACCTGGCAACCGTCAATTACTATTACTTCCTCAACTTTTTTGGCTGCATCTATAAATGGTTTCATATGTGCTGCAATACCGGCTATGCAACTCATTGAGGATTGGGCAAAACCCTCTTTTCGCAATTGTCGGCTTACCTGATCCGCTATTTCCCCTACATCAGCACAACCACTACATGCATAAACATTCCTCAATATCGATTTTTCACCACAATTACAAATAGTCACGATAAACAACCTCCTTAATAAATTAGGTATATTTACTCTGACCTTGAGCGCTTAGCGAAAGAAAATGTCTAAAATACGGTAATATGCTGTACAATCCCAATCAGTTTTAATTAGTTATTACTTCAGAATTTAATTTTTGTTTCTGGACGCTTTATGCCACTTATCTTACAGTCCTCGCATACCTTTAATCCATTATCTTCGTATAGCTCATCTTGCGAGACATCTAACCCACATTTTTCACATTTAGGCATTCCGGTTCCTCCTTTTAAATAAAATCAAGAAAATTATTAATTGCATACATGCGCATATCAGCATATGAAAAATTAAAAAAATATGCTAACTGAACTAGGTAGCAGCTTTTCGCCCAATCTTTATTAGTTACGACACACTCGCTGGCAACTAGCAGGGATAGTATCCAACTGCTCTTTCTTATCCGTTGATTCATTTATAAGCATATCAATTAATACCCTTGAATTCATCATTACAGTTTCTTTTACCATTTCTGCAATATCAATTGCATCTCTTATTTCTAGAACTGTTGCACCTGCCGCACGGGCAGCTTCGTAATGCACCTCCACTCATGGCTGGCAATTTGCAGCAATACTTGCCCCTATAGCAATTAATTCTTTAGTTTTTTGCTCAAGTTCTGACAATTACCCCCGTCCTCCTTACAAATAATCCTAAAACTTTAGGTATCTGTTCCAATTACACATTTTCCATCTACTCTTAAAGACAATCGCTTCTTATACATTTCCAAGTCTAATTCCAATTGTTCTTCACTAAGATTAGCCCCAATAATGGTGAGTAGTTTACCGGCAAAACTTTCCGACTTTACTAGGGCTGAATAATACCTCCAAGCTCCTTCCCGTCTTTCGTTAACAATATTTGCATGCCTAAGTATAGAGAGATGGCGTGACACTGAATATTGAGGTACTTGAAGTGCGTCCACGAGCTCACAAACGGTTGACTCTCCACCTAAAAATAGAATCCTCACTATCCGGAGACGAGTCTGATCCGCCAAGGCACGAAAAATCACTTCTGCTTTTTTTAACGACTCATATGTTATATGTTCCATATAGCATATGATAGCATCTGTCTTTATTTTCAGCAAGACATAATAATGTTTAATTATATCGAGAAACCGCATATTTTTTATAAAAATTCGTAAGGCAACCAATGGTAACAAATGTCCCTCTTCCTCACTCGCTTTGATATCTATAGTCCCTTCGTGATTCTTTACAATAGACTTACAATTTGATAACCCTAAACCGCTCCCGCTCCAGTCATGCGAACGCGCTCAATCCGGAAGTTTGGATACATCCCAACGTCCGTGGTGCCCATGGGGTGTCCAATTGCATCGGCGAATAGTTCTCCTCCGTTTAAAGCTTGCTGTGACAAAGGGTATCAATAAGAATTGCCCATCTACATGAAATGTTAACTTGTTATACTAAAATTGCCTTAATTGACACACCAAATTTGAACTGACGAATGATTTCGTTCTTATGTTTGATATACATAAGATTTGCCATATCACTAAAATCCTGCTTATTTAATTAAATATAATCAAGAATGAAAAGATTCCTATTGATTTATTAATAAGAGTATATACCGTATTGACTAAATTTTATTACCAGTTGTCGCATCATAATTTTGTAAATCATTCCTGCTGCACCGCTTTGGGCGTATGGTAATGTGTTGTCTATTGCAAACTTCACAGTGTTGTAGGTGATGTAGTGGATGATGCCTGAGTGAGTACTTTTCATTTTCTCGTTTTACATTAAAAAAACTGTAATTTAAATTTTATTGAATTAATTAATCACTCTTCTCAGAATCCGACATACTAAAAATATGGAATCCCATCGTAAATATTGTTGTTATAATAATAAACGGAATTTCATATATCATAGTGTAAATTGGGGATTGATCAGTTGAAAATGCAACAAAACTATGCCACATAAAAATTAGTGGAATTGTTGAAACCGGAATCTTCCAAGTATATGATTTTTCAAAAAGTATTCCTATTCCAAAAACGCTTAGCAAAGAAATGAACATTACTATTAACCAATATTTAATATTATTCAATAATATTAAATAAGTAATTGTTGTAGTTAGTGTTAGGATAATCCATATTTGTTTGTTTAAAAAAAGATCTTTATTCATATCTTCGCTCCCTCAATACCACCCGTAGCCTTAGTAATTATAGTCACGGCAATGCAAACCAACGCCAAATTCGAGAACCCTTCCAAAATTCCCAAAGTTTCTGGGTCCATGCTCTAACCACCTCCATAAAAAGAAGGTCCTAATTATCTCTATGAATTTAGGTTGTCTATTGGCGTATAAATATTCTGAACCAATATCTCTGTTTACCATTAAAAAACCCTTATACACACTATCTACTCTAGTAACCAGTTTAAGAACAATGCGAAGTATAAGATGTTCGAATGCAGGTTCGCAAATTGGTCTTTATCAAAGTTGTGTTGCCAGACGTTCTTATTGAACACATAAAGTCCGATAATGATTGTTACGTTAGGTCCCCTCGTACATTTGTGAACGGGGGGACTGTTAATTATCATCGTGAATGCCTTTTGTTATACGATGTGGCCTCCCTTATGAAACGCTTTTAGAAATAAACATCCATAAAGCTACATGAGAAACCAGACCAATTAAAGAAGTTATTATCATTGCTTTTTGATTAGTCTTAATGAAATAGAATATGACAACCACATATATTGCAACAAAAAGGAAATTAAGAAATATTTGCATACTAGACATAATTCCAACGAATCCAATTGAGAATGAACTAATAGCATTACTCAAGTAAATTAGTCCTAAAAACAAAACTTCGCAAGTAGCTAATAAGGAGGTAAAGAGAATAATAATAAGATTGGCGAACTTCTTCAAACCACTCCATCCTCTCTTTCAAAAAATATATTTAAATAACTCCATTTAAGAAATAAATTATCTTACTTTATATGTCTTCGCCATATTACATAAATTTCCTCCTGCGTCGGATATCTCTCACAAGTAATGTGGGTTAGACGGTATTTTACTTTAGCGTTTAAGAAAAATGCTTAACACCTTTTGGTCTATTTTAACTTTTCTTGAATTTCTTTAAGCATTTTCTCGATTCTATTGAGTTTTCTAATATGCCATACCACAAAGGCAACTATGATGATAGGAATTCCAATTATAGGTATAAACACACTAATTACAGCTGTTGTAGGGTCAATAAACGCTGGGAAAATAAACATTTCTTTCCCCCTCCAAACAACTTCAATCCTGATGAACAGCTTAAGTGCTTAACAATATCTTACGAATGCGTTACTGTTTAAGACCCACCACCACATATTTTATTATAATCCATTTCTTTCCACTATCCTACTAATGCGTTACTTAAGTATTGTTTGGGTATATTAACTGCATAAATAGAAAAAGGGAGGTGTTGCCCATATGACGATTACGAATCAACCCAATAGACTAGCCAAGGAAAAATCACCTTATTTACTTCAACATGCAAATAACCCTGTTGATTGGTTTCCTTGGGGAAAAGATGCGTTTGAAAAAGCGAATGCTGAGAACAAACCCATTTTCTTATCTATTGGGTATTCGTGAATGTTGTCTACTACAAGCGACTTGCCATTGGTGCCACGTAATGGAACGTGAATCCTTCGAAGACGACGAGGTTGCCGCCTTACTAAATCGCTACTTCATCTCCATCAAAGTCGACCGGGAAGAACGTCCGGACGTAGATCATCTGTACATGGCCTTCTGCCAAGCTCTCACCGGATCAGGTGGTTGGCCGCTGACAATTATGATGACCCCCGAGAACAAGCCGTTTTTTGCAGGAACTTATTTTCCCAAAAAAGAGCGCTATGGCTATAAGGGAATGCTGGAGCTTCTGGAACAAGTAGGGACTCTCTGGACAACGAATGAACTAAAATTACGTGAGTCTGCGGATCAGATTGTGGCAGCTGTCCGTACCGGACGCTCCGTACCTAATAAAACATCCCCAGTCTCAAGTAATCTCAAGGAGACCCCAGAGTCCATCCGATCTTGGGGAAATGAAGTTATCTCTCAGGCTTATTCCATCCTTGACCAGAGCTTTGACTCACGTTACGGAGGTTTTGGAAGTGCCCCTAAATTTCCGACTCCACATACACTAACCTTCCTCCTGCGCTATGGGGAGGATCATCCTCAAGACAGAGCCGGGGAAATCGTCCGTAAGACTCTCGATGGTATGGCTCTCGGTGGAATTTATGATCATGTGGGATTTGGATTTGCACGGTATAGTACTGACGATAAATGGTTGGTCCCTCACTTTGAAAAGATGCTTTATGATAACGCCTTACTAGCCTTAGCGTATTTAGAAAGCTATCAAGCAACCAACTTTTCTAAAGATGCTCAAATCGCCCAAGAAATTTTCACCTATGTGCTGCGAGATATGACCTCGCCCGAAGGAGGTTTCTATTCAGCAGAAGATGCCGACGCTGAGGGGGAAGAAGGAAAATTCCATGTCTGGACTCCCCAGGAGGTTGAAGCCGTTCTAGATAAGGAGTTAGCGGCTAAGTATTGTGCTGTATATGACATTACTTCTAAAGGAAACTTTGAAGGAAAAAATATACCGAACCTTTTATTAGGGAAAATCAAGCAGGTTGCTCACGAGAACTCTTTATCTGAAGAAGAAGTTTTGCAATCTCTAGAATCCGCAAGGCGAGCACTCTTTGATGCACGGGAGAAGCGAGTCCACCCTCATAAAGATGATAAAATATTAACCGCCTGGAATGGTTTGATGATTGCTGCCTTAGCAAAAGGGGCTCAAGTTTTGGGAGATACCTCCTATTTGAAAGCAGCTGAAAGAGCAACAGACTTTGTGCTTACTCAGCTCCGGCGAAGTGACGGTCGTTTAATGGCCCGTTACCGTGAAGGTGATACTGCCTACCTGGGATACTTAGATGATTATGCCTTTCTAATTTGGGGTCTTCTGGAACTATATTCTGCAAGCGGCAAACCCAAAGTCCTCCAAACCATCCTAGAACTTCAAGAACAACAGGATTTTCTGTTTTTTGACGAAGAAGCTGGCGGATATTACCTGACGGGTTCAGACGCGGAAGAACTTCTCTTTCGTCCGAAAGAGAGTTATGATGGTGCCCTTCCTTCGGGTAATTCCATTACTGCCCTCAATTTACTTCGTCTCGCCCGCCTAACCGGAGATGAACGTTGGGAACAAAAGGCCCAGCAGCAGTTGCTGAATTTCCGAACAGTTCTTGAAGAGCATCCTTCAGGTTACACAGCCTTCATCCAAGCTATCCAGTATGCACTTCATCCTTCTCAGGAATTGGTACTGGCAGGCTCCCTTAACTCCTCTGAACTTCCGGAAATGCGTAAACTCTTCTTCTCTGAGTTTCGTCCCTATTCGTCAGTTTTGTACCAAGAAGGAAGTATTAGTGATATTGTCCCTTGGCTTCATGATTACCCTGTTGAGCCGGATCAAACGACAGCATATTTATGCGAAAATTTCACCTGTCAAAGACCTGTTCACGAGCTGGCAGACTTCCAAGTACTTCTGAGCAACTCATAATAAAACATCAAAAACATGGCCGGCGCAAAATCGAAAGCGCCCAGCCATGTTTTTTTATGTCTAGGTTTGCATTATCATGTAAATCTAATATTAACTACAGATACGCATACAAAAAGAGCCTTTTACTCAACCTGTTCTACCTCTTCTGAAGATAGGCAATAGAAATTAACCTAATCTACCTAAAGCAAGCAATTATATCAGTCTAAGAAAAAGGCTCTACTTTTTTAATATTAAACGTTTATAAATATTTAACGGTTGTCCACGGCAATAATCATCAGAGAGGGGCATTCTGCCAGGTTATAATCGATTGGCGAAGCAAGTTCCTCTTCGTTCTCATAGAACATCCTGACAAAGGGCCTGTTTGGGAAGGCTGGGTTTTGTTTTACAACATTTCCTCTTTGACCATTACTCAAGAGAATCCCGGAACCTGACGGGTATACTGCAATATGTTTCTTAAATACTTCTAAAGTTCGAGGACAAAAATGGGTATTGGATTGAGAAACAATGTATTCATAAGCCTCATTAGGCTCAATTGCTTTGCGATAAATCCGTTTACTGGTCAAAGCTTCATAAACATCAGCTACTGCAGCCAATCTGCCATATTCATGAATTTCGCTTCCTTTTAGTCCTCTAGGGTAACCCGATCCATCCCACTTTTCCTGATGTTGAAAGGCCACATGAGCCGAAAGCAAACTGAAGTCGTTATTTTTCCGTAAAATATTAAACCCATCACCTGCGTGCTTCTTAATCTCCTCAAATTCCTCCTCAGTTAGAGGGGCTTTTTTATTCAGGATATGTTCTGGTATTAATATTTTTCCAATGTCATGCATGAGAATACCCATACCAAACTCGATTAATTTTTGTTCAGAATATCCTGAAGCAATCCCTAAGACAAGGCCAACAATCGTTGAATTAATAGAATGGTGAAAAGTATAATCATCATACCCTTGCATGTCGGTCAAATTCCCCAAAATATCTGCACTAAAAAGCAGGTCGTTAATCATTTGCTGAATAGTTGATCGGACGTCAGCCACGACTAAAGTCCCCTCTTGACCACTCTCTATATAATTGCTGACATGCTTAATCGTTTTATAGGCAACTTCCCGAGTTTGGCCGGTAATCGACATATGAAATTCAACGTCTTCTAATCGATTATCCTGAATAAAAAGAACATCGTAACCCATGGTTATTAAACGTTCAATATACGAAGCAGTCAGGCGAATCCCCGTCTGCAATAAAATTCTACCTGAAGAATTAATTACAGGACGTGCTAAAATCGATCCTTCCTTGACATAACGAGTACTTACCAACCGCATGAAAATTCACCCTATCCAAGATTAGTGTAAGTCTTTGTCCTATATATTTTGGCCTAATAGACTAAGTTCGTCAAATATCACTAAAAACCTTTATGAATTTATGTTTTTTTAAAACTTTTCCCTTTAGTCCTATAAAGTTTTACACTACCCTTGACAATTTAGAATATTATAGGTCTTTCGAACCATTATAATCTACGAAACGGATCACTGGCAACTTTTCTTCTTCAGGCAAGGCAATAGCTACAATTATTTTTTTTCAGATCCAGATATTAATCCCCTTGTTCCTAAATATAAAAGGAACTGCTCCCCCTTTGAGTAACAGATTTTTATTATTTAATCTGTTACTTAAAGGAGGAGCATCCCCATTCTAAAGATGGTTTAAATACAGATCAAAAGCTAGGACTAACTTTCTAATACTACATCAGTTAACCGAAAGTGTTCTACGTCAACCAAGCCTAAATCTGTAAGTTTTAATTCCGGGATGACAGGTAAAGAAAGAAATGCCAGGGTCATAAAAGGATCAACCATTTGATTAATTCCAAGACCGACTGCTAACCTATGTAACTCAGCTAAATTCTGAGCTACAGTCTCGGCATCCTGGTCCGTCATTAATCCGGCAATTGGCAAAGGGAGTTTTCCGATTATCTGATGGTTATCGACTAGACATAGACCGCCACCCATCTCGACACAGGTCCTAATGGCTAAGTTCATTTCCTCATCACTCATTCCAACGACAACTAGATTATGGGAATCATGAGCGACTGTTGAAGCAATGGCTCCTTTGGCTAGGCCTAAACCCTCGACAAACCCTACCCCGATATTGCCAGTTCCATGATGACGTTCCAGCACCGCTAATTTGGCAATCTTTTGAGTTAAATCAGTCATAATCAGTCCATCTTTGACAGGCAGTTCCCGTATTAGGGCCCTTGTAACTAGGGAATGATCTTGGACTCCAATGACCTGAACTTTAGCATGACTCAAGGATTTGGATTCCCTATTGGCAAATACTCTAAGCTTTTCCGGTATCCAATCAGTTAAATGTACACTTTCAGTAAGTCCAGAGGCATCAGAGCGTGGAAATTTTGGCCGCTCGCCCTTTGGGCTTACCTTTGTTCCTTGCCAGTATACATCCTCTATTGCAAAACTCTTTAAATCATTCAATACAACGAAATCCGCTTGATAACCCGGCGCTACCGCACCTAGGCGAGAGAGCCCGATCGCTCGGGCAGCATTGATCGTAGCCATCTGGATTACTTGAATTGGATCTACTCCTGCCTTAATCGCCAGACGAACAAGATGATCGATGCTTCCTTCATTTAGAAGATCCCTGGGATGTCGGTCATCTGTGACAAGAAGACATTGTCCGGAATTTTGGCTCGTGACTGCAGGCAAAAGATCTAAAAGGTTCTTGGCTGCACTGCCCTCTCGCAGCATAACATAAAAACCGCGTCGCAGCCGTTCTTTAGCTTCTTCGACCGTTGAACATTCATGTTCAGTATGTATTCCGGCTAGGAAATAAGCATTAAGATCCTGGGGAGATATTCCCGGAGCATGTCCGTCAAAGAAGGATACAGGAAGACTTAGCTTTTCCACCATATCCTGCTTAGCTTCGATCACTCCCAGGTAATCCATAACTTCTCCTAAACCTATAACTTTAGGGTGTCCGACGAATTGTAAGAGATCCTTAGCTCTGAGGTGGGCCCCGGAAGTTTCTAAATCTGTTGCCGGTACACATGAGGGAAGTGCCACAAAGGTATTAAAGGGTAACCCATTAACACTATCCAGGATATATTGAATCCCTCGACTTCCTAAAACATTGGCAATTTCATGAGGATCGACAACCGCTGTAGTTACACCATGGGAAAGTAGAACTGAACAGAACTCCTCCGGACAGAGATGCGAGCTTTCAATATGGACATGTCCGTCTATCAATCCCGGAACAACATACTTACCGCACAAATCCAGCTCTTTTTCTGCTTCTGCAAAGGTGCCAATGCCGACAAAAGCTCCTTGATGGACTCCAATCTCTGTTTCATGGATTTCTCCCGAAAAGACATTAACTAACCTTGCTCGTCTCAGAACCATGTCAATCTTCACCAGGCCCCGGGCTTCATCCATTCTTTGTTTAAAGCTCGACATATGCTCATGCTCCATTCACGTATGATAAGGCTTTAATTTTTAACATGTGCAAATCAACTTATATTATAGATTCCTACTTGCATGCTTGATCTGTATTTTTAATAGGAAGTGTCCCCTCTGGCCATTTATGGCTGTGGGGACACTTTTCAGTCATTCCATTGCAATAAGAGATAGTTTAAACAAGTCCGACCCGTTGCAAGACTCGATTCAGACTGCGGGTTGAGCTTAACTTAAGCTTAGGAACATCAATTGTTAACAGTTGGCGATCTTTCATAACAATTCTGCCGTCTACCATTGTCAGGCGAACATCAGAGGAAACCGCCTGATAAACCAACTGAGAATAAACATCTACATGGTCATTGGGCCAGGTGTGTAAACCCTGCAAGCTTACGACTGCCAAATCAGCTTTTTTGCCGACTTCCAGACTTCCTAAATCATGTTCGTGGCCGATAGCTCGTGCTCCACCCAAGGTAGCCAGTTCAAAAACTTCTCGCGCCGGCATAACTGTCGGTCCATGTAAGGGCTTTTGAATCAAAGCGGCATGTCTCATTTCCCGGAATCCGTCTAAATTGTTGTTGCAGGGTGCCCCATCGGCGCTTAGGGAAACCTCTGCCCCACGTCTCATAAGTTCCGGAATCGGCGCAATTCCGGAGGCCAGCTTAAGATTTGAAGACGGGCAATGTGAAACTCTTGTTTTGGTACGGACAAGAATCTCCTTTTCTGCCTCATCCAGCCAGATACAATGAGCTAAGATTAGCTTTGGCCCCGTTAATCCCACCTTGTCCAGATAGATAATATTCCGCATTCCCCGAGTACGTTCCACTAGTTCAATTTCCGAACGGTTTTCTGAGGCATGTGTATGGACAAAAGCATTCTTTTGGCGGGCAAGTTGCGAAACCTCTTTTAATAATGAATCGGTGCAGGAAATAACGAAGCGCGGAGTAAAGGCAACTTCTAGGCGCCCATTTCCCTTACCGTGATATTTTTCAAACAAATCTACGCTTTCCTGCAGCGAATCCTCAGTCTTTTCTTGCAAAGAAAGTGGTATATCTCCATTGCAATCATCCATCATTACCTTCCCGCTCAAAGCTCTTAAGCCACTTGTCAGGATGGCTTCGAAGGCATGTTCAGTATGATGCACCGTTTCCATGTCGACAATCGTCGTTGTCCCACCCAGGAACAATTCTCCAATCCCTAATAAGGCAGAGTCATATAAGGATTCCGGATCATGGCCGCCTTCCAGAGGCCAAATTCTTTGTTTAAGCCAATCTAAAAGTTCTAAATCGTCAGCCTGTCCTCGAAACAGAGTCTGACATAAATGAATATGCGTCTGAATTAAGCCTGGTATTAGTAAATCTCCATTAAGATCAATTACTTGATCTGCAGGTTGTTCGATATCTCCCCCAACTGCTACAATCTGAGATCCATCTACAAGCAGATCTCCATGGATGATTTCCCGACTGGCGTTCATTGTAACAATATTCGCATTTTTAAAGAGAATGCGCATCCAATTCCCATCCTTTCCCTTCTTGCGAAAGGCCCCTCCACTCTGAAGCTGGCGCCATGCGCTGGCCATGGATGGCCAAGTATCCTTGTTCTGACTATACATTATATTAAGCAAGAATGATCAATGTTTTTTAAGTATGGAGAGATGTGATCTGACGCATCTCTCCATAAAATCTTACTTAGATTAATGCCCACCAATAATAAAGTGAATTATAAAGAGAGTTGTAAAGACGTACATAACTAAGTTATTTTCCTTATGTCTGCCGCTCACTAATTTAATGAGAGTGTAAGACATAAACCCAAAAGCAATACCTTGAGCAATCGAGAAGGTTAAAGGCATCATGACGATTGTCATAAATGCAGGTAAAGCTTCGGTAAAGTCATCAAATTTAATTTCAACAACTTCACTCATCATTAAGACACCAACTAAGATAAGAATCGGTGCAGTTGCCTGTCCAGGAATTAGTCCGACCAGTGGAGCAAAAATAAGTGACACTAAGAAGAGACCTGCAACGGTAACTGCAGTTAGTCCGCTTTTACCACCCTCAGCTACGCCTGAGGCACTTTCAATATAAGAGGTTACAGTAGGAGTTCCCACTGCAGCTCCGAACATAGTTCCCACTGAGTCTGCCATCAAGGCTTTTCCGGCACGAGGTAGATTCCCGTTCTTATCTAAAAGGCCGGCTTTACGTGATACTCCGAGCAAGGTACCGATATTATCAAACAAGTCTACTAGTGTAAAGGCAAAGAGAATTGAAATAAAGCCATAACTTATTGCTCCCCAAACGTCCAGTTCAAATGCCACTGGTGCAACAGCTGACAATGGATTAGTCATTGAAACAAAACTGGATATTCCTGTGGGATAAGGGGAAACGCCCATTATCATACTTAAGATTGTCGTAGCAATGATCCCGATCAACAAACCGCCTTTTACTTTCCTGGCTATCAATGCGCCCGTAACGATTAGACCGAAGACAGTAACGAGAACGCCAGGGGACTTCATATTGCCAAGTTTAACAAATGTGGCTT
The DNA here is from genome assembly GCF_000765145.1 of Desulfosporosinus sp. HMP52. Classification (GTDB taxonomy): domain Bacteria; phylum Bacillota; class Desulfitobacteriia; order Desulfitobacteriales; family Desulfitobacteriaceae; genus Desulfosporosinus. Next base: position 69,022 of record NZ_JMGA01000009.1, on the reverse strand, counting down.
GGTCAGCTACAATCAGTCCGCCGTTTTTAAGTCCAATAAAAGCAATGAATAAGCCTATACCAACCCCAATTGAGAGCCTTAAGACCGGAGGTACACCCTCGATAATCCACTCTCGAACTTTCGTGACCGTCATGAGGAAAAAGACCACACCTGAAATGAAGACTGCCCCGAGTGCTGTCTGCCAACTAAGTCCCATTCCAAGAACAACAGTGTAGGTAAAGAATGCGTTAAGCCCCATTCCCGGTGCTAAAGCGATTGGATAGTTGGCATACAAGCCCATAATTAGGGTGCCAAATGCTGCAGCAATAGCGGTTGCCGCAAAAGTTGCACTAATAGGCATTCCAGCGTCTTTCAAAATAATAGGGTTTACAAACAAAATATAGGCCATTGTAATAAACGTAGTTATCCCCGCTAATACTTCCGTTCGAACATTAGAACCTAATTCGTTTAAATGAAAAAACTTTTCTAAAAATCCTTCTGACTTACCTGAAGGTGGATTTTGCTTATTTGTAACGGTTGACATGGACAGCCCTCCCATTAAAATAAATTCCTCATGCAATTCATCTATTAGTTTAAGCTAAATTCATTGATCTTATTAAAGTTTGTTGTGGGATGCTACGTTAAACATCACATAGGATAAGTCCGTTATAAGTTTAACACTAATTATCAACGATTATTATTTAGTTTTTGATTTCATCTCACTTGAACAGCTTCCAGACTAATGTTTTTTCACCTCCCCGTTTTTTTCAGCTAGCGCTTTTAAAATCTTTTCCGGCGTCGCTGGTATAGACGTAATCCTTACTCCCACAGCATCATCAATAGCATTAATGATGGCCGCAACTGTCGGAAGCATTGCAGGTTCACCAAGTCCCTTAGCGCCAAAAGGACCAGTGGACTCTGCATCTTCTACAAAAAATGCTTCTATATTAGGCACATCTAAGGCCGTGGGAATCAAATAGCTGGAAAAGGCAGGATTCTTAATTTTCCCCTCGTTCAATTCTAATTCCTCAAGTAAAGCATACCCAATTCCTTGAGTAACTCCACCTGCGATTTGACCCTCTACTTGAGTAGGATTTAGAGCCTTCCCTACATCATGAACTGCGACAACTTTTAGGACTTGAACCACCCCAGTTTCCGTATCAACTTCAACTTCGGCAGACTGACACCCAAAGGAATAGGGCCAGTAAGGAGCACCTTGGCCGGTCTCCGGGTCTACAGGGGTTGAACGAGCAGTGGAACTTTCGGCACTAATAAACCGTTCTCCCCGTAAACGAGCTTGAAAAACCAGGTCCGCCAAAGGCACCCTGCGTGAAGGATCCCCTTTAACTCCGATATATCCCTCTTTAAGTTCAATTCCTTCCGAGGTTGGGCAAGAAAACTCTCGTGCAGCATAGACCAGCAACGAGGATTTTGCCTGGCGAACGGCCTTTAAAACAGCGTTTCCCGTATTGTAAGTTTGCCTTGTCGCTGCCGTTGTCCCTGAATCCGGGGTAGCATCCGTATCCCCGGAGTAGACACAGATATCCTGAGCCTCCAGCCCAAGTTCTTCCGCCACGATTTGAGCAAAGATAGAATTACTCCCTTGACCTACATCAACGGCCCCTGTCAATACTGTGGCCGAACCGTCATCATGAATTTCTACAAAGGCACTGGAAACATCCGGGAACCCATTCCCATAACCTGTGCCATACCAGGAACACCCTAAACCGATTCCTCTCTTTTTCACTCGGACTCCCCCCCTCTTTGGAGATAAGGTGTGATTTTTGCCAGGCACTGATCCAGCGGAACACTACTGGTCAACACTTGTCCGGTTGCTGTTGTACTTCCGACTTTAAAGATATTACGCAAGCGAATCTCCAAAGGAGAAATTCCGATCTCCTTAGCCAGGAGATCCATTTGGCTTTCATAGGCTAAGACAGTTTGAGCTGCCCCAAAACCCCGCATAGCTCCTGTAAATGGATTATTGGTAAACACAGCATAACTATCAATCGAGACATTAGGAATGACATAAGGACCAGTGGCATGGACTGCAGCTTTACGCAAGACGTTGATGCTCCATGAAGCATAGGCACCTGAATCCCCAACGATCTTGGCTTCCATGGCCACTAATTTGCCATCTTTTGTTGCGCCTGTCTTATATTGCATCCGCATGGGGTGACGTTTGGAATGGGAATAAAATGACTCTTCCCGAGTATTTTCCATTTTCACTGGGCGAAGGGTTTTCCAAGCCATTAAGGCGGCAATGACCTGGAGTGAAATATCTTCACGTCCTCCGAAAGCTCCTCCCACCGCCAGGGTTTTCACTTGAACCTGACTAAAGCGCAGCCCTAAAGCATGAGCAATCTCGCCCCGATCATAATGGGCATATTGAGTAGCTGTTTGAACCACCAGGTGTCCTCGTTCGTCTAAATGGGCTAATACCGCTTCTGGCTGCAAAAAAGCATGATCCACATGTTGGGTATTGTATTCCTTTTCTATCACAACATCTGCTTTAGCCCAGCCTTCTTCCATTGATCCCCTTCTTATGGGCATATGATAAAGAACATTCGTGGGACGCAGGGATGGATGAAGAGGCAGGACATCCGGCTTCATTGCCTCCTCCGGGTCAAAGACAGTAGGCAGAACTTGGTACTCTACTTGTACACGCTTAGCGGCTTCCCGAGCAATTTCCTCTGTCTCAGCTCCTACAACAGCTACCGGGTCCCCTACCATTCGGACATACTCAGCCAAGACAGGTTGGTCACGGAAGAGTACCCCGTGGGCATTGTGCGGAACATCTTTTGCAGATAGAACAGCCACCACTCCGGCCATTTCCAGTGCATAGTCACAGTTAATACTTAAAACTTTGGCATGAGGATGAGGACTGCGGATAACCACAGCATAGAGCTGGCCCGGCAGATTTACGTCGGCAGGGAACTTTGTTTGTCCAAATACTTTTCCCCAAGCATCTTCTCTGGTAACTCGTGATCCAACCACTGAAGTTTTCATTGTTTACCCTCCTCAGCGGCAATTTTTACAGCGCGTAAAATTTTATCATACCCAGTACAGCGACAAAGATTCCCAGACATTGCAACTCCTATCTCACTTTCACTGGGGTGAGAGTTCTTATCCAATAAATTCTTAGCTGATAAAACCATTCCCGGGGTACAAAAGCCACATTGAACAGCTCCAACTTCTACAAAAGCCTTTTGCACCGGATGGGGAGAACGACGATTCCCTACTCCTTCAATGGTTGTAAGCACACTCCCATTGGCTTGAGCAGCCAAGACAAGACAGGAGTTTACAGTTTTTCCGTCCATGATGATGGTGCAGGCCCCACATTCTCCTTCGCCGCAACCTTCCTTTGTTCCCAGGAGCCCTAGACGGTTGCGTAAAGCATCAATGAGACGTTCACTTGGTTCTACATTCAAGTTATAAGGTTTTTCATTGACGACAAGTTTAATCTCTATCATACTTATTTTCCCCCCTCAGGAATAATGGTTGCCAAAGCCTCACGAAAGACTCCGGCTACTGCTACTCGTTTATAGGGCGCGGAGGCTCGAGTTCCTAATGCCTCTCGAACAATCCGCTGAACTTCTAAAACACCCTTTTCCAGCAATTCATTATTCAATTCTTGTCCACTTAATTCTTGACCCAGAGCTTCACTTAAAAAAGCCCGTCTGCCAACTGCCCCTAAAGCAACGCGAACATTATCTATTCGACTTCCATTCATTTCTACCGAGACAGCAACACTGAGGCGAGCAATCGCCAGGGCCTTCCGTCTGCCTAACTTAGCGAACCCACTTTTCTGACCATTTATGGGAATGCGAAATCCTCTGATAAGCGTTCCCTGCTCCAGCAGAGGTGTCCGGCTCAGAAGAGACTCTAAGGGTAAAATCTCATTTCCGGCCTTTGTACTTAGACAAACCTCCGCTCCTAAGGCCAATAGGGCCGGCAAACCATCCGCTGCCGGGGAACAATTACCCAAATTTCCGCCTATTGTTGCTTGATTGCGTATTTGCGGAGAACCCATTGTTTGACAAGCTTGCCAAAGGGCATGGGCCTTCCGAAAAACAAGCTCACTTTTTCCTAATTCAGCAAAGGTTGCCATACTCCCGATCTCCAAGGATCCTTCAATTTCCTTTATTTCTCGCAGTACTGAAATCTTGCCCAGGTCTATCAGACCTAAGGGCTGAACCTTTCCCGTACGCATATGAAGTACAAGATCTGTTCCTCCGGCTAAGAAAGTTGCCTCCGATGTGTAAGCAAGTTCTAATGCCTCTTCTACGCTCTGCGGTTGGAAATACTTCATTTTCTCACCCCTATTATCATTTTAAGAGTCCCCTTCTTTTGATGTTTAAATCTTCTGTCAACTTTTGGGCACACAAAAAAACAACCTCTATTGCTGGATTCTATGAACCATCTCTGGCTCATAGAGAAGCAATTACGGTTGCCTCGTAGAAACCCCCGATCCAATTATCAGGGATATATGAGTAAAAGAAAAAGTATTCAATTATACTAGGACTCTTAAATCAGTTCGGACTCTGCGGATACAAAACCACAGCGAATTTGTATCACAATAAAGTAAATTCATTCTATAATATACAAATTCGATATGGATCTGAAATATCCTTCTTTTTTAACTCAGAAAATAATCTTACATAATATCCATTATTTCCTTATGAGAAGTCGATATAACCACATATTTCAATGAATAGGCATAGTAGAAACTAGCCCATAATGATATTTAAGATTATATTCTAAGCCTAGTAAGATTGTAAACGATTTCTTTGCTGGCCTAACTGTCCAAATCTAAAAGCTATACACTACAGCTAGAAAGATAAGATTCTACCACAATCTTATTTTCTCGAAGCTCTGCGCTGGAACCTTCCAGAAAGATCCCGCCCTTTTGCAAGGCATATCCCCGCTCTACAACGGATAAAGCTTTTAAGGCATTTTGTTCAACTAAAAGAATGGCCAGATTCTTTTCTTTCTTAATTCGTTCAATAACGGCATAAACTTCGTGAACCAAAGCAGGAGCAAGACCTAGGGAGGGTTCATCTAACAATAATACCTGCGGATCCGCTAAAAGGGCTCTCCCAATTCCCAGCATCTTCCGTTCACCACCACTCAGAGTACCTGCATTGCGCCGGAACCTCTCTTTTAGTTTAGGAAAGATTGTTAAGACTTCTTCCATTCTGTGGTTGATTTTTTGCTTATCTTTTTCGTAATAAGCCCCCATTAGCAGATTGTTTTCTACAGTGAGTTTGGGGAATAATCCTTCCCGCTCCGGTACAATAGCAATTCCTGCCTGAATTACTTTATGTGAAGGCAGAAGATCAAGCCTTTGACCATTAAAAAAGACCTCTCCCTTAATAGGCTTAACCATACTTATAATGGTTTTTAACACAGTTGTTTTTCCCGCTCCGTTAGCCCCTAATAAACAGACCGCTTCACCTTTGTCAACCTTAATACTTACCTCCATTAACATAGGAATCTGACCATATTTTGTACTGATATTGCAAAGTTCTAGCATGATCTTATCCTCCTAGGTAAGCAGTTTGCACCTGCTCGTTCTTACAAATTTCTTGATAGGTATCGTCGGCGATTTTCTTGCCGGCATTCAAAACAACAACTCTATTACAAATGCTCGAGATAACGTTCATATCGTGTTCGATAATGATCATACATATCTGCTGGTCGCCCTGGCGAATCTTTCCGATATCATTGATGATTTGGGTTGTTTCTTCAGAGTTTAGCCCAGCTGTTGGCTCGTCAAGCAATAATAATTTGGGATCACCGACGATTGCCCTGGCAATTTCAATTCTGCGCCGATCTATAAGCGCAATACTTGTAATCGGATCATAGGCTTTCTCAACTAGATCTGGATTAAAATGTTCTAGCAACAGCAAACACTTTTCAATATTCTGCCTAAGTTCTTTCCGGCAGCGCTTCGGTTGCAGGATAGCTTGCCACCAAGTAGATTCCTTCTGACTGTAAAGACCGAGGAGCATGTTATCAATAACGCTCAGGTTCAGGCAAAGCCGATTAGTCTGGAAAGTGCGCGCTATGCCTTTGCCCCGAATAACGTGGGCTCCCGAGCCAGTAATATCTTCCTGTTGAAAGATGATTTTGCCACTGGTTGGTTGATAAATTCCACTTACCAGATTCAGAAAGGTGGTTTTACCCGAACCATTGGGACCCAGCAACCCTACTACCTCATCAGCTATTGCAAAATCAACTTCATCGACTGCCTTTAACCCTCCGAAATTAATTGTTAGAGACTCTGTCTGCATAACTTTCATTGCCTTAAGTGCCCCCCATTCATCCGTTAGAAATAGGTTCTATCTTGCTGTCTCTTAGTTTACCGTACTTTCTAATTCGCTTAGGCAGCAAACCTTGGGAACGCGCCAACAAAATTATGATTAAAATTAAACTATACATTAACATACGATAGTCAGCGAAATCGCGAAGCTTCTCATCAACTATGGTCAACAACATTGCTCCTAGGACAACCCCAAGGACATTGTCCATTCCTCCCAATAAAACCATGCAGATGAAGATGAGGGATATGGAAAAGTCAAAATTCTCAACCCCAATAAAACTCGTATAATGACCATATAATGCGCCTGCCAGGCCAGCGAATGCTGCCCCCAAAGCAAAAGCCAATAATTTAATCTTGGTTTGATTAATCCCTTGAGTCACGGCCACAATTTCATCCTGTTCGATGGCATTCCAGGCCAAACCTACGTGGGAATTATATAAACGAGCCGCTACCAAAACAGCCAAACCAAGAATACCGAAAACCAAGTAGTAGTAATTTGCTTGATAAGGTAATTTAATGCCAAATAGCACAACCGATGTCTTTAGAGAAAATCCAGCGAGACTATAGGCAGGTATGCCAGGAACACCATTGGGGCCGCCAAGCCAACTTGTATTAATAATCATCAGGGTAAAAATAACCTGCAAAGCCATGGTAACAAGGGAAAGGTAATAACCACGGGTTTTTAAGGCCGGGATACCAAAGAGCAGCCCCAGCACAGCAGCCAATACTAACCCGCTCACTGTACCCAGCCAGGGTGAAATATTAAACTTCGTAACTAATAGAGCTGACGTATAGGCACCCGTACCAAAAAACGCTGCAGTCGCAAAGTTTACCATTCCGGTACTGCCCATTTGGAAGTTAAGCCCCAGAGCCACCACACTATAGATTCCCCCCATAACAACAATATGGAGCAAATAATTGTTGCCCTTTAGTAAGAACGGGAGGGTCAGCACAAAGATGATCAACACAGTTATACCCAAACTTCTATGTTCTCCAAAGGCTGTATGAATTGCTTCAGCCTTGCCCCTGTATTCACCTAATACAATTAAAGCTAAACCAATGCCAATGACAGCCAAGGCAACAAATAAGGATCCCACTAAGGCAAAATATAAAAATACACAAGCTAAAACACTAACGAGCAGTGTAACCAGACTATTTTTCGATGCAAAAGCAGCTCTTTGCACTTGTTAACCTCCTCCTCTGGTGCATACTAAACCTTTTCGACTGTTTTTTCTCCCAGGATTCCTTCAGGCTTAAATAATATAAAAACGATGACCATCAAAAATCCGGCAACACCGGAATAGGCTGAGCCTCCGGGGATATAAGCGGTAACAAAAACTTCGATAAAGGCAATGAGCATTCCACCGGCTATTCCGCCGAACATACTGCCCAGGCCACCTACCACAGCAGCGCTGAATCCCTTCAATCCATACATTGAGCCCATGTCAAAACGTACAACTTCAGAATAAGATGCTACCAGGAAACCACTGACCCCCAGTAAAAATCCCCCAATTAAGAAAGTCACCAAAATACTTAGTCGCCAGTTAAGCCCTACCATCATGGCCGCTTCTCTATTCTGAGACACAGCTTGAATGGATAAACCAATTTTAGTTTTATTAACAAACCAATAAAGCAGTGCCACCAGGAATACTGTGGCCAGAATAATAATAACATTTCGCCAGGATATCATAAGGCTGGAAGAAATTGTTCCACTAGGGAGCATCTGAGGAAACGCCTGGGGATTTCTTCCTTGAGGATAGAAAATACCAATCAGTTCTCGGAGTACAATCCCGGAAGCTATGGTGCTGAGAAGGGGCATCAGCGGACTTTTGCCTTCAAAGGGTTTAATCACTAGACGATACATCAGGAGCATGAGTAAGGCAGTGATCATTGCCCCCACGAAAACCATTACTACTGAAGAAACAGCGTGAGGGAGTATAGAGTCCAGAACAGGAAGCATTTGAGTTCCCATGAGCACCAAAATGCTAAATGCGGCAACAATCGCTACGTCTCCTGCTGAAAACACAACTATATCCATAACTCCAAAGAATAGGGAGAAACCAATGGCAATCAACGAATAGGTAGAACCCAGCATTATTGCATTGATAATCTGAGATAAGAGAAGTGACAAAAGCCCCAACCTCCTTTTTGTTTAGTCTTATTCACTGAGGGTACCCGGGTCAGCACTCTGAGATTTTGCTTCCGACTTAATTGCCTTAACGATTGCTGCATAACCGGTGCATCGACAAAGATTACCCCTCAGATACTCGCGAATTTCTTCTTCACTAGGATTAGGATTTTCCTTAAGTAAGGCCTCACCTGCCAACAACATCCCCGGGGTACAAAAGCCGCATTGCACAGCGCCATGCTCAATGAAGGACTCCTGAAGAGGATGCAGCTGAACAGGATCACCCATTCCTTCTATAGTAGTAATTTCTTGACCGTCAACCGTTACAGCTAAAATAAGGCAAGCTAAGACGGTTTGGCCATCTAAGAGCACTGTACAAGCTCCGCACTCTCCGATACCACAACCGTACTTGGTACCCATGAGGTTTAAATCATTGCGCAAAACATTGAGAAGGAGATCATTCGACTTAACGAACAATTCTCGTAACTTACCGTTAATGGTGACTTTAATTAACCTTTTCTCCATTACAGCTCACCTCCAGCCCGCTGCCATGCTGACCGTATACCCTCTTCCAAGATCACTTTACTTACTTGTTGACGATAGCTATTCGTTGACCGTTTGTCGGTAATCGGTTTGATTAGGCCAGCCGCAGCCTTGGCAGCTTTGACTATTAACTCGTCGCTCATTTCTTGACCCTTAAGGATTTCTTCTGCCTCAGGTATTCTAATCGGTGTCGGCGCTACAGAGCCGAAGGCAATCCTACAATTGCCGACAGTCTTGCCGTTGCGATTTAAACAGACAGCAACATTAATTTTGGCGATATCAGCTGATACCCTCCCCAACTTGAGAAAGCTGCTGCCAACTTGGTCTCCTAAATCAGGCAGACATATTTCTGTTAGCAGTTCATCACTCTCTAAAACAGTTTGACTAGGCCCCAGGAAAAATTCTTCGACCGGAACAATTCTATCTCCCCGCATACTGGATAATTTCAGAGTTGCGCCATAGACCAGCAGTGGAGGCGCGGTATCTGCAGCCGGTGAACCATTACAGAGGTTTCCACCAATGGTCGCCATATTTTTCACTGAGGTAGCTGCCATTGAACGAACCGCTTCAAACAAAGCACTGTAATAGGCCTTGACCTGTTCATTCTTTTCAATGCTCCTTAAGTTGATCATTGGCCCGATCCTCAAGGTTTTCTTGTCTGAGATAAGATAATTCAGGGCTTCAATCTTCTTCACAAAAATAAGGTATTGGCATTGGAGCAGACCACTTTTCATTTTTATCAATAAGTCAGTCCCCCCTGCAAGAATTTTAGCCTTGCCATTGTACTTCGACAGACAGTTTAAAGCTTCCGCTAGGGTTGGACATTCCAGATATTCAAATTCTGACGTCAAGATTTTTGTATTAGTTTTCAACGGAGGCACCTCCTTCCAGGGCCTGCAGGATTCTTTCCGGTGTAATAGGAGTCTGGTAAAATCTAATACCTATTGCATTGTAAATAGCATTAGCATAAGCTGCAGCCACGGAATTCAGCGCTGCCTCACCAATTCCTTTAGCCCCGAAAGGCCCGGTAGGCTCATAGGTATGGGCAAAATATACTTGAATATTATCCATTAAAGGCATCTCGCAGCTGGTGGGAATCTTATTATCCGTGATGAAGCCCCCACATAACAGCTTACCTGTTTCCAAATCATTTTCCGTACTTTCATAGGCAGCATACCCTAGCCCTCTGGATAAAGAGCCAATTAACTGGCCTTCCAGCATATCCGGATTAATAGGGGTTCCGGAATCCGCGAGCAGTATAGCTCTCGGAACCTTAACGATTCCTGTCCAGGTATCAACTTCTACCTCAATAAAATGAGCGACGAAACAGGGTGGGCAGTTTCTCTGCCGATAACTGTCTGAAACTGCTATGGTACCCCAACTATAAATTTGGGCCAGCTTGGCAACTTCACCAATACTTATTTGTTTTTGTTTAAATCTCTTAACATGAATTATGGTTTTGTTATCTTCCGGCTCATAACTCAAGTCCAAATCGTCAGGATTTTCCTCCAAAATTCGGGAGGCAAACTCTAAGAGCTTAATCTTGACTTGTTTTGCCACGTGCAATGCAGCACCGCAGCCACAGTAGACACCCCGGGTAGCATGGGTATTCACATCATAGCCTGTTGTTCTAGTGTCCACAATTGCCAGTTCTACTTTGTCATAGGGGACTTTGAGCAGCTCAGCAACTACTTTAACCGTGGCCTCCCCTGTGCCACCGCCTAAATCCATCACCGGAGACAATACATCTACCGTTCCATCTTCATTGATTTTAATCGTAGCACTGGAATAATCAATAACTTCTCCTGGTTTAGGACCACCTGTGCCTGAAGTATGAAAACCACGAGCGATACCCACCCCTTTGCGGTAACGTCCAGTTTTGGCTTGGCTGGATCGACGCTCACTCCACCCTATTTTCTCAGCGCCCACCGTCAGCATTTCTTCGACACCGCAACTTTTAATAATGGATTTTACCGTGGGGCCTTGACCCCAAAATTCATCGCCAATACCCACATAGTTTTTCAGCCGAAACTCAATCGGGTCAAAACCACACTCATTGGCTATAACATCCATATGGGACTCCACAGCGAAGTTAACCTCAGGATTGCCGTACCCTTGCATAGCACAGCCCGGTACCTTATTTGTATAGACTGCCGTACCGTCAAATCGAAAATCCTGCCACTTGTATAAGGAAGCGTACCAGCCGGACATACAGCCCAGGAGAGGATAAGAATTGATTTGATGGGCACCGATATCGACAAGAACCCGCATATCTGCTGCTACTATTTTAGCGTCCTTCGTTACACCTACTTTTAACTTAATACGAGCCGGAAATTTCACATGGTCATGGATATCATCTTCCCGACTGCTAACCAGCTTGACAGGACATCGGGCCTTCAAGGCTAAAGCGACACAAATGGGGATCATGGAATTCATCTGGATACTAGAACCAAAGGATCCGCCAATACTCAGTTTCTTAACGTTAATCTTGCTTAAAGGCAGCTCAAAAATCTGGCCTAACAGTTGACGCACATTGTGAATTGTTTGGGTTGTGGTCCAGATTGTAATGCCGCCGTTGGCTTCCGGTTGACAAACCACAGTTTTAGTCTCCATTTGATGATGATAAATCCTCGGCAAATCATAGTCCCGTTCAACGATATAATCTGCAGCAGCAAAACCAGCTTCCGGATCACCAATGACAATATTACGTTCGCAGGCTACATTATTCTTAACTTTAAGCTGTTGTTTTCCTAATAGGATTTCATCATAGAGAGATGCAGCCTCTGGCTGCATGGCCTCCTCAGGATCCAACACAGAGGGCAAGACATTATACTCAACTTTAATGGCCTGCATAGCTCGAAAAGCCAGTTCCTCTGTCTCGGCCGCTACAGCAGCTATGGCTTCACCAACATGACGGACACGCCTAGGTAAAACTTTGCGGTCACAGAAAGTTTTTTCAGGGATACTGACGGTTCGTTCATTATAAGTAAAGTCCGGGACTTCAGTAGGAGTTATACAAACTGCCCCCATGCTTTCAGCTTCCGAAGTATCAATCTTAATAATCTCAGCGTGGGCGTGTTCACTTCGTAAAGTCACTGCGTATAACATATGCGGAACCACAATATCACTTGCAAAGGGTTCTTTACCGCAGACCTTGGCGATTCCATCTTTTCGTGGTAATACTTTGCCTATTACCTGAAAATCCATTTAATACTCCCCCTCAATCTGCTATCATCTTCACCTTTAAAGGCTTCTTACCAACTGAAACAATTATCATTGAAGAGTCGGCAAGAAGTTATCTACTCTATTCCTTCATCCGACTGTGAACTTTCCACTTCGCATAGTGGAATTGCTGCCCTGTGCTCCACTTAGGTGGAGGGTAGACTCCCCCACCTAAGGGATGGTTAATCAACAGGTTATTTAGCACCCGGCAATTTACGTTCTCCGCTCTTGTATTTTGAAGCGTCCCAAGCAACCCATTTTCCATCTTGAACAACTGAAATAGTACTGGCAATGTTAGTGGTTTGGCCCACTTCATTAAAGGTTGTGGTACCCAGTAGTCCGTCATGTTTAGCTTTAGTAATTGCCTCTACTAAGGCCTTCTTATCTGAACCGGCTTGTTTCAAGGCTTCCACCACTATATTTGCTGCATCATAGGCATAGGGACCATAAGCACCATAAGGTTCCTTATAGCCAGCTTGTGTATAAGCTTCATCAAAGGCTTTACCGCCTGCCATCTCGCTTACGTCCTTACCAGGCTTAGTAGCAATAACCCCTTCAGCGGCTTCGCTGCCGGCGGTTTCAATATATTTGTCATCCAAGATACCGGAGATACCCACGAGCAAAGTATTGTTTAATCCCAGTTCGTTAGCTTGACGTCGAACCATAGCGCCTTCCATCACGACTCCACCGAAGTAGATAGCATCGACATTTTGATTTTTGATTTTACTGAGAATAGGTCGGAAGTCGATTTGACCCACTTGAATTTCATCCACAGAAACTACTTCTGTACCAGGAGACTTGGCCAATTCGTTTTTCCAAGCATCTGTGTTGCTTTTACCATAAGTGCTGGTATCCGAGATAATAGCCCACTTTTTGCGTCCTAAGTCCTTAATGGCAAAGGCCGCCAGAGGAGCATTTTCCTGAACTTGAGTAGGCGCAACCCTTGTAACATAAGGATAATTATCAGCACTTGTAAGTTTAGGTCCAATGGCACCCCAGATAACCAAGGGGATTCCAGCTGATTTAAAGATAGGTATTGTTGCTTCGGCAACCGGGGAATTCCAATGTCCCACTGCCGCTAAGACATCCGGGTCCGCAACGGCTTTCTGCGCTGCTGAGGCTCCGGTTCCGGGATTGGAGGCATCGTCCAAATCCACAACTTCCAGCTTATAGGCCAGTTTGCCAGAGTCATTCGCTTGTTTAATCGCTAATTGAAAAGCATTGCGAGCCCCAACCCCTTGCATGGCGTTAGAACCTGTCAAAGGCCCAAGAAAAGCAATTTTGACTGTTTTATTCTCGGTTTTAGGGGCACTCGCAGTTCCTTGTGAACCGCAACCGGCAACGAGAGAAAATACCATCATTAAAGCCAATAACTTAATGGATAGTTTACTCAGTCTCTTCATTCTCAAAATCTACCTCCTTCTTTTTTGTGTACTAATTACCTTGCCGCCGTCTTATCAAGTTACCACCGTCTTACACCTAACCAACCCTACTTAACTAATCTGAAGGATCCCTCCTTTTTAGTTTTCTGCTATTCTCCAGTTACTTTTGCGAAATATATTTAAACCTCGCCAAAGTAACTTAAGCAGTTGCTGTAGAGCGAACACCGTCCGCCAAGGTTTGCGTGAGCTTTACTTAATTCTGAGAGAGCATTGCAAAAAGAACTTTCTCAGAAGTCGCCGGCAAGGAAGTGATTCTTACACCGACGGCATCACGGATAGCATTGATAATCGCCGGGGCCATGGCATTACAAGCCGGTTCCCCGATCCCTTTCGCTCCATAGGGCCCAATTCCGGCACCTGATTCTACTAAAATTGTCTCAATGTCCGGAACATCCAAGGCTGTCGGTAAAAGATACTCCGCTAAGGAATGGCTCTTTAGATAGCCTTGCTCCACCTCAAAGTTCTCTGTCAGCGCATAGCCAATGGAATCTACACCGCCGCCCTCCAGCTGTCCCTCAACATTAAGAGGATTTATGGCTTTGCCAACGTCATAGCAGGTTACAGCTCTTTCCACATTAACTGCTCCGGTTTCCTCATCAACAGCCACCTCAACGGCATAGGCTCCGAAGGTAAAATCAGCAAAGGTTTGTCCAGTAATCACATCTGAAACCGGAACCTCTGTAAAAGGCGCATTAAACTGGGCTTCACTGTATAGCTCATCTCCATCAGTAGAGCATTGCCCTATAACCGCGCTCAGAGCTAAATACTTATCAGGTTCGCTGATCCGGAGGATTTTCTCATTGACAAATTTTAAGTCAGTTTTATCTGCATTTAACATCACTGACGCTTTATCTATCAAGCGTTCCTTAACCTCTCGAGCTGCTTTTAAGGTCGCATTACCTGACATATAGAGCTGTCTGGTGGCCGTAGAAGTGCCCGCCAAGGGAGTCAAGGAGGTGTCTGAAGTGAAAATTTTAATTTTTTCTAAAGGTACCCCAAGTTCTTCGGCAGCAATTTGGACTAAGGCCTGAGCTTGACCTGCCCCCAGATCAGGAATACCCGAGCGCATCAGCACGCTGCCATCAAGTTCAAGTTTAATGTAGGATCTGGAAGTGTCATGCAGGAAGGTTAGACGACCATAGCTCATCATACCTACTGCCAAGCCCCGACCAAGTTTAATGTGTTTACCGGGGTCTGCTCTTTTTGGGCCTAAGGCCTGCCAAGCTTTCTCCGCTACCTCTTGAACTGCGACACTCCCTCCAAAATCCGCTCCCGTTGTCAAAGTATCTCCTTGCCGCAGACAGTTCTTAAGTCGTATAGTCAAGGGATCTAAGTCTAGAATCCGGGCTAATTCATCCATTTGAGATTCATAAGCAAAATTAGGCTGGACAGCGCCAAACCCCCGATAAGCGCTGCTAAAAGGATTGTTGGTAAGAACAGCAACCGTGTCCACTTTGACATGGGGTATGTTATAGGGACCCGCTGCATTCACTGTGGCATAGAGTAAAACCCAAGGGGATAAATAGGTATAAGCTCCGGCGTCCGCGATTAATTCTGCCTCCAGCGCTACAAGCATCCCATCCTTAGTCGCCCCTGTTTTGTATTTCATGACAAAAGGATGGCGCTTGCTGTGTGCAAGAAAGGATTCCTCCCGAGTGTAGGTCAGCTTAACAGGTTGCTTGGTTTTCCAGGCTAGCAGGGCCAGAAAACTCTCAACTGAAATATCTTCTTTCCCCCCGAAGCCCCCTCCCACCCAAGTGCCGATAACCCGCACATGATTATGGGGTATGCCTAAAACCTCAGCTACAGTTCGGAAATGTTCAATGACTTGGGTGCAAACTCGAATAGTGATGATCCCATTCTCATCCACCCAGGCTACGCCGGCTTCCGGTTCAAGAAAGGCATGGTCTTTAAAAGGTACCCGGTAGGTGTTTTCGACAATCACATCTGCGCTTTCAAAGGCCGTTGCAACGTCGCCCTGACGAATTTTAAATTGGGAAACCAGATTAGTGTCATTATCTCCGACGAGATAAGCGTCTGGCTTAAGGGCTTCGATGGGATCAAATACTCCGGGTAACTGCTCATAAATCACATCAATTAGTGTTAGGGCCTCTTCAGCAATCTTCTCACTGTCCGCTGCGACAAGAGCAATGGCCTCTCCTAAAAATCGCACTTTTTCTTCAGCTAATACTCGGTATAACCCTTCAAAATTAGGTCCAATATCCGTACTCTGACCGAATTTGGCCCGCAAATTATTGTGGGGTACATCTTTACTGGTCATGACCGTATGAACTCCCGGGAGTAACTCTGCCCGGGCAGTGTTGATGGAGATTATCTTTGCCGCGGGATACTTACTGCGTAGAACTTTGGCATACAGCATTCCCGGCAGACTAAAGTCATCTGCGTAGGCAATATTTCCTTTAGCTTTGGTATAAGCATCAAACTTTGGCAGTCCCTTGCCAACAACAGTTGTTTCCATATTCTTGACCCCCTTTTATACACGCGCGCCTGCAACAGCTGAGACAGCATCAACGATTTTCTTATAACCGGTACAACGACAGAGATTACCCGCAAGAGCTGCCTTGATTTGCTCTCGACTTGGATAAGGTTCCTGTTCTAAGAAACTTTTGGCCGTAACCAGCATGCCTGGTGTACAAAATCCACACTGCACCGCGCCATGCTTAGCAAAGCTTTCCTGCAGATCATGCATTAGTTGATCGTTCTCCATACCCTTCAATGTCCAAATCTCTTGCTGATGAGCCTGGGCTGCCAGAACCAAGCAGGATTTAACGGCTTTCCCTGCAAAAACCACGGTACAAGTTCCACAGTCTCCTTTTTTGCACCCACACTTTACATCAAAACTTCTGACCTGATCACGTAAAAATTCCAACAAAGATGCTTCCGGCAAAA
Source organism: Desulfosporosinus sp. HMP52 (assembly GCF_000765145.1). Lineage (GTDB taxonomy): Bacteria > Bacillota > Desulfitobacteriia > Desulfitobacteriales > Desulfitobacteriaceae > Desulfosporosinus. The sequence goes on along the minus strand of NZ_JMGA01000009.1, from coordinate 52,473 downwards.
CAGACGCTCTAATCTCGATACCGTTAACCTTCACCCTTATGGCAACTTCATTTATACGTGAGCCTTCTGGGTCAAGTGGGCGGGCAGCCTCAATTTCTACTTTAGAGGGGATCCCCTCCCCTTCATCCTCTAAATCTTCTTGTATGGCCTGAGCCGGTTGTGAACTTTCAGCCCTGTCGTTGTCGTCCGACAATTGCTTTTGAGCAAGTTCACTAACGGGTACCATGGCAGCTTCAATAGTTCGTCGAAGCAAGACACCGGCTAAATGTAGTCGATATTCACGAGAAGCACGAATATCTCCAATTGGATTTATTTCCGTTTGAACCAGTTCTGCTGCTTGGACTAGTACCTCAGGGGTAATTTCTCGTCCGCATAAGAAAGCTTCTGTTTGCCTAGCCCTTACCGCTGTCGGAGCAACAGACCCCAAAGCAATTCTAGCTTTGACAATGGTTTCATCTTTCATCTCAAGCACAACTGCAATATTAATCAGCGAAATGGCCATGGCCTTCCTTAAACCGAACTTGGTGAAAGAACCTAAGGGTTTATTCCCTTGGAAAGACACGGAAAGGATTAATTCATCAGGCTTTAAAGCACTTCTTCCCGGTCCGACCAAAAATTCTTCTATTGGCAGATCCCTTTTCCCCGTTGTCAAACTCCCTACAGTTACAGTAGCCTCCAAGGCCAATAAGGGAACTACACCATCAGCTGCCGGGGAAGGTTTGGCCATATTTCCACAAAGAGTCGCCCGATTGCGAACTAAAGGATCAGCAAATTGACGGCAAGCTTGCCACAGAACAAAAGCATTTTCTTCAATAACCTCAGAATGGATTAATTGATCAATCGTCGTCAGGGCACCAATAGTTATTTTGTTGTCAATTAGGTGAATACCCTTTAGTTCATCCAGACCACTGATATCTACCAGAAGACACTCAGTAATCTTTTTCGACTCAATATCAGGCAAAATATTAGTGCATCCCGCTGCAACACGTGCTTTAACCCCTTGTTCCTGCAAAATACCCAAAGTCTCGTCCACTGTCTGGGGCGCTCGGTAAGTAAAACTGCTCAAAATTAATCCAGCCTCCTCTCAAAATTATAATTATATAGCTCGACTGTCCTTTTTTTATACTTACAATCGTCCCGGATCCCCCACTCCCGTTGACGTGAGCAGATAGGCTGCCGCCATACGTTCACTGGCTTTTTCTCCAATTTCTAAGAGTTCTTTTACTAAAGAATCTCGCCGAGAATTAAGATGCTGAGTTGCCTCAAGCAGACCAATGCTGAAATGGGCCTCTCCCTTTTTATGAAACACCGGAGTAGAAATTGCCGAAACCCCCGTCTCTATCTCTTCCACACAATAAGCAACTCGAGTTTGCGCAACTTCATCTAATTCTGCTCTAAGGTCTTGCAAGTCTAATTTCGTAAAATCCGTGTAGCGTTGTACCTGCTCTTTAGCAAATAAGGATGCTACAGCACTCGAAGGCTGATATGCCAAGATGGCCTTGGCGGCAGCTGTGCAATGGAGAGGCATTCTCTGACCTACATGAACAAAGTAGGCAGTTCGTCCTTCAGAGGGCTGTCTAGTATAAACACAATAAACCTCACCTGCATCAAAGCGGCACAAATGAGTATAGAGTCCTGTACGTTCAGCTAACAAATCGCAGTATTCCGTAAGCAGGGCGAAGGTATCCTGACCTGCCAGAAACTTGCTTCCCCAAACCATAGATTTGGGTCCCAGGCGATATTTTTTAGTTTCTGGATTCTGACTAACCAAATTGTGTGTTACCATGCCTGTTAACATCCGATGGAGAGTACCTTTACTTAACTGAGTGCGATTGACCAATTCTGTAACGCCCAAACCTTCCATTGATCCTTCGCAAATTGAATCCATGACCATGGTCATACGATCTAACCACTCCACTTAACTCACCTCACTAAATAATGAATAAAACTTAAGACCGTCTTTGAGGTTTAACCAATTCCCCTTGCGGCTCACCTATGACCTCGCCATCCTTCATAATCTGCCTTCCACGCAGAAATGTTGCCACTAAACAGCCTTTTATGAAGGTACCATGAAACCCTGTTATAGGTTGTTTACTATGCAAGCGCTCATTTCTAATCTCTGTTTCCTTATTTAAGTCAATCAAAACTAAATCTGCATCTGCACCAATCTCTAAGCAGCCCTTTTGGGGATAAAGATCAAAAAGTTTCGCCGGATTTTCTGCCATTTTCTGTACAACAAATGGCAGAGTAATAACTCCCCGGCTAACCTCATTGATCATCAGAGGCAGCATGGTTTCCACATCACACATGCCTGCGGGAACCGAAAAAAGATCCCCCTTCTTATCCGCCAATTTGTGAGGAGCGTGGTCAGAACACACAAGACTCACCGTTCCTTCCTGGAGTCCGGACCATAAAGCTTGACGGTCACGCTTTCCTCTCACCGGTGGGTAAACCTTCATGACAGGACCAACTCGGTCATAGTCGCCGGAATCTAAGAAAAGATGATGAGAACAAGTTTCCGTTGTCACGGGAATCCCCTTTTTCTGGGCCTCTTTGACTAATTCGATACCTTCCTGGGTAGAAATATGGGCAATATGTAGCCTCGCGCCAGTCACTTTACTAAACGCAATGGCAGTCTGGATAGCTACTTCCTCCGCCAAATTAGAACGGGCTTCAAGCAAAGCCGAGTAGTCACGCCGTCCGGATTTAAGAACTCGTTCTGTCAGCATTCGAACTAATACATGATCCTCAGCATGTATAGCAAGCAAAGCGCCAGTACGGGCTACTTCTTCAAACAACTCATAGACCTCCCCATTGTCTAAGGGTGCTATGAGATCAGGCATCTCTGGTTTGTAGTTATAAATTAATTCATAGGTTTTGCTATTCAAGGCGTATCCCCAGAAAAACTTAAAGGCTATTGCTCCCGCCTCAACCATTTCTGCCAGTTTAGAACTATTCATCTCACCTAAAGCTAAGCCCCACAAGGCAAAGTCAACATAGGCACGATCACTAAAATAAACTGCTTTCTCTCTAAAACTTTGAGCGTCCCTTACCGGAGGATTAGTATTCGGCATATCAAAAACAGTGGTAACTCCTCCGACAGCTGCAGCTCTGGTTCCATGCAGCATGTCTTCCTTGTCAGTATAACCAGGATCTCTAAAATGACAGTGAACATCCAAACATCCCGGGATTATATGCAGGCCTTCTGCATTATAGATTTCAGCAGCTTCAAGAAACTCCGTTGTTTCAAGGGCTATCTTTCCATCTTGTATATAAAGATTAGCCTTTTTAATTTCCTTTCCGGAGACAATATGTCCGTTTACTATCCCTAGCTTATACATAAATCAACATCCCCCTTATTCCTTTGGGATTTAGCAATTACTATATTTCGCCAAGTGTCACTTGCCTTTTTAGAACTTCACCTAATACTTCCGCTCCCAGGAACAGGTCTTCCTTATCCGTATCTTCAGCAGGATTATGGCTGATCCCACCGCGGGAGGGGACAAATATTAGAGCTGAGGGACATAGTCGAGCCATGTTCATAGCATCATGACCTGCTCCGCTAGGCATAAAGCGATAACTAAGCTGAAGCTCGGTACAGACTTCCGCCACTGTTTGATTTAGACCAACGTTCATGAATACCGGAGCCTCGTCACTTAGAGAATTCCAACGATACTCCAGCCTGCGTTTCTGGCAAATATGATCAAGGCTAATTTTAAGCGCATTAACCACCCGTTCTTTACTAGCTGACTCTATACCACGCACATCCACCTGCAGACGTACCTCTCCCGGAATTACATTCATTGCTCCCGGGAAAACCTCACATACCCCTACGGTTGCTACTGTTCCATATCCCTCCTCAGCCAGTCCGCTTTTCTCAACGGCTAATACAAACTCAGCCGCAGCAGGCAAAGCATCCCGACGATAAGACATCATAGTCGCTCCGGAATGAGATGCTATGCCGCAAATCGCAACTTGGAAACGAGTTGGTGCTGCAATACCCGTAACAATCCCAAGCTGTTCTCCATTATTCTCCAGTGTTGATCCTTGCTCTATATGTATCTCTATAAATAATAGTAAATCATCTCGAGCAGCTTCCGATATGCGGTCAAATGAATATCCCCAAGATTGCACCGCTTCATCAAACACAATCCCATCGCGATCCATTAATCCTCGCACCTTATCTACTTCCAGTTGTCCCGCCACAGCTTTGCTCCCAACAGTTGAAACCCCAAAACGTGACGATTCTTCGCAGGCAAATGCCACAATTTCCAGGGGGAAATAGGGAGTTATTCCTTGATTTTTCAGAGTACGTACTGCTTCTAGAGCAGCAAATACTCCATAGGTTCCATCTAACGGGCCACCGTTACGCACCGTGTCTAAGTGTGAGCCGCAGAGAACTACAGGCAAATCGGGATACGCCCCCTCCCAGCGTGCATAGGCGTTACCTATCGAGTCAACTCGAGTAACCAAATCAATTTTTTCACAAGCTGCCAAGAAGTACTGAACCGCATTGCGTTCTGCTTCGGTATAGGCAAGTCGGTTCCAACCTGCCGTCGTCTTCCCTATCTGGTTCACGGCTTGTAAATCGTCGTTTAGATGTTCATGGCTAACCAATCTGTTATCCATCTGCCACCACCTCTGTTTAGGCTGGGTTAAGTGCCATTGAAATTCAATGTGTTCCGCTAGGCGGTACGACATTCCGCTAATAGACTAAAAAAAATAATTCAAATGTTCAGAATTTGTCGAGTCCTAACTAGTTCCATGCTTCATACTCGAATGAAATAAAGCCGTATTTAATTTAAGCATTTGTCAATTTCGAGACACCCTTCAAGTGGTGACCTTAGGATATTTTGAATCCCTATCAAACAAAAACGAGGATCTAAAAGGCGTAAATCTAACACCGATTAGAGCCCCGTTGCCCTCTTGACTAAGATTATGTGTATTATAGCTTACTTTAATAACTCTGTCTAGAGTTGTTTAGGCAAAATTTTTAGAAAAATCAGCTTCCATGATACTTAATAGCACTGCCGCCCCTATAGAACGTGCTTTTTCCGAAATCGTCCAACAATATTCTTTTTGCCCCCGAGGATCAATATCCCCAACTTTAATATTTGCTGAGATTTGGGTATTAGTCCTTAATAAACCTCTTAAAACTCCATCAATCAAGGTAAAGACCTTTGCAGTCTGGATGCCGTCCTCAATTTCACCTAAACAATCCCCTGCCAAAACCAGTTCCCCAATATCTCGCTTCGCTCTGAAAACTCCGGTCTTAGTAGAATAGACCACACGATCTTTTGAAACCCCTTTGATTTCTCCAGGAATACCTGTATTGGGCTGGGCCGGTCCAGAATAAATAATCCTGCCCAGATTATGTCCCCGGTTAGTTTCTATAACAACATCTACATCTGCGCCGGCAGTAAAACCTGGTCCCAAACCGATAGTCATCGGGGCCATATCCCGCTTTGTCCCTAAGTTTTGCTTGGCCATAATAGCGTCAACCAATATCACTGGTTTAAGCACTGGTAACATCTCTAAATCAGGATCCACTATAATCGGAATTTCTCCTGCTTGCCAAGCAGTTTCGCAATCTGCAGCGGGCAAATCTACACGGCAAGCCGTAATCCCTTCAACCTGCCATCGCCCTTCTTCAACTGCCGTCCCAAAACAAACCGGCCAGCGAACCATTAGGGGCTTAGCAACTTCCGTCATTACCACTCGAAACCCCGCTTTGGCCAACGCCCAGCCTACTCCAGAAGCTTGTTCTCCTGCTCCACGAATTAATACTACCGGTCCATTCATCACCAGTTTACTCTTCATGGCATACTTCTCCTTATCCTAATAAACATTATGTTGGCTAAATAAAGCTTGGTATTGCTCAGGGGTATCAACATCATCTAAACAGCCTTCTTCAACCGGGAACTTCCGCCATCGATCTGGATAAAGATTTAAAACCATTCTTCCCCCTTGCTCACCTTGGAGAGCGGACAATTCCGGAATATATCGCTTATGGAAAAAGACGGGAGATCCGGCTGTTTCTCCAGTCATTGGTACAAGAAAGTCGGGAGTATGGTTAATAACCTCTGCCAAGCAGGCCGACAACATCTGAGCAGTAACGCCTACCTGATCACCTTGTAAGAAGGCATAACTGTGAACCTCACTGTTCAGATCTTGTAACCCTATCCTGATGGTCTCTGCCAAAGGTCTGGGATTGGGATCAAAAAGCCAGACCCCGTTGTGCTCATAAAACTCTCCGATCCTATCTTCCGAAACATACTTCTCAATAGGTTGCCGCGCAACTACCCGAATCTCCATCTCGGATGCCAAAGCACTTGGTTGATTTTTAACAACTGACAGGACGGTATCTAATACATGCCCCAGCACAGTGGTATTCTTCCAGGGAAGGGCCAACTTATCTTTACCCATTCGGCTGGCTAACCCGGCAGCCATTACCACAAATCGAACCATCGTAAATCCCCCTCTTTGGCATCCCCTACGGCTAAACGCAAATTACGCGGCCGCATATCTACACCTTCAAATTCACTATCAAGATTCTTATGTATTTCTGTCCAGTGATTCTTGAGGGCAAGGAACAGATCCGAGGGATTCATCAGATCTATACCTTGTATATTTTCAATTATATTCCCTGGGCCGTTAAAGAGAATAATCCAAAACATTTGCCGATATTGAGGAGCAAAGACAGGAGACCTCAGAAAATAGCTCCAAGCACTTTCAGCCTCCCAGACCCTTCCCACAAGATCCTGACAGAGATGAGATCTATGAACTTGGTCGGCCTGCAAAACCTTTCCCCATAACCCACGATCCAGCACTAACACAGCACAATCCGTCTGCATGGGAATTTGAGGTTCGTAGGACTCCCAACACTTTAGTTTGCGTTCTCGAGCCCCATCTCCCTCTATCACCCAATAACGTTTAATTAAACCTTCACTTCCACTCTGAACCTCTGCCTGATTATTTGGGTGCTCCGAAGTCTGAAGATCCACAGCGATAGCCTGGTCAACGGCTTTAAGGGAAGGTCCTACCCATTTCCCACTTTCCTCATCAACTCTATCATACCAGAACCGGGCACCCTTTTCATTAGGCGGAGGGTCGACACTCTTCCAAGCACTCATTTGGTGCTCAGGATAAACTTTTGTTGTCGTCGTCGCTACAACCGGCAAACCCATAGATAGGATTTCGCGAGTCATGGATCGGACACAGGTTGTTTTTCCGCCAGCCCCGATGAAGGTAGTCACAGGGGATTTACCGGTCATATTCCATAGGCTGCCGCTCCCCATGGCGGAACCGGCGGTCATCCTTCTTGCCGAACTACTCATGTTTTCTCCTTAACCATATTTTTCTTGCCGCTATAACAGCAGAGGGATGAACTAAGGATTGTCTTTCTACCACTCTAAAGATTCCACGAAGCCTTACCTAAGTTTCCCAAAGTTCTTCATCCATTCCCAATAAACTAGCTGGAGGAGCGATTTTCCGCTAAGCGGATGCGTCAGTGGAGCCGCGCTAAGGCGAGTGCTGACGGTTCGCGTCCCGTAGCGCGCCGCAGGTTCACATGCAGAAATACCCAGAGGTTCGGACGCGCTCGCGAACCGTCCAGCGAGCCAGCGGCGCAACTCGCAGACGCGTGCGGAAAATCGCTCCGCTCCAGAGCCCGACAGAACCGTCCCCCTGTCAGGATGATTTTTCACAGTAATGCCGCTACGCGGCACCACAAACCCATCTATTTCTTATTATAAGGAGTATCTCGTAAAGGCAAAGCGCAGCGCAGCTTGCCATCAAATTTGTAGTAAGCCGACGCTACAGCCGGAGCTGTCGGAATCGAAGCGATCTCTCCTACTCCTTTAGCCCCATAAGCTAAGGGGGATGAATTCTTTTCAATAATCACGGACTCCACATCAGGCATTTCCGTTGAGCGCAACAGTCCTAACTTGGCATACTTAGCAGTGGGAACTCCATTTAGCAGCGGGAAATCTTCACGTAGAGCATAACCCAAACCCATGCAAACCCCGCCTTCAATCTGGCCTTCTATTGCTTTAGGATTGATAGCCCTTCCCACATCATGAGCCGCTATAACTTTTTCCACCATTCCCTGTTCATTCAGTAAAACAACCTGAGTTGCATAACTATAGGCCACGTGACTGATGGGGTTTGGCTTATCTGAATTCATTGGATCAGTTTTTCCAAAGTATTCGCCATAGAACTCTTGACCTTCTAATTCTTCAAGTGTGGAGTCATGCATAGCTTGCTGCATTTTCAAAGACGCTTGACGCACTGCTTCGCCGCTGAACATAGTCTGACGTGATGCTGTTGTCGTCCCGGAGTTAGGGGTTAGGCAGGTATCAGGAGCTCCAACCTCAATTTTTTCTAAAGGCAGTCCTGTTGCTTCATGGACGATCTGAGTTGCAATAGTAGCAAAGCCCTGCCCGATGCAGGCAGCACTTGTCAGGACGACAACTTTGCCATTAATAATTTTTAGTTTTACTCGGCCGGTGTCCGGAAGTCCTACCCCAATCCCGGTATTTTTCATAGAGCAGGCAATACCTGCCGCGTGAGGATGTGCTTCGTAGACTTCACGAACTGCACGAAGTGTTTCCTTAATAGCGGTTCCTTCATCTGTGATCTGACCCGTAGAATTAACCATTCCCGGTTCCAGAGCATTAAGATAGCGAATTTCCCAAGGAGAAATCCCCACTTTTTCAGCTAAAAGATCCATATGTGTTTCAGAAGCAAAGGCAGACTGAGGAACACCGAAACCTCTAAAGGCACCGGCAGGGGGATTATTGGTATAGACGCATAAGCCGGTAATATCGACGTTATCTATTTGATAAGGACCGCTGGCATGAGTACAAGCACGCTGGAGAACTGCTGTTCCTAAAGAAGCATAGGCTCCCGTATCCGCTACAATCTTGGCTACCATAGCCGTCAGTTTTCCCTTCTCATCACAGCCTGTGGTAACCTCTAATTCCATGGCATGCCGCTTGGGATGAACCAGGATGCTCTCTTGGCGAGTAAAGGTTAGCTTTACAGGTTTTTGGGTTTTAACTGCCAGTAATGCCGCATGGTGCTGGACACTTAGATCCTCTTTCCCACCGAACCCGCCGCCAACCAGTTTGCTGATTATCCGTACTTTTTCCGCGGGCAGACCCAGCATCGCCATAATTCCATGTTGATCATCATAGACACTTTGATCTCCAACATAAACAGTAATTCCCCCATCCTCTTGAGGGATAGCTAAGGCACTTTCAGGTTCCATAAAAGCATGTTCAGTAGGAGGAGTAGAGAAATGATTGGTAACCACAAAGGCTGACTTAGCCAGGGCTTCTTCGATATTCCCTCGCTTAATCTTGGTTGTGCTTAACAGATTTCCTTTCTCGTGAATACGAGGAGCTCCCTCAGCGAGGGCTTCATCAGGACTTAGGATTGGTTTCAGCTCTTCATAATCGACTTTAATTAAAGCCACAGCTTCTCTGGCTTGTTGTTTGGTTTCAGCAGCGACTAAAGCAATGGCATCGCCGATATACCTGGTTTCTTGGCCGATGGAAACCAGAGTCGGCCAATCATGGAAAATGTGACCATGGTTGCGATCTGCGGGTATGTCTTCTGCCGTTAAGACCGCTTCAACCCCAGGATAGGCAAGTGCCGCAGAAATATCAATGGCTTTGACAATTGCTCTCGGGTATTTGGTTCTTAAAACTGCTGCATGGAGCATATTTTCCACATGCATATCATCCACATATTGTCCGGTTCCCATTGCTTTTTCACGAGCATCAACTCTTTGAATACTCGTTCCAATTCCTGAACTAGCCTGAAGTGACTTGGGATGGATTTCCCCTCTGAGGACTTGCGCTGCTAATGATATCCCTAATTCTATCTTGATATACCCTGTGCAGCGACATATATTTCCACGAATACTTTGCTTTATCTCTTGAGCAGTAGGATTAGGATTCTTATCAATTAAAGCTTTAGCACTGATAATCATTCCGGGGATACAAAAACCGCATTGTACTGCGCCGGCTTCGGCAAAGGCCCAAGTATAGGCCTCCTTTTCTCGCTCTGACAGCCCTTCGACGGTTAAAAGTTTTTTCCCGGATGCTTTGGCAACGGTGAGAATACAAGCTCTCATTGCCTTTCCGTCCACTAAAAGCATACAAGCACCACAAGCACCTTCTCCGCATCCGTTTTTCAGAGAAGTTACCTGGATATCGTCACGCAAGAAATCCAGGAGATTCTTATCCTCTTGCACATTATGAACTGCGCCGTTAATATCAATCGTATACATTGTTACCCGACCTTTCTCTTGAGGAATGGCTTTCGGGATAAGTATATCCCCGCAGGTTTATCCTCCTTTAACTGACCATCCTGGACAACCTGCTTACCCCGTAAGAATACGTGAATCGCTTGACCAGACCGCTTAAAACCTTCGTAAGGAGTATAGTCTACCTGCTGATGTAACTCTTCAGCTTTTATGACCGTTGATTGGCGCGGATCCCAAACCACTATATCAGCATCACTTCCGGGAGCAATGGTTCCTTTACGGGGGAACAATCCGAACAGCTTAGCTGCATTAGTAGAGGTTAAAGCCACGAAATCATTTATTGTTAATTTTCCCGACAAAACGCCGTGAGTATATATTAATCCCATGCGGGTTTCTACCCCAGCAGCCCCATTGGGAATTTTGCTGAAATCATGAATGCCTTTATCTTTTTGTCCTTTATAGTTAAACGCGCAATGATCCGTAGCAACAACATCTAAGACTCCGGTGTTTAAGCCGGACCACAATATTTCCTGATGCTGAATTGGGCGCAAAGGCGGCGAAATCACATATTTGGCTCCGTTAAATCCTTCAGCACTATAATAACTGTCATTTAACAAGAGGTATTGGGGACAGGTTTCTGCGTAAATCTCCAGTCCCTTTAGTTTTGCATTGGTCACTGCTTGAAGAGCTCCACTGCAGGATAAATGGACAACATAGAGAGGCGCCCCTGCTATCTGAGCGAGGGTAATGGCTCTTTGAGTTGCCTCCTCTTCTACTTCAGGAGGACGGGATAAGGGATGATATTTCGGGGTGGTTTTTCCCTGTTTTAGATGTTCATGAACTAAGTCGTACACTATATCACCATTCTCACAGTGTACACAAACCAGCCCGCCGGATTCCCCTGCTTGACGCAAAGCTTGTAAAAGTGCCTGATCGTCCACTTGCAAACTGTTCTTATAAGCCATGTAAAGCTTGAAGGAAGATACTCCATCTTCTTCAATCAAGACTTTCATTTCGTTAGCAATGGCTTCATTCCAATCCGTGATTGCCATATGAAAACCATAGTCTACATAACTCTTGTCTTTCGCTTTTAAGTGCCAGTTCGCCAGTCCCTCTTTTAGAGTTTCACCTTTAAACTGAGTTGCAAAGTCAAGAATGGTTGTTGTTCCACCTAAAACTGCTGCTTTAGTACCCGAAAAGAAATCGTCTGAGGTTGAAAAATCTCCCATGGGGAGGTCGAAGTGAGTATGGGGGTCAATTCCACCCGGAAATAAAAAGCAGCCATCCACATCTATTGCCTGGTCACCAGGTTGCTTGATATCGCAGCCAATAGCCACAATTCTCTCGCCTTCAATGCGGACGTCTGCTTGATACTGGTCTGCAGCCGTAACAATAGTTCCACCGTTTAATACTATACCCATGTTCATTTCTCCTTAAGGGAAATCTCCTCATCTCGGGGGCACAAACATTATGGAAACTTCCTCAGTTGATAATCTGAAGAATCTATCTGTCGTATTACAAGTCAGATTCTTTTGGATGAACTTTTCAGCCCTCAGGCCTCTGACCACTTACTATACACCTCTACACAATAATTGACGGATGTCTAATCCTTGATATTTTCTCTGGTTCAAATGACAGTTATGCAAAATCTTAAGTAATTTAGATCTTCAATTTTAATATTCCTATTTCGTATTACTCTTAAATCACACTTGGGATGGAGATGAAGCTAACTCCTCTCCATCCCAAGCTCAGTAACTATTACAATGGGAATACTGATACATACCTATTAGGGATAAATGTGGGTTCCGGTTTTGCCAGCAATAGCTTCTTCCAAGGATTCAGGATTAGTAATAATCGCTTCTTTCCCGCCGTTTTCTAAAAAGCTAATGACAGCTTGGATTTTGGGCAGCATGCTTCCCGGAGCAAAATGGTTCTCAGTCACATACTGCTTTAGTTCCGCTAAGGTTACCTTGTCTAAGGCTTTTTCGTCAGGCTTGCCATAGTTTAAATAAACTGTTGGAACACCTGTGGAAATTATTAAAACGTCAGCTTTAATATCGGCAGCCAAAAGACTAGTAGCAAAATCTTTATCAATAACAGCATCTACCCCTTGAAGTAAACCGTCTTCACGTTTAACTACGGGGATTCCGCCACCGCCAACACTGATGACACAATAGCCATCTCGTACCAGTTTATTGATAACATTTTTCTCTACGATCTCTTGAGGACGAGGAGAGGCAACCATACGGCGATAACCTCTGCCGGCATCTTCAATCATAACCCATGAAGGATTATTTTTTTGAATCTCTTCAGTTTGTTCTTTTGTATAGAAAGATCCGATGGGTTTAGTTGGTTTCTGAAAAGCAGGGTCATTCTCCGAGACAACAACTTGAGTCACAACTGTGACAGCCGTTTTGTCCATACCCCTCTTTTTGAACTCATTATCCAATGCTTGTTGGATTTGGTAACCAATAGCTCCTTGGGTATCTGCCCCACAGCTTACCAGTGGTACCTGATGCATTGCTGCAACATCCTTAGCAATTTCAGATCTTCTTAGAATAAACCCGACTTGTGGACCATTGCCATGAGTAACAATCACTTCATAGCCCTGCTCGATCATACCGACAATATGTTTGGCAGTTTCTACTACAGCCTCATATTGATCTTCAACGGTCGCATGTGCGTTATCACGAATCAGAGAATTCCCACCAATTGCTACAACAGCTAATGTACTCACAATTATTTTCCACCTACCAATAATGTCATAACAGCTTTAGCTGTATGCAAACGGTTTTCTGCAGCATCATAAGCGATTGAATGTGGTCCATCAATAACTGAGTCTTCAACTTCATTGTTACGGTCAGCAGGTAAGGCATGCATATACATAACATCTTTGCTGGCAGTAGCCATTTTAGCTTCAGTGCACTTCCAGCTCTTATTGGAAATGAGAGCATCATCAATAACAGCAGTGGCACCGGTAACAGTAGCTCCGGTTTGGTCAGTAACCCAGTTGCCCCAGCTCTTAGGAATAACGATATCAGCATCTTTATATGCTTCAGCCTCATCATGAGTAATTGTTAAAGTACCGCCATGCTTTTCTGCATTAGCTCTGGCTTGCTCAATAACCCACTCAGGAAGTTCCCAACCTTTTGGATAAGCGAGCCATACATCCATACCATAGCGAGGGAAGAGAAGAACTTGAGTTACAGGCACGGAAATCGGCTTCTTATGGCTCTCGGCATAAGCCCAGATGATGGAGATCTTTTTGCGTCTTAAGTCTTGGTGTTTCTCTTTAATGGTTAGCAAATCTGCTAAACCTTGGAATGGGTGATAAAGATCGTCTTGTAAGTTCATAACCGGAACTGAGGACCATTTAGCCATCTCAGTTAAGTATTGATTTCCTCTGCCCCAGTTGCAATAACGGCAAGCAATCATGTGACCAAAGCGAGAAAGAATAATAGCTGTGTCCTTAGCAGTCTCACCATGAGCGATTTGCATGCTGCTGGAATCCAAGAATCCTGCATGACCACCCAATTGAGCCATACCGGCTTCCATGGAGTTTCTGGTACGAGTAGATTGTTCGAAGAACATTAAGAATCCTGTTTTATTATGAAGATAATTTGTATCTTCGCCCATAGCAAATTTTCTCTTAAGATCTAAAGAAACATCAAGCATAGTATCTAATTCTTCTTTAGTAAAGTCCTCTAAGTTAATAAAATGTCTTCCTCTGAAAACTGTATTCATTTAATTATTCCTCCTAAAATTCATGTTTACTATATTTCAGTAGTCCTAAGACTACAAAATCGTTAAAATCTTCTAGCTATACATTCTTGTCGACCAAAGGTCGACACAATTGGCGCGCAGCAGCGTTTACCGAAGATCAACGCCGAACCGCGACAAAGCCTTCGTCGTCGTCCCCAGCCCACCCGAGCTTGCAGCAAAGGCGACTTTACAGAATGAGCACTTTAGTGTAGTCGCGTAAGCGGAGGTTAGTGCTGAAGCGTCAAGAAACGTCGTGGGACTAGTCCATGGATGGACTGATGCCGCGGTGCCATGGATGGCAAGGAGCGGCGCACATGCAGAAAGCACAAGGGTTTAGACGTTTTAGCTTCAGCGCTGACCGGAGTAGCGACGAAACGTGTGCGAATGGAGTAATGTCGCCTTGCCCCACACTCAAAAAATCTACTTCTTAATCCCTACAAGGTTCTCAGTATCCTTAGGCATTTTGTCAGCATACTCCTTAACATAAATGCCAGGGATAGCTGCATACATAGCTGCGCAATCAACAAGTTCCTTTTTCCAGGTTCGCTCGTTTGGAGCATGGGCTTGGTCTTCATGTCCTGGTCCAAAACCAATGCAAGGAATTCCATAGCGTCCCATGATGGCCACGCCATTGGTGGAGAAGGTCCATTTATCGACGATTGGATCTTTACCGAATAATCCTTTGTAAGCATCTGTAAGAGTACTGGTGACAGGGTGTCCTTCTTCAATGAGCCAGGTTGGGAAATAGCATTCTGTTGGGTAAACCAGGTTGGTATACGAAGGTCTGTCATACTGGTACATGGTTACTTCAGCATTGGCAGCTTTGACTGAAGGAAGGTTCTTAATTTGTTGAACTGCATATTCCCAAGTCTCTCCCGCAGTTAAGCGACGGTCAACGGAAATCCAGCAGCTATCGGCAACTGCACAACGTGAAGGAGAAGTATGGAAGATCTCCGAAACAGTTAAGCTGCCTTTACCAAGGAAGGGGTGATCCATGAGGTTTTCATGTAAGCTGCGTAATTCTTGGAGAATCGGAGCCATTTTATAAATTGCATTGTCGCCACGCTCAGGAGCTGAACCATGACAACTAACACCTTTAGTCATTACCTTAATTTCCATACGTCCACGATGTCCGCGATAGATCTTGCCATCAGTTGGTTCGGTAATTACAACAAATTCAGGTACAACCTTGTCTTCATTGATAATGTACTGCCAGCATAAACCGTCACAGTCTTCTTCCTGTACAGAACCTACAACAACCATGGTATAATCATCTTCTAAACCAAGATCTTTAATAATCTTACCGGCATAAACCATTGAAGCCATACCACCAATTTGGTCTGATGCGCCTCGTCCGATAATGATCTCATCATCTTCAAACCCTTGATAAGGATCATATTTCCAGTTTTCCAGGTTCCCTACACCAACGGTGTCAATATGTGCATCCATAGCAATTAAGTGTTTGCCATGACCAATATAACCAAGAACGTTACCCTGAGGATCAATCTCAACTTTATCAAAGCCGACCTTTTCCATTTCTTCTTTGATGCGAAGTACTGTTCCCTTCTCATCACAACTTTCCCCTGGGATAGCGATAAGGTCTCTTAAAAACCGGCTCATTTCTGGCTCATATTTTTTTGCCAATTCAAGAACTTTTGCAAATTCCATTTTTTACATAATCCCCTTTCAATACTCTTAAAGTCAAGTAGATCGATCACTTTTTAAAGCTGACGTTTAAACTTACACAGTTAAATATAGCAAGAACCATGCCAACTTAGCTTGAAAAGTCTTTTCTTGATAATTTTAATCTGAGTTCAGTGAGGGCTCAACCTCCTTCGTAAGAATTGTCCATATCAGCCCAAAGCGCGGAAAGAAATTTTGTTAAAATCTTTTATTCAAGAACTATCTTTCCCCAGCTTCAGAAGTTTTATCACGTTTTCCAATCTCAATTTGAGACGATAATTAGAAAGATAAAAATGCAAAAACCTCTACGAAGCCGTGATTTCGACAATCTTCGAATTATGTCTCATCTTGAGACAAAAATCTAGCTTTGAAACATAGATTAATAACCTTTTAGGTGAAAGTCTTGTTCTCCTCAATCTCGTATTCCTTTATCTTACGGTAAAGGGAGGCTCTACTAATTCCCAACAACTTTGCTGCGTCTTCCTTATGCCCATCAATATTAACGAGGGTTAAGGCTCGCATAATCGTTTCTCTTTCCAGAGCTTTAAGGTTTAGAGATAAATCTTTGATTTCCGCTTTATTTTCGGTCCTTATCCTCTTAGGCATCGTATCTGCGGTAATCATACCCCCTGCAACCATTGTGACACAGTACTCGATCACGTTACCCAGCTCGCGAACATTTCCCGGCCAAGTGTAGTGAGACAGAATCTCGATAGCCTCAGGGGTAATTCCACTTACTGACCTATCCGTTACTACTGAATAATAATCTAAATAGAATTGGGTCAGAATCGGGACATCTTCTAGCCGTTCACGTAAGGGCGGAATCGTCAAAGGAATAACATTTAGCCGGTAATAGAGATCTTCTCTAAATTCTCCCGTTTTAACCATGTTATCTAAATCTCTGTGAGTCGCAGCAATGACACGTACATCTACGGGAATCGAGCGAGAACTGCCGATTCGTTCAACCCTTCTCTCTTGGAGAACTCTAAGGATTTTTACCTGCAGGTGAAGGGGCATGTCCCCAATCTCATCTAAAAAAAGAGTACCATTATGGGCCAGCTCAAATTTACCGATTTTCCCACCCCGTTTAGCTCCGGTAAAGGATCCTTCCTCATATCCAAACAACTCGCTTTCCAGGAGGTTTTCCGGAATGGCACCGCAATTAATGGCGATGAAGGCATGGCCTTTACGTTTACTGCTTTGATGGATGGCCCGCGCCAGCAGCTCTTTCCCGGTTCCGCTTTCCCCCTGAATTAGGAGGGTAGCCTTACTTGGTGCCACATGTAAAGCCATGGCCTTTAATTCTTTCATTTTCCTCGAGTTCCCTACGATCTGGGAAAAATGAGTTTCTATTTCATTAACCGTAGCCGCTTTGACCAGCTTCTTAATTTGCTGAATATCCCTGAGAGTTATAACCGCACCTTCAATAACCCCATCTTTTTTGATGGGTACAACGTCGCAGTATAACTGGGTTGCGACCCTTTTCCCCTGGATATTTCCCGAAAAGGTTTCACCCCGTTCAACTGCCTGCCAGAGTTTTTTATTATCCAACAAGTGATATAACGCCTGCTCTTCTTGCTCATCTATGTCTAATAGTTTGGCAGCTAAGGTATTATAATGGGTTATTTGTTGCTGGTCATTCACTAACAAAATCCCATCATGCAGCAAATTGAGCACTGTGACTAATTGGCTGGTTAAAATATCTCGATCACGGTTTTGTTGGATTTCACTTGCTTTTCCCACTAAAAGATCTGCCATCTTCTCCAAGAAGAGCAATAAGGATTGCTTATTGTCCATCAGCCGCTTAGTTTGCTCTTCATCAAAGCTTACTAAGCCAATGACCCCGATAATCTGATCTTCACTGCGTATGGGGATAGCTACTTCAGCATACTCCATACAATTCCCTTTACATGGACAAGGGTGACATAGCTCATTAAAGCCCGGGTTGTCAATGATCACAGGTTCCCCCGTTTTTAAAACATGCCGATATACAAAACCATCATCCATAGGGCAGCCGCATTGACTTTTATACTTACCCGTACCGGCGACCCTTACTAAGTCAGCGTCAGCAATTTCAACTTCAATCTTTAGCGCTGCAGCAATGGCGTCTGCCGTTTGCTGAACTGTGCTCTTAATATTGCGCAAGTAATACAACATGCTTTACACCTCATATAATTAGCTTTAGCATACTTTATATACTGTATTCTCCGTATATTCCTTTACTTCCTACCCGATGCGGCTTAAAAAGTATAAAGAAAGAGCAACAACGTATATCTGCACTGGGAAAGTGCCTGATTTTTAAAATTAATTCTCGACAAACGGAAAGGAAGCACCTTATCTAGAAAGATTTGTGCTTCCTTCTTATCATATCATGGACAGGACGTATTAACGCCCTGCTGATGGCAATTCACCATCCCAAACAATACTCCGATATTTAAAGGGATCCGTATTACCCTCCGTGTTAAATACTAAAATCTGAGATGATTCATTAAGTTGAAGGGCTTCACGTGCTTCTTTGAAGGCATCATCAATCATAATTGTACTTATTAATCCTGTCGTTACGGCACCGGATTCACCTGAGATAACTTTCGGATCCCCGAGCAAGGGATTAGCTAAGACACGCATTCCTTTAGCAGCCACCCAATCCGGGCAGGAAACAAAAACATCACTGTAATCCCTTAAAATATTCCAACCGATTAAATTCGGTTCTCCGCAGGCAAGTCCTGCCATAACCGTAGCCATCTCACCGCCAACTACCCGGGGTTTGCCATCAGCAGCAAGAGCCGATTTATATAAGCAATCCGCCTGATCAGCTTCAACTATCGCGGTAATCGGGCGATCTTCTTTAAACAGCGAAGCAAAATATCCTTGTACAGATCCTGCCAGAGCACCTACTCCTGCTTGAATAAAAATATGGGTTGGTTTATCGATACCACAGTCATTAAGCTGTTCCAGGGCCTCCGCGGACATTGTCCCATACCCTTGCATAATCCAACTCGGGATTTCCTCATAGCCTTCCCAAGAGGTATCCTGAACGACTACCCAACCATGCTTCTCTGCTTCAGCTGCCGTCATCCGTACAGCGTCATCATAATTCATATCTGTAATCTCTGCTTCCGCGCCTTCTGATCTAATTCTTTCCAGTCGATATTGAGAAGACCCTTTCGGCATATAGACGACGGACTTTTGGCGAAGTTGTCGAGCAGTCCAAGCAATTCCCCGGCCATGATTTCCGTCAGTTGTTGTGGCGAAGGTAATATCCCCTAACTTTTCTTTAACTTCTTTGGATGTAAGCACTTCAAAAGGCAGCTCACTAATGTCTTTGTTAAGCCTCTGCGCCAGGTATCTGCCAATAGCATACGAACCGCCTAAGGCTTTAAAAGCATTTAGTCCAAAACGATAGGATTCATCTTTGACATAGATTCCACCAACGCCTAAATTTTTAGCAAGTTTATCAAGTTGGCGAAGCGGGGTAGGTTGATAATCCGGAAACGTTCTGTGGAAATTGATGGCTTTTTCAATAGCATCTTTATTAAAAAGCTCAGTCGAAGAACCCGTTCCGTTATTCTTAAGCATAGTATTCTTAGTCCATTTAATTTTATCAGACATTAGTGTACCTCTCCTCTTTTTTAAGTATTGTGCAATAAAACTAGGATTTTAATACGGTATTAAAAACAATTTCTTGTTTTATTATTGAACTTTTTATCTCCCCCTAAAAAAATTCCTTTGGCCTTACTAACACAAATCTAATATGCAATTTCCGTGCCAAATAACGTGTTAAAAGGACCGTCCCCCTAACACGTTCGTCACAATTTTCCAAACAAAAAACAGCACCCAAACATTTTCAGAGTACTGATTTACAATAGTTATTTTCTTTATATGAACCGCTAATAATATTCTGGCCTTACTCTCTCAACAACCCCTCGATTGACTGCCAGCAGCTTTTGTGGGCGGCGATTTATCTCACCACCTAGGGAGGTGGAAGTCTTCTCGCCGCACTTTGATAAATCGCCCTCGAAGTAAGTTAAAATAACCGGATCAAACCCTTACAGGCCCATTAATGCGGGCCCTCTAAGAACTCTTCAAGCCGCGTTCCTTTTGGACAATTTCGCAGGCTACTTGATGAGCCTTTTTTCGAATTTCTTCCGTGTCCTGAGTTAGAAGTTGACCCTTGCGAACAACCACTTTTCCGTTGACGATTGTTGTATCAACAAAGCTATGATTCCCACAGCAAACTATGGAAACCAAAGGGTCGTGGGAACCCGCATAGGCTACGTCCTTCAAATCAATGAGAATGATATCTGCTGCCTTCCCTGGTTCCAGTCGCCCTGTATCGGGTCTGCCCAAGACATCTGCACCCCCACGGGTAGCGCATTTCAGAGTTTCATAAGCCGACAACCCTTCATCCTTATAACGGAGATGGTTAAGCAGATAAGCTCTGCGCACCTCCTCCCACATATTTGAACCGTCATTACTGGCACTTCCGTCAACAGCTATCCCTAGTTTTGCCCCCGCTCTAACCAAATCTGAAGTTGGGCAAATCCCGCTGCCAAGCTTCATGTTTGAACTTGGACAGTGGGCAACCCCCGACCCACTTCGAGCCAGCAGGTTTATTTCTCGTTCGCTAAGATGAATTGCATGGGCAAACCAGACATCAGGTCCTATCCAGCCCACGTCTTCCATTAACTCCACCGGCCGACGTCCATAACGTTCGAGACAAAATTTTTCTTCATCCAGTGTCTCGGCCAAATGGGTATGCAGCATAACCCCTTTTTCTCTGGCTAATAATTGTGACTCCCGCATCAAGTCAAGGCTTACAGAAAAGGGTGAACAAGGGGCCAGCGCTAAGCGTGTCATAGAGTAATCAGAAGGATCGTGATACCTCTCAATCAAACGCTGGGAATCTTTGAGGATTGTCTCCGCGTCCTGAACCACCTCATCAGGCGGCAACCCTCCTTCACTTTTTCCTAAGGACATAGACCCCCGGGTAGCATGGAAGCGAATTCCAATCTCTTGGGCGGCATTAATTTGTGTATCGATGAAATTGCTGGCTTCCCCCCTTGGAAAAACATAATGATGATCCGTGGTTAAGGTGCAGCCCGTGCGCAGCAGCTCACTGAAACCTACCATCGCCCCATAATAGACAGCATCGGGGATGATATGCCGCCAAAACTCATAGAGATTAACAAGCCAGTAAAAGAGAGGCATCCCCTGAACTTCAGGAAGTCCGCGAAATAAGGTCTGATAGAGGTGGTGATGAGTGTTCACCAATCCAGGAAGGACAGCCATTCCCTGAGCGTCAATAATCTGAGGATTATCCATGGGGTTCAAGCTCAAATCCCGTCCTATGGCAGTTATTCTATTTCCTTCTATGAGAAGATCCGCATTCTCCAATATCTCGTCCCGATCATTAAAAGTTATAATATAGGAAGCATTTTTTACCAAAATTGACATTCCACCAGCATCCTTTCTTTGTATAAATCTTTGGCCAGCGCCTACTACAACAACGACGACGAAGACACTGTCTTCGCACGATTTATTCCTTCTTGCAGCACTGTCTTCGCACGTGTTACACCTTCTTGCAGCACTGTCTTCGCACGGATTACTCTTCTTACAGACACTAACTTAGCATGAGTTAACTTAGCGAAGAAGCCTCGGAGCAGAAAGCACCACAGTTGCAGGCACTTATGCTTCAAACGACTAAAACGACGACGACACTGTCTTCCCACACGTTATACTTTCTCGCCGCACAGTCTTCCCACCTCAGCCTCCTTGCAGCATACAAAAACCAAAACTTCCTAATTAGTATAAAAAGAAGCAGTAGTTCCTATGCAAGAACCCCTGCCTCTTTCGAGTTGTTAACTATGAAAATTTTACGAAAAAACGTGTTAAAAGGACCGTCCCTACGACACGCCGGTCATGGCGTTGAACTGTTCGATTAATTTATCCAGTTCGGGAGCCATCTTGTGGAGTCGTCCCCAATAATTGTCATAATCGTACCATTGGGCATTCAGTTCGCTCAAGTCATACTCCTGCTGTTCAATCCAAGTGTAATATTTGAGGTTATGGATGCGTTTTCTGGTTAGATAGGTCAGTTCTTCCATTGAGTCAGTTCTGACACCCAAGACATTTCTATTATGGTCGATGGCGGCATTGACTGCATTGTAGACTTTGCCACGCTCCTCTTCCATTTCTTTCAATCTGGACTGATACATTTCTGCTGAGTCTGTGAGGACAGTAATGACAATATCATCCTCGGTTAACTCATAGTATTTGGCAAATTTGATGCAGGATAAAATATTGGCCGCACCGGAAATTCCTACCCAAGAAAGCTTAGTAATAACCTCTTCCGAGATTCCTTGCTCTCTCAAATAGTCTTGTCCTGCCGGTTCATTAAAGAGACGGAACAGCCCTAAGCTATCATTATCATCAATAGCAATGACCATATCCGTGTTTTTAACATTGTGAACCCAAGGAATATGTTTATCCCCAATCCCCTCAATCCTATGTTCTCCGAAACCATTATCCAGCAAGGTTGGGCATTGTAAAGCTTCACCGACGGCAATCTTAGCATGAGGATACTGATCTTTTAAGTAGTCTCCGCTGCCAAGGGTACCGGCAGAACCGGAAGTTAAGCAAACCCCTGCCAATTTCCCCTTCGCGCCCATTTCAGCTTTGATAATTTCATGCATAGCATTTCCTGTTACTTCATAATGCCAAAGATGATTGCCCAGTTCACCGAACTGATTAAATATCACTACATTATCCCGGGTTCGGCGCAGTTCCCAGGTCTTATCATAGATTTCTTTAACATTGCTTTCACTGCCCGGAGTGGCAATGATTTCCCCGGCAACGGTCTTCAGCCATTCGAAACGCTCTCTGCTCATATTTTCAGGGAGAATTGCAATTGATTTGCAGCCTAATAAGGCAGAATTGTAGGCTCCGCCACGGCAGTAATTCCCTGTCGAAGGCCAAACAGCTTCATGATATTTAGGATCAAATTGTCCCGTTACTAAACGAGGGACTAAGCAAGCAAAACTTGCTCCCACCTTATGGGCACCCGTCGGAAAATACTTTCCTGCCATAGCAATAATTCTGGCTTTAACCCCTGAAATCTCGGAAGGGATTTCCACATAATTCGGCAACGGATTGAATAAACCGCCTTCTTTAACCGGTTGATTCTTCCAAGAAATTCTGAATAAGTTAATTGGGTCAACATCCCATAAGCCGGTTTTCTTCAGCTTCTCTTTAACGGATTCAGGTATCTTATCAGGATCCTTCATTTGCGCCAAGGTAGGGATAACAATATTTTTTTCTTTAACACTCTGTACGGATTTCTTAAGCTGCTCTTCATTAATTTCTAAATTTATCAAGCTTCTCATATTAGTCCTCCTTCAATTCGTGTTAGGATTCCAGCTTTAGACTTTTCCTTCGAGCTTAACCAGCAGTTCCTTTAAGGATGGCTCAACCCTAATAGGCTCACCAACTGCCTTAATGGCGTTTTGAACGTCCTTCAAGCCATTACCGGTTACAATTGAAACTACTTTTTCGTCGGCACCAATCACGCCTTTTTCCACCAAGACCTTAAGTCCTGCCGTTCCTGTTACTCCAGCCGGTTCGCCAAAAATACCGCTGGTTCTACCCAGTTCGCGCATGGCTGCCAGGATTTCCTCATCTGACACAGCAACCATTGTTCCACCGGATTCCCGAACTGCATTTAAAGCCTTATCCGGATTACGAGGCACACCCACAGCAATACTATCAGCGATGGTGTTCTCTTCTTTGGGACGCCAAGGACGATTTTCCACAAAAGCATCCACCAGAGGACAACAGCCCGTTGACTGCACTCCCGCGATTTTCGGTAAGCGGTCAATCCAGCCGGCATTATACAGATCCTTAAAGCCCTTCCAGACCCCTGCTATTGTACAGCCATCCCCCACAGATAGGATAACCCAATCCGGCACCTCCCAGTTTAATTGTTCGGCAATTTCCAGGGCAACTGTCTTTTTACCTTCAACCAGGTAGGGATTGATGGCCGCATTGCGATTATACCAGCCAAATCGTTCAATCGCCTCAGCCGATAGCCTGAATGTATCTTCATAGGATCCTTGAACACTAATGACCGTAGCTCCAAAAATCAGTAATTGAGCTACCTTCCCTTGAGGTGCACGGCTTGGCACAAATATCACTGACTTAATACCCATAGCCGCCGCACTGCCGGCCAAAGAGGAAGCCGCATTACCTGTGGAGGACGCGGCAACTGTGGGTGCCTTTTCCTCTACTGCTTTAATAACAGCAATAATCGAAGCTCGATCTTTAAGAGATGCCGTCGGGTTTTGACCATCATCTTTGACATAAAGATTACTCATACCTAAGCTTTTTCCCAAGCCCTGAGGTTTATAAAGAGGACTCCAGCCAACTCTCAAATGAGGGCGGGCAGAATCCGGTCCGATGGGTAGAAAAGGCATGTAACGAAAAATCGAATAGTCTTTGGACTGAGCCAGCTGCTCACGTGAGGTCAATTGATTAATTACTTTGTAATCATATTCCACATCCATGATACCGCCGGTTTTGCCACACGTCGGGCAGGTATAGGTTCCCGCCACTGCCGGGACTTGCTTTCCACAATCAATACAGCGCAGTCCTAACACATTTTTCATCAAAGATCACCTCAAATTCTATTCCAAAGTGCCTGGGCCAACTCTCTTGAACGAGCACCAATAGCCTCTTCATCAATATCAATGAGCTTTCGATCGAGCATACGCACACGACCATTGATTATGGTTGTTTCAACAGACCTCCCCGAAACACCAAAAAGGAGATGCCCGCTCCAATTGTTTGAACCCAGAGGAGTCGGTGGTACATAGTCAACAACAATAATATCTGCCCAAGCTCCTGGGGTCAACTCCCCAAACTTTCCGCCGAATAAATCCGAGGCAATCTCAGGGTTATTGCCATAAAGCATTTGCGGCACTTCACCCCAAGCAACGCTGGGATCAGCAGAAGCATGTTTGTGCAGGATATTTGCGACTTTGCCGCTCTCGAACATATCACAGGTGTAACCGTCTGTCCCAAGTCCTACCTTAACACCTGCGCTTAACATTTTTAGAACCGGTGTCACACCTACAGCATTTCCCATGTTGGATTCAGGATTATGCACAACTTGGGTTTGAGTAGTCTTTAAAAGGTCTATTTCGTGATCGTCGATATGTACACAGTGTACAGCAATACTTTTTGGTCCTAAGATTCCGAATTTGTTTAGTCGTTCAACTACTCTCATTCCATATTTAGAGAGACTGTCGTCTAAATCTTCTTTTCCTTCGGCAACATGAACGTGAAATCCTGCTCCTAAACGTTTAGCTTCCTCGCTGCACTTCGTCAAGGTTTCATCGGATAAGGTCAGTGAAGCATGGAGTCCAAACATCCCCGCCACCATAGAGTCCGGCTTGGCCTGACACTCCGCAATAAAGTCCACATTCTCTTTAATTCCCTCTTGAGCAATCTCATCTCCATCTCGATCTGAGACTTCATAACAAAATGCAGCCCGCACTCCCATTTCTTTGGCTGCTTTTGCCAAAGTTGATAAACTTCCCGTAATAGCCATTGGGCTGGCATGATGATCGATAATTGTGGTTGTCCCCGTCTTAATACACTCAATCAAAGGAGTTAGGCCGCTATAATAGACGTCATCAATTGTTAACAGTTTATCAAGCTTCCACCAAAGCCCTTCTAAAATATCTCCAAAGCTCTTTGGCGGCTTACTCTTGGAATCCATTCCTCTGGCGAAGGTGCTATAGAGATGCATATGAGTATTAATCATACCCGGCATAATTACTTTTCCACGAGCATCAATGAATTCCGCCTCGGGAAAACGTTTTTGTAAGTCTGGGGTTGAACCGACCTCTACAATTTTACTGTCCTGAATCAGAACCCCGCCGTTCGCAATTACTTGATTACTTTTCCCCAAGGTTAAGACTGTACCGTTTGCGACTAGAATCATACGATCTTCATCCTCTCTATTAAAGTTGGTTAGTTAGTGATCATAAATGTTGATAGCTGCTTATTTTAATAATCCGACATGCAGGTACTCTAAAACCCACTGCTAGGTTTACCATTAGGCCGGATTAAAGATATCGCTTTCATAAAACACATAGAGCGGCAAAGTCCACACCCTATGCATGTATTAACATCCACCCGAGGTTGCCCATCAAATAAGCTGATTGCTCCATGCCCACCGGAATGACAAGCAGTGTAGCAAGCCCCGCAGGCATTACAGGCTTCTTCATTGATTTGGGAAACAACTTGTATCCCTCTGGGAAGTCGAGAATGCTCAACCAGATAGGGCAATGATTTACCAATTACGTCGGTTAGATTTTGAAAACCTTTTTCCATCATCCAACCTTCTAAGCCCTGTTTTAGTTCTTCGATGATTCCTATGCCAAAACGTAAAACAGCAGTGCACAACTGCAAAGTACTGGCTCCCAGAAGAAGAAATTCAGCACAATCCTGCCAAGTTGTAATTCCTCCGCTGGACGCAATATCTAAATTAACCTTTTGGGCAATCTCAGCAGTACAGCGTAAGGCAATTGGTTTCAAGGCCGGTCCGGAAAGTCCTCCATAGGTTGAAACCCCCGCTATATTAGGATAAGGGATTAAGGAGTCTAAATTGACTCCGGTAATACTTTTAATGGTGTTGATTGCACTGACTCCATTAGCACCACTGCGCTCTACCGCTGCAGCCGTGGCAATGATATCGGAATCTGAGGCAGATAATTTGATCACGATGGGAACATCTCCGGCTACTTCTTTAACCCAACCGGCGATTTGTTCAGTTCCTACCGGTTCATCAACTTTAGTACATAGAGTCCATTCAGTACCATGGGGATGCCAGATACTACACTCAATAATATCCGCTCCCGCCTTAACAAAACGCTGGGTTAAGGATTGCCAATCTTCCTTGGTAAAGGCCATAATACTGGGAACGACAACTTTATGGGGAAATTTCTTTTTGAGGACTTTTACATTCTGTTCTACAATATCAACAGAGTGCTCGGAGACAAGATCAATGTTTTGCAGACCGATGAAGGCCTTCTCTCGTTCCACGCTGGTAACCATGGGAAAAACACGACTTACAATTCGGGAATCAACAGCAACAGTCTTTAAGACGGCCCCAGCCCATCCGGCTTCAAAAGCCTGAATCAAACGATCCACATGATCCGTTGTGGGTGAAGGGGCTAAGATAAAGGGGCTATCATGTTTTATGCCGCAATACATAACGGATAAATCAACTGTCATTTTCTAAAACCCCTTCAAATGTACGAATTTAACCATAATCAGCAAAGGGTGAGAGAGGAAACTCTCTCACCCCCCATTACTATTACTCACGAATTCCAGCGTTAGCTTTAAGTTCGTCTAAATCTCCGGCACCTTTGCTTCCATTAAAGAAAGCATTGAGAATAATAGCTGTGATAGAACCTAGGGTAATTCCACTGTGCATAATGGTCTGGCTCCAAGAAGGGAAGTTTTGGAAGAAATTCGGAACCATTACAGGAATGACCCCAATCCCGATACTAATAGCAACAATGAAAATATTCGTATGATTCTTTTCGAAGTCTACTTTGGCCAGGGTCTTAATCCCACTGGCAGCAACGATTCCAAACATTGCAATTCCTGCGCCGCCAAGTACAGCGTTAGGCAAAGAAGCAATGATTGTAGCCATTTTTGGGAATAAGCCTAAAACAACCAAGATTATACCGGATGCTGCAACAACGAAACGACTCTTGACACCGGTTAAGCCGACCAAGCCAACGTTTTGAGCAAAGGCAGTATAAGGGAAAGCATTAAAGACTCCGCCCAGGGCAGTTGCTAATCCATCTGCTCTTAATCCTGCAGTAAGCTCTTCTTGACCGATCTTTTTACCGACCATTTCACCGATAGCTAGGAAGTCTCCGGTGGACTCAACCATAACTACCAGCATAACCAGAATCATGGAGATTATGGCACCGGCATCAAAGATTGGGAAACCGAAGTAAAAGGGTGTTGTGATGCCAATCCAAGGAGCATCAGCCACATCTGCAAAGCTCACGAGTCCAAAGGGCACGGCTACTATAAGACCGATGATCAAGCCTAACAAAACTGCGATATGGGAGACAAAGCCCGTGAACAATTTATTGATGAGGAGAATGCTAATTAGAACGACAAAGGCGATGAAGATAAAGGATAAGGAGCCAAAATTCTTATTTCCGATTCCGCCCCCGGCCCAGTTAATGCCGACAGGCAAGAGAGAAATACCGATAATGGTGATAATTGTACCTGTAACAATCGGTGGAAAGAAGCGTATTAACCTACTAAAGAACGGTGCGGCTAAAAACGTAAACAAACCCGCCACAATAACAGATCCGAAAATCATGGTCATCCCACCGGTCTGAGCCATGATAACCATGGGAGTTACAGCTGCAAAGGTTACACCTTGAATGACAGGGATTTTGATTCCGATTTTCCAAATCCCTAAGGTTTGGAGTAAGGTAGCAATTCCACAAGTGAATAAGTCGGCGTTAATTAAAAAGGCAGTTTGGGCCGGTGTTAACTTTGCTGCTCCGGCGATAATCAAAGGTACAGCAACTGCTCCGGCATACATAGCAAGTACGTGTTGTAATCCATACAAAAAGAGTTTCCCGGGAGGTAACATTTCGTCAACCGGTGCGACACCGTTGTTTGTATTAGCCATTAGTAACTTTCCTCCTTATTTTCAATGCGGTAGAATAAGTAAAACAATAGTCACCTCCTTATGAATGTCGTCCTTGAGATAAGTCCCGCAACTAATTCAAGGGGTTTACTTTGCTCCGAACCACCTTGTAAGCCTAAGATCACTTACAAGGTCTAGAGCAAAAGTATAAATTTGGGGTCAAGGATCCTTGTCAGGCCTATTTACTCCCATGCTTTGTTTCAGTAGCAATATTCGTGCCAACTCGACAGATTGAACTAAAGATGGCTAAGACACGACCTTTTCCTACTGAATTCTCAATAAAGCTTATCGTTTTGATAATCATCTATTGGTAAACTCAGAAATCATTCCCGTCTCATTGCCTTCAGACCACTCTGCTTCGGCACTTATGTAACCCTATCATTTTGATAGGAATCCATACCGTATTGATAACGACGATTCAGACCACCAATACGATCATAAGAAAATTAAATCTTGCTACTGAAACGAAGTTGCGACTCTCTAAGGTTCTTAGAGTCCAGAGAGGCCTCATTTATTTTGAAAATGTGGCCTCTCTCAATATGTGCATTAGTTCAAAACTTTATACAGGTGTTCATAGTCTTTATAAATGGTCCAAATAAAAGCTGAAATCCGATCGTCAATTTTCGCATCTGTATTGCCTGCTTGATCGAACTTCACCTTGGCTGTCTGCTCGTCAAAACGCAGCATAAACTCGCCATTCGAGCCGTTATCCAAGAAGTAGAAGCCAACATTAGGACTATCCATAAAATCTTTTTCCGTCCAGAATAACGTCAATTTAACCTTGTAAGGCTCACTGGAATAGGGACAGAAGGTTCCGCAGTTACCGCAAACGTTACACATGCCGTCTACGTGTAAAATCTGATTCATATTAGTCAAACCCTTGCCATTGACCGGAATCATAAGGTTAGCACGGTTCGGGCAAACCTCTGCACAGATATTACATACCTTGTTGCACTCTAAACAGCGTTCTGACTCTAGTTCGTGATCGGCAACAGGTTTCATAACGCCTTTCTTTTCAGCAATCTCCAGCAACTGTTTTTCATTATCAAAGGATATCTGATTCACATACTCCTGCTTGAAGACACGTTGCTCTTTTTCCAGAATTGCTTTAGCTGCTACAGTACCATGCTTGGCAGCACCAACCACTGTCCAAGGCCCGACGAGAGCATCCCCACCGATGTAGACATTTTCCACGTTGGTTTCAAGGGTGTCTTCATTAACGGAGATCTTACCTCTTTCCCCAATCGCAATACCGTTTTGTTTTAGCAAATCATAATCGATCAGTTCACCAATGGCCGATAACACAGTATCCACCGGCAATTCATCATAAGCACCTTCTATGGCTACCGGTGTCCTACGCCCGGATTTATCCGGTTGACCAAGCTCCATCTTCTGACATTTAAAGATTCCACCGCTTAGGGAAACAGGGGCTAGGAGTTCTTTGAAGATTACGCCATCTTCCTCAGCATAAATCAGTTCTTCATGATCAGCCGGCATGTAATCTTTGGTTCTGCGGTATACGATATAGACATTTTCAACGCCCTTGACTCTGAGAGCAGCTCTGGCAGCGTCCATAGCAGAGTTCCCACCGCCGACAACAGCAACATTCTTCCCTAAATTCAAAGCATCTTTATCGGCATTAAAAGCTTCCAAGAAAGGAATCGCGCCCATTATCCGCTCTTGATCCCCGTCGATTTCCAGATTGTTGGTTTTACCCGCCCCAATAGCCAGATAAACATACTGATAACCTTTAGCTTTGTAATCCGCAACAGAAAAGTTAGGATCAATGCCAAACTCGAACTTTACGCCCATTTTTTCAATAAGCTTAATATCCTTATCAATTGCTTCTCGGGAAATTCTAAAATCCGGGATTACATATTCAACAGTACCGCCAGCCTTCGCCCGCTTGTCGAAGACCGTAACCTCCAGGCCACCTTTAGCCAGGAAGTAAGCAGCAGCCAGTCCGGATGGGCCCGCTCCTATTACCGCCACTTTAGCCGTTGACTCAGGTTTAAGAGTGGGAAGCTTTTGCATATAAGCATCATAGCCTTTTTCCGCTGCAACTAATTTCTGGCCGCGGATATGAACAGATTCGTCATAATCCAACCGAGTACACTTAGTCATACAGTTATGAGTACAAATTGTACCTGTGATGAAGGGGAATGGATTCTTAGAAACAATCACATCAAAGGCTTCCTCATAGCGGCCTTCTCCCACCAAACGGAGATATTCCGGAACATCCTGTTCAATAGGACATCCCACGGTACAAGGAGCGATGAAGCAATCCAGAACCGGCAGCTTAAGCTCAGTCTTACGATTGATCAGGTCTCTCTTTTCCTTGATATGATTGGCATCATCAAAAGCGCTTTCCGCAAGGGTTTTTAATTTCTCCATATCAAGTTTGCCGGTAGCTTTTTTACCCATGAGTGGATCTAAGATATCTGCCATTTGTTTAAAGCGCAGATAGGCCCCGGGCTTCAGCAAGGTTGTGGCAACAGTAATAGGCTGGATTCCGGTTTCAAAGATCCGGTCAATATTAAAGGCATCCGCTCCACCGGAATAAGAGATATTCAGATCCCCATCAAATTCCGAGGCCAATTTATAGGCCAGATTAATGGTTAAGGGATAAAGGGCTCGCCCGGACATGTACATTTCTTCCCCGGGCAGCTCAGATCTGCCAATCTTCACCGGCAAGGTGTTAGACATTTTCACCCCAAAGTCTTTTTTATTCTCTTTAGCGAAGACTTTAAGACGCTTCAACATTTCCACACCATCATTAAACTGAAGGTCATGAGTGAAGGACTCTTCTTTAAGCTGAATATACTTATAGCCCATTTTGTCGAAGGTATTTCTGACATACTCATAGCCTAATAGTGTTGGATTCATCTTGACAAAGGTGTGCAGTTTCTTTTCACTGATTAGGTACTTAATAATAGCCTCAATCTCTGCCGGAGGACAACCGTGCATGGTTGACAAGGTGATAGAGGTACAAATAGTCGGAGATATCCCCTCAACAAAAGCTTGATCAACAAACTTAAACTGATTAACACTCTCTAACAGAGAGGCCTTGCACTTCTTAAAGACCTCAGTATTTGAAGCATCCTTAAGCCCTTCAATGAATTCATCAACTTTGGGAGATTGAATACCCTTCAGGTCATAGCCAACGCTCATATTAAACATAAAACGTCGGTCACTTTGCCCAAACAACTCTTTTTGTAGAATATGAAGGGCAAACCAAGCTTTTACGTACTCATCAAAAGCGCCCATGATCGGGAGTTCTGTTGACCACTCAGTGTTATAGCACTCATCTTCCGCCAAAATACAAGGCTTAGGAATCTCTAATTCGTCCATGATTTGAACTGATTTCAATTCAAAGAAACGACTTCCGCTTAGATAGGAAGCAATAATATTTTGAGCCAACTGAGTATGGGGACCGGCTGCCGGACCCACAGGAGTGTCCATAGTCTCTCCAAAAAGTCCAATTTGGTTATCGTTTTTCTTTTGGAAAAACTTAACGTCAGAAACCCCAAAGATGGTATGAGATCGTTTGTACTCCTCCAGCATCCAATTCACGAGCTTCGGGAAGGGAATCGGGATCATTTTATCACTCATCATTATTTACCAAGCCTCAATTCTCTTAATATAATTTAAACCTGCCGAGGAAGCCAAGACTTCCTCGGCAGAAATCTGTTATTCCCCTTTATAATGAGGGCTGTCAACACAAGTGCAAACATGTCCCTCTAAAGACTTTTCAGCTGCTTTTAAAATATTTTGATACCCTGTACAGCGGCACAAATGTCCCGACAGCTCTCGCTTTAACTCTTCCCGGGTGTAATCTTTTCCACTCTCTTTTAAGGCGGTAGTGGTTAATACCAGCCCGGGAGTACAGAACCCGCATTGTACAGCACCTTCGTCAACAAAGGCTTTCTGCACCTCAGAAAGCTCGCCATTCTTTTCAGCCACACCCTCAATGGTTCGAATCTCCTTGCCATCAGCCCAAACTGCCAGGTAAATGCAAGTATCCGTAGGAACACCATCGATAAGGACACTACAGGCACCACATTCTCCTACCCCGCACCCTTGCTTGGCACCGGTGAAGCCCAAATGACTTCTTAAGACATCCAGCAAGGACTCTCGCACATCCACTTCAAAATTATAAGCTTTTCCATTCACGGTAAAGGCAATTCGTTTATACAACTTCCGCACCTCCTGCACTGACAACCGCCGTCTTCAAAGCTCTTTGAGTGAGCTCTTCCACTAAATGTTCCCTATATTCTTTGGAAGCCCGCCATGAGGTTCGCGCCTTCGTGGATTTCACTGCCAGCTTCCCGATCTCCGCCAGGGTATCCGAAGAGATTTTCTTACCCTTGGCATACTCTTCCGCTTCAAGACATCTCAAAGGTGTAGGGCCGGCGACGCCCAGGCCAATTCTAACCTCTTCGAAACTTCCACCTTGTACTTTACAAACAACAGCTACTCCCAGGGTGGCGATGTCCATAGCTTCACGCATGGCAAACTTGATATAATGCCCAGCAAAGCCCTTGTAGTCTTCGGGAGCTATGCGCACCTCTGTCAGAATTTCCCCGGGATTAATGGCAACCTTGCCGGGCCCTAGATAAAACTCCCGGATCGGAACAACCCGTTCCCCATTTTTACTTTCTAATTTCAGCTGAGCGTTGAGAGCAAACAAGGATGAGGCGCTGTCAGCCGATGTGGCACCGTTACAAACGTTTCCACCGATGGTCGCAATGTTTCTGATTTGCGGCCCCCCCATAGAGATGGCTGCTTCCGTTAAAATCGGAATTAAATCCTTCAGGATGGTGTTATGAAAAACCATAGAAAAGGTTGCCATAGCACCGATAACAATCGTCCCATCATCTGCTAAATCAATTTTTTCCAAGGATTTAATCTTACGCAGACTCAGGAGCTCAGCATCTTCCAGTTGCCCTCCGTGCATTTTGATGAGCACGTCAGTACCGCCGGCAATTATTTTTAGATTAGGGTTTTCCGCAAGCAGGGCAGTTGCTTCGCTCACGGTTTCAGCATCGTAGTATCCTTTAATATCGTACATCTCATCACCGCCTTACTAGATTAATCCCTTTTCTTTAAACTTTTCAAAGACACGCTGTGGATTCATGGGTATCCGATTGAAAGCAACCTCAGTGGCATCCAGTACCGCATTGCGGATGGCCGGAGCCGGGGAAACGATGGGAGGTTCTCCTAAGGATTTGACACCAAAGGGTCCGGTAGGGTCCTCTTTCTCAACAAAGGCCGCGCCAATATCCGGAGTATCCATGATGGTCGGAAGTTTATAATCCAACAAATTATTATTAAGAGGTTTACCCGTCTTCTCATCAAAGAGCAATTGCTCTGACAAGGCATAACCGATGGCCATGCTGACTCCGCCATGAACTTGTCCTTCTGCCAAAAGAGGATTGACAATCTTACCTGAGTCATGGACATTGTAGATTTCTAAAATCTTAATTTTTCCAGTCTTCATATCCACTTCTACTTCGGTGAAAGTAACCCCAAAAGGTATGGCATTAATACGAGCATTATTGGAGACATCGCTGGTTATGGGCTCTGCATTAACTCTGTCATAATAGGACTGCATCGCTACCACTTCCAGGCCAAGGACCTTTTCTCCCGAATCTTTAAAAACAACTGATTGCTCCTTAAGGTCTAACAGATGAGCGGGAATATCTGTCATGCTGCTGGCAAAAGCAAGAACTTTCTTTTTCACCTCTAAGGCTGCCTTTTCCACAGCCATCCCTGAGACATAAGTTTGTCTGGAGGCATAGGACCCAGTATCAAAGGGGGTAATATCCGTATCCTGGGTACTTATTACATGCACCATATACATGGGAATTCCCAGAACCTCAGACACCATTTGAGCAAAAACCGTGTCGCTTCCTTGACCAATTTCAGTAGCACCCAGCTGGAGCTGAACCGAACCATCTTGATTCATTACAATTCGAGCACCTGCCAGTTCTAAGGCTACAGGATAGGTTCCTGAAGCATAGCTAAAGCAAGCCATCCCCAACCCTCGACGGATATCTCCGGTTTGGTTCTTATACAAGGCTTTCTTAGCATCCCACTTAATTAACTCTCTGCCTTTATCGATACACTCACGGATACTGCAGCTTCGAATTGTGTTTTTACTTAACGGGTCGACATGACCTTCCTTGACAACATTTTTCTTCCGAATCTCGATAGGATCCAGGTTAAGCTTTTTGGCAATATCCTCGATGTGGGATTCAAAGGCGAAGAAGATCTGAGGAGTACCATACCCACGCATTGCCCCAGCCACCGGCAGGTTAGTGTACACAGTTATCGGATCATATTTTAAGGCCTTGGTCGGGTAAAGATAACGGAACTTTCCTCCCCCGCTGCTGGCAATGGAATGTCCGTGAGATGCATACGCCCCCGTGTTTGAGACGGCGGATATATGAATACCATTGATTTTTCCGTCATTGTTAATCCCTGTCCGAATTTTAAATTTAAAGGCATGACGAGTACGAGTATCAATCATTGCCTCTTCACGGGATAGTTCCAATCTTACAGGTCGGCCACCGACAGCTAAGCTCATGGCAGCATTTAAGGGCTCAATACAAACATCCTGCTTATTACCGAACCCACCTCCGATATAAGGCTTGATCACCCGCACCCGACCCCAGGAGATCCCAAGGGATTGAGCGACAATCCTGCGCACAATATGAGGAATCTGAGTCGAGGTCATGATAACAATTCTTCGGTCCGAATCAACATAAGCATGAGATACTTGATTTTCTAAATGACAATGCTGAACAATGCTGGTCTCATATTCCCCTTCAATGACATGATCCGATTCCTGTAAAGCTTCTTCAAGATTTCCTATTTCATATCCATGGGAAGACAGGATGTTCCCCTCGCAATCATCATGAATGAGAGGTGCTCCTTCTTTAAGTGCCGCATCAGTACTTGTTAAAACTTCTAACTCTTCGTATTCCACCTCAATTAATTTTAAAGCCTTCGAGGCAGTCAAATCATCGACGGCAACCACTGCTGCAATATTGTCTCCTACAAATCTAGCTTTCCGAGTTAAAATATTACGATCCTCTTTATCCCGATGATTTTCCTCAAGAGAATACGGATGCCCCGCCGTACCATATTTAAGCTCAGCAACAGTCACGTCATCAGTAGCAATAGCCTCGATTATACCCGGGATTGCTGTAGCATAGCGAATATCCGGCAAATCCTTGTACGTAAGAACAGCCTCAACCCCCGGTAAGGCTTTCGCCTTACTGACATCGATTGATTTAACAAGGGCATGCGCATAGGGACTGTGCAGAATTTTCCCAACTAACATATTTCGTTCAGAAAAATCATCCGTATATTTGGCCTTGCCCGTCACCTTGGCTACAGCATCGACTCTTCTAACGCTTTTTCCTACAACTGTATAAGCCATTTTGTTTTCCTCCCGTCCCTAACAATTATTGAAACCATTAACGTCTAGCATATGTAAAGGTGCAAAATTCATGCCAACTAGTCATAATGTCGAATAATGTGCTAATATCCCGCCTTTTCATTTTTGCACCCAAAACCCAGTTATCAGATTGATAGGCTATACTTATCTCAAAACTCGCTCTACCCTATAGCTGGTCTTGTTATCATATTGATAATAAATTATCATTTCGGTAGACCTTAATCATTTTGATAAGGCCTACCGCTGATTTCTTATTCTATGTGATAACGAGCAAGCTTGCGATAAAGTGTCGCTATCCCAATCCCCAAAGCTTTGGCGGCTTTTTCCTTACCTTGAACCCCTCCGCCAAACATCTGATAACAACGCAGGATAGTCTCCCGCTCAACCTTTTCCAGGTTAAATTCATCTTCCAGATTCAAGGCCTGATTATTTTTTAGCCTTGGCGACAAGTGTTCCTCAGTTAAGGTCGAATCATTGGCCAAATTCATTGCGTATTCAATGATGTTCTGTAATTCACGAACATTCCCTGGCCAACTGTATTCTACCAACCTTTGTCGGAATCTATCCGATAAAAATCGAACGTTTTTATTAAGCCGCTGGTTAAATCCATTAATAAAGTGCTCGCATAATATCTGCAAATCCTCTTTACGTTCTCGCAAAGGTTTAATGTCTATAGGAATAACATTGATCCGATAGTAGAGATCTTCTCGAAACTCTCCTTTAGCCATCATTTCCTCAAGGTTGCGGTGGGTTGCTGCAATAACTCGAACATCGACAGGGATGGGCACTATGCCACCGATCCGCTCTATCTGACGCTCCTGCAGCACTCGAAGAATCTTGGCCTGCAAAAACAAAGGCATATCCCCGATTTCATCGAGAAAAAGGGTACCTTTATTGGCTAATTCGAACTTTCCAATCTTCCCTCCTTTACGAGCACCGGTAAAGGCACCTTCCTCATACCCGAAAAGTTCGCTTTCCAGAAGGGCTTCCGGGATTGCCGTACAGTTAATTGCCATGAACATACCTTGTTGCCTGGAACTCAGATTATGAATTGAGCGTGCCAGCATTTCCTTGCCGGTTCCGCTTTCCCCCCGAATCAGCACAGTCGATTGACTGGCTGCAACAACCTTAGCTCGTTCCCGTATTTGCTGCACCGTATCACTAACTCCTAAAATATCCTCAATAGTGTATCCCGCATCTTGGAGGGAGAGGCGATGAACAATTCGTCCGATTTCGTCAAATGGCCGCAGGGTTACGCCAATACTCTTAACTCCACCCTCACTATCAATAGGCAAAGCCCTCAGGATCATTTGAGCCTTATTCTTTTTGGTTTCTAATTGAACTTCTCGTTCAATCACTTCATCCACATTAGTCCCCACTCTCAGGATGTCAGAGACTATCTGCGGGGAAAACAAGCTCTTTAAATGAGTCCTAGGCGTGAGCAGGTTAGCACTGAACAAGCGCTTGGCAGATTGGTTATAGTGGAGAACATTCCCCTCAAGATCGACGGTTATCAGTCCTTCTTCCAAACAATCGATAATTGAATTCAGATAGTGATTCGCTGAAACCAGCCCTGCTAAAAACTCTTGTTCTTTCAACTTTAGAGCGATGGTTTCCGCCATCTTGGTTAGGAAAATCAGATAGGACTGCTGATTCTCCTGAATGAGTTTAGCTTGAGCCTCTGTGAAGCAAATCAGCCCAATCGCCCCGACAGCTTTATCATCAACATTGATGGGCGAGACAACTTCGTACTTCTCAGAGCAATTCCCCCGGGCTTTGCACGGGGCACACAAAGGATGTATCCCCGGGGTTTCAATAACAAATTGATGTCCGGTTCTTAAGACTTCCTGGTAGATATACCCTTGCCGATCCATAGATTGACCAACAAGCTTCTGATATCTGCCCGTCCCGGCAATCCGCATTAATTTATGATCCGCTATCTCGATATCGATTTTCACGACAGTAGCAATAGCTTCGGCAATCTGTTGTGCATAATCTTTAACGGCCATAAGTTCAACCATTAAGCTACCCCCATAAAAGTATTATTTCTCAGAATGTCAGTTAATATGAC
Organism: Desulfosporosinus sp. HMP52; assembly: GCF_000765145.1. Classification (GTDB taxonomy): domain Bacteria; phylum Bacillota; class Desulfitobacteriia; order Desulfitobacteriales; family Desulfitobacteriaceae; genus Desulfosporosinus. The sequence continues at coordinate 14,474 of NZ_JMGA01000009.1, read as the reverse complement.
TATTAACCCTTAAACTATTAACTTTTCAACAGCAACAATATTAAAGCATTGATAGACTTTTTTTGCGTCTTACTTAACTATTCGTTTCAAAATGATAATATCCTTTCTCGTATTTATCATTCTGATAAATATGGGCTAGATAATCCTATACCACCCAATATAGTAAAACAAAGCGACGACCAGAAGATTAAATAGTATCAGAAGCGGCGATCCTATTCTGAACTTAGCATGTTTTGTTTTATGATGAAAATACTTCATTCCCCCATAAAGCCCCACTCCCCCAAGGGCTGCTCCCATTAAGAGTAAACTTGATTCAGAAATCCGCCAGCGGTTCAGCTTAGCCCGCCGTTTATCTCTCCCCATGGCAATAAAGACGTAACTGTTCCAGAGAAGGTAGGCCCCTAATATGACTACTTCCATACTCATCTAATTTTCCTCCTATCTATTGATCCTCGTGAAAACGGTAACACAATTTAAGGAAACGGTGCCAATGAGCCAATATGAAAAACTCCTAGCATGTAGGAGTTTTTCAGTCTTTCATATAAGTGTATATTCTAGCACAGATCCTTGAGGGAATTAAAATGCGATTTCCCTATACCGGGTAGACTAATGTTTTAGAAAAATTAAATTGACAAATAGCTTATCTTCTCATATAATAATCAATGTCACGCGGTCATGGCGGAACTGGCAGACGCGCTAGATTCAGGTTCTAGTGCTCGCAAGGGCATGGAGGTTCAAGTCCTCTTGACCGCACCATAATGAAAATGCTAAAACTCTTGATATTCAAGGGTTTTTTCTTTTATCTCTCGTATTCTACTAAGGAGAACAATTAAGTCCTCTCTCAAAAAAGCAGAAGCCCGGTGCGCTCCCCTACACACCGGGTTTCTGTCCCTAAGAAAAAACTTCCAACTGATCTACTACACTATATGACCATGTCCATAAAAGTATGGCAAAGCGCCGGTTAATCCCCGGCGTCTTTTTTATGCCCTAAAATGTCCTCTATGTTGCAGTTAAGTAAACTACAAAGTCGATCAATTCTAGATAAAGCCACAACTCGCTTCGAGCTGGCTTTTGCAAAGTAGGCCTTAATATATACTTGATCTTTGGCAAATAAAAGAGCCCCCATCAAAGTTATAGGGAAGCTTGTAACCTTATTGGACGATCTGGCATAGTATGTATTGCTGGCACGGCCATGGTAACGCCTCCTTTCGATATAAGGGGAGAGCTTTGTCGACTCTCCCCTGTTTACATCTTCCACAGGTACCACTTACACGTATTCGGTTCATATTTAAGCTCAAAGGGCCCGCAGATCACCGTTAATCTCAGACTGGCAACGGAAAAGGAGCATTCGGTTGCCAGCAAGTTTTTCTTCTGTCACAGTGACTACTTTATTAATTTTAAGTTCTTTGCCATCGAGCTTGAATCTTAAGGGGTGGGGTTTGCCGTTCTCAAACCAAGCCAAGGCTTCGATGGGGGCAGCTAAGATTTTCATTAAACCACCCCCACTTCATAATTACTTATGAATAACTCCCTGGCCTTACTTGTTTTGTCGGTTCTGCAGACCGAATATCTTACTTCTACCCGGTTAATGTTAAACCCGAAATAAAGCTCCCGAATCTCCGGATGGTCATTAATACTGAGCAAGAACTTCCCATGAATTTTTGAGAGGCATTCTTTTAGCCTGACGTAGTCTTGCATGTGCCAGCGAGACTTAATTTCTTGTATTTCTGGAAGATCTCTCTTGAGATAAGCAAATAATCAAAGACCTGAATGAATTGTTCGGGCTTTTCTTTTACGACTCGGAAGAAGTTGACCAGTTCGGAATTTATGTCGTTGTAGACCTCAACTTCAGAAGGCGGTTTTTCGAAGAGAACCCATCCTGTGCCGCCAAAGGGCTCACAATTGAATATTTCGTTATGACAGAGCCGCCTATACGCTTTTGGCTGATCCACCTTCACTGAGCTGAACCCCTACCAATGGACACTTTTGATGGCTCTTTTAACTATTCAGTTCTGATCATCTTCCTTATTTGCTCCCAAATGTCTTGTACAGTATAGGCATATATACGTCCATTTTCGTCCGGTTCAGGTTCCTTCCCAAACTGTTCAAGAATGCGTTTCTCTGTCTCTTCAGAGATTTCATGCAAGGATTTTTCTCTTAAATTACGTATGTATTTTTTCGTAACAATCATGGTTATCTCCTTTTATGGATTTGTGGATTCCGATTTGATGGTATGATTATTAATTTATAATCGTAGTTAAAAAATGTTTTATCTACATTTAAATATAAAAAAAAATTTACTTTATACGAGGAAAATTGGCATAAGATGAAGAATATTAAAAAATTAAAAAGAATTCGGATCTAAAATATAGAATAGGTGGTGATCAAATGGATTATATTTATGAAAATCTAGGTCCTGAAAGATTTCAAGAATTTTGTCAGGCTCTATTACTAAAGGAATTCGATAAAGTTCAATGTTTTCCTGTTGCACAACCTGATGGGGGCAGAGATGCAATTTCTATTGTACGTCATAAAAATAAAGCTACCAAATTAAATAAATTTATAATTTTTCAAGTGAAATTCGTTAGGAAACCACTAAGTATCGAAAATCCTCACAAATGGCTTTACGATGTAATTCAAGATGAGTTACCAAAAATAAAGGAACTAATTCCAAAAGGTGCCAAAGAATATTATTTGATCACTAATATCCCAGGTACTGCTCATAAAGAATCCGGTTCAATCGACAAGATTCAAAAGATGCTAGGTATTTTAAATGTACCTGCACAATGTTTATGGAGAGATGATCTTAATCGTAGATTAGATAATTCTTGGGATATAAAATGGGCTTATCCAGAAATAATGACAGGTACAGATTTCCTTAGGTATATTATCGAAAAGGAACTAGATATTAGGGGTTCTGCACGTTCCTCTACCATTAAAGCTTTCATTAGAAATCAGTATGAAAGAGACAGAGAACTTAGATTTAAACAAGTTGATTTACAGAATAATCTCTTAAAGCTATTTGTTGATGTTCCAATTGAAATATCTAGTAGAAATGATTTAAGTTATTTTTGTCGTCAATATTTAAATCATGAAGATTCAAATAATGAAAATCAAGTTGGAGCTGCTGCACTATTGTTAAACCCTAATATACAAACTTACTTTCCTAAAATAGTTTTAGAAGGTGCACCAGGCCAGGGAAAATCTACCGTTTCACAATACATATGTCAGGTTCATAGAATACGTATTCTAGGATTGGATTCGGAGTTATCTCAATTACCAGATTATCATAAACCATCATCGTTAAGATTACCCATTAGAGTTGATTTAAGAGATTTCGCCTCTTGGCTTGATGGTCGAGATCCATTTTCGGTTAGCGATGATGAGCAACTATTCCATCAAAAACCAAAATCAGTTGAAAGCTTCTTAGTCGCTCAAATAAAATACGAATCAGGTGGTATTGATTTTGAAATAGGGGATCTTATTGCGATTGGTAGTGTTAGCGCAATACTACTTGTGTTTGATGGACTTGATGAGGTTGCAGATATTTCCAAAAGGAGGACAATGGTTGAAGAAATTAAACGTGGTATTAAACGTTTAAATGAGAGTTTCGCATCTCTACAAGTTATCATAACTAGCAGGCCAACGGCTTTCGCAAATTCTCCGGGGTTTCCAGAAAATGATTTCCCGGTTTTTAGGTTAGATGCCTTGACTAAATCTTTAATAGAGAGTTACACCAATAAGTGGATAATAACCAAAAAAATACATGGAAATGAAGCAAGTGATATTAGGAAAATTCTTAAAGAAAAACTTAGTTATTCACACCTAAAAGATTTATCCCGAAATGCAATGCAGTTATCAATTCTTCTAAACTTAATATATACTAGGGGTTCTTCACTTCCAGACAAGAGAACCGCTCTTTATACCCAATATATAGATCTATTTTTCGCACGTGAATCCGAAAAAAATAATATAGTTCGCTTGCATCGTGAACTAATATTAGAAATTCACGGCTATTTGGCTTGGGTATTACATTGTGAAGTGGAAGGCAACCATACTGATGGAACAATTAGTACTAGCAATCTCAAAAACTTAATATTGAACTACATAACATATGAACAAAAGGATTCTTCCCTAGTAGAAGAACTATTTACAGGGGTTACCGAAAGAGTAGTCTTTCTTGTTTCTAGATTGGAGGGCACCTTTGAATTTGAGGTGCAGCCAATAAGAGAATATTTCGCAGCACGATATTTATACGAAACTGCTCCATACTCACCTCCAGGGATGGAGCAGTCGGGAACTAAACCAGATCGATTCGATGCTATAGCCGCAAACTTTTATTGGTTAAATGTAACAAGATTTTACTCCGGATTTTTTAGCAAGGGAGAACTTCCTTCGCTCGCAGAAAGATTATTAGTTTTGGCAGAAAAAGATGGATACAAGCATTTATTATATCCAAGAGAACTTGCGGCTATGCTACTATCAGATTGGGTATTTTCTCAGGACCAAAGATCAATGACTAAAGTAATAAATCTAATCGTTAAAAGTATTGGACTTCACAGTTTACTTACGAGCAGTAATGTTTTTAGGGCCAAAAGTACCACAGACTTAATTCTACCAACAGGATGTGGGAGGGAGCAACTTACTCAACATTGTTGGGAGGCCTTAAATACGGATATACCTTGGGATTATGCAATTGAACTGATACAAATAGTTAATTCTAATACTACATGGCATGAACGCAAGGAAATATGGAAGGCGTATTTACGTATTATTGACACTTCTAAGATTAAACAATGGCTAAAATTTGGTCATCATTTAGGTTTACTGTCTGAAATAACCAAAGAAGAGTTATCTGAAATAATTTGTAACGAAATAGTTGATGAAGAATTAATATGGATTTTATTACGTAGTAATCATTCAGACTTCATTGAGGATAATGAATCTCTAGTAAAATTAACAATCGATTGTGTTTTAAACGGACCAAAAAACTTTTTTATAACACGAGATTCATCCATAACCAATTATTTCGCCATGGCCTTAGGACCATTTTATTACTTGGTCATGCTTCTTGAGTCGGAGGACCTCCTCTGATATTCCCGAAATAAATACGTGTGAAGTATCAAATGATTTATTATTAAAATGTTACAATATTTCCAAAGTTTGGTACGATAATAGAGGTTTAAGTATAGATGAGTGGATAAATAGCACTGCCCCATATGAACAAATTATTCAAACCTCGTATGATTTATGGGGAGATCAATGGATACATTATGTAATCGCGAATATAGCTGGCATGGTTAAATTAGATGCAAGTTCTACACCTAAAGAACCAAGTAGTCTATTCGATGAATCTAAGCCTATTTGTAATAGACTTTTTTATGCAAAAAGGGCTTCTGTGAATTGGTGGAAGGATCAATTTAATTCCGTGGAAAAAAATATGCATGGGTTAGTTGTTTGTCTTTTTCTCTTAACTTGGGGAAGTATGAGTAAAATCCTTGAACTTCATAAATATATAGAAACTTACATTGAATTAGTGGATGAAGACAAATGGCAAAAAATATTAGAACTAATATCAATTATCTCTAAAAATTATATAAATAAAAAAGATTCATTAAAACTCTATGAGTATACCGACCACTTATCAGAAAGACTCGTTGTTGCTTTAGGAAATAGATTTAATAAAATCGCTGATAAAATTTATCTAAAGTATCTGCATTCTTATAAAGGTGACGATAAAACAATATTATTTTTTTGTTTAAATGTCCTTTCTGAAATGAAAGAAAAAGATTATACGTTATGGGGAAATTTGTTGCTTTACTCAGCCAAACTTTATAATCTTTCATTAGAATACGATTTATATTCTTTTAATGTTATACGAATAAGAAATGATGAAAAAATGCCTATGGAAATCGCCCAAAAAATCTTTGACAACATCAAGAACTATCCCAGGGATTTATTAATTGTAGCAGAAAAAGTTTATAAAGAAATGGTCGCTTCAGAAATTATTCCAGTTGGAAAGATAGCTATGGAAGAACGTTGGTTTGAACTTTAAGTGATTTTGATATTTCTGTTCGAATGATTAATTGACCTCTTGACCTAAAATTTGCGAGAAGGTTAAGCCTATTTGTATTTACAAAAAATTTATTCTTTCCAAATAAATTTTTGATTAAAATAATTCAATTTCTAATTAATGATATGTGGGAGAGTGGTTATTATGAGGCTACATAACCTTAGGATTGAGGGTTTTAGACGACATGTCAATACTCAAATTCATTTATCTGATGCAACGTTTTTAATCGGAGAAAATAATATCGGAAAAAGCTCGGTTTTAGCTGCTTTGGATTATTTGCTCAGTGACACTAAAAAAATACCTGAAAATGAGTTTTTGAAAATTAAGGGGGCCGATGGTTTAAGCACACGACTGGCACACAAAATTGTACTAACCGCGGAATTTCGTAATGTTCCAGAAGAAGCCGCACAATGGTTTGGCTTCAGAGGTAGGCTTTTTCCTTATGAAATAGCGGATGGTTCGGAAGAGACTGGATTAAGCGTTATCTACAGAAAAACATTTGAACCAAATCGCGATTATACCGTAGAAATGAAAGAATTCAAGAAGACCCTAAAATCCACTTTTGCAAATTGCCTATCACCCAATGATTTCATCGAGGCAGGTATTGATCCAGATGTTTTAGTGGATTTATGCGGTAATTTAACACAAGACAAAAGATTGTCATCAAAGTTATTAGAAGCTGTTAGGCAGTTAGATGATCTTAACGATTTCGACCAAAACCAAGAAGAATGGGTTAATAATCCAGGCGGTATTCCTGGTAATATCTTACATAAGCTACCTAAGTTCCTACTGATACCTGCACAAGATAGGACTGAAGAGCTATATAAAGATTCAGGAACTCTGGTAAAAACTCTTAACGAATTATTTAGTAGCGTTAGAGATGAATCAGAGAATTACAGACAAGCACAATATTACCTGAACCAACTAGCCCTCGAACTAGATCCATCCGATGAAGATAGGGAGTTCGGCAAAATGATGAAGGACTTAAATAAGGTTCTAAACGATGTGTTTCCACACACGGGAATTCGAGCCCAACCTCGTCTTTCTGACCCTAACTCTGCTATTAAACCACAATTCGATGTGAGTATGTCCAGTAATGTGGATACTTCAGTATCCTTACAAGGAACAGGAATGGTTCGTTCAGCAGTTTTCGCATTGCTCCGTTATAAAAACATCCGTGATAATAATAAGCAACGTCATGAAGGTGAATTCATACGTCCATTGCTAATTGGCTTTGAAGAACCAGAAATTTATTTGCACCCAAATGCCGCTAATCAATTAAGAGATACAATTTATGACTTAGCATCATCGGGAAACAATCAGATTCTGTGTACAACGCATTCCCCTTACATGATTGATTTAAGTAAAAAGCCCTCACAAACTCTTAATAATCTTTGTTTAGGCTCTTGTGAAATTGAAGTAAATGGACAAGTACTTGATATCGAAGGAATACGAGTTTATCCATTTAATACCTCTAAGGCTTTTAAGGAATTACAAGAGAATGAAAAGACCTATGTGAAAATGTTACTTAAAATTGATGACTATGTTGCTAGAGTATTTTTTGCTAAAAAAGTTCTAATTGTTGAAGGTGATACTGAAGACATCGTGCTAAGGGAATCAATAAATAGAATGCCTGAAAAAGTCAGACAAGATATTCTTCAAAAATGGCAGATTATTAAGGCACGCGGAAAAGCAACCATTTCTTCCTTGGTTAAATATCTAAAATCAATGGGTATTGATCCCGTAGTTATCCACGATGAAGACGGAGGTGTCGCAAACGCTGAAATGCATAATGGACCGATTTTGAATGCAGTTGGTGACCCCACTAAGCGTCATATGCTTTGTAACTGTATCGAGGATATTTTAGGCTATACTGCACCTACAAAAGAAAAGCCTTCAAAAGCCTATAGTTATGTCAATAGTAATTGGGGCGATGATTGGGCAAGTGTTTCTGGACCGTGGAAAGATTTGATGGAAAGAGTTTTTGAGGAATCATTCGATTTATTGCCTAATGCATTTGAGGAAATGCAAAGTGAGCTCTTGGCAGCGGCTACTAGTGATGTGAGTTGCTAGTCTATAAAATACGGAAATAGAATAGAGTTATCCATCACAGCCAAGAAGATAATAATCGCGACGAGTATCGTCGTAAGCCCTCCGACAATCCAATAAGAGAACCTCCCTCGAAGGATAAAACCGTATTTTGCGAATCCAGCGATAACCGCAACTCCGAGAGTTATTAAGAAGAATATATTTAACACAATCATATAAGATCAATTCCCCCTAGGTTTAGTACAACAACAGGAGGTTCATCAATTGAATAATCCAGAGCAAATTGAGCCATCATTCCGGAACTGCGGTTCTCTCTTGACCCGTAATATTCATCAATGGCTTTTTCTCTTTCTAAGAACCTCATAAATTATCTAGAAGTTATGCGAAGGCCGGTTAATGTCGACTTACACCTATAAACAATAAGACAGAAGCTATGAAAAGTAAAAACGACGACATTAACTTTTGGTGGTGCCGTCGAATGTTTTGGTCAATGCTTATTTTAACTTATCGTCCCTATAAGAGAGTACAATTAGTGGAGGTGAACAGACACTGCTAGAAACCCTAATAATGAAACTGTAATTGATGGTTATAATGTGAAATCAGGCTCCATAGAAACGCTTAATCAACAATCGGTTTTTCAATTTCATTCCAAAGCTTTTGATAAAGTCGTATTGCGCAATCAACTGATTCTTTATCCTTTGTCCAAATACCAAAGTTAAATTCTTTTTCTAGTTGCTCAGTGGATAAATCTGCAGATGATACTATGATACAACTATCAGTAATCACACACCTAGCGTGTAAATAGTTGGTGGTTTTTAAATTTCTCTCTAATGTTCGTTGCAATGAATCAAAGGCAATATCCACATATTTTTTGCCATCTCCCATTATTTTCGATCTCGCTTCTTTTAAGGGTATAGTGATTATACGTATATCAATCTCGGGATTCTCTTTCTTTAATGTTATTAAATCAGTCCAAAATTCTGTTATAAATCTCGAACATATCCAGATTTTGCTTGTCTTACTATAAATCATTCCTTTTACTGTATTTTTAATTGAAAAATCACCATCAAAAGGAATAGTCCCAACTAAATTGGGCTTAACAGATTGCAGCTCCTGTTTATGCAACATCTTCGTTCTTTCAACTTCTTCACAGGATACCTTTGGCCCTTCTCCTACACTCATCAGCGCTAATAACACATGTCCATTGGAATAATATGATCCCCAATCACCATTATTTTTCTGAATACTTTTTAGCCAACTTATCCCTTTTACAACATAAGAATCTTCTTTGCCAAAAACATTTACAAGAGCTTGTATGGCAAGGCTAGTAGCTTCTATATCAGGCTCATCTCTATATGCTGTGATATAACCTATGTCTGTAAAACTTTTCTTTAGAAGTTCAGCCATTTGTTCTATGTATGCCTTATAACCATAATAATCATATTCTATCAACGAAAGAATTCCTACAGATATTTCATCCGCTCTAAACCTTTGATAGTTGTCTAGTAAGTACTTAATTGCAAGAGATGTAGCCTCTGAATCCGGTTCCACCAAAGTCAGTACCCTCATTGAACCAGTGTGTGAAATTTGATTTGAATTAATAAATCCTCTTACCGTCTGATTATCCTTTATAAAGGCATCATATGCTTCCATGAAATACTCGCTTGTTCCAAATCCCATTTTATACAAATAGTAAAGGATGTGAGGGTTTTCAAATATAATTTCCGAATCAGGGAAATCTTCTTCATCAATTGAATTTAAGTACTTTGTAGCAATTGTAGATCCAAGCTTAAATAAAACATAGGAAAGTTCTATCGAAAATATAAGGTCTAGTTTTTTCTTATTTGTTTCGCATTCAGATATACTGTCTAATAATTGTTGTTCAATAAACTCTACTCCCTTAATAAACTCCAATGAGCAATACTTTAAAGTTTCGGAATAATCGCTCATAAAACACCTCTTCTTCCTCAAACCTAGTTCCCTTGACTCTTTTATTCCTGGCATGAAACAAATCCAACCATAATAATAGGTAACTCCGGCATATTGTGGTAACAATCCTATGTATAAAACTTGTTTCTATTAACATAGAAAATATCGTCGTAGATATATTCCCTAAATTAAGGATTGTCTTCTTTAAATCAACATCCACCAAAATTTACGGGGTTTGATTGGTGGAGGCGACCTTACACTATTTAAAACCCTGCATCATCTATATCCCCTTCTTGGTATCTTGCCGACAATAATTTCCTAGCCATGACGACCTAATTGTATCCTTCCACACATTTCCTTGATATCCTTTTAGATCTTGGAAGTTACCGAATAAAAAATAAAAATGCCAGACCGTCAGATATCAATCAAGCATTTCATACAGGAAGGGGCTATGGAAGTTTTACTCTTCTAAGTCAGTTTAGTTAATATTATAAATAACTGACCCATTAGCATTTATATCTTTTTAACTTTGTCCCTCCCTAAGAGCCAAGATATCTTACACTTAATAGAATGTAGTTCATTAGAATCATATCTTTTCACCATAAAATTCATACCAAAATAACATTACCAATTTATTCTTTATAACTCCTCATTAGAGAGGTTATAAAAAATGCTAAATACATAACAAATAACACATCCCACTCGATATCAGAAAATGAATCCCTAATTATCAGATTAACAATGAGAAAAGTTATAGTTATAACAGCAAGATTTATGAAATTCCTTTCGAGAGACTTTTTTGTTGATACTTTCATAATATCTCCTTTTTATATATTGCTATTGCACAATTTCCTACGAAAGCGTCACAGGATAAGAATGGTACGCCAATGCTTTGCATTAATCATAGCAATAGCAATCGAAACTAACACTAAAAGCGTTGTTAATATGTTCATAATAATAATCGGACTAACTTTTATAGAATTCTTGGATCTCGTCCCTTAACATTGCTTCTTTCTTATAAAAACTAGTTATAAGTGTATATCCGCAAATTATTCCTGAGACCTGAAAGAACAAGTTATTATAGGAAAGGAAACTTGGAAGTCGAATTGGCAACGTAAAAATTAAAACCAAATAAAAAGCAAAAACACCTGATGGAACTCCCATGATAATAAGCCTAATAATATATTAATTACACTAGATCCAATAAACCCTGGTATTGGTGTATAATTTCTACCTACCCATACTTTGATCATAAACATCGCCCAAGAAGCAACTGCCAGAGCGCCAAGCAGAACTAATATGTACAAGATATATGTCAGTATCTTAGAAGTTCTCACGACACTCCTCCTCTCACTCTTCTATATTTTTCGGCATGTTCTTCTCACAATCCATTATATACCATACCTTAGGAAAAATGGCATTATAACAAAAAAGACTTGAGTATTCTCAAGCCTTACTTTATTTGGTTTCCGAGCGGTCAATTTTATCATACCCAGCTCAACTCCTCGACAGCTCTCGCGATATCATGCTCGTTAGGCTGCCTTAATTTCATCCTTATCATCATAGCCTTTATCGGCAAAGACATGAATTGTTTCAACCTGCTCTCTTCTCTTTTTTAGGCCATAGATGTAAGGCTGTTCTAACGTTGCACTTAAATATGTTTCTTCAATACTTCTAAGGGATAGAAGGTTCCTCGCCATTCGGTACCACCACGGCTTAGAGTCTTAACGACAGAGTTTATTCCTGCTCCAATACAAAGTAAAGCCGATATGGGGTGAATTAGAAAATAACTAGGTGAGATATCGATGAGTTTGGACAAGTAATTATAGATTGCAAACAAACTGAGGACAGTATATCTGAGTAAAAGCACGGCTGTACTTACTCCCAAAAAGACAGAAACTAAGGACAATACCCAAAAAAGAACATTCATAGTCTTACTCCTCCCTTCTATTTAGCCTCTATCTCTGAACGAGACAGTGGAAAAACACTCCTGAGGATAATACCTAGTTCAATTTGCACTCTTTTGATGTATTTGATAAGAATACTTATTACTTTCTCTTAAATAATATGTTTCTTCAGCTCTTCTAAAGAATAAACTGTCCCCCGCCATTTGAGACCGCCCCTACTTAGAATCTTGACCATCGAGTTTAATACCGCCCAAAAGTACAGTATAGCTGATAAAGGATGAATTAAAACATACCTTAATGACACAACGGTGTACTTCTTCAAATGATAATAAATAGCTACTAATATAATGATGGAAAACCCACACATTGCTCTCGCCCATTCGGATCCCAGGAACATTCCCGCGTATGGATAAACATGAAGAAAAAGAATGAACCAACAAAATGCTAAAGTGGGCAGAACTTTATAATTAATACTTGCAAATTGATTTTTCTCAATACCTTTTAGCATGGCACCTAGGTTATCAAATAATTTTACTGATATTAAGCCTTTACTAAACCCGAAACCCTGTTTGTATCCCTTCAACACAACTAATTTACCTAAAGAAACGTCATCAACAGGTTGCATTGCTAATCTCTCGTAACCGCCAATTTCTTGATAGGTAGATCTTTTTATGAGGTTAAAAGCACCGATTCCAGCACTCTTACTAATTAGGTAAAAACCAGTAACAACCAGAACGAAAAAGGAGATAAAACCGCCGTAGAAAAAACCTTTGTAGGTTATGTCAGGAGTGATTGTTAAGTGATCAAGCTTGTTTTCCATCGAGTACTTTACGGTTTTCTTTAGACTTCCAGGGGAGAACATAACATCGGCATCTGTAAAAAGTAGCCACTCACCTGTTGCCTCTTTCACTCCTTGATAAACAGCATGGTTTTTACCTAACCAATTGGGGGGTAAATCTGAAATATTTACAACTTTTAATTGAGGATATATAATTTTAAGTTTATCAAGAATCACTCTCGTGCGATCTGTAGAACGATCATTAACGACTATCACTTCAAAATTCGGATAATCTTGGTCTAGTAATTGACTAATCGCCTTTCCGATTGACTCTTCTTCATTACACGCTGGGATTACCACAGATAAGGAAGTATAAGTGGTACCCTTTTCGGAACAACTAGTACCACTAAAAATTGGCTTGCTCTTCAAATAACTGAAGAACATTGAGCCCATAAGTATCCAAGTGGCAAGATTGATAAAGGCCAAAACTATGAAAAGTGTACTCATACGTTTCTCCTCTCCAACATTTGTAAACTTGGTGTGATCACCTCTAATTAATTAATTTTTTATTACATTTCCATAATATTTTTCCATTTCCTCTTTTTCTACCTTTGATTAAGAGATTTATTCCAATAAAATCAAACAACCCTCGCTTTTTCAGGCGAGGGTTTTCAAAACATTACTGTCTTGTTAGTGCTGTCAGGTCTGCGCTGTGGCTTGATTTCGTAACATCAAATAAACCATTTTCAGATAGTGCCGCAACCCTACCTGCACCTGGGCCTGGACAGCAGCCTTACAGTCTCTCCGCTATTTTCCCGATCAGCCCGCTTACCTCACTCTTATACTTTTCATGAGCTTCCGGATCCGCCGGGGCCAGCTTAGTCAGTTCACTCAGCAAGTCTTCGAACTCTTTGGCGATATTGTTGTAGAGAAAGCTGACTTTGTTGGCCGACAGCTTGATCCGGGCGACTTTGATATCCTTTTCCAGGACGGCGATTTTTTCAACTGAAGCTTCACTCTGTCTGGCTAAGTCCAGTTTCCCCTGTAAAGTTTTGATGGTCAACTCTTTCGTGTGGATGGCCGCTTGGAAACCTGAGGCCTGTTTTCTCAACTCGTCCCGCTCAGAGGCTATTTCAGTGACTGTGCCCTGGTTGGCGGTCAGAGCATTTTGAAGCTCCGCTTTTTCGTTAACAGCCTGATCCCTTTCCTGGACTGCCTGTTTAAGCTCCCGGGTCGACATATTCGCTGCGTCATGCTCTGCCACAAAGGACTCCCGTTCCTCCTCGGGAATTCCCAGGAGGATAATCGCCTGGGTGTAGCTCAAATTCGGAATCGATTCCGAATTTGAACTGTCCTGTCCGGTGGTGAGCTTGGCCCCATACTCTTCAAAGAGGCGCATGAGTTTATTGGCTGTGCTTTGGGAGTAACTCACCGAGCTCTCCAGCCACTTTCCCCATTCTCCATGATTGACCATGGATTTAGCCTCCGTCAGGCGCCGTCCGATCTCGACAGAGCTATAAAGCAGCATTCTGCCAGTCTGATCTTTAATACTGTTAATTTCCGCCGCGATAATCTGTGGCGTTCGCTCACTTATTCCCTTCGCCATGATTTTCTAGCTCCTCTGCTTATTCATAAGCTTTTCCGGAGAAAAGCTCCCATAAGACAAGATGGATTTGTACAACCTTACTCATAGCCTATGTGTTCAAGCCCTCACTTGTGACAAAATAATGGGAAGACC
>NZ_JMGA01000070.1 GCF_000765145.1 Desulfosporosinus sp. HMP52 | reverse complement strand
CTTACTTACTTACTTACTTACAACTTACTTTACTTACTTACTCTAATTGCATAGAGAACATATCTTTGTCGATCTTCATCAACTTCAAATGAGGTTTTTTCCCACTCCTCATTGCCTAACATAAAATAATTGCATTGGGCCAGCAGAGCAAGATCAGATAATGAATTAAATTCTAAATTAGTTATAATAGGATATTCTGACGCATATTCACTAAATTCCCGGATCTCAAGAGCAATATAACCTAAACTCACCTTAGATGGAGAACTCTTCAACAAAGGTTTTTCGTCTTGTGTCAATTTCACATAGATTATATATAATGGTGCTTCAATTGCATTTGATGTTTTTTCGTACACAACTCCATCTTTTACTAAATAGTCAGCAAGAAAACGAACCATGACTTCATCTTTTGGAATTGCTTTAAAATGATAAAGTGCAGGATAGTTTTTTTCCTCATCTAAAATACGATACTCAAGTTGTTCCATAAAGTCTAACCCCCTACTTAGATCACGCCACTTAAAAGCCAATTTATTATATCATCAATTATCACTTGATCCTCTTGGTCAACATCGATTCCTCTAATCGCGTTTACTATTAAGTCTATTTGCAAAGGTAACTTTAGGAGTGTTAAAGCAATCCTGTCGATTAAATGGCTATTCATTGCATCTGAATATATTTTAGCATCATCGATTAATCCATTTGACAATCTTAAACCCAGCTCTATTCCACCCCAAAGAAAACGTTTTGAAAGAACAATATCAAAGTTAGGTGTTTTACCGTATAGCCAATCCCATGATGAGTATTTATTATATAGATTTTCAAGAGGAAATGTTGTATCGCTAACTATTATAGGAGGTTCAGAAACTTTGCCGTAAAGCTCTTGGAAACTTTTCATTAGAGCAGTTTTCATTGACTCAATGGATATTTCCGAACTAAATAGGTTTAAATTCCCTACTCTGGCCTGAACCGAGTCAACTCCCTTAGATACTATCTTTTCTTTTGATACTTGAAGGTAAGCAGCGAGTTTGGTTACGTCAACGTCAATCAAAATTGTTCCGTGATGATATGCTTTATCTCGTTCAAAGTAAAAAGCATTTCCAGAGAACTTGCGCCCTTCTACCGTCAAGTCATTACGTCCTGTGAATTGAGCATTAATATTAAATGTCCTTACAGCTTCTAAAATTACTCTTAATTGCTTTTCTAAATCATATTTGGTTCTGTCCATAATGAAGGTGAAGTTAAGATTTCCTAAGTCATGATAGACCGCACCTCCGCCTGATAAACGACGAGCTAACTTTCCGCCAGCTTGTTCCAATTCATTGCAACGGCATTCTTTCCAAGCATTCTGGTTTCTTCCAATGACTACAGTATTCTGGTTTTGCCAAAGATATAAAATTACTTGATTATGCTTAATCTCTCTGAATAAATACTCTTCTAAAGCTAGATTATGCCAAGGGTCGAAAGACGTTGAGCTAACGATCTTAGTTTCATACTCAAGGTATTCCAGTTTAAACACTCCCATCAAATATGATCTCATTCTACATTTTGCTCTAGAACTCCTGCAATTAGTCAGTTAAATTTACCAGACTAGGTTAAATGAGAGTGCTTATGGATTTTTACAGTGTTAAACTTATTTGTTAACTAGGTTTTCTTTTCTTTTGTGGATTCATTTTAAGGTTGCTGTCCAATTAATAGTAGTATGCAGCAATACCCTAAACAAGAAATAAGTCGATCACGTATAGTGATCGACTTATATAACTTAATTTAAGCTATGAAAACAAATAGCTTATACGCAACCAGTTGGTTTTGGAAGTCCAGCAATTTTACAAGCGCCTTTTCCAGGGCCAGCTGGGAACAGTTCATAAATTTTCTTTTGGTCGTAGCCTGTGTCTTTAACCATTTTACGAACCATTGGAGCAACACCGAATTGATCAAAATAACCTCTGAGATAGTTGATCATTGCCCAGTGTTCTTCTGTAAGCTCTGGTACTTCCTCTGTGACAGCAAGTGCTTTAGCTACATCTTCATTCCATACTGCAAAATCCTCAAGAAAACCGTCTTCGTCCAGTTCAACAGTTGCATCTCCTACTACTAGTTGAGCCATAATTAATATTCCTCCTTATGTGTGTTTATAAAATTGATACTGTTTGAGTGGAGAGGTAAATTCAAAGAAGTATAGTATATACCCTGAATTGCTCCCATTCTATCTCAAACTGGTACCAAAAGAGCATCAATTAAACTAATTTGCCTTCTCTTCTCTAACTGAGATTGCAACCTTGTATAATATTGTGACAAGGAGCATCCCGATTGCGTAGACTGCTAAGGTCACCAAAATCTCATTAAGAGTCGGTGCGTATTCAATAACTCTCTCAAAAGAATTGGGTACAAATCCAGCTACAATTAAAATCATACCTTTATCAATCCAGTTTGCAATAATGATTGATAGCAAACCGATAATTAAGGTTGCTTTATTCATACGTGTACTTGGGAATACAAGCATGGCAATTCCCAAAAAGGCTAAAACTACTGCAGTCCACATAATTGGAACCAGACTGTAGTGACCGTCCATACCAAAGAATATATACCTTAAAGGTGCACTATATTCAGGGATATTGCTATAGAATGCTGTGAAAAGCTCTAGGATATAGAAGAACACATTGGCAATCATAGCATATCTAACGATCTTTACCAGAGATTGGATTGCGCCAACACCCGGATCTGGATCAAATTTACTGACCTTCTTAACGATAAAGCAGAGAAGAATCAAGATTGCAGGACCTGCCGCGAAGGCTGAGGCAAGGAAGCGTGCTGCCATAATAGCCGACAGCCAAAGATGCCTGCCTGGCAAACCAGCGTATAGGAAAGCTGTGACAGTATGAATACTAACAGCCCAAGGAATTGACAGATAGATAATAGGTTTAACCCATTTTGGTGATGGAGCGCCTTTACGTTCAGCACCAAGTGTCGTCCAGCCAACCACTAGGTTTATGAGAAGATAACCGCATAGGACTATCATATCATAAAACATAACCGAATTGGGACTTGGATGAAGAATTACGTTCATAATACGCATAGGCTGTCCTAAGTCGACAACAATAAACAGCATACACATGATAACAGCCGGAATTGCTAAAAACTCTCCAAGGATAACCATTTTGCCAAACTTTTTAAAGTCATGCAGGTAATAAGGTAAGACAAGCATAACCGCAGAAGCAGCAACCCCAACCAAGAAAGTAAACTGAGCAATGTATAATCCCCAGGATACATCCCTGCTCATTCCTGTAACACCTAAACCGTTGTTAAACTGGTTCATATAGGCTACGAACCCTACGGCGATAATCCCTAATAGTAGTGTAACCCAAATCCAATATCTTTTACTACCGGATAGCGCTTTCTCAAGCATGTTCGCCACCTCCTACTAGGTAGTAAACACTCGGCTGAGTTCCCAGTTCTGGCTTACGTCGAATTGTAAGCTTTGAGCCAACAATTTTACGCACTTCTGAATTTGGGTCATCCAAATCTCCGAATATTAATCCCCCATTGGACTTTTCCACACATGCAGGCATGAGTCCATCTGCAAGTCGTTCGTAGCAGAAATTACA
Source organism: Desulfosporosinus sp. HMP52 (assembly GCF_000765145.1). Taxonomy (GTDB): domain Bacteria; phylum Bacillota; class Desulfitobacteriia; order Desulfitobacteriales; family Desulfitobacteriaceae; genus Desulfosporosinus. The sequence goes on along the minus strand of NZ_JMGA01000070.1, from coordinate 19,891 downwards.
TTTTTCTACAACACCTGGTGTTCTTGTTGGATATTCTGTGGAAACTTCTTCAATGAATGGTCTCGGATCTTTGAAGTTAAAACTTCTAGCTCCAAACGGACAAGCTGCCATACAGAATCGGCATCCAATACATCGATGAAAGTCCATTGCAACAATACCGTCGGGTCTTTGGAATGTGGCCTGTGTGGGACACGCTCTGACGCAAGGAGGGTTATCACAGTGATTACATGTTACCAGAAAAGGACTATGCATCACATGCTCATCCAAATATTCATTATGCCCGCCAGCAAAGGTATGATGATAATCATCTTTCCAAATCCATTTGATCTCATCTTTGGTATTAGGAAACTTAGGGACATTATGCAACTTGTGACAGGCTTCTATAACCTTTTCGAAGTCAGCCTCTGATTTGAATTTACTCATATCAACGACCATAGCCCATCGTTTAGCCGGCATATCCTTAGGAGCCTTTGCATATCCAGAAGCCGCAGCATCTTTCTTGCGGTAACCTGTGATTACAAGTGAACTTCCTAGTCCCAATGCAGTGACCATACCCGCTCTTCTTAGAAATTGTCGTCTATTGATGCTCATTTCGCTGCCTCCTTTGGCTCAAAATGGCAACTCCAACATTTCGGCTCTACAGCAGAATAATCGTGACAGGAGGCGCAAAATTCAGGTGATTCGTTGATCGCTGGGTTGCTGACTCCAGTTGTCGTTGTAGCAGGGTTACTCAAAACTACTGCGTTCGAAGCCGATCCAGTTGCATGACATTTTAGGCACGTGTCTTGAAGACTTATTTGAAACTCTGTTCCTTGACTGTTGGTATAGACAGTCTGGCCATTCCGTACAGCTTCCTCTCTCCATTGATTGAGGAGTTTCATATGATTGGCCCGCATAAATTCCGGTGACTCAACACATTGTTTATCGGATAGTTGCTGGATAGCAGGGGTTTCAAGGGCTACATCCGGTCCAGCATTGACTTTCCCCATATTGTAGAAGAATGGGATGGTGAAAAGTGCCGCAAAGATAATGAGTGAAGCAATAATTTTTCCGCCTTTATACATTACTCATTACCTCCTTTTCCCGGCAAATCTTCAAAGCGAAGGTTGGTAGTTCTTTCTTTCTCGCCTTTCATGACGAGTGCATTAGCAACTAATTCTGTAACACCAGTTACTCCTACCCCGGGATTCCAGTAATCCATTAGTGCAGGTAGGGCAGCCCTGTCCACCGCGCAAACATTGGCCAGCATGTTAACTCCATGTTTCTCTTTAACATACTTAACAGCATTTGCTCTCGGGAAACCGCCTCTCATACGCTGTTCCATATTTTCAGAAGCGTTTAATCCGGATCCGCTTCCACAGCAGAATGTCTTCTCGCGAATTGTATTTTCAGGCATCTCATAGAAATTATTGCATACAGCTTTAATAATTTCACGAGGTTCTTCCAGCATTCCCATACCCCTCGATGGATTACAGGAATCATGGAAGGTCACCTTCAGATGGTCGTTGCGAGTTGGGTCAAGATTCAGCTTTTTGTGCTTAATCAAGTCAGCTGTAAACTCGGAAATATGGATCATTTTAGTTGATTTGGCATTTTCAAAAACAGTACCAGTTATTGGCGAAACCGGCACTTCAAGGAAGTCTGCTGGGCCATGCCAGGTGTCCATATATTGGTTCAAGACCCTCCACATATGACCGCATTCTCCGCCGATGATGTATTTAACGCCTAATCGTTTAGCTTCCGCGTAGATCTTGTAATTAAGTCTCTTCGCAGTTTCGTTAGAAGTGAAGAAACCGAAGTTTCCACCCTCAGAAGCGTAGGTGCTCCAAGTGTAATCAAGCCCCAACTCATGGAATAACATGAGATATCCCATACAGGTGTAGACCCCCGGTTCGCCTAAAAGATCCCCTGAAGGAGTGACGAACATAATCTCGGCACCTTTTCTGTTGAAGGTTGGATTCACCCTAATCCCGGTAATATCCTCAATATCATCAACCATGGACTCAATGTTGCCTGTAATTGCATGGGGTTCTAAGCCAAGGTGATTACCTTTCATATAACAGGCTGCCGCAGGCCCTGCAATCCAGTCAATATTTAAGCCAACTAAATTAAGAAGTTCCCGACCAATAATCGTTACTTCTGCTTGGTCAATACCATAAGGACAGAAGACCGAGCAACGACGACATTCTGTACATTGGAAAAAGTATGACCACCATTCCTTTAAGACGTCCATATTAAGTTCTCTGGCACCAGCTAGACGCCCGAGAAACTTTCCGGACTTTGTAAAGTACTTTTTGTAGACTGATCTTAGCAATTCTGCTCTAAGGACAGGCATGTTCTTGGGGTCACCAGTCGCGATATAGAAATGACATTTATCGGCACAGGCACCACATCTAACACAAATATCCATAAAAATCTTGAAAGAGCGATACTTACTAAGTCTTTCTGCAATCCCATCTAGGATAGTAGATTCCCATCCCTCAGGTATTTTCCAGTCCTCGTCGGCTGGCGACCATTGTCTTGGGTTAGGTAGGCCTAGTGTCAACAAGTCTTTTTCTTTTGCTCCCCAACAGTAGGTACCCGGTTTGAATTCAACAGGCGTATCCATCCAATCTGTCGCCGGAGTTTTAAAATCTATCTGAGATAATTCTCCCGGCTTAGGAAGTTTAACTTTCGGTGCCATCCACGATCACTCCTTTTCTACCGGTAAACCAGCTTTTTTCATCTTATCTCTGAATTCATCTTCATAGTGTTCATAGGTATGAACCTCAACATCGTAATTCCATGGATTAATGTGTCTTACCATACGACTATTGTTCATCATATTACGGGTTGGGCTCATGAAAATACCACCCATATGCATCAGCTTACTCATGGGGAAATAAGCAAAGAGTATACTGACCAGGAATATATGGATGAAAAACATCGGTCCAATGTCTGTTGGCAGAACCGGTTGGAAAGTAGCTAATCCTATTGCTAATTCTTTAACAGCCACCAGGTCAACCTTAAAGAAGTAGCGCATTAGAATACCGGTACCGGCGATGCTCATAATCATAAAGAGCGGGAAAAAATCAGCAGGAAGTGAAATATATCTAACCTGTGGAACAACAAGTCTTCTGAAGAATAAAAAGGTGACTGCGATGAGAATAAAAACATCTGTCAAGTAGATTGCAGGCAACCCGATTTGTAACATCCCATCAACATTCTCAAAAGCTTGAACCAGAAAAGGAACAGGCTCCAGAAAGAACCTAAGATGTCTAACAATAATTATCAGGAATGACCAGTGGAAAAACAAACTTCCTAACCAAAGCCACTTTGCTGAGCCGTAGGAAAGTTCAGGGCCGTTTTTCCCCTCTCTTAATTCTGTCTTAGTATTACGGAATAACGAACGGAATAAGAAGACTTCCATAGCCATTCTAACAATAACACCAAAAGCACTTGACGGATTCTCAATCTTATTTTGCTTAATCCAAGGTAGTGATTTTTGTTGTCCAATTGTTGTAGGAATTCGGAAGGGAACCGGTGACCGCCCCCACTTTACGACTCGGTAAATGAACCCACCTACAAACATGATGAAGGCTAGATAAGGAATGATAATACCAAAGACATAGTGTAAATTTGCAATGCTCGCCCCAATACTGGCCACTATAATGAGTACAATGACTGTGATGAAAGAATACAAGACTTTCACTCTACGACCTCCTTCCTTTATTTTTGGTCTTTGTGTTCAAATTCCTGAACAGGGATCTCGGACATTAGGTTGGCTTTCTTTAGCAGGGTAAAGGTCATCCGCTTTAGTTCGTCTGTCCTTAGTTCATAGATCTGCTCACGACACTTTACATATATATCAAAGGCAGTGAGGGCCAGATCATCAATTTTCGACTCAAACTCTAATAACGCAAGATCGATCTGACTCTGCCCAATATCCTTACCCAGCGCTTCTCGAACAATAGTTTTGAGTTGGAAGATAAACGCCATGGCTTTAGAGGGAGAAAAATCTTGTATTGCCCTAACCTTAATTATATCTTCGAGAAAAGAAATGCTTTCAGAAAAATCCTCTCCCTTGACGAGCACTTCTAAGATGCCGTCAATCCCAGTTGAAAAGGTGTAACCAATTGGATTTGCAAACCTATCTTGCTGGTTCATTAAAAAACCCGATTTATCATTGGGATAGGATGCTAATATTACCTCTAGCCAACGTTTCGAGATGTCGGACTTCTTTTCCTTTAAGAATTCATTAAATTTTATGTCCAAAATAAAGATCACTCCTTGTTGTAGCACCGTTTATTGTCTTTGTAACACAATTTTAGTCGATGTTGAGTATGATTCGCTTCAACATCGACCTGTCCCTGAGAACGTTTTCACATAGTTAAAGTCCCAGCTATCCCTCTTAAGCTACTAACCTTGATATTTAAAATATGGTGTCCCCTCCCTGTAGAGCAAGTCTCCAACGATTCATCCAAAAGGAGTGAGTGACGGAAATATAATGTTATTTGTTCCTATAATCACTATCAGTCTAAGGAATTTTACTAGGCTTGTAAAATTCTTATTTCCTATTGATCAATTAGATAATCGTATTGCGATCATTAACAAGAAAGAGCTACGAACTATTATAGCTCTTTCTTATTAATCTAGACAATCCCTATTTTAAATTCTATCCTAAAGCACGCTCTAATATTTCATTTAGTCGATTAACCATGCTGCGAGGGTCAACGATTAGACCTGCAGCAATTTGAGCGTTTTCGAATATTTGTTCAGCAGCAGTTTGGGCAAAAGCATCTCCATTTCTACGAGCATTATCCAGTCGTTTAATCATGGGGTGCGCAGCGTTAATCTCTAAAACGCTTGGCCCTACTTTATTAAGATCTTTATTAACTAACTGCATCATCCGCTGCATACTGTTCGTCCCAAATGGACTGAACACTACTGCCGGGCTATCGACCAATCGTTTAGATTCCCGTACTTCAGTCACTTTATCTCCGAGTACTTCTTTTAGCCAACTAGTTAAGGCTAAAACATCTTCTTCTGAGAGTGCATCCGCACTTCTTTCCTGCTGAATCTGATCCCCTAAATCCAATTCAGCTTCATCGGCAGAAATAAGTTTCTTACCCTCATATTCTCTAATTGAGCCAAAGATATAGTCGTCAATTGCTGCGTAGGTATATAATACTTCAAATCCCTTGTCTCTAAATGCTTCTAAATAAGGGCCTGACTCGATGACTTCACGTGAAGGACCATTGACATAATAGATTGCAGATTGTTCTTCTTTCATACGACCAATATAATCAGCCAAAGATACTAGTTCCCCAGCTTTTGTGCTTGATGACTCAAAGCGCAATAGTTTAACCAGTTCTTTTTGGTGAGTAAAATCATTCGCTGCCCCTTCTTTAATAAAGAAATTAAACTTCTCCCAAAACTCTTTGAACCTCTCCGGTTCCGATGTTGCCTGGCTATCGAGAAATTTAAGAAAGCGGCTAGTAACCACTTTGTTTAATTTGCTTATTAAGGCACTGTCTTGCATAGTTTCCCTTGAGATATTCAGGGGCAATTCTTCACTATCTATTACCCCTTTCAAAAACCGCAGCCATTCAGGTAAAACCAGGGGCGACTTTTCCTGGATAAGAACTTTTTTGCAATAAAGACTGACTCCCGGCTCAGTACGTCCAAAGCCAAACTGTTCGAAGTTTTCTTTAGGAACAAATAATAAAGTGTTAATATTCAGAGGAGCATCTGACGAAAAATGGAGACGCAAAAGTGGTTCATCGTAAGCATTAGCAATGAATTTATAAAATTCGTTATAGTCGTTGTCTGATATCTCATTTTTATTTTTAGTCCAAAGGGCATCAACTGTATTTACTTTTTGTCCATTGACCAGAATTGGGTATGGTACAAAACTAGAGTATTGCTTAATGACTCTTTGAACGGTTTCTTCCTTGGCAAATTCGTAGGCATCTTCTTTTAAATAGAGAACCATCTTTGTTCCTCGAACATGATCCTCTCCTTCAGTAATTGTATAACTCCCAACGCCGTCAGACTCCCAAATAAAGGTTTCCCCATTCAGGTGATAAGAGCGAGTTGTAATGGTCACTTTTTCCGCTACCATGAAGGCTGAATAAAAACCTACGCCGAATTGACCAATTAAATTAAGATCCTTATTATCCCCTTTATCGGTTAAATGTTTAATAAATTCTTTGGAGCCGGAATGGGCAATAGTTCCTAAATTCCCAACCAACTCTTCCTTGGTCATTCCAATACCAGTATCGGTAATGGTAAGTGTATGTGAATTATCATCTGTGTCAATGTGGACTTCTAAGGCCGTGTCTTGGTCTTTAACCTCCGACCCTGTTAATTGCGTATAACGCAGTTTCTCCATGGCATCAGCTGCATTAGATATCAGCTCTCTCAAGAAAATTTCACGATCTGTATAAAGGGAATGAATAACAATGTCTAACAATTGCCTAATCTCTGTTTGAAATTCCTTAGTTTCTATTGCCGTGCTCATTGTTTACCTCCATGAATTTGAAATAAGTAGGGCGAGCCTCTACCTCATAGTTTAATCAAAATTTGGCAAAAGTGCAAAGTCTTTTTGCTATTTATTGACGCAAAAACATGCAAAAACGTCAAAGTCCTAGAGATTGCAATTATCTAGGCATTGCTTTAGACAATCTTCAAAGTGACGGTCATTATCCGACGTTCTCTTTTTAGGCCCTTTAGTTCTGCCCCCGCTTCTACGAAATTTTGCCTTCGCCTCTCGTTCCTCAAGCAAAAATTCAATTGTCGCCGGATTAAACTCTTTGCCTATGGGATTTAAACACTTAACTCCTTTTCCCAATAGCATTGCAGCTAGACCCCAATCCTGTGTCACAGCGATATCTCCTGCTTGGGCCAGATTTATTACTCGGATATCCGCTTCTTGCGAAGAGTTTCCTACAACTATATGATGATCCGAGACAATATTATGGTTAAAACTTGCTACAGTCCAAACAGGTATAGCACGATCACTGGCTAACCTGATGCAAATCTGTAAGACTGACTTGGGACAGGCGTCCGCATCTACAATTATTTTCATACCCTCACTTCTCTCAGTCGACTAAACATTAACAGATCGTGATTCCTTTTCGATGTTTTTTATTATGGTTATTTCTCTTTCAAACCGCCCTCAGTCTGAATCACCTTGTTTTCTTTCAGTAGCTTACCTACAGCCCGTTTAAAGGCGGCTTTACTCATGTTCAATCGGCTCTGGATTTCTATGGGGCTGCTTTTGTCATTTAGGGCCAAGAATCCATCATGATCCTTTATTCCCTGCAGAATCTTCACTGTATCCGATTCCATTTGAATATGTTTAAGTTCTCTAGGAGATAAATCAAGTTTACCATCCTCTCGAACCCGGATTACTCTCGCTTCAACTTGATCCCCTTCTTTTAGCTCTATAAAACACTCATTAAGAGGAATCAGTCCCATGTATATATTATCTACCGCAACAAAAACCCCGATCTCGGGGTTCACAGAGTAAACTGTGCCGACAACTTTATCATTCTTTTGATAGGGTGAATCGGGGTTCAAATACTCGTATATTTCAGTTGTAGCACTTAATCTTTGACTTTTGTCTAAGTAAACTTTTACCAAATAGCTTTTACCTTCCTCGATAGGGTATTTCTGTTCACGAAATGGCAAAAGCAAGTCTCTTTCCAGTCCCCAATTTAAGAAGGCACCAATTTTTGTTTTGGCATTAACCCTAAGATAGGCTAAATCCCCTAACTTAGCCAATGGCTTTCGAGTTGTGGCAATTAATCGCTCTTCAGAGTCGCGATAAACAAAAACCTCCAGTTCATCACCTTCTTTAGCCCCCTCCGGCAATTGTTTGATCGGCAGCAGGATATTATCGTGACGAATGCCGGTACCTGCATCTAAATATGCTCCAAAGGATGTAAAGTTTGCAATCTTAAGTTTATAATATTTCCCAATTTCAATCATTGTTTGCTTCCCTTCCAATGCTAATATAGTACACCTTTCAATAATGCACCATCTATTCCCTACCCATTATAACGAAAGGGTATCTCTGGTGCAAAAAATCATTAATAAATTTCCTGGGTTTATCTTGGGTTTATCTTGGGTTTATCTCGGGTTTATCCTAGGTTTGTATCTGTTGTTAAGTCTCAATGTAATTGCCTCACTTATTTGAGAAGTTTTCACGGCTATTTTTTAATTTTAAATACCTTCCTTTTGCTGTGTTAATATAATCATTTCTATAGAATATACCCAGAAAATACTAAACATAAAAGGGACTAGCCTAGCTAATCCCCAAAAACATTACAGTTCAATCTATTTTCCCCTCAAAATTCAGTTAAAAGAAGTTCGAGCTATCATTCTGTTCGTGACAGTTTGGACGACAATATTGACACCCTTCAGTGCAACATGGACCAAATAAACTCGGAGTATACTGATGCACTTTGAGCTCTTCATCATTGGCTAAGGTATTAGATGATGAAACCGTATCATTCTGATGAGCCAAGGCTTCTTCTCGTTGAGTTTTCATAGACTCGAATCTCCTTTTTCCTGAATTTCTACATTTTACTTATAATTGATCGAACCTCACATTTTTATACTATCCTATTCATATTATATAAATAAATTCATAATTTTTCAAATATTTTATTTTCTTAACCATCGGTTAATGGCAAATTTATTTGTTTCACGATTCAAATCTGCCAAGCTGGTTGTCAGGGGTATCTCCTTAGGACAGGCACGTACACAGTTTTGAGAATTGCCACAATCTGCGATTCCCCCCTCATTAAGCAAAGCTGACAACCTCTCATGTTTATTCATTTCTCCAGTAGGATGAGCATTAAATAGTCGGACTTGTGAAATAGCTGATGGACCAATAAATTTTGAACGGGGGTTTACTTGAGGGCAGGCCTCCATGCAACATCCGCAAGTCATACATTTGGACAATTCGTAGGCCCACTGTCTTTTAACTTCAGCCATTCTTGGACCCGAACCCAAATTGTAGGTTCCATCAATTGGTATCCAAGCATGAACAGTCTTTAGGTGGTCAAACATGATTTGCCGATCAATCATCAAGTCGCGCACAATAGGGAATTTTGTTAACGGCTCAAGGACAATTGGCTGTTCAAGTTGGTCAATCAAAGCTGAACATGCCTGCTTTCCTTGACCATTAATATTCATTGTACAGGCACCGCACACTTCCTCTAGGCAGTTACATTCCCAGACCACAGGAGTCGTTTTCACCCCCGATGCAGTAATAGGATTTTTCTGTATCTCCATTAAGCAAGAAATAACATTTAGCTTTTCTCGATAAGGTATTTCAAACTCTTCCCAACGGAAGGGCTTATTCGGTCCGTCTTGGCGGCGAATTTTCAATCGGATTGTTTTTTGCTCAGACATCTTATACCCCTCCTATTTGTCAACGTCATAGCGACGAGCACGTAATGGAATTAATGACACGTCAACAGCTTCGTAACTCAGTTCCGGGCCTCTCGGCGTCCAAGTTGCTATGGTAGTTTTTAACCAATTCTGGTCATCACGTTCCGGGTAATCCGGCTTATAATGAGCGCCTCTGCTTTCGTTACGATTTAAGGCTCCCAACGTAATTACTCTGGCTAGTTCCAACATGTTCCATAGTTGACGAATAAACGTCCCTTCTTGGGTCCCCCATTCAACATTGTCACTTCTACCGATATTACGCCAGCGCTTCATCAGATCTTGAATTGTCAGATCAGTTTCTGCTAACTTATCGTTATAGCGCACGACTGTGACGTTTTGAGTCATAATATCTCCGAGCTCTTTGTGAATAAGAAATGGGTTTTCTGATCCTTTCATAGCTAATATACTTGCCCACTGATCATCTTGGCGTTTCTTTTCATTTAAAAATGCCTGTTCATTGCCACTGGGAGACAACCTTTTAGTTTTCTTTATATACTCCATAGCCTTCGGGCCGGCAACCATCCCCCCATAAATAGCAGAGAGCAGCGAATTTGCTCCTAAACGATTTGCCCCATGGTACTGATATTCACATTCCCCAGCTGCAAAAAGCCCCGGAATATTTGTCATTTGATCATAGTCCACCCATAGTCCACCCATAGAGTAGTGTACTGCCGGAAAAATTCTCATAGGAACCTTTTTAGGATCATCTCCTACGAACTTTTCATAGATCTCTAGGATTCCTCCTAATTTTATCTGCAGTATGTTTGGATCAATGTGCGAAAGGTCTAAATAAACCATGTTTTCACCATTGATACCTAGTCCTTTGTCAAAAACCACCTCATAAATTGCACGAGTTGCAATATCTCTCGGAACTAGGTTTCCATAGGCCGGATACATTTCCTCTAAGAAATACCAAGGTTTCCCATCTTTATATGTCCATACCCGTCCACCTTCTCCTCGGGCTGACTCAGACATTAGTCTAAGCTTATCATCTCCAGGAATAGCGGTAGGGTGAATTTGGATAAACTCGCCGTTAGCGTATTTTGCCCCTTGTTGATATAAAGCTGACACTGCACTTCCTGTACAAATTGTAGAATTTGTACTTTTACCAAATACTGCCCCCGGCCCCCCGGTAGCTACGATTACAGCGTCTGCCGGAAAGGACTTAACACTCATATCACGGAGATTTTGCGCAACGATTCCCTGACACACGCCATCATTAATTACTACAGAGAGCAATTCCCAATGTTCGTATTTTTGAACTAAGCCTTCTACTTCATAGCGTCGAACTTGCTCATCAAGTGCATAAAGCAGCTGTTGACCGGTAGTAGCCCCTGCAAAAGCAGTTCGACAAAACTTTGTTCCTCCAAAACGACGAAAATCCAGAAGTCCTTCGGAGGTTCGGCTAAACATGACTCCCATCCTATCCATTAAATGAATAATTCCCGGTGCCTCATCACACATAGCCTTTACCGGAGGTTGATTAGCTAGAAAATCTCCTCCGTAGATAGAATCGTCAAAGTGATTCCAGGTTGAATCCCCTTCTCCTTTAGTATTAACAGCTCCGTTAATTCCCCCTTGGGCACAAACAGAGTGTGATCGCTTGACAGGTACTAGTGAAAACAGGTCAACCTGTGTACCCGCTTCAGCCATTTTAATCGTAGCCATAAGTCCCGCCAGTCCGCCTCCAACAACGATGACTTTGCTCATCAACTAACCCTCCACTCCCTATAAGTCTATTTGCTGCTGTTATAACGCAGTCATCATTTCAAAAATGCAAAGATATCAGCCATACCTATCACGGACATGAGTACAAATATAACTCCTAATGTATATAACCATACTCTCTGAGAATGGGGTCCTACGGTTAATCCCCAAGTAATTGCAAAAGCCCATAAACCATTGGTAAAATGAAAGACTGCCAACAAGACGCCTAAAACATAAAAGCTTAATCCCAGAGGTTGACTCATAAATTCGGAAAGATTAGCAAAATTCGCCTCACCAAACCGCAAAAGGTAGACATGGGTAATGACAAAGACGAAGGTGTAAAGCCCCGAAATCCTCTGAATTAGATAGAACCAATTCCTCGCATATTTATAACGCAAAACATTGGTCTGACCAGTATAAACCACCCATGTACCATAAATTGCATGGGCTGCAATAGGTATAAATATGACAATCAACTCGACAATAAAAATTCCCGGGAAACTTTGCATTGTATTAATGACCAAATCATACTGTTTCGCCCCCCTCAGAGCTGTTAGATTAAGGAACAGATGAAACGTTAGAAAAAATCCTATAGGCACCAAACCCAATAATGAATGAACCCTTCGAATCAAAAAGTGATGATTAGACACCTGTGCTATACTCATTAACTCAATCCTCTCTTCCAAATCTAAATTTTTACATATGCCTCTACTTATGCACCGAATCTTAAATCTACCCTCCATTTATGGTATTGCTAAAACACTAGCGTATCTTTATAGATAGCAATCTCTATGCCAATGTATTAGAATTGATTAACTTTTCTGATTTTTCTTTTAAAAAAATTTTACTCCCTTGTGTCGTCTAGTATTCAACCTAAAGGTAATTTGGGGGTTTTATCCTTTACCTAGAATTAAATATTTATATGACTCCTTTATTATACATATCAATTTATAATTTCTAGAACTTAGAAGTTCTCCCCTTCTAATAATTGGAACTTATCTTATTCCTGATCAATTTCTTTCTGTATCAACCCATTGTCTTAAGTTTGTTATAGAGTGTTGCAAGAGAGATCCCTAAAGCTTTAGCAGCTTGCTTCTTCCCTTCTACTGCATTCCCATACCGTTCTATGGCCATATTTATAAGGTGCTTCTCCATTTGCTCAATAGGCATAATCTCCTCCGTTATCTGCCCATGATGTATGGTTTGCGGAAACTCTACAAGATTGAGAAATTGTTTGTGGGTGATTATTTCTTCATCAACTGTTACCATTGCCCTTTCCATGACATTCTGCAGTTCGCGAATATTACCCGGCCATTCATATTGCATTAACAATTCTTCTGCTTTAGTAGTTAATCCCTTGACATGTTTTCCAAATTTCCGATTAAACTTGGCTATAAGAGAATGCACATATGCCGGAATGTCTTCCTTGTGATTTCGGAGTGACGGCAAGCTTAATTCAACAACATTGAGTCGGTAAAAGAGATCTTCTCGAAAATCTCCTTGCTTGGCCAATTGTAGTAAATTTCGGTTTGTAGCTGCAATGACTCGTACATCCACTTTAATTGTCTGTGACCCTCCAACTCTTTCAAACTCCATTTCTTGTAACACTCTTAATAACTTAGCTTGCAAATGAAGGTTCATATCTCCAATCTCATCTAAGAAGATAGTGCCTCCATTTGCCAACTCCATCTTGCCAAGTTTAGCTTTTAAAGCCCCCGTAAATGCGCCCTTTTCATGTCCAAAAAACTCACTTTCGAGAAGAGTCTCCGGGATAGCAGCACAGTTGACCTTAATAAATGGCTTATCAAGGCGTAGGCTTGAGGCGTGAATCGCATGTGCAAATAGCTCTTTTCCTGTACCTGATTCCCCGGTAATGAGTATTGTCGAATTGCTTTTAGCTGCCTTGCGAGCCAAATCCAAAGCACTTTCAAATTCCGGGTGGCTTCCTATTATGTCATCAAAGGTGTATGAACTGGTGGATATCTGATTAATTCGGGTCTGTAATTCGTCAATGACTCGGTTTGAGGCCCTTAATTGCTCCATTAACTTGTAAATATCCGTCAAAGGTTGAAAAACTACAACAGCACCTTCCATTTTTCCTTCAACGACAATAGGAGATGCATTAGCTACAACCTCTACATCAGCACCTCCAACAACTGCACGATGGGCAAATACGGCTTCATGAGTTCGAAGTGAACGGGCAAGAGCGCCGTTTGGAGAAACCTCAAAAATATTATTGCCTATTCGCTGCCCGGCAGGAATTGCCGTCACGCGACTAAATGATGGATTAACGTATTTGATATTTCCATCGATACTGGCTACTTCAATAGCTTCCTGGACAGAGTTCAGTATGGCATCAAGTTCCCCTTTTAAACGTTTAATATCCGCCAGCTTCTCTTTCTCTTCAATAAGGTGCATCATCAGATTTGCTCCCTGAGCTTCTATTACTACGCAGGATTTTTCTTTATAACGGTTTATTTGTTTCCGAACATACTCAAGTCCAGTTGCTTCGATAATTACGTCCAAATTTGTGATTTTGAATAAATCATCCAGGGATGAAAGAGTTTCCACTCTATCCAATCTAGCAAGCTGCATACCCTGGGCAGTTTCAGAACAATCACATACGACAGCTATCTCAATGTGTTCTATGCTACGTAACGTTTTATAAATGGATGCCCCCCCCTGGCCCATCCCAACAATACCTACTTTTACTTTAAGAGCCATAAGTTTTCCTCCCATATTAACGATACATCTAAATGCTATATCCTTAAAAACAATTCGCTCTCGATCTAGTTACTCCTGCCATAATTCTTTTTATTTTTTAGAATTTTTAAATAATTGTAAATAGGGGTTGCCAAAAGCAAATCAGCCCCAGAGGCTTTAATAAGCGTCCTCTCGGGCTGATTTTTTGTGCAGATCATTTTCCAAAGCTGTTTAGCAACAGCCTCTTGCCTTATTAACTTTATAGATAAAAAACTAATAGGTAGATCGAAGAAATAACGATAGACAAAAGCATCAGGGGTAGAGCCAATTTCATAAACGGTATAAATTTAATGGGAATACCATTCTTTTCAGCTAACCCTGCAACAATGACATTGGCAGATGCCCCAATCAGGGTTCCATTACCTCCTAAACAGGCCCCTAACGACAATGCCCACCACAGCGGCTCAAGTCCCTCCTGAGATATTCCACCTAAATTGCCCATTTGGTGGATCAAGGGAATCATCGTTGCTGTAAAAGGTATATTATCAACAAAAGCGGATGCAATGGCCGACAGCCATAAAATCAGCATGGCAGTAAGTTTAAAATCACCCTCAGTTACATTAAATGCCCATTGAGCTAAGCTATTAATCCATCCCGTTTCTACTAAACCTCCAACTAGGATAAAGAGACCAATAAAGAAGAAAATCGTGGGCCACTCTACGCTTAGCAAAACTTCTTCCGGTTCTTCTTTAGTTATAAACATCAGTAGTGCCGCCCCAGTTAGAGCTACCGTTGCAGATTCCATGTGCAGGGATTGATGTGAAATGAATCCGAACAATATTAAAAACAGAATGACCAAGCACTTCTTTAACAGTCCATAATCTTTAATTTGATCAATTGGATTTAACTCAATCAAACTCTTTTTGAGATCCTCATTGACATTAAGCTTTCGTTTGTACAATAGATAAAAAACACCCATTGTTGCAACGAAAATCACTAAAACCACCGGAACTAGATTGACGGCAAAATCTACAAAGCCAAGATGTGTCTGACTGCCAATCATAATATTAGGTGGATCTCCGATTAGAGTTGATGTTCCACCAATATTACTGGCAAAGATTTGGCTGACAAGAAAAGGCATAGGGTTTAGATTCAATTTATCGCAAATTGTAAAGGTTATCGGTACAATCAATAAGACGGTGGTTACATTGTCTAACAATGCTGATAATAAAGCTGTAACTGAAGCCAAAGCGATTAATATCCGTATAGGTTCTCCCTTGGCAAACCGAACTGCCAGTAAACCAAGGTACTG
The DNA here is from genome assembly GCF_000765145.1 of Desulfosporosinus sp. HMP52. Lineage (GTDB taxonomy): Bacteria > Bacillota > Desulfitobacteriia > Desulfitobacteriales > Desulfitobacteriaceae > Desulfosporosinus. Next base: position 4,725 of record NZ_JMGA01000070.1, on the reverse strand, counting down.
GAAAACCCCGGTTCTCCTAGTGATTCCTACTACTATCATCATCCCAACCAGTAAACCCAAGGTATTCCAATCAATATGTTCGATGGCATTTTCCTGAGCTAAGACTCCCGCGGCTACTAGAATCATACCCCCAAGTAGAGCGACAACCGTACGATGAACCTTCTCTGAAATAATTAATGCATAAGTCAGACAAAAAATGATTAAGGCGAGGGTAGCATGCATTGTGATTTAATACTTCCTTTCTATACTTTTAACTATTGTATGTAGGAATACTAATTCTGAATTAGCATCCAATACTGTACTGATTTTAACACAATTGATTTTGTTTTGTTAAATAAATCCGATTTTGCCAATATAATAATTGGCAATAGTGAAAAGACTTATTATTTATTCCCCGCCGAATATTTGAACCAAACAAAATAATGTCTGGAAATGCTTGCGAACCCATAGTAAGTTAAAACAGTTTTATAATTAATTATCAAAGCCTTATTTCTAACCTCTTTAAAGGCTCAAAATAAGGCTTTTGTACTTTTGTAGTTTATAGCTAATTCATTAATACCCGGGGAATATAGAGTGATAGATTTGGGAAAATCACGAACAAAAACATAGCCGCTATCATCAAGATAATAAAAGGAACTACACCTCGAACTACTTCTCCTAAAGGTTCCTTGGACATTGAACTAACAACAAATAAATTTAAGCCTACAGGCGGAGTAATCATTGCTAATTCCATATTTACTGTCATGACAATTGCAAAGTGGATTGGGTCAATGCCTAATTGCTTAATAATTGGCAGCAAGATAGGTAGTGTTATTAGTATAACAGATACAGCTTCTAAGAAAGTTCCCATTACGAAGAATACAAGTTGGGTAACCATAAAGAACAAGAAAATGTTTAAATTGGCCTCTCTTATCCAATCCGCAACTTGATTGGGTATTTGATTATTGGTTAAATAGAGTGCGAATACTAAGGCTGCAGCAATAATTAAAAAGATCATTGAGGAGGTATTGATTGTCTCTCGTAATATCCCTCGAATGTCTTTAATGTGCAATTCTCGATAAATGAAGATTGAAACTACAAGGGTATAGAAGACAGCAACCACCGCCGCTTCTGTAGGAGTACATATACCAGTGTAAATACTTCCTAAAATAACCACCGGCAGAAGGGCGGCAGGTATTGCTTTTAGGGAAGCTTTCCAGCGTTCCGACCAGGAATATTTTCTTCCATGTCCATAGTTGTTTTTCTTAGCATAAATTATTGCTGAAAGAACCAAGATACTGCCTAACATTAATCCTGGAACTACTCCAGCCATAAACAGCTTGCCAATTGATTCATCTGCCGTAACACCATAAACGATCAGCGGAATGCTTGGCGGAATTAAAATCCCCAGAGTTCCGGCGGCAGCAATTAATCCCATAGCATAACGTTTCGGATAGCCACCCTCCACCATTGCGGGAAGCATTATTGCTCCAATCGCCGCTGCCGTTGCCGGACTTGATCCTGAGATGGCTGCAAAAATCATACAAGCCAAAATTGTGACGACGGATAAGCCGCCAGGCAAATGTCCGATCCAGGATCTAAGACTTTCGATTAGATATTTAGATACCCCTCCCCGGGACATCAATACTCCGGCTAGGATATAGCCTGGTATTGCCATTAACGTCGCTGAGTTCAGCCCTGCAAACATCCGTTGTGGGATCATCATTAAATTAAACGTCTCCGTTGTGACAATAAGCGCTATTGTGGACATTGCTAAACTAATTGCTATCGGAACGTTCAGCAAAAAGAAAACTACAAAGAGGGTAAATAGCAGCGCAACTAGCATAAAATCACATCCTTTCCGCCACTTTACTTACCTTATAGGTATGACTTACGGCTTCATAAAGTTTGATTACGAACCGAAACGTCAAAAGCGCTCCAGTCAGCGGAAGTATACTGTAAACAATATACAGAGGAATACCAACGTCTGTAGAAACTTGCCCTGTTTTGTAGGTAAATGCGACGAGCTGATAGCCATAATACCCAACGAAAATGCTAAACACGGTTCCTACTGTATGAGCAAAGAGAGTAACATAACGCTGTACCCATTTCGGCAAGACATTATATAACATATCTACCTTGATATGATGATCATTACGCAAGGCCACACTTGTACCGATCAATGTCCCCCAGATAATCATATATTGTGAAATCTCATCTACCCATGAACGAGCATCATTAAACACATAGCGCATAATTACTCCATAAAAGATCATGGCAACACCGATTGAGAGCAGCCCTCCGGAAACCATATCCTCAACGAATTCATAAACTTGCCAAAACTTTTTCATTCCTTTCACCTCTAATCTAAAACATCACACCTAAGAATGTTTCTGATAGAAAAGGGTTCTTGCCCTGAAGAACCCTTGCCCATTTATACTTATGACTATTTCTTCCCTGCCTTAATAGCTGCATCTATTAACTCTTTGCTCAGGACACTTTCAAATTGTGCGTACACCGGCTTCATTGTTTCTTGGAAAACTCCTAATTGAGCGGGAGTTAACTCTGTAAATTGGATCTTTCCACTTTTCTTTAAATTATCCATACTCTTTTTATCCAAAAGTTCAGCTTGCTCTACAGAAAATTTGGTTGCTTCTGCCATAGAATCATCTAAAGCTTTACGGATATCAGGTGCCAATCCAGACCAGAAATCCTTATTTACAATGATCATGTAATCAAGCCGACCATGATTAGAAACCGTTAGATATTTTTGGATTTCCTGATATTTTTGAGTGTCTATATTGTTATAGGTATTTTCTTGGCCATCAACAGTTCCTTGTTGCAGGGCCGCATAAGTTTCTCCGAAAGCGATGGTCGCCGAACCCGCTCCTAAGGCTTTAAATTGAGCTTCCAGAACCTTGCCTGCTTGAGTTCTAAACTTAAGCCCTTTAAAATCTTCAGGAGTCACTAATGGACGTTTGTTATTGGTGAACTGTTTAAAACCGTTTGGCCAGACCGCTAAGCCTTGAAGATTGTATTTATCCAAAGAATTCATTAGACCTTTCATCTCATCTGAAGCAAAGAACTTATAGACAGCTTCATTATTGGGGAATAAGAAGGGAAGATCCGTATACTGAAATTTGGGATTTAAGCCAACTAATTTAGTTACTGAAGGAGCAATGATTTGTACATTCCCCGATTGAGCAGCCTCGAGTTCCTCCTTGTCTCCATAGAGTTGAGAAGAAGGGTATACTTCAACAATTACCTTTCCATTCGTTTTCTGTTCAGCTAATTCCTTGAATTTCAAGGCAGCTTGACCTTTTGGTGTATCAGGGGTGACAACATGAGCAAATTTAACAATGATTGGTTTTACCTCTTTCTCAGTAGTTGCAGCTGGTTTCCCTCCGCACCCCACTAAAGAAAGGGTTAAGATAAGCAAACTACTAATCGCTAGGATTGGTTTTTTTCTAAACATTCTTTTCTCCCCCTCAAATTTATTATCATAAACAAGATGTTCGCTCCCAGTTTCTGTTTCCCGCCTCACCTCCTAAAATCCCTACTTGATCTCCTGCCCTTCGTTCCATTTCTTGACCTCGTTCAGAAATTCAGAACCATTTTCCTTTTCAAATTTGGTATAAGCAAAACGAAATTGGCCTTGCCATTTTCTTCTTTCTTCTTCATCTAAAGAATAAATACTCACTGAATTTAGTTTTTTAATTTCCTCCAGTTGTTGTTTATTTAATTCTCTAGCTATATCTCTTTCCCAAAATGTCACTTCTTCCATGGTATTCTCAATTAACTCCCGGGCATTGTCGGGCAATTGATTCCAGAACTCCAAATTTATAATTACTGCATATCCCAGAAACCCATGTTGGCTAAGGGTCAAATACTTTTGCACTTGACTAAATTTTTTAGTATAAATATTAGAAATAGTATTTTCTTGACCTTCTACCTGACCTTCATTTAAAGCGTCATAAACATCATTAAAGGGAAGAAATATCGCTTTAGCTTCAAAATAGTTGAACTGCTCTTGCAATATCCCAGGGGACATAACCCTAAACTTTAATCCTTTAAAATCACTCGGTTGGATAATCGGATGCTTGTTATTCGTTAGATGTTTAAAGCCGTTATCCCACATTGCTAAGCCGTACAGGTTTTTCTCTTTTAACTGTTCCATTAACCTTTTTCCCAGGGAACCATCCATAATTTGATGAACCCCTTCCAGATCAGAGAATAAGTACGGAAGATCCCAAATCTGCCACTGGGGAAACAATTGGGAAACCTTAGACGTGGCCGGAGCAATCATTTGCACATCTCCCCGTCTTATTGCTTCAAATTCTTCCCCATCTTTAAACAATTGAGAATCCGGGAAAATCTGAACTTCTATTGAGCCCTTTGATCGTTCAGAAATAAGTCGCGCAAAACGAATTGCCGCCAGTCCTTTAGGGGTGTTTTCCTCAACAACATGCGAAAACTTAATAATTATTTTTTCTTCCTTGTTAACTTGTTGCTTATCTACAATTCTGTTTCCACAACCGGATAGGCTAAGCGAAAGAATTATTACTAAGTAAACCCAGATGCTCCTTAACATAGAGTGGCCCCTCTTTTATTAATTTGAATAGTTTAATATTATATTATTTTCTGATTATTCACAATATTTTTGATCCTTTTGATGTTAATGGTCTTATTGGTCAGTAAATAAAAAAAAATTGTACCTAAGGTACAATTCAGACCGTAGACAAAAAG
>NZ_JMGA01000069.1 GCF_000765145.1 Desulfosporosinus sp. HMP52 | reverse complement strand
CGCACTTACGTGAAATACAGCAGGTAATAACTCCCCAGCGATTTTATACATATTGGGAATCATGAGAAGCAGCCCCTGAGATGCTGTATAGGTGGTCGTTAAAGCTCCCCCTTGCAAGGAACCGTGAACGGCTCCGGCTGCACCCCCCTCCGATTGCATTTCAGTAACCCGGACAGGCTGACCAAAAATATTTTTCTTTCCTAACGCGGACCATTCGTCAACCATCTCTGCCATGTTCGACGACGGGGTAATCGGGTAAATTGCCGCTACCTCGGTAAAAGCGTATGAAATGTATGCGGCAGCAGTATTTCCATCCATTGTTTTCATCCTACGTTTTGACACCAATAACTCTCCTATCTTATTAAATTCTAATTGACCAGGGATTTATATCCCTGCAAAGGAATCTTACCTTTCACTATCCCAATTTCCTTTCTCATTTGAAATATTTTTCTATTGTCATGATGAATATTTCGGTTTTCACGATTCCTTTTATATATGTATTAATTCTATAATTTCGGGTAAAATCCTTCTTTACTTTTTTAAAAAATAAATAAATTTTGGAATTATTAATGTGTTTTATTGATGTTTTAGGTGTTTATCCGTTTTAGGATACCTAAATCCCAAAAAATACAATTCAAATATAACTCTATAATTGGAATTGTATATTTCCTTTCCGTCAATTATAGGAATCATCACCTATCAAAATACAACATATTTAAACCATTGTTAGAACCGTAATAATATTTTTTGAATAAAAAACTTGGAATCCAATTGCATCTTGAACATATTTATTATAAAATGGAATATATAATTCCAATATAAGGCGGGGACAGAAATGAAAAAACATGAGGAAAAATTTTATATTCAAGCTTTATACAAAGGACTTAACGTTCTTGAATGTTTTAGAGATAGCGATGAATATGGGGTAACCGAAATCGGTGAACTTATTGATTTACCCGACAGTACCGTTCAGAGAATCGTAAATACTTTAGAGATGAAAGGTTATCTATACCAAAATACGAATAACAAAAAATATCGTTTAACACCAAGATGCTTGTTGAATAATACCAACAACGCAAACTATCTTAAATGGAAAGATCATGCAAGAAAACATATGGAGATACTAAACGATTTCTGTGATGAAAATGTGAACTTAGCTGTTCGACATGATAATTTGTGTAGCTATATTGATCTAGTAGAATCAAAGCAACTCCTTCGCCCCAATTTTACACTCGGTGATTCTTATCCAATTTATTGCACAGCATTGGGAAGGAGCCTTTTATCAGATCTAACCGATGCTGAAATCGATTTAACAATTCCAGAAAAACTAGAAGGGCGTACACCATTTACACTTACGGATAGGAAAGAAGTAATAAAACGGATTAAGGAAATTCAGAAAAGCCGATATACTACGGAGGTAGAAGAGTTTTATCTAGGCTTATCCTGTATCAGCAGCCCTATATTTGGTTTAGGGAATAAAGTAATTGCTGCAATTAGTGTCACCGCTCCAAAGGTTAGGATGGATGAACAAACCGAAACGAAACTAATTCCAATGATCATAAATACTGCAGAAAAGATTTCAGAAGAGTATAAGAAATTATTCACTTTTGAGCAGTAATCCAATTCTCAAGACCCCCACTTCTATAAGTGGGGGTTCTTCTTCGTGAACTTCAGGTGGGGAAGACATCCTAAGGGCGACAGCGTTCTTTTGGCTAAGATGTCCAACAGAAAAAACGACTCAATAGAGTCTTATAGATCCAAGATTAGATCTTCAATTTTCCTTTTTGGGACATGGAGGATCCCCTGTTCATCTCGCCAGTACCGAATATTCCCTGGATCATCCACTTCTTCAAGAACAACTACTTCTTTGGGCTTACCTATAGCCAGGACTGTAACTATTTCATAGAATTCCGGCAAATTAAGTTCTTGAGCTAAAACTACACGGTTAATACTGTTGAATTGGCACGCACCCAATCCTTTTTCAGTTAATCCGAGGAGTATACTCTGAATGGACAGACCATGATCCCAGAGATAATTTGTTCTAAGCCGTTTATCGTTAAGCATTACAATATAGGCACTTGGCTTTTCCCCTTCTTCAGGTCCGTCCCAATCGGCTAAATAACCAGCCCACTTTATGGTTTTGAAGATCTGCTCATTTTTCACCTTATCAACGGATAGGACGTAGCGGAGAGATTGCATATTCGCAGCAGAAGAGGTCAACCGAGCGAGGTCAATCACTTCATTCAAGGTATTCATAGAAACGCATTCTTCTTGATAAAACCTTCGATATGTACGATTTTTAAGAATTAGGTCTTTAAGCATTACCTTTTCCCCCTCTTAATAATAAGAAGTAATTGCCACGAAACAATTAAGACTCAATTGTGCAACTTTTAGGTTTAATGTATAGCTCCATCTCTTAGAAATCCTAGTTGATAATATCCATTTTTTTCATTACAGGTTACTAATTGACCATTAACTGTATCCATAATAAGTTTATATAATTCTTGACCTAAAGATTCCAAATCCTCCCCATCGACGATTCTTCCTGCATTGAAGTCTGTCCAGTGAGGTTTCTTCTTAGCCAACTCATTATTAGTAGATAAGCGAAATAGCGGTCCGGCATATCCACCGGGTGTTCCTCGTCCCGTAGTAAAGACTGTCAATACTGCTCCAGCTGCAATCTGAGCAGTAATACTAACCAAATCACTGCCGGGCCCTGTCAGTAGTGTGAATCCAGGACGACGCAATCGTCCTGCATACGGGAGTACATCGGATACCATGCTGCGGCCGCCTTTTTGAATACACCCTAAAGACTTGTCTTCCATGGTTGTTAATCCACCTGTTTTATTCCCCTGAGTTGAATTGCCGCTTGCTTCTACTCCATAACGACTAAAATATTCTTTATAACCATTAATCATTTTCACCAAGTCACTATATACTTGTTCATCCTTTGCGCGTTGCATTAGAATATGCTCAGCCCCAAACATCTCTGGCACTTCAGACATAACAACACTACCGCCTTCTGCCACCAATCGCTCAGTCAATTTTCCGACTACAGGGTTAGCTGTAATACCCGAAAAACCGTCAGAACCACCACAATTTAGAGCTATCGCTAAATGATCCATGGTTAAGGTTTCTCTATTGTCGTTAGATACTATATTATATAACTCTTTGCAAAGCTTTAACCCTGCTTCCATTTCATCTTCCGTTTCTTGGAGAACCAGGAATCTGACTCTTTCCTCATCCATATCTCTTAGATAAGGTTTTACGATAGCTGGAGTGCAAACTTCACAACCTAAGCTTACAAACACTACACCACCCATATTAGGATTTTGGGCAATGCCAGCCATAATCTTTGCCAAGTTCTGTAAGTCTGCTCCTGACTGACTACATCCACACGAGTGCGGGAGTGCTAAGAATCCATCAAAACTATCATTTTTAGGCATTAATTCATTAGCAACACGTGCAAGTTTTTCTATAGGGCCATTTATACAATATACTAACGGTATAATTGCAATATAATTTCTAATTCCAGCATATTGACCTTTACGGCGATAACCATTGAAGGTACCGATAGGCTTTTCCGGTGGAACAACCAAATTATTATGGTTAGGTTCATAATGATATTCATACATGTCTTCTGAGCAAGTTTTTAAGTTATGACTGTGTACCCAATCTCCTTTTCTTATTAGAGCTGTAGTAATACCAATATTACACCCATATTTAATAATCTGAGAGCCCACTGCTATATCATTTATTGCTACTTTATGAGCTTGTGGTATATCTTCATTTACCGTTATAGTAACATCACCGTTAGTTATTCTTTCACCCTTTTTTACCGGTTCTAATGCTAAAATTACTGTATCATTCTGATCAATCAGTAAGCCTCTTGCCATATTTCTTCTCCCTTATGTATAATTGAGCCTAATGTATTCGTACATTGAGACTTTAGTAAGTCTCAGCTAATAGTTTAATAGGATGTATGACCGGAACAGCCATACTATGCTGAGCTAAACCATGTTCTAACTGCATTGTGCATGCAGGACATCCAGTAGCCAAAAAGTTCGGGTCTACGTTTTGTATATTCGTGATCTTCCGATCTAAAATTCGCATGGATAAGTCATAATGCATCACATTGAAAGTTCCTGCACCACCGCAACACCGATCTGCTTCTTCCATTTCTACTAGCGTTAGTCCGGGTATAGATTTAAGAATTTGTCTCGGAGAATTCTTCACTCCTTGTCCACGAGCTAAATGACAGGGGTCATGATAGGTCACAACTCCTTTAACTGGTTTTTTACCTACACGGAGGCCAGCAATCTTTACCAGAAACTCGGAAATGTCATAAACCTTATCGGAAAAGCCTTTGGCATTGGAAACCATCTCATCGTATTTTTTTAAAGTTGCACCACAGGTTGCACAGTCAGATACAATGTAATCTGCTCCGGTTTCCATGAGCAAACGAGCGTTTTTCTCAGCTATTTGATTCGCTATTTGGGTATCTCCATAAGCCAGATGCGGCGTTCCGCAACATTGAACGTCTTTTGGAATGATCACTTCACAATCATGGTATTCAAGCGTTTTGATCACAGCTTTCCCTAAGTCGGGATTAACCATATTGGTCATGCAACTTAGATAATAGGCAACTCGTATCTTGCCGCTTTTCTTTAGAGGCAAATCAGAAAGCATACTCCTGAAGGTTCTTGGCGCAAATTCAGGCATAACCCCTTCCTTCTGACTCAAGTCTTTAGAGAGAGTTTCTAACAAGCCACTCTTGCGCAAAACGCTTTGTAGCCCACTGTGTTGGTAAAAGTAAGCCATTTTTACAGCTAACGCCTGTGCCTTATTATTTGGCAAAAACCCGTGCAAGGCGCCCTTCATTATTAGTGGCAACCCCTTCTCTGAGGTTACTTTAGCTCTGGCCGCCAAGACAAGATGATTGGTTTTCACCGTAGCAGGACAATTTGCTACACAGGCCCCACAATCTAAGCACAAGTCCATAATTTCCTTGAATCGATCGGATATTTCGAGATCTCCTTTGATGATTTCTTTCACAAGTCGCACTTTGCCCCGAGCTACAAAGGGTTCTGAGCGCATTTCCGCATAGATTGGACAGACCTTCTGGCACAAGCCGCATCGTATACATTTATCTGTCTCTTCGCTAAGCTTATCAAGTAATTCCATAATTCTATTCATCCTTTAAGAAGATTTTTCCAGGATTAAGAATGTTGTTTGGATCGACAGCCTTCTTAATTGCCTTCATCATGTCTAGGCTCGCTTTGTCGAATTGCCATTTCATGTATTTTTGCTTGGACAGTCCGATTCCATGTTCTCCACTCAAGGTTCCACCCAAATCAAGCGCCGCTTTGAACATTTCATCTATGGCAGCATCTACCCTTTTCATTTCCTCTTCATCCTGTTTCATCACAAGGATATTCGGATGCATATTGCCATCACCGGTATGCCCGAGCGTAGGAACGGTCAACTGGTATTTAGCAGCTATCTGTTGGATACTCCTTACAATATCAGGAACTTTACTACGAGGTACCGTGGCATCTTCAGCTAATACCTGCCGCGCACTGCGTGCCATAGCGCCAAATGCACTCCGCCGTCCCGCCCAAAGTTGAGCTTCTTGAGTTGCATCCTGAGCTACTTTCACTTCTCGTGCACCACAGGTTTTGCACATCTGTTCGATTACCCCAATCTGTCGATCAACATCGATCGCACTACCGTCCGCTTCAATAAGAAGTGCCCCTTCAGCATCCGTGGGCAGACCTGAAGGTATGTAGCCTTCGATTAACTCCATCGTTTTCTGGTCCATGAGTTCCAAAGTGGTAGGGATAATTCGCTGTTTGATAATGCCCGATACCGTCTTGGCTGCATCATCTAGATGATCAAATATAGCTAATATTGTCCGTTTGGCTTCAGGCTTTGGAATAAGCTTTAGAGTAATCTGCGTTATGACCCCTAGAGTACCTTCAGAACCGGCGAATAGACGAATTAGATCATAGCCACTTACATTTTTAATTGTTTTCCCACCGACTTTGACCACTTCTCCAGTGGGGGTAACAGCTTCTACACCAAGAACGTAATCCTTAGTTACCCCATATTTAACGCCACGTGGGCCACCGGCATTCTCAGCTACATTTCCGCCCATAGTAGACATGAACATGCTTTGGGGATCCGGAGGGTAAAAGAGACCCTCTTTTTCCACTGTCTGGTGAAATGTCGCCGTGATTACTCCGGGTTCCACAGTAGCAGTCAAGTTATCAGTATCGATTTCGATAATCTTGTTCATCCTGTGAAGTGCCAGGACCAAACCGCCCTGGATAGGTACAGTTCCACCGGATAAATTGGTACCCCCTCCGCGAGGTACTACTGGGAAATTATGTTCATTTGCCAATTTAATGATAGCTACAATTTCTTGAGTATTTGCGGGTGCAACGACAATATCGGGCAGATGATCATGAGGTGTAGAGTCGTAGGAATAGCAAATTAGATCTTCTTTAGTAGTAAACACATTTTCCTTGCCAAGGATCTTAATTAGTTTTTTTACAATTTCTGGTTTAAGCAAGAAAATCACCCCTTATTTTACTAACCGTCCACCTAATCCCCTAATTTAGGAATATTATCTTACTAGGAAAAGTGACAATTCGGGAATGTAGGTTAATAAGACTAAATCGAAAAGTAACACCATTAGAAATGGCATAGCAGCAATGACAATCTTTTTAAACGTAACCCCTTTTTCAAGACTACCTGCAACGAATAAATTGACTCCTAGAGGTGGAGTTAGAAGGCCGATTGTCATATTGGCCACCATAATGACCCCAAAATGAATGGGGTCTATGCCCATTTTCATGATCAAAGGAAGGAATATAGGCCCTAAAATAATAATTGCTGCATTGAGCTCCATAAAACATCCTGTGATGAGCAGTACGATGTTCACTAATAGTAAGAACACGACAGGGCTTTGAGTAAGCGCCGAAATGGATGTCGCTACTTGAATCGGAATTTGTTCGGTTGTTAAGACCCAACCCATTACGGTAGCTGTCGAAATAATCAACATAACCATTGCGGAAGTTACGCCGGCTTCAGAAAAGCTAGTAATCATTTCTTTAAACGTTAACTCTTTATAAATAAATGCGCCAACCAAAAGACTGTATACACAAGCAACTGCAGCCGCTTCTGTTGGCGTGAATATCCCGCCGTAAATTCCTCCTAAGATAATCAGAGGCATCATGAGTCCCCAAATTGATTCTTTTAGTGACAAAAGAAACCCTTTTAAGGTGGGTCTAGCCGCTCCTTTATAACCCCGTTTTTTGGCGACTACATAGCATACCGCCATTAAGGAAAGACCCATCAGCATTCCCGGAATAAGCCCCGCTTTGAATAAATCCCCGATAGAGGCACTCATGGAAATTCCGTAGGTAACAAAAGGTATACTTGGAGGGATAATAACACCGATGGTCCCAGCTGCGGCCATTAAAGCAACAGCAAAATCCTTGTCATAACCTGCTTTAATCATGGCAGGCACCATAATAGCGCCGATTGCAACGACAGTAGCCGGTGCCGATCCCGAGATAGCAGCAAAGAACATACAAGATAGAACAGCTACCATGGCTAAACCACCAGTTACTGAACCGACGATATTTGTAGCCAGACTAATCAAACGTTTTGATATTCCTCCCCTTTCCATTAAACGCCCTGCAATCATGAAAAGTGGGATAGCCAAAAGCGTAAAGGAATCTAGACCTGTAAACATTCTTTGAGCCACTAAGAATAAAGGTACTTTTGCCGTAATTGCGATGGCTGCTAGAGAGGATAATCCCATACCGATAGCTAACGGCACATTAAGTACGATTAATACAGCAAACACTATCATAAGTATGTCACTCATTAGTTTACTTCACCTCCGGAAATAGATTTACTAGCATTACCTTTTAGATCTATGATCTGGTTAATAAGAAGCATGAAGTAGCGAAGGGTCATTAGGAGACACCCTACGGGTACTGCAGCATAGGCCCAAACAATCGGAATACGCATTGCCGGAGAAAGTTGCCCCGTTTTTAGTAGTTTTAATGCGTAATCATAACCTATAAAGGCAACAGCACAACAAAAAACTATACAAATAACGGTCGTCAAGATCGTGATATACTGTTGAGACTTTTTAGGAACCATCATAACGAATGCTTCGACACCAATATGAGCACCTTTTTTCACTCCTAAACTCGCGCCTAAAAATACCGCCCAAGTACTTAGATATCTTGATGCTTCATCTGCCCAGCTTAATGGATCACCCAAAACAAAACGAGCTACGACACCCCAAAATGCTATTCCCGTCATAATAATTAATAAAATTGCAATCAAATGTTCTTCGATAAAGGTCAATATATCATTTATTTTATTGACTATTCCCATCTTCCTTATCAACCTCCAATTTAGAATTGGTAAAAAAGGAGCAATTGGCTTTTTATAAAATCTTTATCTATGGATTTTAAGGAAACCAATTGCTTCTATTAATAAACCTAATCTCTACTTTTTGCTTTCAGCCTCTTCTACAGCTTTGACAACTTTATTCAATAATTCTTCGCCAACTTCTTTTTTGCCAATGGTTTCATAAACTGATTTACTCGCATCTCTAAAAGCTTTATGTTGTTCCAGTGAAAGTTCTGTGATTTCCAAGCCTTCAGCTTTCAATTTTTCCAACCCGGCATTAACCTGTTTATTGTTTTCCTCTCTCTCTACTTTCTGCCAGATAAGAGATCCTTCATCAACAATCTTCTTCAGGTCATCACTTAAGCCATTATAGAAATCATCATTAATCATTAAAATGTAAGGATTGTATACATGTCCGTCTAAAGTTAAATACTTTTGAGCTTCATAAAATCTCATAGAAACAATCAGTGATAATGGATTTTCTTGACCATCAATGGTTTTTTGCTGCAACCCTGTATAAACTTCGTTAAAAGGCATAGGGGTCGGACTTCCACCTAATGACTTAACAATTGCCATATGAGCCGGATTCTCCATCGTCCGGATTTTCAACCCTTGCATATCCGATGGCTGTTTGATAGGTCTTACACTGTTCGTAAAATGTCTAAAGCCATTTTCTCCCCACGCTAACCCTCGGACTCCTGTCTCAGCCTTCATTAAATCAAGTATTTCCTTTCCTACAGGACCATCGAGTACCTCATAAGCAGCTTTTTGGGTACTAAACAGATAAGGTAGGTCAAAGACCATGATTTTTGGGAAAACTCCTGGAAGTGGACCGGAACTCAAGGCGCCCATTTGGATTGACCCTAACTGAATACCTTCTAATTCCTCTCTTTCCGCTCCCAATTGACTATCTGGGTAGGTTGTAACTTTTAATTTCCCACTTGATTTTTCTTCAACATATTTCTTGAAAGCCTGGGCCGCGATCTCTAACCTGTCATTAACAGCAGGTGAAGCATGGGCTAATTTAATTTCAATAACCTCTTTACCGTCGCTAGAAGAGGCTTGTTTGCTACCCCCACTACTACAACCTGTTGCTAATAATCCGATACAAAGGGCAGCGGCCAATAATTTTGCGGGTTTGCGGGCAAATTTCATCATAACTTAAACTCTCTCCCTTCACTTTTAAAGACCTGATATTTGAGTTTTTATATTGTTCAAGCGAACAATATATAACGTAATTAAGATAACGTAATTAAAATGAAGTATTAAATATTAAGCAAATTCCCATACATATCAAACTGTAATTCAAAAGGCTCACTCAAGAGACTAAGATTAGGGTTATTACCCGTTTCCTGGAGCATGCTCTCGGAAATCATGATAGTTTCCAGGTTCAACGTGTTCTGAATCCTTACTATCCGGGCCGTATTCAAATCAGGAACCTCGGATGTCCGAATGGCTGCTCGTATTACGTCATAGTCAGAATTCAAGACAATGGGGGTCCTAGCCGCACTTGGCAATACCGCTGTAATACAATTTGCATACATTGCATCAAAGTCGAGCTTCTCAAAAATACGACGTGTAATATAATCTGCAGATCCCATACCCGTAGCATTACCATGGCTATTTTCAGTCAAATCAAGAACAGCTATTTGCGTGACTTTGCTGTCACCACCGACATAAGGGGAAACATACCGACCCGTAACGTTGGGATCCATTCCCTCACCGGAGATTTCCTTTCCGATCTTGTCTACAATGAGAACATCTATCGGTTTAACTAGAATTCTCGCAATGTTTTCTTTGGCTATTGGGAGCAAACGTTGATCTTCCTCGATAATTTTTTCGGCGGGAACCACCTTGATATGCATCGTTTCGTCATAGGCATTTTCCACTACCCCAACCCCAAAAAGGATTGATGCTTGTTTTAACGCCACTTCAGCAATCTCCAAAATATGTTTTGCCATGTTTCGATAACCATAAGAGTGACAAATGGATGCTCCTTTGTGTTTGCCGAGGCCAATACTAATCATTTTCGCTAAACCACTTTCAGATTTACTTCGAAATGCTGTGTGCGGTTTAACTCTAGCTATATAAACAATCCCATCGGCCTCCGCCGCATTTCTGTCAAGTAATACAGGCAATCCATTAGAAATGCTTCCAATCTCAACAACATCCATACTCGATACTATGGGACAACCCGCTGCTTCTTCGGTTACTCCTAGACTCTCAAGTATTTCAACCTGGCCCTTAGCGGTTGCCCCCCCGTGGCTCCCCATAGCCGGAATAATAAAAGGGTCAGCTCCACGTTCTTTTAGAAATTTTATAGTTTCCTGAACCAAGAGAACGATATTTGTTATCCCTCGGCTGCCAACTCCTACAGCTATTCGCTTTCCCGGACTAATCTTTTCTAGGATTTGAGGCTTGTTAAGTTCCTTTCTTAGCTCCAGTGTTACGTTATCGATTCGATCGGAACAAAACGTTTGCTTCACTTTGATCATTCGGGGGACCGAAATTCCTTCCAACATTTCTTGAACGATGCTCATCTTTTTCACTCCACACTTAAAGTAACTTACAGTCGGTATCTCTTCTAACACGCCCTTTCATAATATTGATTCTTTATCCTATAAGCATTTAATATAAAGCAAGTCGC
>NZ_JMGA01000068.1 GCF_000765145.1 Desulfosporosinus sp. HMP52 | reverse complement strand
ATTCTTAGCTTCAGATGGAGTTTGTCTAAGAGGAATACTTACTCCATCTGAAGCTATGAAGAACTTATCCAGGGACGTAGCAGCCGTTATCTCACACATAGAAGATAGGAGTCTTACGGCTGGTAGTCATCGGATAAACGAACTCAACATCAGGAGGCATTTCAAATGACAGAACCTATTTTTTGGATCGAACTTATTCTCATAGCTATGGTCGGCATTGCCATTATCTTACTCATTATACTTTTAACTCGTTCACGCAATCCTTACGCAAAATTAGAGAATAAATTTAACCTTATGGAAAAAAACCTTGAGCGCAACGAACGTCTCGTGAATGGCGAAATCGCTAAAAATCGTGAGGAAACCAGCCTGAACGCCAAGCAAATTCGCGAGGAATTAAATCAGTCTGTTCGCTCTTTTAATGATTCGGTACTATCCCGAATGTCGGAAATAGCCAACCTTCAAGGTAATCAATTAGACATTTTTTCTAACCAGATGAATTCCCTTACAAAAACAAATGATTTAAAACTAGAACAAATGCGCAAAACCATGGAAGAACGTCTGCTCCTGATTCAGCAGGATAACAGTCAAAAATTAGACTTAATGCGGGCAACTGTTGACGAAAAACTAAGCGCTACTCTTGAGCAGCGCTTAGGTGAATCTTTTAAATTAGTAAGTGACAGATTAGAAGCTGTTCACAAAGGGCTTGGAGAAATGCAAACCTTAGCTTCAGGGGTTGGAGACTTAAAAAAAGTCCTGACTAATGTTAAAACCCGAGGAATCTGGGGCGAAATACAGCTGGGAAACCTGTTAGAACAAATTCTCACGCCGGAACAATATGCCTGTAATGTTGCAACTAAGTCAGGAAGTAATGATCGCGTAGAATTTGCCATTAAACTTCCTGCCAGAGACGGGCAGAATAATATCATTTGGCTTCCAATCGATGCCAAATTTCCGATTGAAGATTATGAACGGTTAATTGAAGCACAGGATCAGGCTAATCTCCCACGCATAGAAGAATTGGGCAAGGCTCTTGAAAATCGAATTAAGCTGGAAGGAAGAACTATTCGAGATAAATATATAGATCCTCCCTGTACCACAGATTTCGGAATCTTATTCTTGCCGGTAGAGGGACTGTATGCCGAAGTAATTCGCCGACCCGGGCTATGCGAACTTCTTCAGCGGGAATACAAAGTTATCATAACCGGACCAACTACCCTGGCAGCTCTCCTCAACAGCCTTCAAATGGGCTTTAAAACCTTGGCAATTGAGAAACGCTCCAGTGAAGTATGGAATTTACTCAGTGCTGTTAAAACTGAGTTCGGTAAGTTCGTCGATATCTTAGAAAAAACTCAGAAAAAGCTCCAAGAAGCAAGCAACACCATTGATACTGCAACCAGAAAGAGTCGCACCATTGCTCGTAAGCTTAAGGATGTTCAGACGCTTCCTGCCGGTGAAGCAGAGGTAATGCTGGAGCAGGAGTCTGAGCAAGATTAAGCGGTTGCTACCCTACCCTGCTATTCCAAAGCCTCCGATAGACCCCATTAAGCTCGAGAAGCTCACCATGCTTACCTCGCTCAACCACCTGACCCTTATCCAGTACCAATATTTCATCCATCTTCTCTAAACCCGTCAATTGATGGGTAATTACTAAAGTAGTACGCCCTTCCATAAGTTTATAGACTTCCTCCCAAACGTCACGTTCTGTTATTGGATCAAGGCCTTCCATAGCTTCATCTAGGATCAGAATCGGAGCATTCTTTAGTAGTACTCTGGCAATTGCCAATCTTTGCCTCTGCCCACCTGAAAGCTTAAATCCACCTTCCCCCACAAAGCTGTCATATCCCTTAGGCAATGACTGAATAAAATCATGAAGCTTTGCTTTTTGGGCGGCTGATTTCACTTCTTCATCACTGGCCTCAGGGTTTGCCAGAAGAAGATTCTCGTGAATTGTGGCATTGAAAATATGGGTTCTTTGCGTCACAACACCTACGTAGTTTCTAGCCTCTTGTTGAGAATAGTCACGGAGTGAGTGCCCCCCCAGCTCAATACTTCCCTGATCAAACTCCCAAAATCGGAGCAGTAAATTCACAACGCTGGTCTTGCCTGCACCACTCGCCCCGACAATGGCTACCTTGCCCCTTTGAGGGATTTTAAAGGACAGCCGATGTAAAGCCCAAGGCTCCCTCTCCCCATACTTAAAGCTGACTTCCCTAAAGACTAGACTCATATCTTTAGGTATAGAAATCATTGATTGATGATCTTTAACCGTAGGCTGGGCTTGGATTAGCTCAAGCAATCGCTCTGCCGCAGCCTGATTTTGTTCTAAATGATGCGGAACCTGGGCTAAAGGAACTATTGCTTCAAAACTGCTCAATGTCCCCAGGGCCAACATTCCCAGATTAACTCCACTTAACTTTCCTTGTTCAACAAGGATTATCCCTAAGATAAGGACAAACCACATACTAAGATTTCCAATCATCCAGGTTAAAGCTGAGGAAAAGGCCGTTTGCCGGGCATTTCGACGTTGTTGATCAGTTAATCTTTCGTTGGTATGTCGAACACTCATTAATTGCGACTGGGCTTGACCGTAAGCCACTAGTTCAGTCATTCCTAAAAGACTGTCAGCAACCTGAGTGTTGAGTTTTGTTTTTAAAGCAACAATACTATGCCCTACCCCTCGACTCAAGCTTTTGATGATCCAGGGAATAAATAGCCCTGCCATTAAAAAACCAGCTGCTAGAATTGCTGTAAACCTTAGATCATAGCGAGCTAAGAAAAACCCGTATCCGCTAAGAACCAGTAAAGCTACGATGGGCGGAGACATAACCCTGAGAAAGAGATTTTGCTGAATTTCCACATCTGCAACAATTCGTCTAAGCAGGTCTGCACTCCGAAAATTCAAGAGGCGAGCCGGGGCAAGGGGTTCTATTGCTTGATAAAACTTAACCCGGATTTGGCTTAAAACCCGAAAGGTCACATCATGAGCAACATAACGCTCTACGTAACGAAAGACAGCACGGGATATGCCAAAGAAACGAACGCCAACAATGGTCACCATCAAGTCAAGTACCGGAGGATGAAGAGCAGCACGGGCCAGAAGATACGAAGAAGTTGCCATTAACCCAATGTGACTTGTAATAGTCAAGGAACTTAAGATCAAGGCAAGAATGATTCGCCTCCGGTAGGGTAATAACATGTGAATTAACCAAGTTGTACTCTTCATCCTATCTCACCTCGGTATTCCTTCAAGAAACTATGATAAAGGCCCTGTTCTCTCACCAATTCCATATGGGTTCCTGCTTCAACAATCTGACCCTGATCCATTACCAGAATTCGATCTGCCTGGAAAACAGTATCCAGGCGGTGAGCGATGATTAAGGCAGTCCTGCCTCGCAACAAACGTGTTAAGGCTTCTTGTACATATTTTTCACTCTCTAAATCTAAGCTGGAAGTCGCTTCATCTAATATTAAGAGCTGGGCATTTTTTAAGAAAGCCCTGGCCAAGGCAATTCGTTGTGCCTGTCCGCCGCTTAAGCGGGCCCCCCCTTCCCCCAGATAAGTATCGTATCCCTCAGGAAGTTTCATAATAAATTCGTGAGCAGATGCCTCTTGGGCTGCCTTTACAAGATCTTCGAAGCCGGCAGAAAGTCTTCCTAAACGAATATTTTCCGCTACACTTCCGGCAAATAGATAGGTGTTTTGTGGAACGTAGGCAATCTCATTCAGCAATTTTTCTTTTGAAATCCTGTCTAAGGAAACTCCATTGATCTGAATATTTCCCGCTGTCGGATTAATGAAACCCAATAGAAGCTGGGCAACCGAAGTTTTACCCCCTCCGCTTGGACCGACAATAGCAATTTGTTCTCCCGAATTTATGGATAGATTGATTTCTTTTAGAACCTGGGTCCCTCCGGCTTGATAGGTAAGGCTAACATCTTGAAAAGTAATCCGGAAATTACCGGACAATCCAGGGATATCAGTCTTGACCGTTTGATCATCATTATTTTCATCCTGCAAAGGAGCATCCAAAATCTCAAAGATTCGGGCAGCGGCATTTACCCCAGACAAACCTGCATGAAAGTTTAAACCTAAGGTTCTTAAAGGAGTATAAAATTCAGGCGCCAGCAGTAAAAGAAACAAACCCGAAGAATATGAAAGAGTTCCATTAACCAGTCTTAACCCGATGGTCACTGCTACCAGAGCAGTGCTGATTGTTGCCAGGAACTCCAGCATAAACGCAGATAGAAAAGCAATTCTTAACACACTTAGGGTTGAGCTTCGAAAAGAGTCACTAACTCTTTCTATAACCCTGGTTTGATTTTTGGCTTGCCCAAATACTTTTAGAGTCGTCAAGCCCTGGAGAATGTCTAAAAAATGGGCACTCATCCAACTTAAATCTTTCCACTGTTGCAGTGATTTTTTCTCAGCAAGTTTTCCGATTAACATCATGAAAATCGGTATAAGCGGACCGGTTACGAGCAGAATTCCTCCGGACTTCCAATCCCGAGGAAACACAAAGCAAAGAATTACCAAGGGTATACCCGCGGCCAATAGTAGTTGGGGCAAATATTTCGAAAAATAATCCTCCAGGGCTTCAATTCCGTCGATAACCGTAGAGATTAGTTCCCCGGATCGTTCCCCTCTCGTATATAGGGGGCCCAAGGACATGATATGCTTCAGCAATCTTTCACGTAAATTTAGCTTTATATAGGAAGCCACCTCAAAGGCGGCTACCTCACTTCCCCACTGAAATATTGCCCGGGTTATAATAATTGCCAGGATCATCAAGAGGAAATTCCAAGTTTCCTTTAGGTTAGCCCCTTCTAAGAACACCCTGGAGACTACGCCGGAGAAAAACCAGGCCTGGGCAACAGCTAATAAGGCGATCCCTATACTAAGACTTATAGTTAGTAAAAGGAATCTCCAGACAGACCTTCCCTCTCTGATTAACCGCTTATCAAACATTTATTATCATCTCCTTCGGGCAAGACAGGCGAACCGGTTCTTCTGTCTTAATTGGGGGGCATCCAAAGTTAGGGTTTCCTCTGAAGGGTTCACTTGATTGTCCCCTAAATTATGGACGTTTTGGTTTACGCCTAAATTAATTAAGGGCAAGAAATATCTTGCCCTTTGATTATATATCAAATTCTTAATAGTGTAGATTCTTTTCAGTGACTCTGTTGCGGAATACCCAATAGGTCCACCCTTGATATATCAGCACAATAGGTACCATAATCATTGCTACAATTGTCATTATCTTAAGGGTATATGGGCTGGATGATGCATTGTAGATGGTGAGACTCCAGTTTGGATTTAAGCTGGAAATCATTACCCGTGGGAAAAGTCCCCAGAACACGGATACAGTAAACAGGAGAATTGTCAGGCCGTTAGTTACGAAGGCCCAGCCATTTTTTCGAGACTTTAAGAAGAGAACAGCCAGGATAAGAGTCACTCCGGAACCTATTAAGGTTATACCTGCGCCAAGACTTGCAAAAAGATCCGTCTGATAATAGGTTAAACCTGCTAACAGTAAGACAACAGGAATAGCCACTAAAGCAATTCTTTGAGCTATTTTTAATGACCGTTCAGCCATGTCCCCTGTTGTCTTGAGGCTGAGGAATAAAGCACCGTGAAACATAAAGACTAACAATGTGGTTAACCCACCGATGATAGTGTAAGGAGAAAGAAGATCAAAGAAGGTTCCAACATATTGCATTTCTGCATTTATTGGCACGCCTTTAAGCAGATTTGTCACTGCTACTCCCCAAAGGATTGCTGACAATAAACTTCCCGTGAAAATCACCCAATCCCAGGTGTTTCGCCAGAGTGGACTTGGATCGCTACTGCGGAACTCAAAGGCTACTCCTCGAATGATCAAGGAAAATAAAACCAGAAACAAGGCCAGAAAAAAGCCGCTAAATAAGGTTGCATACCAATTAGGAAAGGCCGCAAACATAGCTCCACCGGCGGTAATTAGCCAGACTTCGTTGCCATCCCAGTGGGGTCCGATTGTATTAATAACTACTCGACGTTCTTGATCATTTTTGCCTAAGAAGGGGAGTAAAATTCCCACTCCAAAATCAAACCCCTCGAGAAAAAAGAACCCAACGAACAATACGGTTATGAGTATGAACCAGAGGATGTTTAAGTCCATAATGACGCCCCCTTAACTCCAGTTTTCTGGCTTTCTTCTACAGGCGCTTCCGGCCCCTTCTTAACAAATTTAACCATCAGATAAATATCGGCAACTGCTAAAATTGTATATATTAACAAAAAGCCAATCGATGCAATCAACATCGAAACTAAGGACACTGAGGTGGATACCCCCTGCTCAACTCTTTGTAATCCGTAAACAATCCAAGGTTGACGACCAACCTCTGCTAAGAACCAGCCAGCAGTATTTGCTATATAGGGGATTGGGATGGTCCACAACATTAGTTTCAAAAACCAGGGGTTTTGTTCATAAGCCTTCGTCTTGTTGAAATATAATCCTAACATTGCCATCAAGAGTAACCAAATTCCGGCTGTCAACATAATACGGAAACTCCAAAAAAGAGAGGCTACCGGCGGGACATAGTTACCCGGCCCATATTCATTAACAGCAGCTTCCTGCAGTTCATGAATCCCTTTGACCTCACCTGTAAAGCTATTATAAGAAAGAAAACTTAACAAGGCAGGAATTTTAACCTCAAAATTGTTTTTCTGTCCTTGCTCATCGATGGAGGCATAAAGTGATAAGCCCGCTGGATTTTCTGTTTCCCAATGTGCCTCAGCTGCAGCCATCTTCATGGGTTGTGTTTTCACAAGGTGCATTCCTTGTAAGTGTCCAATTCCTGAAACCCCTAAAGTACTTATTAGTCCAAAAACAACGGCAATCTGAAATGAGCGCTGAAAGACATCCAAATGAGTCTTTTTCAGTAAATGATAAGCACTAACCCCCATCACAAAAAAACCGGCGGTTACAAATCCGCTAAGAACAGTATGAGGGAATTGATAGAGCACATGAGGATTCGTGATTAATGCCAAAAAATCAGTCATTTCTGCACGGCCATTGCGTAAAACATAGCCAACTGGCTCTTGCATAAATGAGTTAGCAACTAAAATAAAGAACGCAGAGAGGTTCGAAGCAATTGCTACAATCCAAATAGCCATTAAATGAACCTTCTTAGATAATTTATCCCACCCAAAAACCCATAATCCTAAAAATGTAGACTCTAAGAAAAACGCTACTAAGGCTTCAACTGCTAAAGGAGCACCAAAAATATCTCCTACAAAACGAGAATACTCAGACCAATTCATACCAAACTGGAATTCTTGAGTTAATCCGGTTACAACACCCATGGCAAAATTGATTAAAAACAATTTTCCCCAAAACTTAGTCATTTTCTTGTAGGTTTCATTCCCGGTTTTTACATACCATGTCTCCATCATAGCAACGAGGACACCTAGTCCTAAGGTCAAAGGAACAAATAAGAAATGATATGAAGTCGTTAGGGCAAATTGTAATCTAGATAAGATAAGTTCAGTCATCGTCACACCTCCAATTAGTTAATTAATGTCAGCCTCACATTTATTATACCCTAGTACCTGCTTTAAAGATGGTCCTTCCTTCTCTCCTCCTTTTGAGTATTCATTTTCACTTAACCTATTTATGTTATATATATGACTCCACTGAATTTTATATTATTTATTATTATACTAATTATTAAATAGGTAGTCAATTAAATATATAGAAAATCGAGGGTTATAGTGTTTGTTCATTCGCCAATAATCGATAATATTCCTCTATTTTCGATATTCCGCTTGATTTTCTCTTTGTTAGGCCTAGGTTACTTACAGTTGAGAGGACTTTTCAGAAATGTAAGTCATATTTCCTAATTAGATCACCTTCTTATAGCGATCTATTCATATTCTTTAGTTGTTTATCGTCGGATACACAAGTTCTAAATTGATCCAAACATGGTAAATGAACCTTAATATTAATGAAATTACCAGGTTTGAACTCGATAATTTGGATACTATAATACAGCCATCTAAAATGGATAAATACTTAAATTTAACTGAAAGAAAAAGGAGGAATTTACTATGTCAGGAGAAAGAAGTACAAATACACCAGCTGCTCAAGGGGCTTCTCAGCAATTAGATCAATTCAAATATGAGGTAGCCAGCGAAATGGGTCTTCAATTAGGCGGTGATCGAACAAGCCGTGAAAATGGCTCTGTCGGCGGTCAAATGACTAAGCGTATGATCCAATTTGCAGAGGAACATCTTAAAAACGGCAGCAAGATCTAACTACTTAGAAGTTCATAATAAGAACGCAAAAAGAGGGATGTCAATGGCATCCCTCTTTTTGTGACTTTCTCCTGCTTCGGAAACGCTCTTAATCGCAAAATTCCGCCCAGTTAGCCGGATAGGTACAATAGAAAACTTTACAAAATGTTGGCGAGGAAAAGACTACCTGACTTCCCTTTGGAATGTACAAGACATCTCCAGCCTTAGCACGGAAGACTTGCCCTTCAACTTCCAGGACAAACTCCCCTTCGATGACGTAATCAACTTCATCATAGTTTAAGAACCATGGCAGTCGAGAATGATCAAAGGTCATAAACCCTGAAGCCAGATTGCCCACCCGGGAATCAATCACGTCTACCAGCCCTACTTTTTGTCCGGGAGGCGCTTCCGGAAATGGCTGAATTACAACCGTTTCTCCTTTGACATGGGTCGCTTTCGGGTTTGCACAGGCGGGTTTGAGAACCTCTCCCAGAATCTTCTGGACGGCTTTTTTCAGGTCGGCATCCTTGGTGTTTGTTGCTTCTGTGCCAGAGGATACACTGACCTCTTTAACTCCGGACTCAGAATTAATCAGTTGTACTCCTGCTTGCCCTATAACATTGTGACCGATAATTTCTTCTCTGCCTTTGCTAATGGTAATTCCCAGTTCTTTAGCCAGATCCTTGGCGGATGGGGTCAGGACACTGTCTTCTTCTAAAATGATATTTTTTCCTAATTTTGCCATATCCCGCAGAATGGCAGCCGAGATAAATCGTCCCATAGTACACCTCCTTGTCGTGGTTCGATATTCGATATTCGTAGTTCGAGTTAAGTGTCAATACTAGATAGGGGTAAACCTTGGCGCTTTGCGCCTCGTTTTCCTGCTTGGCTTTTGCAATGGTTTTTTGGCTGCTTCTCGCTTACAGCAGACTTTCAATTAATTGCTTCGCAGGCCTGGGGATGACAACTTGACGGATGAGGAGTCCCTTTTCACTGGCCAAGGTGCTTCCTTCTTCTACGGCGGCTTTGACTGAGGCAACTTCTCCGGTGAGGAGGGTGTAGCTTTTGCCCCCGATTCCAAAAGCCAGATGTAAGAGCAGCGGCTCCACATCTCCGGCTTTGACTGCCGCATCCGCCGCTTCGATGAGGGAGGCAACCGTAAAGGTTTCTATAATGCCTAAGGCCTTAATGTCCCTTAGAGCATTGGCTCTCCCGATGGCGGGCAGGATTGAGGGATGGACATTGGGAATGACAAAGGAATCCACCACTGTCTCTGCTCCTAAGTCTACTCCGGCGTTCACGGATTGCTGGACTCCCGAGACATCCCCGCTGACCATGACGATATATTTTCCGGGGCAGATGGTTTTGGCGACCAAAATGGTAACATCCGCTGTTTTGCTCATGATATCGGCGCATTCTATCCCTTGGGCTATGCTGGTTGTTTCCACCAGCCCTATGGCATGGATCATTTGGCTGCACCACCTTTCCCTATCGTTATGGCTTGGGGCGTTATTTGAGTCACCGTTCCCTCAAGGCTGGCATGAAGCTTGGCACCGAGGGCTCCTTCCGGGATATCCCCGATGAGCTGTCCCACTCGAACCCTGTCTCCAACCTTGACAACCGGTACAGCGGGGGCTCCGATATGCTGCTGCAGCTTGATGCTGACTTCCTCCGGTGCATACTTATCTAAGGATAAGGGGGCGTCTTTGTACCAAGGTCTTAGTCTCAAGCGATCCATTAGTCGGGCGGAGGGCACTAAGCGATGTTGAGCCATGGGGTCTACTTTACCCAGCTCCCCCTGATACTTGATACCCTTGGCTCTGAGCTCTGCTTTTAAGGCGATATTGACTCTGAGGGGTGAGATTCCCACCGGACAGGCATAGGCTTCACAAACCCCGCATTCCGAGCAGGTTAACGCACTGGTGACCAAGCTGGGGTCTCCAACCTTTTGGTAGTTTACGGCCCGAATCAGTTTATGAGGCGGGAGTTCGTGGCCGATCAGATGTCTGGGGCAAAGATCGGTACAAAAGCTGCACTGTTCGCAAACGGTTTTGGCAATGCGCAAGATGCTGTCCACGGTCATTCCTTTGCGTTCGATGAGCATGTGATTCGCTGGCAGGGCTATCAGGCCGCCGGTGGTTTTAGTGATGGGGGCTGAGAGGTCGCTGATTAAGCTGCCCATCATCGGCCCACCGTTAATATAGGCTAAGTCTCCTTGTTCTCCACCCGCCAGCTCCAGGACGTCTCGGATGGAGGTTCCTAGAGGTACTGTGACGGTGATAGGCTTTCTCACGGCCCCTGTAACGGTGAGGGTTCGGGTGGTGACAGGGGTTCCCTCGACGGCTTTAGCCACATTGATCAGGGTTTGGACGTTGTTGACCACAACGCCGATGTTTAAGGGAATTCCACCCGGTGGTACTCGTCGTCCCGTGGTTAACCAGATGGTGATGACTTCGTCTCCCGCCGGATAGATATCCGGCATAATCACAATCTCCAGGTTATCTCGGGTTTGAACATAGGGGTCTAAAGCAACGATAGCTTCTTTGTATTTAGCTTTTAAGGCAATAATCCCTTTTTGGGCTCCCGTGGATTCCATGGCTAGGGTTAAGCCCTTAATAAGTTGTTCAGGATAGCGGGCGGCCAGTTGTTGGTCGGTTTTCAGTAAGGGCTCGCATTCCGCCGCATTGACAATCACTATCTCAGCCTGGGCCGAGAGTTTGACATGGGTGGGAAATCCGGCACCACCTGCTCCGACAACCCCTGCCTCGCGAACTTTCTCGCTGATTTCTTGGGGGGTTAATTCACTCATTTTTTCACCTGCTTAAGCGTTTACGCTTCAAAGGTTTCTTTATCGATGATGCCGACGATGGTGGCATCGATAGGGATGTTGTTATTGGCTAAGCCTTGCCGTGCGGAGGATCCACTGGCGATCATGACGATTTCATCCTCGCCGGCTCCGATTTGGTCAGCGGCAATCAGGGAATTCCCGAACTCCCTGAGCTCGGGCGTTCCGTCCTCCCGATAGGAGAGCGTCACGGGCTGGACAACCAGGAATTTTAAACCGCGCAGAGATTCTTCTTTGCGGGTCGACCAGACATTTCCGATGACTCGGGCTAGGATCATCCTTGTCCCCTCCCTTTTTCTCTCTCCAAACAGAGCTCTATTCGCCGTTGTTTCAGGGTATCTCGGGCTAAGGGAGAGATGACGGTTCCTTCGCTGACCAAGACTCTCGAGGCTTCAGGAAATCCGTAGGCTTGTTTATCCCCTAAGAATTTCTTGGTATAGTAGATTTCTTCGCGCTTGAGGTCTGGCTCCTCGGCAAAGACTGTACGCACCGGTTGATTGATGACGGGGTATTGGTTTACTATCCTTTGTTCAACGGCGAGTAAGTTAGGTTGCTGACTAACGAATTTCTGATCGAGTATTAGGTTTGTCTCCTGTGAGCCGTACTTTACGTCTGCACAGCTCTGGTTTAAACTCTCATGGATCACGACTCCATAGGACTTTAGTTTCTCCAGATAGCCTTCATAAAGTTCCCGATAGGCTGCGGGAGTCCGGTTGGTAAGACCCAGATACTCAGTTATGAGCTCTATGGAACTTCCCTGGCTGATCCCTTGCCCGATCAGTTCACTGATAGGGTTATCTCGTATTCCTAAGGCGGCTTTGGCTAAGGTATTGGCGGAACAGGTGGGTAGGATTACTTTGGGCCAGTCTGCTTTTCCTAAGGCCTCTTCCGCGCTGATCCAACTCATCCCTGCAGACAGTTCCGGTTTAGCCTGACAGACTTGATCGCTGGGCAGGATGCGGAGGGTATAGGTCTCTCCCCATCGTTCTTGGACACTAGCTAAGACACCCGGGAAATCCGAGACATAGTTTAAAATAATTAGGGCTTCAGATTTAACCCTTGACGGAGGGGCTTGATGGCCCGTTCCTTGTAAGAGTCCTTGTAGGCTGGGATCTGACAGGATGCGGCTGACAATTTGGCGGATTAGTTCTTCATTCATGTCATACCCCCAGGAGGATGCCCTGGCTCGAGGCTTCTATGAGGGCAGCATTGGCTTCATCCAGATCCAGGTGCAGTTCTTTATGGTATTGGTCACTTACACGGATTAAGACATCTTCATAGGTAATGGGGCGAGGGCTTTCGACTTTTACGCAAATTCGGTCCCCATCTTTTAAACACCATTCCTGGGCATCTTCAGGATGTAGATGGATGTGTCTGCTGGCCACCATAACACCGCTGGTAAGTTCGACGATTCCGGCTGGGCCCTCAATCTTTAGCCCGGGGGTGCCTTCATGCTGACCGGAATCCCGGATCACAGGTTTGACACCCAGTTTAAAGCAGTCTGTAACGCTGATTTCTACTTGGGTGTTTTTTCGAACGGGGCCTAAGACCCGTACCTTCTCCAATCGTCCTTTAGGCCCGATTAAGCTGACGGTTTCTTTCGCCGCAAATTGTCCGGGTTGAGAGAGTTCTTTTTGGACGGTTAAGGTATAGCTTGCTCCAAAAAGGGCTTCCAGGTCGGTTTGGGAGAGATGGATATGCCGATTGGAGATCCCAACTGCAACTCGTTTTATCGGGGCTTCCTTTAAGCATTCCTGTTGCGATTCCCTCTGAACTTCCTTCTTAGCTTGGCACTGACCTTCTTGGGTCATTCGACTTCTTACTTCGCAGGCTAGAATGTAGAAGGCGCTGGAGAGTCGATTCAGAGCCTGAATCAAGTCGGTTCGGCTGCATTCTCCATTTTCAGCGGTGAAGGCTCGGTTGGCATAGAGTTCCACTTCTCGTGACTTAGCTCTTAGCTGGTGAAGTCTAGCCACGATAGGGCCATGGGTATAGCTTAGCGGGGTGTGATCAATCCCATAATATTTTTTAGGATGATGGGACCTTTCTCGCAATTCTTCCGAGCTTAATCCCAGCAAGGTGCTCCATTGAAAGGGCTCTTGCTTGACTTCACTCACCATGAGTTGGCGGCAGAGGGCTGAGATTTCCTCTAAGTGTAGAATTAGCTTCTCTTCCCCTGCTTGCTGAAAGTAGCATTGGGATTCAACCAGGTCACCTTGAAACAGGTCAAGTTGCCCTCGGTAAGCAATCACTAGATGAGTCTTGGTGACTAACACTCCCGCTCGCAGATGGGTCATGTGTTCCGGTTTAACCCCTGCTGGGGCTGCCGTCGGTGTCGTGGACACAGTGGTATTTTTCGTTGCAAATGCATTTGTGCCCGTATTCATAACCGTAGTCGCCGTCTGGGCTTGGGTATCTTGATGACTCTTAGACTCTTCAGTAGGTTTAAGTTGATGCCCTCGGCTCAGGCTTTGAGCTGCCGTAGAAAAGGTGGTCTTATGAAGGTCTTGCAGTCCGTTTCCTTCGATCTGGACATCGATTCCCTTGGAGCGGATAAAGTCTCTGGCCGAGGGTGTGATCACACTTCCCGGCGGTAAGATGATCAGTTTTTCTTTGTTTTTATGCCAATTGGCTCGCAGTTCATATTCTGTGACGATCAAGTTCTCACCTCATTACAGAAGTCAGAGGTCGAAAGCCAGCGGTTAAGGGTTAGTACCATTTGCTTCAAAATTAAGGACATTAAATAGATTGAAATAATGGGTTTGTTGTCCTTACCTCTGGCTCGAACATTTGACGTTTACTTATTTATCTCCAAAGCTTTTGTTGTCACCGACAGGCAGGATGTATTCCACATCGTGATGGGGGCGTGGAATGACGTGAACGCTGAGGAGTGCTCCCACGCGCTGGGCGGCGGCTGCTCCTGCATCGACAGCAGCTTTGACCGCGCCGACATCCCCACGGACCATAACTGAGACCAATCCGCCGGAGACGTGTTCTTTTCCGCAGAGTACCACATTAGCTGCTTTTAACATTTGGTCGGCTGCTTCGATCGCCGGGATTAATCCTTTGGTTTCTATCATGCCAAGTGCTATTACACTTCGATCTTGTGCCATTTTAGTCCCTCCCTAAAATTCGTTGTTCGTTGTTCGTTGTTCGAGGCTGGAGATTCTTGTATGAGTCCTCAATGTTTAATGGTTAATGGTTAATGGTTAAAGATAGAGATTTTATTCTTTATTTACCACATTTCATGCCGTTTATATGCTGCATGACTTTGCTGAGAATTTCTTGAACTAACTCAGCATCGATTTGCGGGCTTGCTGAGGTGTGTTGTTGAGTTGTTTGAGCTCTCTCCCTGCTTTCCTGGGCATTCATGGGGTCTACGGGTTTGCGCTTCGGAATTCCCAGATGCCAGGCCACTCGCTTAATGTTCAGCAGATGCATGGGGGTTACGTTTTCTGAGACACTGGATCCTGCCCAAGTCCCGCAGCCTAAG
>NZ_JMGA01000067.1 GCF_000765145.1 Desulfosporosinus sp. HMP52 | reverse complement strand
GTGACGAATCTGGGACATGCTTAATTGTCTGTAGATGGCAACTCCCAGGTCTTAGCTGTTTTTCCCTAATACAAACCCTTTGATGCTTTCTTTGCGCCGCTCATTTTGATCTTCAATGAGATGTTTTTTAGCAGCAGTCAACTCACCGGCGTGCTCTTCTAAGTAGTCTTCAGCTTCTTTCAAATTAGCTACCGTGTTGTCCATATGTTCTTGCAAATGAGCCTTATAGTCCGCTTCGTTATCCGTCTTAGTCACCTTTAATCACTCCCATCACTCATGATGTCCTTGTTAGGATGACCTAAAGGATAAGAAGTTATGTGTCAAGTTCCCTTTGAACTTTGATCAGCTCAGCAAGTATACAGACGGCAATTTCTTCAGGGGTCTCGGCCCCAATTTTTAAGCCTATAGGAGAATACACTTTTTGCAAAGCTTCACTTGCGATACCCTCTGTTTCCAAATCCAAAATTAGGGATTTAACCCTTCTACGACTACCGATCATCCCAATATAAGCGGCAGGTTTATTGATTACTTTCCTTAAACAAACTTTATCATAACGATGCCCCCTGGTAATAATTACAACAAAGGTTTGCGGGCCGATATCAATGCTCTCTAACGCTTGTTCAAAGTCGTTGCAAATTACTCTATCAACCGTACTAAATCGATATGTATTCGCAAAGGATGAACGGTCATCCACCACCGTTACCTCATAGCCAACAATTTTAGCCATGGTTGCCAGAGGGACTGCAATGTGACCGGCCCCAAGAATTAATAATTGAACCACTGTCGATGCCGGCTCTACCAGCAATCGATAGCCTAATTTTGGCGAAGAGCTTTCACATGGTTCAAACTCAGAGCTTAAACATATAATGAAAGGCTGGCATTTACGCCCAGCTATTTTACCTTTCTCAACGGCTATCCTATTTAATTCATTGATCCCCAAATCTCCCAGAAAATTATTATTTTCAATAGAGAGCTTATTTCCTAATAATTCATTATTTTGGGCTTGGATTACCGTCACGAGAATTGGATAGCTTTTACTCTCCAGGGCTGTTAGATAATCCTTATAGAAGTTTATCTTTTCTGCAGAACTCTGAGTGTCCACATACTCGATGAATAATTCCATAATTCCACCGCAGACCATCCCCTCTTCTTGAGCAATATCTGCGGTCATATTTAAACTATATATTTTAGATTCATGAGCAGTTATAACATTAAGAGCCTCGCGCCTGCCTTCTGCTTCGCCACACCCACCTCCAATAGTCCCAACGGTCGACCCATCTGCAAAAACTAACATCTGGGCTCCCGGTTTACGGGGGGTGGATCCTAATA
Organism: Desulfosporosinus sp. HMP52; assembly: GCF_000765145.1. Lineage (GTDB taxonomy): Bacteria > Bacillota > Desulfitobacteriia > Desulfitobacteriales > Desulfitobacteriaceae > Desulfosporosinus. The sequence continues at coordinate 30,024 of NZ_JMGA01000067.1, read as the reverse complement.
CACTTGTTACTGTAATTAAAGCTGCTTCCAATTTAAGTTCAAATGCCTTTTTAAGTCCTAGATTCACTTGTTTATCCATAGCTCGATCTCCCTAGAAACTGCCTTTATGGTTGAAAGGCAGATTAATTAATCATCTTCATACTCAGATTATATCAGTATAACATACTTAAGGCCAATCTTCCTTGCAGGGGACGGGGTGTCTTGAGGGGACGGTCCCCTCAACACAACACCGCTTGACCTCCCACTGAGAATGCGATACCATCATAATGTACAAGTATCATTTCAACCATACAAACGTGAGAATTCACTTATCTAGTATTGGAGGCTATCCCATGGAAAAAATTAAAGTCCGAGATTCTGTTGGTGCAACCCTCATTCATGATATGACTCAAATTATCCCGGGTGTCGTTAAGGGCCCCAGGTTCCGCAAGGGACATGTTATTCGGGAGGAGGATATTCCCGTTCTGCTTAGTATGGGTAAAGAGCATATTTATGTTTGGGATCAAAAGCCTGGCCTCATTCACGAAAACGAGGCTGCAGAGAGACTTGCTCAGGCAGTGGCCGGTTCCGGACTTATCCTTGACGAACCTAAAGAAGGAAAAATCACACTTACCGCTGCCTACGACGGACTGCTTTACTCTTCAGAAGATGGTGTTTTAGCACTGAATACTTTGGAAGGGGTTATTCTCTCTACTCGTCACAACCATTATCCGGTGAAGAAGGATGACAAAATTGCCGGAACTCGAGTTGTTCCTTTAATGATTGAAGAAAAAATAATCCTGGAGGCCGAAGAAACTGTTAAGGCTTTCTCATCTCCCATTCTTGAAGTGCGGCCCCTTAAGCCTTTTAAGGTAGGACTTATCATAACCGGAAGTGAAGTCTTTCATGGGCGAATTAAAGATAAATTTGGCCCCGTTCTAAGTTCTAAAGTTGAAAACTGGGGATCAACAATCCTTGATCAAAAATTTGCCAATGATGATGTAGCCATGATCCAAAGTTGCATCCAAGATCAGTTGGCACTGGGTGCCGAAATGATCTTAGTCAGCGGCGGAATGTCAGTAGATCCTGATGATGTTACTCCCACAGCAATCAAAGAAATGGGGGCCGAACTCGTTACCTATGGAGCCCCGGTATTACCCGGTGCCATGTTTTTGTTAGCCTATATTGGAAATGTTCCTATTATGGGCTTACCCGGGTGCGTTATGTATGCTAAGACTACTGCCTTTGATTTAATTGCACCCCGTATTCTCACCGGGGAAAGGCTGACACGCCATGATATTGTAAAACTTGGAAGTGGCGGACTTTGTCTTGAATGCCCGGTTTGCACCTATCCCCACTGCTCATTTGGTAAATAATTGCGCAACTCCTTGAATCATATTTATTATTAACATTACCCGCTAAAACAAAAAGCTCGCCGGGAGTAATCCACAGCGAGCTTTTCCTTTGCTTATTAACTTACTCTAGAAAATCTAATTACAGAGCATTTTTATAAATTTGAATTACTTGTTCAAGGGTAGCTGTGCGAGGATTAGTAGCTTGACATGCATCTAACTTAGCATTGCCAGCCATCAGTTCAAAGTCTTCTTCTTTAACATTCAGGGCAGACAATCCGGTAGGGATTCCAACATCTTGAGATAAGGTACTGATTGCGCTAAAGCATTTTTCTGCTGCATCTCTTGCAGAAAGCCCTGTAATGTTTTCACCCATTGCTTCAGCAATCTCCCCATAACGCTCCATATTACCAATCATGTTAAAGCGTGAAACATGGGGAAGAAGAATTGCGTTACATACCCCATGAGGCAGATTATAGAATCCTCCTAATTGATGAGCCATTGCATGGACATAGCCGAGGCTGGCATTATTGAAAGCCATACCTGCAAGGAATTGGGCATAAGCCATTTGTTCACGAGCTTCGAAGTCATCACCATTGGCAACTGCGCGGCGCAGGTATTTACTGATTAATTTAAAGGTCATCAGAGCAGCTGAATCTGTAACCGGTGTTGCGGCTGTGGATACATAGGCCTCAACAGCATGAGTCAAGGCGTCCATTCCTGTAGCAGCGGTTAAGCTAGGTGGTTGTTTCATCATTAGTAAAGGATCATTAATCGAGACGTTTGGAGTAACATGCCAGTCAACAATGGCCATTTTTATATGTCGAGCAACATCTGTGATAATACAGAATCTTGTCATCTCTGCAGCTGTACCTGCGGTAGTGTTGATAGCGATCATTGGAGCCATCGGTTTCGGGGATTGATCAACGCCCTCATAGTCGTTAATTCTTCCACCATTACCTGCAACCAGTCCGATTCCTTTGGCACAATCATGGGCAGATCCTCCACCTACGGAAACAATTAGATCACATTCTTCTTTATTGAAAATGTCTAATCCATCATGTACGTTTTTATCCGTTGGATTTGGTTCTGCACCTCCATATATAGTAACTTTAAGGCCTTCTTTTGCAATGATGTCAGCAATTTCTTGAGCCATACCAATTTTTTCGAGATAAGCATCGGTTACCAATAGCACACTTTTTCCGCCCAACAATTTTGCTTGTTTACCGGTTTCTTGAGCTGCTCCTGCACCCATAAGGTTAACTGTTGGCATAAAATACCCGTACACTTGATAATTTGACATATTCGTTTCCTCCTATTCATTCTTCCGAGTTTCTCTGAAATATGTTTATCGTTTATTGTTGAGTTTATATTGCAAGACTCATGCCAAAAGTCTGAAATGTTTGATTTATCAATACCAACAGCCTGCTTGTAGGCTATATTCTTTATTTTTTAAATAATTCAAAGACTCATTATAATTTTAATTAATTATTTATTGCTCTAGTTTGGGACACTTTTTTTGGGCAGAGCACCATATTTGAACACTTAATTCTTAGATATTCACCGGTTAAATAAAAAAACGACAAACACTAAAAGCATTTGTCGTACTAAAATATAAATTTACATACAGCAAACTAACTGTTAAATGTAAAAAACTCCTGTCTCTCTTACATCATATCCGCCTAAGGCCAACACTTCGTCTTGGAATTCTTTGCTTTGAATCACGGAAATCATGGCCTTCATGCGCGGTTCCTCAAGATACTCACGAGGAATTGCCAAGTCATACCGTTCTTCTCCAACGAAAATATAGTCTAAACCTAAGGCTTCCGCGGCGCTTTGAATACCCAGGCCCACATCTGCGGCACCCGAGGCTACAGCGATAGCAACGGCTAAATGGGTAAATTCTTCTCGCTCGTACCCTATAATTTGGTCCTTACTTAGCCCTTGCTGCTGGAGCAAGTAGTCAAACAACACTCGAGTTCCGGATCCCCCCTGGCGATTAACAAATCGAACACCGGGCTTAGTAAAATCCGCCAGGGTCTTGATATTTAGAGGGTTTCCTTTAGGTACGATAAGCACTTGAGTCCTATAAACTAAGTTCATCAAAGCCATATCTCTTCCCGGCAAGAAACGTTTTAAGTATGCATGATTATACTCCCCCGTCTCAGGATCGAGTAAGTGGATACCTGCAAAATGAGCTTCCTCTTTGCGCAAGGACAGGATTCCGGCCAGACTCCCTACATGTGCCGATGCAATCCCTCCGAAGCCGCCTCTGGCTTTCATATGGCTGCTTAAAACGTCTAGGGTAAGATCATGGGATCCAATGCAAACAAGGGTTTCTTCTAACTCTGAAACCGGACGCAGCAACTCAATAGGAACTGTTTCACCCTCATGAAAGCCTTCTTGTAAGCGTGGTACTCGCAAAATCCCATCAGCTCGTACTAGGCTCATGGTCACACCCGCTCCTCTGCTTAAAGGGGCGGCAACCCAACGCTCTCCGACTTTCCCAACTTTGACTCGAACGAACTCTTCGCTCCCTAATGAAGAAAATACTTTTTTACTGATCACAGCATCCAGACTAGTCTGAGAATCTTTACTTAAGCCTTGATAATGCTTCACCCATGGTTCTAAGAATAAGTGAGCGGTCAGATAAGCGGAAACTGGATATCCCGGGATTCCAATGGTTGGCTTATCTTGAACTTCACCTAAGACCACTGGCTTTCCCGGTTTAATAGCTACTCCATGGAGATAAAGATTCCCATGCTTACTAACTAAACTCGATGTATAGTCATCCCGCCCTTGGGATGATCCGGCAATGATGATTAAAACATCTTGTGATGCTGCCATTTCTAAAATTGCTGCTTCCAGCAATTCCGGTTTGTCCGGAGTAATCGGCCATATGGTTGCTGATCCGCCCCATTCTTCAACAAGGGAAGCCAGCACTGTAGAATTACTGTCGACAATATCCCCTACCTGAAGATTTGCCTCCACGGGACGTATTTCATCCCCTGTTGGTAAAATGCCAACTCGGGGTTTACGTCGTACTTCCACCTCTAGCACTCCCGCCGCCAGTAATGCCCCTTGATCTTGAGGCCTAATGCGGTGGTGAATGGGCAAAAGCACCTCCCCTTCAACCATGTCTTCTCCTACAGGTCGGACATGATTCCAAGGTACAATAGGAGCTTGGAGCAGAATTCCTTGCTCACCCAATTCCAAAACATCTTCCAGCATGACGACGGCATCCATTCCCTCCGGAAGCGGGTCTCCTGTATCTACTTGAATGGCTTGAACTCCAAGCTTTAACCAACGGGGCTCTCTCTCAGAGATTCCATGAGTATCCCTAGCCCTAAGAGCATAACCATCCATGGCTGAAGCCGCAAAATGAGGCGAACTCTTTTTAGCCCGAACAATTGCTCCTGTAATTCTATGCAATGCTGAACGTACATCGATAAATTCGTTTTTGGGAATACATCGCTCTCCAAGCTTGTCCATCATCAGCTTAAGTCCATCCTGCCAAGCTGTATTTTCAAGATATATTTGGCGTTCCACGTTATTAAGCCTCCCCTTATAGCAGATATTTTTTAACGCAAAAGCCGGAAAGAAACCTCTTTCCCTGCTTCGATACCTTCTGTGTCTAACCCTATATGTACTATGGCATCAGCTAACACCATCGTCCGAATTAACCCCGATTTTCCGCGAACCGGCTCAACTTGCCAACCTTCGGTATGGGGTACCAACTTAACTCTTACAAACTCTTCACGTCCGCTTCCCGAATATAGGTTTTGGGATAACACACCTTGGGGCAGAGGATCGACTTGTGGATTTATGGCTGATCCGTCTATCCAAGGACGAACCAGTGCATCAAAAACTACCATTGCTGAGGCGGGGTGCCCGGGAAGTCCGAAAATTAATTTCCCATCTACTACACCACCAATTGTTGGCTTGCCCGGCCTTAAGGCCAAGCCATGGAAAAGCAGTCCCGGCTCTCCTAATTCGCTGATAAGTTGAGCGGATAAATCTCGCAGCCCAACGGAACTCCCTCCGGAGAGCAAAACAATATCATTTTCCTTCAACATCTGCGCCAGTACCGAACGGAGTTCTTCGAGATTATCTTTGACAATGCCATAATGGCGAGCATCCGCACCACTTGCTAAGGCCTGCCCGAGCAAAGTGTAGCCGTTAATATCTCTTGATTGACCGGGAAGAGGTTTTTGTTCCGGAGGAATAATTTCATCCCCCGTGGAAAGGATTCCAACCTGAAACCGGGGAAGCACAGGAACATTGTTCATCCCCAGAGACGCTAAAAGCCCCATCTCCTGAGCTCTTATTCTTGTGAACCTTGATAACAAGACTTCCCCTTCAGCAAAATCTTCCCCAATCTCAATAAGATTCTCCCCCGGGGCAACAGCTTTTGTCACACCATAAAGTGTTTCCCCAAAATGTTCAAGTCGTTCAACCATAACCACAGAATCTGCTCCCTCAGGCAGCATCCCCCCCGTGGGTATTAATATCCCTTCTCCTTTTCCTAAAGATTTCGTAGGAGCCTCACCCATCCTTATCTCCCCAAGACACTCCAGCAAAGCCGGCATACTTTCGCTGGCTCCAAAAGTATCTGCCGCCCTTACAGCCATCCCGTCCATCGTTGATTTACGGAAATTAGGCACAGCGCAAGTCGCCGGAATATCCATAGTAAGAATACGCCCCAAAGATTCCTTTAAGGGTATCTGCTCCACCCGCTCATAAAAGGAAAGAATATATGGCCTTAAGGAGTCGATCGCTTCAGACAATGTATGAACTTTAAATAATTCACTACTACTTCCCATGCTCTAATTACACCTTTCAGCGACTTATTTTCGTTTTTTTCTGGTTTTTCTGGTTTCTGAATTATCTTTAATGTGTTGGTGATTAATCTTCAATACATTTATTTAAGGCTCAATACTAGGCAATTCAAAACGCTCAAATTCCATAGTTAATAAATCCACCTGTAGCCAAGCCCGACGCAAAGCCGGTATACTACCAATCAATAGTTTTACCCCTTCTGCAACACTCAGGCTTGCTAAGACGGCAGGCGTAAAAGCCGGATTCCCCCATTTACTCTCTACTCCCCGTTCCCCATGGCCGTATAAGCGCAAAACGCTAAAATCACCGGGTAAACTCACTCCAATTTGACCATACCATCCGGCAATACTGGCAAAAACCAAAGGTAGCTTAAGCTGATGACAAACCCGTTCTAATACAACTCTTGTGGCTAGAGAGTCAAGAGCATCAAAAACCAAGTCGACTTCGTTAAAGAAATCTGTTCCTCTCTCCTCTTCAAACCACTCTTTAATAATATCAACTTTAACTTCAGAATTTACCTTCTGCAATCTATCCCGGGCAGCCTCAACCTTCCACAGCCCAATAGATTCTTCCGTCGCCATAATCTGCCGATTAAGATTGCTGACTTCCAAACGGTCTCCATCTATCAGCACTAATCGTCTGACCCCGATTCGGGCAAGTTCCTCAGCTATATAACCGCCAAGTCCCCCACACCCTACTATTGCCACTGAGGAAGCTAGCAGTTTGTTCTGATCCTGATCCGTCAAAGTTTCTTGATTACGTACATAACGACCTTCCAGCATGTTTAGCCCCCTCCAACAGGTGGAAAAAGAGCAATAGTATCTCCATCGTTTAGAAAGTGCTGGGCATTTACATCTCGTCCATTAACAAGACAAATAGCTACTTCATCAGGTTTAATGTTTAACGGTTCGAGAATATTTAAGACGTTGCTTCCTTGCGGAAGTTCACGCTCTTCAACCTTAAAACGGCCATCTCGAAATGTGGCAAATAGTTTAACCGTTACACGCACTCTAACTACCCCCCCGTAATAGTAATGGTTTAATTATTAGGGATTCCTAGACTATTATACCATGGTACTAGAAGGGGAGACCCTTAAATAGAGTCCCCCCTTTAATATTTTGTTTATTAATAAACATTTTATCAAGTATTCTTTAAAATTCAATATCTGAATTTTAGACTATACGCTCTGAATGTCCAACTGTATTGGATTACATTCCTAGTTTTGTCAGGCACTCAGGGGTAGGCACACCCGCTTCGTCCCAACCACGCTCAGCGTAGTACTTAGGCAGAAGCTCTGCCAATTTGAGGGTTTGGCCTTTGGAAGGACCATCTACAATTGGGTCTTGGATTAAACGTTTCGGGAGGGTGTCCTCAGCAGCAGAGTATCCGACGCGCAAATTATGCAAGCGTTCATTATTCCAAATTCGTTCTCCACAGGCTAAGAGTTCTTCATCTGTATAATTGGCACCTGTCACTGCGTTTACTAGGGCAGCATAATCCGAAAGACCTAAGGCAAAGGAGGAGAATAAACATAGTCCCAGGGAGTCAATGACAGCTGTAAGGTCTTGGAATATCTTAACCCAAGTTGCTTTTCCCTCTAACGAAGTACGGTCAAGCTTCTCTGGTAATCCTAAGATTTCCGGAGAAATCATATACCCACGAACATGACAGCCTCCACGATTACTGGTAGCAAATTGAAGTCCCTGACCTTGTACTCCCCGTGGATCATAGGCTGGAATTTCTAACTTTTTCACAGTCATGGACAGTTCAGGAGCACCATAGCTTTCAGCGAAACGATAAGAACCTAAAGCCATTTTAGCTCCTAAGCCTTCGGCATAGCCAATTTTGCGAACCCACTCAACCATTCCCGCAGCATTGCCGAACTCAAGTGGTGTACCATCGAGTTCTTCAGGCTTAATATAGCCTCTCTGCACTAATTCCATACCGGCAGCAATTGTAGCACCAACAGAAATTGTGTCTAACCCTAATTTGTTACACAAATCATTGGCCTTATGAATTGCATCAAAGTCGTGAATACCTGAGTTCGAACCAAATACCCAAACTGTTTCGTACTCCGGACCGGCACCTTCGCCGCCCTCCCATTTGCTATAACGTCCACAAGCAATGGGACAGCGATAGCAAGGGTCTTTTTTAATCAGATGATTTGCAGTCATGGTTTCACCACTGATTAAATCCGCCTCAGCATCATAGGATTCCTGGAAGTTCTTAACCGGATAAATACCACTTTCATTGATAATATTGACCAGAACCGCCGTTCCGTAAGTGGGAAGTCCTTGACCTGTTACACCATTTTCTCTAAGTTTGCCTAAGGCTGAGCTTAAGACAGTTTTCATGACATCCGGATTGGCATTTTCTACTTTACCGGTTCCACGAACCAAAATTGCCTTAACATTTTTGGAACCCATGACAGCGCCAACGCCACTGCGTCCTGCAGCTCTGTAAAGATCGTTCATGACAGCAGATATTAATGAAAGGTTCTCACCGGCAGGACCTATGGATAAGACTTTAACCTTGTCATCTCCAAATTCCTTTTTTAAGGTATCAGTTGTGGCATAGACATCTTTGCCCCAAACGTGAGCTGCATCCTTAATCTCTACTACATCATCATGAATGCTTAGATAAACGGGACGGTCAGCCTTGCCTTCTAAGATGACCATATCATAACCCGCAAATTTCATGTGAGCGCCCCATTGTCCTCCTGAGTTTGAAGAGGCCACTACGCCATTTAAAGGAGACTTTGTCACTACTACATAACGACCTGAAGTTGGAGCATTCGTTCCTGTAAGAGCACCGGCAGCAATAAATATCTTGTTCTCAGGAGAAAGGGCATCAACATCTGAAGCTACCTCATCTGTAAACATTTTCCCGGCAAGACCACGTCCGCTTAAATACTTCTTTGCAAGTTCCATGTTTAACGGTTCAGTACTGATTTTTCCTTCCGTGAGATTAACACGTAATATTTTTCCGATATACCCACCCATGAATCTTCCTCCTCGTAAATTTTATTCTTCTTCGTTACATCCCCAGATGGTTGAATCTAATAAACTACCCGTCCATTATGGGATCTTAATCATAATTATATAGCAATTAATGTGCCATATGTTAAAAACTTTTAAATAAAAACAAATATTCTAATACATTGAATTAAATCAATTAAAAACTAACTATATTAAACTAAACCAAACTAAATCAAACAAAATATAATCGATATAAAATGACACAAATTTTACTTAAAACTTCAGTTATTACTATTTGCTCCGTATCCGTGCATTTTGTGTGTAATTTATGTTCCATAATTGAACACTTGTTGAAAGTTATATTCTGTAATCTTGTTGTTTGATTAAAATAGATATGTTATTCTGTCAATTGTAAGGACAATATTCTGAGAGTGGGAGGCAACAGAGTCATGGATAATCAGTGGAAGCGTTTTATTAAAGGCGAAAGTGTTGAGTCGGAAGTAACTCCTACCATTTATCGATCTTGGCAGAGAAGCTTAGAGTATCATGTAGATCATACTCTAGTTTCTAACCAGGACATTCTGACAACATCCCGCCTCAGCGAGCGCCGTGACTCTCAAGAATCCTTAATCCGAGCAAGTGAGCCTGTTTTGCCATATATTTTCAACTTATTAGGAAGCAATAATTATACTGTTTTGTTGGGTGATAATGACGGCTACATTATCGAAGCCGTTGGAGACACGCACTTTATGAGTAAGGCTCAAAAAGTAAATTTAAGTCCCGGAGCCAGCTGGCGTGAAGAAATTCGAGGGACTAATGCCATCGGAACAGCCTTACGAGACAATTCTCCCATATCGGTTTTTGGATGGGAGCACTTCGTTCACGATAATCACTTTTTGGCCTGTTGGGCCGCCCCAATCCAAAACAGTCAGGGTATCCCCCTTGGAGTTTTAGATATAAGCGGCGAAGCTAATCCGGATCGTCAAAAGATATTGAACATCGCTATGATGGGCGCAAGTATGATCGAGAAAAACATAAGACTTTTTGAGTTGGAAAACCAATTGAAGTTTTACCAAGAAGGATCAAAGCTAGCTTCTTCGTTGTTACAACAAGGATTTCTGGCCATTGACCAAAACGGCATCATAACTAACATCAATGCTTACGGAGCGGGATTGCTTGGCCGCAGACAAGAAGAAATCATAGGGCAACACGCAGGAGATGTTTTTAGCACTCCAAAAGGATGGATGTTAAACGGACACTCATTGAATCTGCATTTAAAAGATCGCTCAGGTAAAGAAATTACCTCTCACCTAAATCAAGTTGTCAATAATTCCGGTAAAACATTAGGAGCCGTAGGGACTCTAAACATCTCCAAAGAAACTTTCTTATCTAATACAATGTGGATCGGGAATAGCGTTCTATCGCAACGTATGCTGGCACGAGTTTCTAAAATCGCTTCAACCCGCTCTTCTGTTCTTATTAATGGTGAGAGCGGAACCGGTAAGGAAATAATTTCTCGTACAATCCATCAACTCAGCTCTCGAAGCGAAGGACCCTTTGTCGCCTTGAATTGCGCTTCACTTCCTGCCACACTTATAGAAAGTGAATTGTTCGGTTATGTTGATGGTGCTTTCACGGGAGCACGCCGTGGTGGAAAACCAGGTAAATTTGAGTTAGCTAATAATGGAACTATATTTCTTGATGAAATTGGAGATATGCCCTTAAATGTTCAAGTAGCACTCCTTCGAGTGCTTCAAGAAAAAGAAGTTTCTCGGATTGGGGATACAAAAGCTTTAAAAATAGATGTTCGTGTCATCGCTGCTACACATAAGGATCTCTCCGCCCTAGTAACCGAGGAAAAATTTCGCTTAGATTTATACTATCGCCTTAAAGTCATTACTTTAGAATTACCTCCCCTCCGGGAACGTATAGAGGATATTCCCGACTTAGTTCGCTATTTTATTGACAAAACATGTAATTCCCTGGAACTCCCGCTGTTGGGAATCCAAGAAGAAGTCTTTTCATATCTATCCTCCCATTCCTGGCCTGGTAATGTCCGAGAATTAGAGAACTGTATCGAAAGCATGGTTGCTTTAGCAGACGGTCCCGTTCTAACCGTTGAAGATTTGCCGGATGAAATTCGACAGTCCGTGACAACAAAATCAGTAACCAAAGCCGAACCGCTGCTTAACCAACAAACTAAACAGGCTATTCTTTACGCCCTTAACCAAACTAACGGGAAGATTGCCCCGGCAGCTAAGCTCCTTGGCATCGGGAGAAATACTCTCTATCGGAAGATGAAGGATCTGGCTATTCAGGTTTAAAGCTATCTATCCTTTACTGTTTGCTTGAATTCAAACAGCTGAAATATTCACATTTGCACTCTTTTACGCATAAAGAAAACCCGGCTTGCGCCGAGCCTCCGGCGAGAGCGGAAGCCGGGTTTTCTTTATGCTTAGACGAAGACACTGTCTTCGCACGTATTAAACCTTCGTGCAGTATATAACGCAAGTTTATACTTTCTGGTAGTATAATAAAAAGCGCCCCAAATATTAGGACGCCTCTTTATGACGATTATCTAATTTACATCTAATCCATAGTTTGTGCAAAGAGCAGCCAGTCCTCCTGAGAAGCCACTGCCCACAGCATTAAACTTCCATTCTCCTTGGTGACGATATAGTTCGCAAACTACGAGTGCTGTTTCGACGGAAAAATCTTCTCCCAAATCGTAGCGCATAACTTCTTGTCCATTGGTTTCATTGACAACCCGTACAAAGGAATTAGATACTTGGCCAAAGTTCTGCGACCTTTGAACTGCGTCATGAATTGTAACGGTAAAGGCAATTTTTTCGACATGGGCAGGCACAAGAGCTAAATCAACTTTGATTTGTTCATCATCACCGTCACCTGCTCCGGTAAGGTTATCACCGGTATGTTTTACTGAACCATTACCTCCAACCAGGTTATTGTAATATATAAAGTCCTCAATTCCTCCGGCTCGACCATTTTTGTCAAGCAAGAATACGGAAGCATCCAGGTCAAAATCCGACCCACCGGAATACTTATTGGTATCCCAGCCTAATCCGACAATGATCTTGGTTAGCCCTGGGTTTCCCTTGGTTAAGTCAATCTTTTGTCCTTTTTGCAGACTGATCCCCACAATGAAACACCGCCTTATTCTTATTAAGCTTCTCTACTGATAGTTATAGTGATAGGTACACCCACTTACAGGTAGGTGTACCTATTTAATTATAAATGAAATTGCAAGTTAAGTAACCTATCCTATCCAAACTCCGGCTACTGCCTTTTGACCACTGGAATTAGACGTCTAAACCAAAATCCTTGCACAGTCCGGCTAATCCATTTTGATAACCACTGCCGATAGCATTGAACTTCCATTCCGCATTATTGCGATAAAGCTCGCCAACTACAACAGCTGTTTCAATTGAAAAATCTTCGCCCAGGTCGTAGCGAATTAACTCTTCCCCTGAAGCTTCGTTGAGGACACGTACATAAGCATTAGAAACTTGTCCAAAGTTCTGATTCCGTTCTTGAGCCTCATGAATTGTAATCGTGAAAGTGATCTTGGATACATTACTGGAAACAATGGCTAAATCAACCTTGATTTGCTCATCATCACCATCGCCGGCACCGGAACGATTGTCACCGGTGTGGGTGACTGAACCATCGGGACTTTTTGGATTATTAAAGAAGACAAAGTTTTTTTCGTCAGTAACTTTTCCGTCAGCACTAAGCATAAAGACTGAAGAATCTAAGTCAAAATCTTTTCCGCCATCATACTTGTTAACATCCCAGCCCAGACCAATAATAATTTTTGTAAGTCCGGGATTTGTTTTGGTAAGATCCACCTTTTGACCTTTTTGTAAACTAATTGCCATAGCATTATCCCCCTTTAATAATTTTACTGATAGCGACGGATGAGTTCACTTAAGGATGCATCATTGGTACCTTCGCCGATTGCTGCGAATTTCCATTCGTTGTTGTGGCGATATACTTCTGCGACCACTAAGCTTGTTTTACCGGCATAGCTTTCGGTTAAGTTATAACGACAAAACTCTTGTCCGTTAACAGGATTAACAACCCTAATAAATGCATTGGCAATTAAGCCAAAGTCTTGTTTGCGTTTTATGCAATCATATATATTGACGACGAAAACAATCTTATCGACGGAACCTGGCACACTGCTTAGCTCCACATGTATTTGTTCATCGTCTCCATCGCCAGCTCCTGTTAGGTTATCTCCACTATGCTTTACACTCTTGTCTCCACTTTGCAGGTTGCCAAAGTAGACCAGTCGATCTTTCGAAGTCAGCTTTCCTTGGCCGTCGAGAAGAATTGCAGATGCATCGCAGTCAATTGCTGACCCTCCACCGCCTCCGCCGCCAAATAGGCCGCCGAGAATTCCACCACCGGATTTTGGTTTGGATACTTCATCCCATCCTAAGCCAACCATGATTTTAGTTAAGCCGGGGTTACCTTTAGTTAAATCAATCTTTTGACCTTTTTGCAAATTAATTCCCACTGTGAATCCCCCTTTTTAGATACCACCCATTTTAATCCTATTTATCACTGTTATCTTTTCGCCACTTCTCGATTTTTTTCCTTTTTTTACGCCTTGACAAGCTGAGATAAAAGGATACTTGTATCTTATCACAGGAAAGCTTTGGAGAAAAATCCAAATTGTAATGTTCACATAAGTTTCACAACTGCCTAGCAATGTTCTCCGCAAACCAATGTTTTCCATTATATATTTCACATATTGTGGTGATTTTATACCACCAAATCCTTAGACCTGAAATCGGCAACATAATCTAAGATTTCTTCTCCTGCTTTAATCCCATGTTGCCTGGTAAAGTGGATTCTCTCCAAATCCAAAAGGTTTTGCAGTCTAAGGGAATGTAGTTCCCCATGAGCGGGAGCAACGGCGAAGTCCGCAGTATTAAGCATATCCAAATCCAGCAAGGAATCTCCCGCCGCTATGCTGAAGTCAATACCTTTCTTCCCTTTGATATATTGAACCGCTGTTTTCTTATTAACACTTTTAGGGACTAAATAGAGCTTCCTGCCTTGAATAGACAACTCCCAATTATTTTCCTTGGCCCATAGTTTAAACGCTGCTAACTCTACGACGGGAATCTTATCACGTTCTACTACACAGTAATAAAATAAATCGTCGGCCATTTTGCCGGAGTCAGGATGTACCCAGGAAGGATGTCTGATCTCATTAAACCTTTGGATAAGATCTTCAGCCTCCAGACAATTCTTACAACCGGCAGAGACCTCCCGACTCCACTCCTGATCTTCAATGCCTTTATGAAAGATTGTCCCTCCATTGCTGGTCACTGCATAGTCAAAGAAGATATCATATTCAGCGAAGTTTATCCGCTGATATTGAATTTTTGTACGTGTAGTTACCGGCACGAAAAGCAATTCTCTCGATAGTTGCTTCAGTTTACTTATTGAATATGTAGTCATATAGGAAATATATCGATTCTCAAACCATTCAACGGGGAGAATAGCTTCTTGTAGATTTTCATTCATAAAGGAGCGCTGTGAGTAAATTAAAGTTTGATCCAAATCGCTGGCAAACATTATTTTTTTCCTCATGATATTTGTTTCACTATTCCGCAACAAGAATAAGTCAGATTGGGGTACTCCTCAATTGGAACTCCTTTATCCTGACATAGCAGCATAATATGTTTCAAGTTATTATTCTCAATACTATCCACTAGAACCCTTTCCGGCAATCGTCTTAAGAGAACTCTCGTCGTTTCTCCAATACCCGGCTTAATGAAATTGATATCCTTGATTCCATACCTTTCCTGTATCCTCTTTAAAGATTTTAGCCCTTGCCAAGAAACCTCAGACTCATTGGGGGTATTAAGAAGTCCCAAATTTTCCGGAGAAAGGTGGGCAAATTCCTTGGAAATGGTATCAATAAACAAATTGGAGACTTCTACTTTGAGAAGTTCTTCATAAAATCTGGCCCCATGAAATTCCTTGTCTCTGATAAGATCTTGGCGAAAGACAGTTCGGCTAACCAATCCAGACACTGTTGAGTTCAAACAAGCACTAGGAATCAAAAAGTCTTCTCTGGTACCAAAGGTTTTTACACAGTGCCCAGGATCGGCAAGGACTGCTAAGTCATCATCTAGTTCCCAGTTATATTTTGCATTAAACTCCAGGCATGCTTGATTTAAGACCTGAGTTATAGCCCCCTTGCCTGTCCACCCATCAATAAATTGGATCTTCGCGGGTGAGTGATTCTGAAGTATATACAGCAGGGCATTTTCATCGATTCCTCTGCCACGAATAATAGAAATACTATAATGAGGTAAATCTAAGTCATGCTTTGCCAACAAGTAGCGTTTAATCAAAATCCCTATAGGAGTTCCTGCCCGAGCCAAAGAAACAAGCACCATTTTAGATCCGTTTTTCTGTAAAATCTGCTCAGCTACAATTCCTACAGCCTTCGCGACTTTCCTTGCACTCTCTTGAAGAGTCAGGTGAAAAAGATCCAGGTACTCTTTGGTTGGTTCATACTCTATCGGGAGCATTTCTGAATAATGACCGCCGGACTGGATCTTTTGCTCCCTGGTTTCCAGATCTGTCTCAGCCATTAACCCATTAAGGTTTTTGAGTAGAAAAACAACATCCTTCGGGCTATAGCATCCCATTGGGGCTGGATCAGGAATTTGATGAGTGAAGAGTTTTTCATTCACCTACGGTCACCTCTTTTCCGGTTATAATCCATTATTTTAAATTCTCACTCTGTCTTCTGAGGTTTCTATAGATGAACCTATAACAAAAACCAAGCGCGGCATCTTAAGTTCAGCAAAAACCTTTAATAAGGGCTTTAAGCGCGCAAAAGGCACTTCCCTTTCCAGAAACACATAGACCTCATCATAATAGTTGGGGGGAATGTTATATAGATAAAAATCAAGACCTTCATCGTCAGGACTGCTGAAGGTAAATCTATTTTGAATCCCATAGTCAGGCTTGGCAAAGGGATAAATCGGGCTTCTGGTGGTGGAATGATACTTTATACCGTCACCCATATAAGCGGAAATGAGCATTGGAAAATACATGAATTCACCGGTTCCTAGGCAAAGGGTTTTTTTACCTGACCTATCTAACTTTAACTTCTCCCCAATTTCCTTAGCTAAGGGCAAAATTTCTCGATCTCTCCTGCTGGACAACCCAAATCTACCGGTTAATCCAAGATAAGGCGAAAGACTTGGATTTCCTTTGGAATCAAGGGAATAATATGAAATTATATCCTTTAGATCTAAGAGTTTTTGTTCTATGGGAAGAGAAAAACCCTCAGTAATATCGGATTCAGCTCCAAAGTTTCGTGGTTCCCCTTGTTCTCTTCGTTCGTTTAAAGAGGAACCGCTCACCTCTATTTCCCCCTCTAACAGAGAAATGGTGTGAATTCTAACATCAAGAAGTTGTTCTAGCTTCTGATAGTTAGCCCGGTTTTCTTTCGTTCTCCAATCTAAGAGGGATAAGACCACATAATCTTTTTTCGGGAATTTAGCGTGGATCGCTCTAATAATATTTAAAGCTGTGTTTCCCGTGGTTATCTCATCATCAACAAGAACAATGGTTTTGGGATTTCGAAGTAATTCTGGATCCACGGGATAACATCGATGATTAACAGCATGAGAATGGTCTTCCTTAAAGTCTAGCACTGGGGACAATAGAGGAATCTGATCCCTGGTCGTATGTAGGTAATGGGCATTATCAAAGGCGCTAAAGGTTGCTTGCCCTAAGCCTGTTGCTGTTTCAGCGAAACCTATGAATAAAGTTTCCTGAGGCAGTACAAAGCGAGGTTTGGAAATTACAGCTTCATAAATTTTTCTTGTATCCTTATTCTCTTTTAAGGCTTGTACAATAGACGATGTATCGGCATGATTTACACCATGAATCCTAGCCATAAATCGAACAGCTAAACTGCTTCCTGCCAGCAAAGGTATAAAGGGATCCACCGGTACATGCTTACCAAGAACCTTGCTTACAAACAAAAACCCTCGTTTCTTGTTCTGTCTTGCCGCTAGTGAATATAATACTTGAGGGTCAATATTGAAGGGATTCTTAGTTAGGGTAACGGATACCCTTTGCCCTTCTACATTATAAGTATACATCTTCGGTAAAGAGGCTGATGAAATTGTGTTGTTCATGAAATACCCCATAACTCTTTGCTCTTAACAAAATTTTCTGCGCCCAATTATAATGTGGCTTCATTTCATTCATCTTATTAGTATAATGGCTTTTCGTAACCCCTTGCAAGCCATTACTGTTCTCAATAATACTCAAAGCATCTAAATACTCCTCATACCCAACAATATATAGGGATTGTACCGGAATGATATGACTTGGATGAATAATGGTCTTGCCAATAATTCCGTTTTCTTTGTCCAAAATAACTTCACGGATAAGACCGTCGACATATTTATTCAGAAGCTGGCTTCTAATCTTCGTTCGATTATTCCCGAGATTATCATGAAACTGTTCAAAGGGACTCTTGCGCAGTTGCGGTTTAAGAACTCTTCCTCCATTAGAGAAGTACTCCCAAACGGGACCAGAGACTACGTAATCACTCTCAAAACGGCTAAATATATTTATAATATCGGAAATACAATCACGTATTACCGTTATATCATAGATTGTTACATCCGGGCCTCTACGAATTCCATAATAGCCCGAAAAATCCGTTGCCCCGATTCGTACATTTAAAACTAAGTCATGATAGGTATCTAAAAGCCCCTTTATGTCCATTAATTCCTCAAAGCGGGATTCTCTATAGATGACCTCAGTACTTTCAATAATAGGCATTCCATAGAAAAATCCTGTTGTTTGATTCAGGCTCTTGATAGTTTCAAAGTATCGATAACTTTCTGATGTGAATTTGGGAAAGACAAAGCCCGTGATTATCTTACTGCTGTCTCCCATTCTCTCTATCAGGCGCTGAATCTGTTCGGGATCCCTAACTCTAATGAAGATTAGCGGCAGTTCAAAGGACTCTAACTCCTGGTTTTCTAAGGTGTTATAAACTTCTCGGACTTGTTTTGTCAGATTCTCCTCAGCAAACGGTACTTCAGCATCTCCAATTGAATCTTCCAGACACAAGACAGTTGAGGCAAGTCCTCGATACTTATTAGAAATTATGTCTGAAGCTATAGTCTCTCTAGTCCCTGGCATATAGAGGGACGCACCCAAGGCGTGTGAAAGAATCCCTCGGGGAGTTTCCTTGTTGAAAAACTCCGGAGCTTTAAAGAATGTGGCCTTAAGGCCTTCTTTAGTCAAATAATTAAAGTGTCTCACTCAATCGTACTAGCCAAAAGCTGTACTTCTCTCCTTCCTCGGACCGATATAGATTCTATATACTTGTCTTACTTAAGAATACTACTAATTCCTTCCTATATGGTGAACATTTGGTGAAATTTGTGTTAAATCTTAGTAAAACAATCCTTTTAAATACATTAATCAACATAAAAGAAACCCGGGTCAACCTATTAAGGTTAAGGCGAGTTCCTCTTCGTTGCTTCTCCTAGCAGCATATTACTTCACAGACACCCATTTTAGTATCCTTAAAAGGTAAATACTTTTGCTTCAGCCGCTAGATCGATAAGCTGAGCTGCTGTAGACAATTTTGCCCCTGCAATAAATTCATCTTCGCCGAAGAGCCTATATCTGGCACAAGGAGTACAAATGTAAAATGGGACTTCCTTCTCAATTAAGTAATCTATATAAGTTTTAGCATCATCCCCGGTAGGTGCCTTAACATTATCCGCTAATCCCAAAACCCCATAGACTACTGCGTCATCAACTAAGAAAATATTTACTTCATGACCTTTTTCTTTAGCAACTTTCGCAAGTTGAAATGCCCTAGTTGCCCGTACCGGATCCTCAAGCCCGCGGCTTAGTACAAAAAGAAATTTTTCCAAAGTCTTTCCCTCCTTAAATCCTCTTACCTAGCCTGATCAGTTGGGCATATGCCCAATACCTGATTGATGTATCTTTCTCCATAAATTGTTATTTTCCTTGTGGGTAAGAAAATTAATTTTAGGGTAGACATCCGGTTGCATCATTCAAGATTATTATTCCCTGATAAAACATAAAACGTTCACCATTCCACTTTGTCCATGAATGGCGAAGGCTTGTAAGGTAAGTCTGAGACATGGGGGTCGATAATATGAAACACTTAAGATGATATTACTTTGCCATTTGAATTAAGTGAGGTTTTTAAACCGAACAAAGAAGGTAGTCCCCATTGAACCAGTATCAATATCTATCTTAGCGTTATGCCGCGCTACAATGCTATAGCAAACCGCTAACCCCAAGCCAGTTCCATTTTCCTTAGTCGTGAAAAAGGGGGTTCCGATTTTCTCAAGTACTTGAGGGGGTATCCCCGGGCCTTCATCGGATACTGCCAACACTATTTCTTCCTTGTCCATAAAGGTTCTGATCTTAATTGTTCCCCCTGGTAACATGGCCTGGGAACCATTTTGAACAAGATTTAGAATAAGCTGGCGAATTTCTTTTTTATCCAAAGGAATTTTAGAAACTTCTTCAAGTTCTACCATAATATTCTTTTCGGAAACCAATCCATCAGCTTGGATTAAAGGAAATATATCTTGGACAATTTCTTTAAGACTTTGCACTTCTAATTCAACAACTCTATCCTTTGCCAAAGAAAGAAATTCTGTAATAATTGAATTAGCCCTATCCAATTCATCAATCATAAGGGTAAAAAATTCATTGTATTTAAAGCAGTCTTTCTTACTGCTTAACAATTGGAGAAACCCTCGAACGGTGGTCATTGGGTTCCTGACTTCATGCCCGATACCTGCAGCCATTTCACCCACAAGACTAAGTCTTTCGAGTCGGGCCATTTCTTTTTCCATTTTGTTTTTTAAGACTTCTTCCTCATACTCCTTGATTTTTGTGACATCATAACAGATTCCCACATGTCGGATAATTTTTCCATGATTGTCTAATATCCGGAATTTCCTCAACCAAATCCACCGTTCTGTGCCGTCAGGTCTTCTAATTCTATACTGATCTTCAACCAAATCCTGGTTAGTAGCGTGATCGTTTACAAATCCCTGTAGAATACGTTCTTTATCCTCTGGGTGTATGGAATCAATAAATGATTGCGGATTTTCATATAAACTCTGACAGGTTCTTCCCCATACCTGCTCATAGGCAGGGCTAATATAGACGAGTTTTCCACCCTGACGTATCCAGATTACTTCTCCCAGGTTTTCGACAAGTTCTTTGAATTTGGCTTCGCTTTCCTTGAGTTTAATTTCGTTCAGTTTTCGCTGGGATATATCTTGGGCCACTCCATACCAGCGAATTACTTTACCTGAGGGATCCTGATCATACTTTACCCTTTCATGTATCCAGGCGATTTCATCATTTGGCTTAATTAGTCTTAACTCTAATTCAAATTCCTTGTCTTTTAGGGGTTCTTTCATTGTATTTATTATTAAATTTTTGTCGTCAGGATGTACCATCTGCATAAAAGCATCAAAATTTGGTGCGAATTCATTCCGAGTTAAACCACCACATATTCGAATCAATTCGTCAGACCAGTAATTTTCTCCTGTGATCGTATTAAACTCCCAATACCCTAGCCGCGCAAATTCTTGAGCTTCTTCTAATCGTTCTTTTGCTTTCCGTTCTGCTTCTTCGGTTTTTTTCTTATCAGTTATATTACGTCCGGAAGAATACACAAGTTCTTCTGTCCAGTCAATTGTTATTTCCCAGGCTATCCATTTATAAATCCCCTCTTTACATAGGTACCTTCTCTCAATGCTTAATCTGTCTTGCTTATTAATAAGCAAAGACTTTATCGAATTAGTTGCGGCTTGCTTGTCATCAGGGTGTAAAATGGAATATAAGGTTGCTCCCCTCAATTCTTCAGCCGTGTAACCTAAGGCTTCTTCAAATGCCGAGTTTACATACCAGAAATGCCCGTGCATATCAGATATGCACAGCAATTCTGGAGTAATGTTTAATATTCTTTTGTAATGTTCGTTACTTAATCCTTCGTTACACAATCCAAATCCTCCTATGACCTAACAGTCATCTATATTAACTTCCTTTAATCTGCTAATAATTCAGATAGCGGGCTTTACGCGAATCCTAAACATAATCCGTCATATGTTTCTAAATACTATTATCTTTCCCAAATATTCTACACGTATCGCTATTATCCTTTAAAGTTTTAAATCTGAAAAATCTCCAAAATCCAAAGAACTTTTTTTGAATTTAATCATTGACAGGGTTCCCCTATTCTGCTGTCGAAATCTACACCATTGGATTCTAAATTACCTATAACAGTAGAAGGAGGTTTAACCCTTGGATGATTTCTTACCCTCTTTGAGAAAAATGAATCTTGATATTCTCAAAGACCTACCAATGTTTACAAATCCTCAACTTGAATGGATTGAGCAGAATCTAGCTAGCGAATTTTGCAAGAAGATTTATGATCAAATCGTTGAGTTTGATTCTAAGCTTGATAATGATAAACAAGTTGCTGTTCGTTTGGTGAACTTTGGACAATCTGTAACTTTTGTGGTCAACGGCCTGGGATACAGTAACCCAAGCCTTATTCGTTTCTCTGGAACGATGCCTAATGGTTCGCCTGTGGAATTGATCCAGCATGTCTCTCAAATAAGCTTCCTTTTGACTTCATCTTTGCGCGATAATCCTACTGAACCGAAACAAGAGATTGGTTTTAAAACAGAATGAAGCCGCTCTTGCGGCTTCTTTCAGAACAATTGCTTACTGGAATGTACCATTCCGGTAAACATTTGCATGGAGGTATTCCTTCCCATTATTAAAACGTGCTTAAAGTCCTACTAAAAAATGACTAATGACATCTGCTCTTAGTTTCCCTTATCTTGTAAACTGTAGAAAAAAGTCGAAAGGGTGCTTGATAGCTATGTATGGAAAAGCAAACAAACCCGGGACTCTACAAGCCGCTCAATTGATATGTGGAAAAGAAGATTCTCTCACTTTAGTCAGTGAATGCCAAACTAGAATGATGACACCGGAAGAATGGGAGAAATATGGCCCCTTGATCACTGACAAAAGTAAGAAGATACAGAAACCAAAAAACTTCTGATAAGTTCCCGAAAACCGGCTGCTGTGTGACGGTCGGTTTTGATTGGTGGGATCAAGTTTAGCTTGTCTTTTGGAATTAGGTTTGAGGCTATACTTATTAAGAAACTAGCAGGCTACACGTTTAACATGTAGCCTGCTTTGTCATTCTAAACCTGTTGTTTATCTTCAGCCTTTTGTTCTACATAATTATCAGGCTCCTTGGTCAGTCGTTTAACCATGCTTTCCAGATCAATCCCGGATACACTTTTCAACATCGCAGGAGCAGTTGCCATCAACGAGGTAACATAGTTACTAACCCTTGCCGCTCCTTCCCCATGACCGGTATCTACTACCGTCAGTTTATCGATGGATTTCAAGGGTTCCGCAACCTTTCCAGCCAGTTCAGGCAGCATTTTGACGATAATGTCCAGTACAGCGGCTTGACCAAATTTTTCAAAGGCTTCAGCTAGCTTTTCCTTAGCTTCCGCTTCTGCTAAGCCTTTGAGCCTAACGACCTCTGCCTCTGCCGTTCCTTTAGCTTTTTCGGCCTCAGCGATAGCCAGACCTTCTAAGCGTTTTTGTTCGGCATTGGCCTTTGCTTCAGCCTCGATCCTATATTTTAGAGCATCAGCCTCCCGCATTCGCTTAGCCTTGTCGGCCTCAGCAGCCTGTTCAACTGAATATCTGTCAGCATCTGCCTTCTTTTTAACTTCAGCGTCATATTGTTTCTCTCGGCGCAGAATTTCTTTTTCCTCAATTTCTATCTCTTTTTCCTTTCTGACTAAGGAAACCTTCATTTGTTCCTCTATAACCTGTTGCTGAGAGCGGGCCTCTTGAATATGGTAGGCTTGGTCGGCTTCTGCCATTGCCGTGTCCTGATCTTTTTTATAGGAGGCTACTTTGAGTTCTTTCTCTTTGGTGGCTTCAGCAATGCTTGTATCTCTAAGCAGCTCAGCTCTCTGTCCTTCTTCGGTAGCTTTAGCTTTTTGGATTCGGGCATCTCGAACGGCCTGCGCTTCCGCAACTTCCGCATCCCTTTTAACAGCAGCAATCCTCGGTTTACCCAGGGCTTCCAGATAGCCGTTTTTATCTCGGATATCTTTAATGGTAAAGGATACAATCTGTAATCCCATTTTTTTCAGATCCTTAGCTGCCACTCCTTGAACTTCCTGAGCAAATTTGTCCCTATTGCGGTAAACTTCTTCAACAGTCATCGTTCCTAATATGGCTCTCAAATGCCCCTCTAATACCTCCTGGGCTTCCTGCTGTATAGATTCTGTAGGTTTACCCATAAATTGCTCCGCCGCCGTAGCTACATCTTCTACCGACCCACCGATTTTAATAATTGCTACCCCGTCGGCCATCACCGGCACACCCTGCTCCGTATATACTTCCGGGGTGGTCACATCTAACTTATGAGATAACAAGGAAATAAACTGTGCTTGTTGGAAAATAGGCAGAATAAATGCTCCACCGCCCCGAATAATTTTTATCCTTCGACTCGATTCGTCTGTATGGACATTCTTGCTTCCTAAATAAGAGCCTGTAACAATCATAGCCTCATCAGGGCCAACGGTTTTATACCTGGCCCAAAAGGCCATGCCTAATACAAGAATAACCCCCAACACGGTCATAGGAATAGCGAGTACCCCAAAACCTAAAATCTCCAATATTACCTCTCCTCTCAATCTATTTCATAACGGAAAACGAAAAGTATGCCCTCTTTTGTTTCCCCAACCACCACCCGCGTTCCCGCAGGTATCTCCACTTCTTCAAGATTGCCAGCAATTTGGTTGGTGTTTCCGGCTCCCACTTTCATGACCACTTCACCATAGCCTTTTACGGGAATCGGAACACTTACCTCACCGATTTTGCCAACGAGATCTTTTATTGAATAACTCGTAGAGTTTTCACAATTTTTCATAGGTCTTACATAAGAAAAGTAAACCAAGACTGAAGCTGCCATCGAAATTATTACCGAAGTAATGACCACTGGGATACGCTCTAGGGAAGTGTATTGACCTAACATAATCCCTGAGCCTCCAAATACTGTGATTCCTCCAACTAGAACCATAGGCTGCAGAAAATCCAGGTGATCCATGGTGAGGGCGTCGAAGAAACCACCAAATATGTCGCCTAAAATATCTCCGAATATTATGGTTACCAGTGCAAACAGCACTCCACCGATTAAACAGATCCAGTAGATGTCAAGCACTCTACCTCCCCCTCCATGTGCTGTGATATAGGATGTTGGGCATTAAGTTACTGGAATTAAATACGTGATGGATAAATGTATCTTATTCCTTCTTTCTTATAAGATTCTCTTTCAATTCAGACAATTCTTTCTCTATGTCAATCTGATCATTTCCTAGTGCTTCTAATTCCTGATCAAGACTTTTAGCTTTCTCTGATAAATCTCTTGCCACATAGGCTTCTGCTTCCATTCGGAGGACTTTCTCTGCCATTCTATCGAAGTTACGACGAGAACCGTCAGTTCCAAACCCGTTCATGACCCCGTAGATTTCCTTTTGAGCTTTGGCTGCCTGAACCCTTGACACCAATGCATCTCGTTTAATCCGTAGTTTCTCGTATTCATGTTTCATTTCTTT
This sequence comes from Desulfosporosinus sp. HMP52, assembly GCF_000765145.1. GTDB lineage: Bacteria > Bacillota > Desulfitobacteriia > Desulfitobacteriales > Desulfitobacteriaceae > Desulfosporosinus. Next base: position 5,127 of record NZ_JMGA01000067.1, on the reverse strand, counting down.
CAGCTCTGATCTAAGCTTTTCAGCTATAGAATTGCAGTTTTGGTACTGTAGTTGATAATCCTCAGCCTTAGCTTTGTTAATTTTTTTGTCTTCTAGGGCTTTGCGAGCTAAGTCTTCCCGGTCTCTATTTAAGGCCTCTATAGCTTGACCCCCTCGTTTCTCAACCATTGCCAGGGCATCATCCAATTGGGCCTTGAATTTCCAGGCCACAGCTAACTGCCTTGCTACAGTTGCCTCAGCATCCGCTATATCTTCCTCCATATCCCGTAGGTATTGATCTAACATTTTTTCAGGTTCCTCAGCCTTATCCAACAGAGAATTAAGATTTGCTCTGATATTGTCACTGACCCTCTTAAATAAACCCATAAAGCTCACACTCCTTTTCTTTCTGGTAATAGAGCAAAAGTCATCTTGACAATAAACTTATTCCAATGACCACAAGCACCGATAACCCTATAAAGAGCAATTCCTCTCTATACTTTTTGAAACCGGTTCTGTCAAACATATATTCGCCTCCTGTTTCTAATTCTAGATAGAGCAGCGCTACGGGCAAACTATGTGTTAACCTTCACGAAAGAAACCGCGTACTATCCTTCTTAATATATAGAGGCTTTATGATAGCTAAAAGGTTACAAGTATTCTACGAATCAAGAAATTAATTTATGTACCTCCTTCCTATATTCCCTTGCGCCTTTTCTATAGTTATATGATATCATAAGTTTATATTAACCTCAAATCGTGGTTTTTATGACTACATGTATTTTGAGTTTAGATTTGCCCTTTTTAGTTAATTTCTCTCTATTTCTCTAAATGTAGCTTTTAATACCACGTGTTTGGTTATGTATTATCTTGAAATAAGGGTTCCTATGCTCTATAATAGATTTGAGGTGATTAACTATGCAATTCAATGAAAAGACCCTTAAACAGTTAGTAGAGGAACTCTCCTTGACCCAAGATATAAAGATCACTGATATTCCAGATATCGATCTTTACATGGAACAGCTGACTTCTTTCATGGATAACAGTCTAAGCAATCAAAAGAGAGACGAACAAGACAAAATCCTAACTAAGACAATGATCAACAACTATACTAAAGCCGGGCTTGTAATGTCTCCAGTAAAAAAGAAATATAATAAAAGACATATAATCCTGTTAATCCTTGTATATTACCTTAAAAACATTTTGTCTATTAACGATATCAAGAGTTTATTTGAACCTGTTCTTAACAATATCGAAACTCCGGAAGATGATTTGATTTCCCTTGAGGACATCTACTCAACTTTTCTAGAAGTAAAAAATATTGAATTAGCTTCTTTTGATGAAAGACTAATAGAAAAGGCAACTATGATCAAAGAAAAGACCCAGACCATCGATAAGGATGGTAAAGACACAGCCGAGTTATTTTTAATCGTCATAATGCTGATAGCTCAAGCAAATGCTCACAAAAAATTAGCCGAAAAAATAATTGATAAATACTTTAACAAAACTTGAACACTATATTAAGCAAAGGCAAGAGAAATGAAATATCTTAAGAATATTCATATCTCTTGCTTTTGCTATTTCGAGAGGGAATTTTCCCTTGAATCTATTTTACCACTTTAAGCCTGGATTGTTGGGAATCAACAGGCAATTCCCAAAATTTAATTTACTTTAACATTTTTTTATAGCCTATTGAATGATTCGTTTGTTCTTGATAGAATCATTAACGGTTGCTATTTAATCATATGCGTAATTCAAGATGAACCCGGACATGCTATAATAAATACCATTAAGTGCTGGTCTATTTCAGTCATTAGCTATTTATTCGATTATACCCAGCGAAATTTAATTTCAGGGGCTTCCTTCTTTTGTGAGAGCTTGGGAATTATAAAGAAAACTCGAAACCCCTTTTGTTTTATTTTAAGGAGGTGATTTTTTATGAGTTATCAGATTGAAGGTGCCATTGTTAAAGTAAAGGATGACACTTTAGCTATTGTTACGGTTAAGCCCCAAGTATTCCAAAGTACTAGCGAGCTTCAAAAAGCTATGAATGCTTATCGTCACGTTTTTCCAGGCATGCCAATCGTCCTAATGAGCCAGGATACACAAGGAAAACCGACCTGGTATGGGCGAAAAAATATAGTAAGCCTTCTCGCCAAAGTAAACCTACGCAGTATCCCATGGAGACGTTATATCATTAATTAGCATTGTATTAGTAGTACATGTATCCGTTCTTAAATTAAATATTTGTCTGAAACTTATTATCCGTATACTCTTGTCTTTAATGGCAAGAGCATACGGATTATTAATTTCCCTCATTTTACCTATTATCATATGACCTTGATTTACTGCCATATGCTAGACAAATTTGGGCGGACATTTTGAAGGTGCAAACTAAATATATTTTCTAAAAACAAGAATTTTTTTACAAACATCCATTGAATTTTATTATCGCAATGTGTATAATGTTATTAGGATAATTAAGAATTGACTAAACATTCTAACGGGTTAAGGCGAATAATTAATTCCTTTTTACGGTTACATTAACATATTCAGGGTGTCATCTCGGCCAAAAGTACAATTTACTGTTTCTTTTATATTTTTATGCATTGTTTTTAAGATTTAATGCAAATATCTCAAGCCGTTGTCAATACATAATGTCGATTTATGTATATAATATTTTTATGGCGAGGAGTGGGGAAACATGGCAAAAAGAAATATAGTAATTGGAGTTACCCCGGTAGAATACGAGAATATGCCTGAATCATTAAAAGGAAAGTTTACACTTGCGGTAGAAGGAGTATCTGATTTATACAGTAAAATGTCTGATGAGTGGGTTGAACATCGCCAGAAGAATAACCTTAATGTCGAAAACAACAACAAATGTAATATGCAGAAAGCTATTTCAATTTCTATGACAGACAAATGCGTATCTCTAGATGCCCTAAGTATTCTCATGAGAATAGGCAGGAAACCTGTATTACTTTCACTTGCCAAGCAAAGCGGAATACCTCATATTGCACATCATGTAAAAAATAGAGTTTTATTCAATTACACTCTCTTAATTTTTGATACAGTAGAAGATGCTCTTAAAATGGCTAAATTCTATGTAGACAAAGCCAATTCTCATTCTAGTGTTCTGGAAAGATGTTCGTATGAATCAACCGGACTGATCTAATAACTACCACTTCAAAAACAGCTTAACTTAAAAAGTTAGAAATGGCGTTCAATTGATAACAATTGAACGTTGTTTTTGTCTAACTCTATCATGTGTAATTATGCTTTTACAGCCAAACCTAATAGGAAGTTATTGCTATAATATTCTTATCCGGTTAAGATATAAGACAAAGCTTAATGAGTACTTAACCATAATAGATCGAATAAAATTTGGGGGTTTCAATGAAAGATGTGTCCCTTAAACTAACCATTGCAATGCATTATGCTAGTCAAGGGGTTTTTTTGCCTTTTTTACCAATACTATTAAAAAATCATGCCTTTTCTTACTCGCAAATAGGAACATTATTAGCAGCAGGAGCAGTCGTAGGAGTTCTCACTCAATCACTTTGGGGCTATCTCTGCGACCGACTTCAGACTGTTAAAAAGCTACTGCTTTTGCAGTTAGTAGCTTCCGTGATCCTAAGTATGTATATCTTTGAAATAAATACTTTTGCCAATCTATTAGTTTATTTAACTGTCTTCTATGTTTTCTTCCGCCCTCTCCCTACAATGTTTGACACACTAATTATTCAGACAATTTCAGCCAATCCGGCACGCTACGGCCATTATCGTATGTTCGGCTCGATTGGTTTTCTACTTACTGCCCTCTTCTCAGGATATTTCCTAAATTGGTTCGGATTGAGTAAGGGCCCTTATCTTATTACTGGCCTTATTGGTTTGTCACTGCTTTGTGCCGTGTTTATTCAAGATACAAACTATGCCTGTCAAACACCAAGATTTAAGGATTTTTCGGAATTAATCAAACAACCGGCCATTCTACAATTCCTTTTAGCGGCGACATTTTTAGGTACTACTCATGTAGCTAATGACAATTTTATTAGTGTCCATCTACAGGCTCTTGGAGGTTCCCTAAAAGATACTGGTTTACTCTGGACAGTTGGTGTAACAACAGAGATCCTGACCTTTGCTGTTCTGAGTCAGCTAAATTTGCAGGGTAAATCTCTGTACTTTTTACGTCTTGTTGCACTGCTCTATGGCCTGCGCTGGCTATTGATGGCCTTCATTACTGACGTAAAAGTAGTCCTCCTTATACAAGTTTTACATGGCATCTGCTACTCGCTGTTTATTACTATGATACAACAATACTTAGTCGTCATTATTCCGAATCAACTCCGAGCTACTGGTCAGGGGCTTATGTATATGACTGTCTTTGGTCTAGGAGGGGTAATCGGCATGATCGGCGGGGGGCAGCTTATGGAACGTTTTGGTTCTTCAAACTTTTATTTATCCTGCCTTTGCTTCGCCCTTGTATCATTCTTTACTTTTCAGAGATTAGACAAAGATAGAGTTTAATGTTATGGCCCATGATTACAGTTGGTCCCGTTCAACAACCGGTTCTGTCGAAGTAGCTAAGGTTCAGTTTTATTTTGACGGCAATTTGATTTCTACTGATTCATCAGCACTCAATAACACTTCCCTAATCACGCTAAAACGAACTAATCTCTAATAATTAGTGTGGATCGTGGAACCCCGACTCCCCAGATTTCTTCAGCGTTTCGTTTCAATATTACAAAACAAGCGAAAGAACTACCTTGTTAGAGATAGTTCTTTCGCTTGTTTACCTGGCGATACGAAAGGCGGATGAGCCTTTCGCCACACTGCGTCTTATAACGCATACTCCTGCAGTGTGGATCCTACTTTCCCAGGGGCTATGCCCCAAGTATCATTGGCCCTGGAACGAAAAGCACGATAGTGTCCTGTGACGAAAGTCTCCGGTGGAGAGTTTCGCCGAAGCCGCTGATCCTAAAGACTCCTTAGCGGCGGAGGATGAGTGCCACCCACCGCAAAGAAACACTTCGTGGCGAAGGAACGAGCTTTTCGCCACACTGAGACTCATAACGCATACTCCTGCAGTGTGGATTCTTAACTTCCGTGTTCGGTAGCAGCATTATGGAACATAGAAAGAACTAC
>NZ_JMGA01000008.1 GCF_000765145.1 Desulfosporosinus sp. HMP52 | reverse complement strand
CACTCCTGTGGATCGAAGCCGTCCTGTCTTTCGGGTCTATTATTGTTAAGAATGTTTAGGGGCTATAAATTTTTCAGAATTGCCCCTCATGCCGCTGTGCGGCACTAGCAGAAGACGAAAAACTAAATGACCGTCTTCCTAACACGCAAAAATTCTGCGAAGCCTGACCTAAGTCCCCCAAAGTTCTGCTTACATTCCTAGAAAGCTGACTGGGGGAGCGCTTTTCTGCTAAGCGGATGCGTCAGTGAAGCCGCGCTAAGGCGAGGGCCGACGGTTCGCGTCCCCGTAGCGCGCCGCAGGTTCACATTCAGAAATACTCAGAGGTTCGGACGCGCTCGCGAACCGTCCAGCGAGCCAGCGGCGGAACTCGCAGACGCGTGCAGAAAAGGGCTCGACCCCAGAGCCAGACAACCGTCCCCCGTCTAGGAAGGCTTCTCCGCTAAGTTAAGACATACGAAGACGGTGTCTGCAGACTCAGCCAATATTTTCCTTTATATGCTGTTCAATAGATTATGGGCAGGAATCCTCTCCTTTAGTGTCGAATAAGTCGAATAAGAAATGAGATTTGTTATACACAGAGGAAGGGGTAGGAAAATGTTGAGTGTGAGTAAAGGTGCACAGTGCTGCAGAAAGTTTATGTCAGTACTTATTATCGGGTTGATTATTATGCAGCTTGTCCCGGCCAGGCCGGTCATGGCAGCAGTCGATCAGAAGGCTGCTTATTATAATGAGATTGGCAAAAAGCTGGAGGATATGGCCAACAAGTATAATATTCCCCCTGTGCTGCTCAAAGCCGTTGCTTGGATGGAAAGCGGCTGGAAGCAATATGAATTGGATAGTTCTGGACAGCCGATAACGGATAAACCTTTAATTGGACGTGATGGGATTGGGATAGGGATTATGCAGGTCTCGTCCTACGATCCTAAGGATACGGTGACCATTGAAAAACTAAAGAACGATATTGACTATAATATTGAAATTGGCTGTCAAATGCTTAACCAGAAATGGCGGGCCTATCCCAAGATTGGCGATGGAGATCGCAATGTCTTAGAAAACTGGTATTTTGCTGTATGGGGTTACAATAGTTGGGCAATCAGAAATAATCCTAATACTCTAACCGGCAAATCTGCTTATCAGGATTCCGTGTTTAGTCTAATGGGTCAAAAGTACAACAGCGCTATTACCTTTGCTCCCGGTGCGACAAAATTCCCGAAAGAACTCTTACCTCCTGTAAATCCACCTTACTTATCCAGCCGCTGGAGCACTCCGGATTCGATTCATTTAGGAGATTTGAAGATTGATTCCGATCGATTAATGAAGTCCGGAGGAGGAAGCGGTGCAGAATCGGCCTGTGGTGATTACTGGTACAATTATGCTTCATGGAGTTCTTACTACGCTTTAGGATTTTATGTTACCGGTTATAAGAGCCCATCTGTCTCAGATAAAGACATTTTTGAAGATAGAATTCTTGATGCTTATGGAAAACTCTTGACGGAAGCCGACAAACTGGTTCTTGAGAAAAAAGACACATCCTATGCCACTGCAGCTAAATACTATTGGACAGTTGCCCAAGGGCCTAAGCTAGATGCAGCTATTTTAAAACGTGCTCAGACGGGGCATCTTAATGCTTTAACTAAGCTCTTAGCTGAAGCTGATAAATTAGCTCTTGCCGGTGTCAGCACCAGCTGCGCTACTGCTGCTCAAAACTATGAAATAATCTTGCAAGGGTCTGATCTGGACGCAAATCTGAAAGAAAAAGCAAGAGTAGGACTTCTCAATGCTTATACTAAACTTCTAGCTGAAGCAGATAAACTAGCCGCTGAGGGTACCGACCCTTCTAAAGAGAGTGCGGCTAAATATTATGCAACAGTAATGCAGGGACTAGCCCTGGATGCCAGCCTTACTGAACGAGCCAAAATAGGTTATGAAAAAATTAAGGGATCTACTCCTACGCCAACTCCAACCCCTACTACGCCAACCCCCACACCTACACCGACTCCCATCCCAACTCCCCAACCCGGTGATGAATTAAGCATCGAACGCCTTTATGGAAATCGGGCAGAAGATACAGCCATTAAAATTTCTCAAACCGGTTGGGCAAACGGCTCTGCTCCGATTGTACTTCTTGCCCGGGTAGATCGTTTTCAAGATGCTTTAGCCGCAGCTCCTTTAGCCAAGAAACTAAAGGCCCCCTTACTTTTAACCTCACCTTACCAGTTGGATGATGCAGTATTACAGGAAATTAAAAGACTGTCCCCCAGTGCCAAAGTCTATGTAATCGGGGGAGAGGGAGCCCTCACGAAACCTGTCACTAATGCTCTCGTCAAAGAAGGCTTATCTTATGAACGAATCTTTGGAGTTTCTGCCGCAGATACAGCGGCGGAGATTGCCAAAAGGGTGGGCCCTAGTACACGGGTAATCTTAGCTTCCAGTACCAGTTTTCCTGATGCCCTTTCTGCCTCTGCTCCTGCCGCTGCTTTGGGGATTCCCATCCTCTTAACAGAACAAGGCAAATTACCTGATGCCACAAAGCAAATTCTTAAAGACTTTGGGGTAACCCAAACTATTATTGTGGGAGGAAAGTTTGCCATATCTTCGTCCTTTGATGCTAAAGGCGGCCCTCTGGAAAGCTATGGTCCCCTGCGCTTGGCTGGGGATACAAAATATGATACGATGTTACAAATTGTTAAGCATTTTGGACAGGATACTAGTTCCCTTGTTGTAGCCACAGGAGAGAATTTCCCGGATGGCTTATCCGGCGGAGCTTTTGCAGCCTTGACAGGAAGCCCAATGCTCCTTATCCCAAAAGGGGGGATAGATTCAAATACCTGTGCCTTCTTAAAGAGTTTAAGTGGGAAGACCAAAAGGGTTTATATTTTGGGCGGCACTGGGGCAATTCCCAGTAACAATGAAAAAACTATGGGAAGTCTTTTGACTTCTCAATGATCCTAAATCTGCAGAGGACTGACGTCATTGGAGAGAGTAAATAAACGAAAAGATGGGTTTGAATCTCGAGGATCGAGCTTCATGTCCCGCAAAAAGTGGTGGGTAACTGGACTCTTATTTCTGGTCGCCCTAACGATAGAATTGCTGTATATAAGATCTTATGGTGTTGGATATTTTATTTCGCCGGATGGATTACACTACTCCAACATAGCCGGAAATTTTCTTCAGGGCAAAGGGCTGGTGAATACAGCGAACTTTGTTCAAGGGGACAACGGTGTTATCCGAGAAGTTACCCAAACAAGAGAGTATGTGGTAGGCCCGGTCTATCCCATACTCTTGGCAGTGATTTATGGACTATTTGGTTTGATGAACTTTAAAATGGTCGTCCTGGTTCTGCACTCTCTTTTGAGTGCTGCCAGTGCTGTCCTCGCTTATAAGACCGGGGAACTTCTCTTTGGCAAGGGGTATGGGTTAATCCCCTTTTTCCTCACCCTGGGATACCCAATCTTTGTCTTTTGGGGGATGTACGTTCTTACTGAGACCACCTACATTTTTACAATTGCATTATTTCTTTACCTGTTGGCACGCTATGGGAAAGAAATTCAGCGGCCAAAACTAAAGACTCTCTTGTATCTGGGAGCAGTAATCGGGGTTTCGAATCTCGTTCGTCCTCTTTTGTTGCTTTTTTTTCCTGTCTTAGGATTCTGGATTCTTTGGGCTCATGGTTGGCGACTGAAAATAGCCCTGCGGGATTTCGCTATTATCTTTATAATGGCTGTGGTGGTCATGAGCCCATGGTGGATTCGCAATTTTGTCAAATATCATGAGTTTATTGCCGTATCAAATTACGGTTCCTATGAATTGTACCTGGGAAATAACCCCTTGACCATTACGGATAAGTATTTTTATTATGCTCAGCCCAGCTATGATCCTGAGGTTAAAGCCCGTATCGGAAAATTACCCATACCGGAACAAGAAAAGGAATATAAGCAATTGGCAGTATCTTATGTACTGGAACATCCGTTTTTATTTATCCAGCGAACCTTTGAAAAAGAAAAAAACCTCTTTTGGCAGCCCATAACTCCTATAGAAGGTCAACTCTACAAAATGAAAGGGGCGATCCTGGATAAATGGTACCTGCTTTTAGGTCTGCTAGGGATCTTACTTAGCTTGTTCAGTTTAAAAAGATATAGCTTCCTATTACTTTTTGTTGTTTACTATAGCTTTATAGTAAGCATGATCACTGTAGTTGATGGTGCTCGTTATCGCCTGCCGGTTATGCCTGCCATGATTTTGTTAGGATCTTTAGTTTTAGTTATAGCCATTAAGGGGATAGGTAGACTATCTGGGCTTAATAGTCGAACAGGTAGGAGGATTTAGGTAATGTCACGTGTCCAATTGGTGGTGTTAATAACCAGTTTAATAGTAACCGGCTTTATTGTTGAGCAAGTCCGGCGCCGGCGCTTAGCTGTGGAATATTCTCTGATCTGGATTATCGCCGGAATGGGAATGATTGTCTTATCCCTCTGGAAAGATGGGATTGAGTATATAGCGGATTTAATGGGTATCTATTATGCCCCCTCTGCGATATTTGTAATATTTGGGGTTATGATCTTTGTGTTATGTGTTCATTTTTCCCTGGAGATATCCAAGTTGAGTTCTAATAATCGAGTTTTGGTACAACGGATTGCCCTTCTCGAGGATGATCTAAAAAAACTCGAAGAGAACGGCGGAGGCTTTGAGAGTGAACTCATTCAACAAAACGGAATATCGAACCTTGGTAAGCCATTACGATAAGGACGTGTAGGATAAGTCATGAGGATTTTAGCAATTGTTCCCGCCTTAAATGAGGCAAATAATATTGGTTCTGTAGTCCGAAATCTGCTGACTACATCTGCTTGGCTGGATGTCCTGGTCATTGATGATGGGTCGACAGATCAGACAGCCGAGATAGCTCGTGCCCATGGGGCCAAAGTGATTTCTTTGCCGGTGAACCTGGGCATCGGAGGTGCGGTTCAAACCGGCTTTCTGTATGCCCTAAAAAATAACTATGATGTGGCCTTGCAGGTTGATGGAGATGGCCAGCATAGGGCAGAAGAAATCAAGAAGTTAGTCGATCCTGTCATTCTCAAAGAAGCGGATGTCACTATTGGCTCCAGATTTGTTGAGAAGACATCCTATAGATCTGCCTGGCCCCGGAGATTGGGAATCTATCTGCTAAGTAAAACAATTCAGTCTGTGGTGCGCAAGAATTTTACAGATCCGACCTCAGGATTTCGGGCCTATAATAAGAAGGCTTTGAGAATTGTGGCAGCCCATTATTCAACTGACTATCCGGAACCGGATGCTATTGTTACTTTGCTCAAGAATGGACTGCGTGTCATCGAAATATCTGTAGAAATGGATCCGCGCCTCTCAGGGAATTCATCAATTACGCCCTTTAAGAGCGGGTATTATATGTTTAAAGTGAGTCTGGCGATTATTCTGAACTCGATGATGAGCAGGATTTGGGATGAATAGCTTATGGGACTAAGCTATTCCTATTCCTTGGGGAGGAGCGGTTTCTCCACCCGTCTGCTCGTTACGCCGCTGACTTAGATGAGCTTGATCACACTCATGAACCTTGGCTATATACTGTGCATGAAGTAACAGTAAGAGCCTTTCGGGTTCATGAGTTTTTGTTATTATATGGATAATAAAATTTTGGGCAGATGACAACAAATGTGAGCGACCTCAATTATGAACCTCTTCAAATTCGTCAGCGCTGACGAATTTGAAAAACGGATAGTAGAGAGTATTGGATTATTCACCCCATTGATAATACAGTGATGGTTTTCACATTAGGAAAAGACGAGCAATATGGAAAACCACATATCTTTATAGAGGGCAGTCAGTTGAAAAGTAGTGTCTTTACTGACCTTACAATCGACTTCAAACAATTATTTGGATTATAATAAAATTTAGAAATAACGGGTTGCTTGTACAACCTATGATATAATCAGATATATTGTTATGAGGATGTGAAGAGATGGAAGAGAAAATCCTCCAGGCACTTGAAGGGCTATCACATCATATTACTACTTTATCAGAAAAGGTAGATAGTCAAGGAGAGCGGATTACAGCTCTAACGGAAAAGGTAGATAGTCAAGGAGAGCGGATCATAGCTCTAACGGAAAAGGTAGATAATCAAGGAAAGCAGATCACGGCTTTAACGGAAAAGGTGGACAATCAAGGAAAGCAGATTACGGCTTTATCAGGAAAAGTGGATAACCAAGGACTCCAAATTAAAGAAAATACTCAGATATTAAAAGCGCTAGAACATTTAACTCAGGTTAACAAAGCTGAACATGACAAAATGGCATTTAATATAGCAGAGATAAGTGGAGAAATAAAGGCTATAAGAAAAGATTTATTAAACGTCGAATTAATCACTGCCAGTAATTGGAGTGACATCGCAATACTTAAAGCCGCTAAATAAGCCATAAAATAAAACCCACCAAACTAAAACGAGATGGTAAGAATGAATCCTACCATCTCGTTTTTTTATTTCATTAGAGTTCATAATACTGTGCTATCGAAGTAAACTCATACTCCTTCAAAGTGCGAATCAATTTCCGTTCACAACTCCTAATCCCGTAGTAATGGATGAGGCTTTCTTTGAGACTGAGTTTAAGACGAGGCTGTCCAGGGTCGATCTCACGAGGGTGCAGATAGACCAGCACGGGCTGCCCTTCTTTATTAACGGCTTTAATGCACTGGGAGATTATGGGGTAAGGAAGTACACGGAAGTAAAACCCTCCGGCAAAGGGAATGTTCTGGTTGAAAATACGCACGGTGGAGGAAGGAACCTCGAGCAAACTAAGTAATCTGCCCTCATGCTTTGGATGGTGGGGAAAGCGGGGAGCGGAGGGGAGTCCGTAGAGATAAGTTTCAATGGGAAAGACACTGGCATCATAGATAAAACCTAATTCTTGCAGGATCTCCCAGGCCCAGAGAGACTTTGGAGTGATTGACCATGAGGGGGCTCGGTAGCCTTTAACACTCGTTCCGATAATGTCTTCCACCAGTGTTTTGGCTTTACTGACATCTGTTTTAAACTCATCAGGTGTTTGCTCATAAATAAGTTGGTGCCCATACCCATGGGAAGCAATTTCGTGGCCTAAAGCAGCAATATCTCTGATCAACTGAGGGTGCTTTTCGGCGACGAAACCCAAGACGAAAAAGGTGGCCTTAGCATTGTATTCTTCAAAGAGAGATAAGAGACGTTTTGTATTTTGGACTATACGCACTTCATATGAGTTTTGGTTATCAAAGATGTTTTCATGATAGTTAGCATGAAACCACTCTTCCAGATCGATGGTTAGAATATTCTTCATTGCTTAACTCTACTCAACTTTCATAAATGCTTAGCGCCAAATCATTTTAGCTAACATCTACAATTATATAGGACTGAAATGAGAAATTGGTATAGATTTTCCCATAAAATATCTTAATTCCTACTTGGGAATTATAACCAACCCCCAAAGCTTTAAGAAGTCTTCTAAATTACATCGTAATCTCCCATTGTTAAGAACCACTGATTTAGCTGAAGAAAGGGATCAGAGCCACTTTCTCCTTCACGATTATTATCCTTTGTAGCTCCAAGCCTTTTGTAAATCACGGGGAAAGGCTGGGGTTCTAAGGATTTGGGGCAAGTGAAGAATCCTTTGCTCTTGAGGATACGGGATTCTTCAGTGTGGGTCAGCATCAGTGACCCGGCCAGATCCATATTATTCTCAACAAAGAAGCGAAGCATTGAATTGACTAAACATTTTCCGGCGGCGGGGTGTTCTGAGTCCACTAAGAAATCAACAATCATCCCGGAAGACATATCCGCGACTTCAGTACAGCGTCCAACAATATACCCAAGCAGCTCTGAAGAGTTCTGCTGACGTACACCATAAACCTGATAATCACGAAGAGGTATATCAAAATACCGCCAGCGGAGATAATTGGCATTACGAACTCCAATTATGGGATATTTGTCTTGTACCTTAGCCCAGAAAGCATCCATTCCGGATAGATTTGAGGCGGAGAGAGGATAAACAACATAGCGGGCATCTGATAGGTTCCTAACCTTATAGAATAGATGAAATGGCCAAGAGAGTTGAGCAAGCACAGGCCCCAGCTTCTTTTTGACCAAGGCCTTAGTGTTTAAAGGGCGGAGCAAAAGAGGTACCCGGCCCAAGTCCGTAAATCCTAACTTTTTTAAGAATCCCGGATAGGAATTAGGATTGGGGAACCCATAGCAGAAGCGAGATCCTTCCTCTGCGCAGTCCTGATAGACTGCCTTGGCCAAACCTGTGAAGATTCCTTGTCCGCCATAAATTTGTCGGGTCAGAGTGTTTAAAGAGAGGGTTCCCTGAATCAGCTCATTAAAGGCTTTAAAAGCCATGGGGATGACAACGTATTGCCCGGCCAGCTGCCCGCTTTCCACATCCCGGGCTAAGCGGATCATGGCTGATCCGGCGGGGTTCTCTTCATATTGCCATTTTAAAAACTGCAAATCGGAAATCCAGGAATCCCCGTAGTATTCACGGGTCATTTCAATGGTTTCCGGTAGATTCTCAGGCTGATACTTAAGGGATTTCCACATGATGATGCCTACCTACTTTCGAGTGATAATAATTACGCCCAGGCAGATTACGATTACCCCGATGACCTTCGAGGCTGTGAGCTGTTCCTTAAAAATTGTTGTTCCTATAAGAAGGGCAAAAATAAAGGCCGTACTTTGAATAGGATAGACGTAGCTTAGCTCACCTTTATTCAAAATATAAATCCAAAGGACAGAAGCAACTGCATACACCATAAGACCGGAAATCACATAAGGACTTAAGAAAAGGCGCAGGAGTTGACCGAGGCTATGTATCTCTTTCCCGGATGCCCCTAATTTCCAAAGGGTTTGCCCTGAGACCATGAGCACCGAATTAACGATGGTTAGGAGAACTAGCAAAATGTTCACCTCATACTTCTCTAATCTAGAATGGCTTCTAAAACATTATACAATTTGAGAGGTTTTAAGCAAGCGAATTCCAACTTATTCTACGGAAAGCCTTATGTGCTTCCTTCAGAGATGCTACTTATGAGGTGAGTAGGCTTTTCAAAGGTTAGTGAAAATTAAGTGTTTATGGTTATAAGTTATAGAGCTTAGAAATAATGATACTTGTTTAAGGTTATGACCAAAATAAAGGTATATCTGATCTGTCTTATGGTATATAATACCATAGGGGGGGTGAGTAATCTTGATAAATCGAGAACTGTATTTAGAGCAATTACGCTCATTTATCGATAGGCCTTTGATAAAGGTACTAACAGGCATAAGGCGGAGTGGTAAATCCTCACTTTTAATCATGTTAAAAGAAGAGTTAAAAAATCGTGGAGTCAGTGATGAAAACATTATCTTTATTAACTTTGAGTCAATGGAGTACTCCGATATTGATAATGCCAAAAGTCTATATTCATTTATAAAATCAAGTGTCTCATCTAACCATAAATGTTACTTGCTGTTAGACGAAATACAAGAAGTAAAAGACTGGGAAAAAGCAATTAATTCTTTTTTAGTGGATTGTAATGTAGATATCTATATTACAGGCTCTAATTCCAGATTATTGTCCTCTGAACTTGCTACATATATTGCGGGAAGATATATTGAAATTAAGGTAAGCCCTCTATCGTTTAAAGAGGTTCTGGAATTTAAAAGGACTCTGACAGGGACAGAACCACCGGATATTCAAAAAGAGTTGGTTCAATTCATAAGGATGGGCGGATTCCCAATTATTCACACAGCCGGTTACACTCATGATGATGTCTATAAAATCATCAACGATATTTACGCCTCAGCAATTCTTCGCGATATAGTACAGCGTAATCGTATAAGAAATATTGAGCTTTTGGAGAAGATTGTGAAATACGTCTTCGAAAACCTTGGCAGCATATTTTCTGCCAAAAAAGTAGCGGATTATTTCAAAAATCAAATGAGGAAAGTTGATATAGAGACAGTCTACAACTATCTAAATGCTCTGGAGGGGGCCTTTATCATTTATCGTGTGCCAAGGTATGATTTAAGAGGCAAAGAGGTTTTGCAGACAAATGAGAAATACTTTATAGGTGATCAAGGTTTGAAGTATGCTATGATGGGATATCGAGACAGAGATATATCAGGCATTCTTGAAAACATAGTTTTCTTAGAGCTTAAACGCAAGGGATATCAAGTATATGTAGGGAAGTTTGACGATAAAGAAATTGACTTTGTGGCAGTAAAAAGAGAACAAAAGGTCTATGTTCAGGTAGCCTATAAATTAGCAGAAGAATCTACTGTAGAGAGAGAATTTGGTGCCTTGCTTGGCGTAAGGGATCATTACCCTAAGTATGTGGTAACAATGGAGGACTTTTGGCAAGATAATATCGAAGGGGTTAAGCATAAAAATCTGGCGGAGTTTTTACTCATGGATGAATACTAAAAATATCTTGAAGGACAGAGCATTATGGTGTCCCTCCCAAGTTCAATTAATCCCAGTTGATTAGGAAAAATTGGTATAAAATCGTGAGGAGGAAGATTTATGCCTTCATCAAACGATGTGAGGAAGTATACCTATACTGACTACTTATTATTTCCTGACGATGAGCGCTGGGAAATAATTGATGGAGTACCCTATATGCAATCCGCACCCTCCTGGCAGCATCAGAGCATATCCAGGGAGTTACTTAGACAGTTTGCCAATTTCTTGCTTGGTAAACCCTGTGAAGTATTTGCAGCACCCTTTGATTTAGGATTATCGGAGGCCGGAAAAAAAGATAAAGACATTACCGACGTTTATCAGCCTGATCTGGTTGTAATTTGTGATAAAAATCAATTAAAGGGGACGGGCTATTTTGGAGTGCCGGATTTAGTTATTGAGATACTCTCCCCGTCAACTGCCAAGAAGGACAGGCTCTTAAAATTCAACATGTATGAAAAATTTGGAGTTAAAGAGTATTGGATTGTTGAGCCGGATGTGAAGCTGGTAAGTGTATTCATATTGCAGGGTAATAAGCGATATGGAAGGCCGGAATTATATACCGAACTAAATGATGTCAAAGTATC
This sequence comes from Desulfosporosinus sp. HMP52, assembly GCF_000765145.1. Lineage (GTDB taxonomy): Bacteria > Bacillota > Desulfitobacteriia > Desulfitobacteriales > Desulfitobacteriaceae > Desulfosporosinus. The sequence goes on along the minus strand of NZ_JMGA01000008.1, from coordinate 97,172 downwards.
AATTTTTCCGGACCTGATTATTAAGTTAAACACAGTTTTTGAGTTTTAAGTTAAACCTGAGATTCTCCAAACAAAAAGCCGTTCACTGCAAAATGGTGAACGGCTTAATATTATTTGCTCCATAAATTATAAAAAAAAATCGTCAATCTTCGACTTTCGGCAAGACGGCAGACAGGAGAACTAATTCCCTTGTCTGCTCCTATCCGACTATCTAAGATGCTGCTTCAACACTGAGAAAATCGTGCTAGAGCTTTCCGGATTAACGGTCCAGTAGAGGGACCAAGCTCCAACTCCTCCCAGACCATATTGACTAAGCAATCCCATTTTTGCATTCCAGCTTTGGGCATCGTCGTAGTAGACAGTATGGACGCCATCAGTATCCGTATAATTGAAATAGGGCACTTGCGAAGCATCTCGCTGGACAGAGCTATTATACTTGGCAATCAGTTCCATCATGCCGCTCAAGTCTTTATCCGTAGTCGGCCCATAGAGAGTGTGCAGCCCTCGCGGGCGACGGCTATAGGGAGCTGATGAGTTGCCTGTAGCTGTCCAATCTACCCCGTAGTAGGGAATTCCGAGGAGAACCTTGCGCATATCAACCCCTTGATCCCGAGTGTATTTCATAACCTTGTCGGTCCAGTCCAGGGGAGCAATGGGTCCGGGAGTTCCGTGGCTATAGTCATAAGTCATAACGTGGAGGTAATCCACATATTGTGCGAGAGCAGGGTAGTCAAATTCAGCCAGCCATGCTTCTGCACCGGTACGGGGCATCACCGCTTGAATAACCAATTTATTAAGAGGATGGAGTTTAGCGTAAAGCTCTTTCATGAACTGAGTAAGATAGGGCCCGGTCTCATTACTCATAAATTCAAAATCAATGACAACCCCGTCAGCATTCACACTACTGACTAAATTCATAATTTGAGCAATTAGTTTTGCTCGGGCTGTTGAAGAAGCCATGACGGTGTCCACTGTCTTAGTAGTGCTCCAAGAAGACTGAAAAACCGGGAGGACTTTTAAATTACGGGATTGCACATAGGATGTAAATTCCTTGTAGTCCTTAGGTGTGGCATCCCATCCACCAACAACATTTCCATCAGCAGTATCATCTAGATAATACCAACTTGGTGCGATGATATCTGCATAATCCGTCGCCGGAGAAGGAATTGACTTGACCTGATTGAGCATACCATTGATACCGCCATAGCCACCTTGGGTATACTGCAGAGATACTCGCGCCTGAACATTGCCGGTACGAATGATACTTTCCATGGCGTAACTGATAACACCCCACCCCCCAAAAATCGTAAAGGCTGAGCCGGAAGCTCGCTTCTGAGTGAGATAATCCGTGGTGGAACTGCCTAACTGAGTACTGGGAATCAGGAGAATTGGCGCCTTAGTCTTCCCGGCCAGGACAGCTCCGGCCAAGGCATCGGGAAAATTCTGTCCTGTTGCTACATAGACCTTAGAAGTGTCAAAGGGTAGCTGATTTAAAACCACCGTATTTGTTTCGTACTGATCGTACCCGGCATAACGGGCTGTGACTTTTACCGGCTGAGGGAGTTTGCTCAATTGTTCCACAATACTCTCTTTAATGACAGCTGTACCGCCGATTATTGTCACCTCGGAAATCCCCAGGTCATTGATTACCTTAGCTGTTTCCGGGGGCAGTGAATCTGAGCGGGTGAGTAAAATCGGAATTCCTTGAGCAGCGGCATAAGAAGAAATACTTAAAGCGTCGGGAAAAAGCTCGCCGTTGACCAGGAAAGCTTGACTGGAACTTGAGGTGGCTGCTCGGGCAATCTCTGCAGCAGTACCGTACTGATCCCAACCCGCCAGACGTCTGGGTAAAATCCCTTGGCCTTTGAGAGCTTCTTCAATCCCGGTACTCAAGGCAACGGTTCCCCCGAGGAGATAAACCTCCCTAGTATTGAGGCGTTTGAGTTCCTCGGCAACGGCGGGAGTTAAACCATCTGACTCAGTCAAGAGCATGGGTCCATTGACCTTATTAGCCAAGACGGTTCCGGTTAGAGCATCCGGAAAGTTCTTTCCCGTCGCCAGGACGACAATAGGAGCATAATCCCAACCATGCTTGGAAATCTCCACTGCCGTATCATACAATGTATTCCCATAAATTCGGTCTGTGATGGATTCATTAGAGGCAGCTTGGGCCTTAAATGGGAGCAGAGGTGTGAGGCTTAATAGAATTAGAAGACAGCATAAAAGGCTTAAAGTTTTCTTTGTGATAAATTTCATTAATAGGCAAACCTCTTTCTCTTAAACATTTAAAACTTGGTTAATCTGTCCTTCTTTATATGGAAGCAAATAAAAGAATCCATATATTTTGCACATACCTAAATATTCTTTAAAACAAGCCAAAATCCTTCCTTCTATGAACCTCCAAATTATAACAATGAGGGGAAACAAGGGAAGGAAAAGGATTGTTGAATAATTTGTCGAATAAAGGTATTGCATCTAAATTAAATATTACCTTCAAATAACAGATCCACTAACATGCATAGAAAGGCGTGGAAGAGATGTTCAAGTGCTGGTTTTATCGAACCAAATCTACGCTCCTATCTCTGGGGATTGTAGGAATGATCCTTCTGAATCTAGGAATGGCTCCGATTCCTGGAATTACAGAGGTTCGCGGTGTTACTCAGGGGGAATTAAACAACTCGGATCTACACCAGATTGTCCTATCTTTTACGCCGGGGACAAATATTGGTCAGATTGCGGAAGATTTTGCTGCCAAAGTTGTGAGAGAGGGCCCTTTAAACTTTGTCACTTTAGAAATTTTAGAGAGAGATATTCAAGAAGCTATTGAGGAGTTAAAAAGTAGGCCTGGGATAATTAGCGCAGAAGAAAATCATTCTCGGATCATCCAAAGCTTCCCCGTTTCAGCCCCTCCCGATGATCCTCTCTTTATGAAGCAATGGTCACTAATCAGCAGAAATGTACCTCAAGCCTGGGAAATGGGGGCCACAGGAGAAGGTGTGACTATAGCGGTGGTTGATACTGGTATAGACCTGAACCACCCGGATTTAATAGCTAATCTAGTCCCAGGCTACAACTCAATAACAGGCAGCGCGGCAACCGGGGCAAATCAGGATAACAATGGTCACGGTACGGAAGTCGCCGGAATTGCCGCCGCCGAGCGCAACAGTACCGGGATTGTGGGAGTAGCCTACCAAGCAAAGATCATGCCCATCAAGGCCATTGGCTCTACGGGAGTAGGGTATGATGATGCCATCGCTGACGGAATTATCTGGGCGGCGGATCATGGAGCTAAGATAATCAATTTAAGCCTAGGCTCAGAAAATGGGGCCACTTCCTCGGAAATTTTGAAACAGGCTGTGGCCTATGCCTATGATAAAGGCTGCTTACTAATTGCAGCCAGCGGGAATTATGATCCCGAGTCTCAAGCAAATCCGGGAGTGAGCTACCCGGCTGCGGATTCCCGGGTCTTAGCCATCACGGCAACGGATAAAACCGGTAAAGTGACCAGTTACTCCGCCACTGGCTCGGAAGTGGATTTAGCAGCACCGGGAGACTATGTCCCGACAGACGGCTGGAGTCGAAGGGGAGGATCGGGATACACTTACGCCAGCGGAACTTCTCTGGCCGCTCCCTTTGTCTCGGGGGAAGCAGCACTAATTTGGAGTCAGCACCCTGAATGGTCAAGAGATCAAGTAATTCAAGCCCTTGAGCAGGGAACGGAAGATTTAGGCTCAGCGGGCCAGGACGATGAATACGGTTACGGACTGGTGGATGTCCAGTTAGCCTTAACCCTCGGTAAGCAAACGCTGGAGACAAAAACTTCCCCAGCAGTGATTCATTCTCTGGGCGGAATTGTCGAAGGGACTGAAGGGACAAGCCAAGTCGCTTTAACCATCCCCCCTCAGGCCTTTGACCAAGCAACGAATGTATCCTTAAAGGCCATAACAGAGCCCAAGGAATTACCTAATGGGGCCACCTTCTTAACCTCGGCCTTTCAAGTTAACTGGGGAAATATCACTCCCCAGAAAATGCTCTCTGTGAAATGGAAGGACCCTGTGTTTAACCAGGAAATTGAAGGGGCTCTATATCGCTGGAATGGCTCACGCTGGATCTCTCTTGGTGGAGAAATCAGCCCCGGAGAAGCCGGATTTGGCCTCTATATGCCTGGGGTTTACGCCTTTGGGACAGCCCAGAACAGTGGTCAGCAGAGCCGGCGTTTTGCAGGAGAAAATGCGGAGGGGACAGCAGTCCAGATTTCACAGGAAACATTTACAACCGGCGCAGATACAGTCATCATAGCCCAGGTCAATCAATTCCCGGATGCCTTAGCCGGAGCCCCCCTGGCCTATAAACTTCAGGCCCCAATCCTGCTTTCCTCCAGTTCGGAGCTTACGGAAGATGTTCGAGTGGAAATACAGCGATTGGCTCCGAAAACTGTCTATCTTTTAGGAGGCACAGCGGCTCTCTCAGCCCGGATTGAAACCGAGCTGGGCCAAACCTATGAAGTAAAACGTCTCTACGGCTATACAGCTGAAGGAACTGCCCGAGCAATAGCCCTAGAACTAGGAACCCAGGGCAAAGCGGTCATGGCAAGTGTCAATTACTTTCAAGACGCTTTGGTCATCTCATCCTGGGCAGCTAGGCAAGGAATCCCCATCTTGCTGACCCAGTCCCAAACTTTATCAAGAGATACCCAGAGTGCTTTACAGGAGCTCAAGGTTACCGAGTCTCTGGTGATTGGAGGAACGGCAGTAATTAGTTCTAAGGTTTTCGAGCAACTGCCACTTCCTAAGAGAATCAGTGGGATGACAGCCTATGACACTGCGGCGGCAGTTTTGCAATCCTATCCTCCGGCCTCAGGGAAGCTGGAATTAGCTACCGGAGAAAACTTCCCCGATGCTTTGACAGGAGCGGTACGGGCAGCCTTCTATGGATCCAGAGTCGTCCTAGTTCCAACCCAGTCTGAGATTCCTACCAGCTTGGCATCTCTCCTGAAATCCTGGCAGGGCTATCGGATTGAGTCCTTAGGGGGAATTTACGCCTTGCCGGAAAAAGTCGTGCAAAGGGTGCAAGATTGGGTTCAGTAATTCCGTCTTTGTCTGAGGGATCACTCTTGGATAATGAATCTAGACCATAATAAGAGATTTTTCTTAAATTAAATTCGAGATTAAATTATCTGTATACCTAAAAAACAACTGAATCGATTAATGAGGAGTGATGAAGTGGCAAAGTTAAAAGGGAGGCTCTTAGGAATAATAGTTTTAAGCTTAGGATTTCTAATGGGGGTTGAGAATGTGGCAAGTGCCACTCCATTAAATCTAGAGACATCAAGAATTTTTGGCACCCGTCAGATTGACACGGCTATCAACGTCTCTATAGAAGGGTGGAATCATGCAGAGACGGTTTTACTCGCCAATTGTGATAATTTCCCGGATGCACTAGTAGCTGCACCCCTTTCCCATAAGCTGGACGCGCCTATTCTACTCACCCCAACCAGTGGGGTAGATGCCAAAGTTATGGAAGAAATTAAACGGTTAGGTGCCCGAAAAGTTATTCTGTTGGGAGGAGTCGCTGCTCTAAGCCAAAAGGTGGAGCAAGATATTCTGAAAGCAGGATTAGACCGGCCTGAACGAATCTATGGGTATGATCAATACGAGACGGCCCAAAAGGTCGCCGAACGGGTAGGGGCAAAGGGAGAGGTCATCTTGGCAAGCGGAGAACAGTTTCCTGATGCACTCTCCATCTCTGCCTACGCAGGTGCGACAGAGACGCCGATTCTTCTGACAAAATCCAAAGAGATGCCTAGCTATACTCAGCAAGCACTTGAGGATCTGCAGGAGGAAGGGGATCTGCATACAATTGTCGTCGGCGGAGAAGCTGTGGTGTCTTCTACAACCTTAGGCAACTTAAGAAGTGTCCAACGAATTTTTGGCAATGACCGCTATGAAACCTCTGCAGAAATCTACCAGTTTGCCAGAGATACCCTATCATCTCAAACGGCATATGTAGTAACCGGTGAGAACTTTCCCGATGCTCTGGCAGCAGGCAGCTTAGCAGCAAAACGCCGTGCAGGCATTGTCATGACCCAAAGGGCAAATCTCCCAGGGCCCAGCTACTCTGTCTTATCCAGACCCTCAGAAAGCCCTCTTCGAGTTGTAATTATCGGCGGAGTGGCAGTAATCACCGAAAAAGTGAAATCAATGCTGGAAGGTTCTGAGCAGCCACCTTATCTCTTGGCGGATCTGACCATCGTCATTGATCCGGGGCATGGCGGTCCTGATCCCGGTGCAGTAGGTTCATCAGGAACCCTTGAGAAAAACAACACTTTACCTGTGGGGCTAAATCTGGCCACCTTACTGCGCTCAGCAGGGGCCCGGGTTATCTTAACCCGCAGCACAGACATCACCCCGGCAGAAGGGGCTTATTCAGAACGGTCTGATCTCCAGGCCAGAACTCAAATAGCCAACGACGCCAAGGCAGATTTGTTTATCAGTTTGCACAACGATGCCTTTAGTAACCCTGCAGCTTCGGGAACAACTACCTATTATAGCTCTGCTAACCCAATGTCTTCACAGTCTAAAGCCTTAGCAGGAAGCATTCAAGCAGATCTGGTTAAAGCAATCGGCTTGCCCAGTCGAGGAGTTAAAGATGCGGCCTTCTATGTCATCAAGAATACAGAGATGCCGGCGGTTTTAGTGGAACTCGGCTTCCTATCTAATCCAAGTGAAGAAATACTCCTTGGTTCAGCAGAGTTCCAAAGAAATGCCGCCCAAGGTATATACCAAGGAATTCTCAGCTTTAAAGGTTTTTAAAGCAACCAATTAGTATATCCTAAAATTTAGCATTGATTCTTCGAACAAACCATGTTAAATTTGTTAAGTACCAAATGGGGCCAACAAATAATTTGTTGAAACTCCACAAAATGTCCACATTTGGAGTCAGTTTATATGCTATACTCTACTTATTCCATTAAAACAATGTATATTTTTTGACTAATGGTGGAAAACTGATAGGTTTTAGTGTAAACTAAGACAAGTAACATTGGAACTTGTCCGAGGGGATAATGCCAGTGCAAGTTCCCATAAAAAAAATCGGACAGCAAGCAGGAATATTGGCTATAGTGAAGAATATATATAGCTAATATAGACCTTTTTGTGGTTTCTTCATTTCCCATGCGTTCTAAATGGTACGCCACAGGAGGGATGAACACCGTCATCCTTGGGGGGACGCTCCCGCTTATTCTGTGGATGCTTTTAGATATTGCGCAATGTCTAAAGATTGTGCTACACATTTTAAGGGGGTGAGGGGCGACCAAAAGACGTCCTAGTTACAGAGAGATGGTTCATTTCCAAAAAGAAAGAGATCCAATTACGAGAGGAGAAATTCACTACATGAAGAAAACTAAAAAAGCCTTAGCTTCCTTAGCTATCGCAGGTATGACATTAAGCATGATTCCTTTCAATGTTTTCGCAGCTTCACCGGTTACCCGCATTGCTGGTGTAACTGCAGAACAAACCGCTGTTCAAATCGCTGAACAAACCGGGTACACAGGTACAGCAATCCTTGCTTCCTCCACTTCCTATGGTATGGTTGATGCATTGACTGCTGGACCGCTCGCAGCTTCCTTAAAAGCTCCTATCTTATTAACAGGTGCTGGTAGCAGCCTTGACGCAGCTACTAAAGCTGAACTTACTAAACTCGCTGTTAAAAAAGTCTATGTAACAAGCGGAACTGCTGTTATTAAACAAAGTGTTGTCGATGAGTTAAAAGGTATGGGCATTGAAGTGGAAGCTCTCGGTGGTTATGACCGCGCTGAAACATCCGTCAACATCGCTAAGAAAATGACTGGTGTTACCAAAGTTGCCGTTGCAAACACTGTTGTAGATGCACTCTCCATTGCTGCAGTAGCTTCTGCAGCTAACGAGCCAATTCTCTTAACTGACAAAGATGCTCTTCCTGCAAGTGTAGCTGCTTACTTAGCTGCAACTGCTGGCATTACTGCTAGTGATGTTATCGGTGGAACTGGCGTCATCAGTGATGCAGTAAAAGCTAGCCTTCCTAGCGCAACTCGTCACGCTGGTATGAGTGCTTATGACACCAACAACCAAGTTATCCAAAACTTCGCTGGAAGCCTTCAATTTGACACCGTTTATGTTGCTAACGGCGTAACTGGTATTGACGCTCTTGCAGGTGCTCCACTTGCAGCTCAAACCAAATCACCTATCGTTCTCACAGACGGCAAAACTGTTCCTCAAGCAGCTGCTTTCACATACAGCAAAGCTCCTGTCGGCGCTGTTGTAACTGCTCTCGGTGGCGAAGCTGTTGTTTCTGAAAGTGTTCGTGCTGGAGTTGCTGCTGGTTCGGTTACACCTGACTCAAATGAACTGAAAATTGTTTCAGTAAGTGCACTTGACGAAGCTAATAAGTTTTTGCAAATTGACTTCAGCAAAGCTGTAACTAAGCTTGAGATTTCCGATATTTCAATTCAGGATGCTTCCACATTAGCACGCTATGGTGTTAAATCAGTAACATTAGCCGCTAGCGGTCTAGCTGCAACAGTTGAATTATATGGACCTGATGATGCTAAGAAAGCAAATCCTGTTCTTTCTTACCTTACAAATTATACTGTCACAGTATTTGCCAATGGAACAACTTTAAAAACTACTTTTAATCGTCCGTATTCCTTAGAAGTTCGTGTTCAGAGTTTTGATGTATCTGATAAAGAAATTAAGGTTCTTAGCACAGATGGTACTTCAACCGTAACTCTCAAAGTGCTTGATCCTAAGTTTGATTATGCAGGTACAGTTGGCGAGAAAATGCAGGTTTGGTTCAATAAAGAAAATGAATTGATTAAATCCCAAGTTTTATCTACATCTGCTATCACTGATGCAATTGAAATCACTGACACAGATGAGATCAAACTGATAACAGAAAACAAAAAGTATGACATTTCTACGGAAACTTATACTGCAGGTGGAGCTAAATTTAAGTTCTTCTTAAATGGTTCAACTACACCTACAACAATAACTGCCGGCATGGTAGGCAATAAATACGCATTTGCAAAGATTAACTTTGACAAATCCGGAGATATTGAATACGTTAGTGCATATGATCTCAAAGATTTCCTGATTGTTGACAGCGTCGATAATGATGAAGTAGTTGGATATGAAGGTGTTGGCACAGGCGGATCTTTTGATGCCTCAGATGCTACTATTGTAAAAGGCGGAAAAGTAATTACTCTTGCTGACCTTAAAAAAGGTGATGTACTATACTTCAATGATACTGCAAATAACAACGATGGATTTGCGGAAGTTTACAGTCAAACTGTAACTGGTGAAATTGATACAGTATATGACGATGCAGTATTAGTGAATGGTAAAACTTATAGTTATTCCTATTCTGCTGGTGAATTAAACACTACACGTGCTGTCTATATCAACAATGATGGAGATACAGCTATTGTCGACAGCGATGCTGCTGAAGATCTTCAAGCAGCTGGAGCTGTAACACTGCATCTCAACCGTGCCGGTCACTTAGTATATATTGCTGGTGATGTAGTTAATGTTGCAACTAATAAACAAACAGCTATTCTCACAGAAAACGCCAAAACTGGAGTTTCTACTTTTGGCAAGCACCAAGCACAAATCTCTGCCGTTCTTGAAACTGGTGATACTAAAGTATACGATCTTACACTTGAAGACCTTGATCAAGTTATTATTGATGGCCATGGTTATGATATTGATAGCACACCTGGTACTAGTACAACAGACTATAACCCAACAGTGGCTGCTGGTAATTTAGTTTTAACACCTGGAAGTGGATCAGCAGTTAGCGTTGCTTTGACAAATGTACTCAAAGAAGGTCAATTAGTGAAGTTCCACTTAAATGATAACGGAAGTGTGAAAAAGCTTGAACTCTTTACTGCTAATGGTACACGTCAAGTTACCGACTCAACAGCAGGTATTGAAGCTGGCGACAAATATATTAGTGGTAAAAAGCTGTTATCGACTACGCTTGTGTTTGATGCAAACAAGGGTTATGCTAATACAACTCCTTGGGCCCTTGGTGACATCAAAGCTGGCGATGTTAGCGTCATAAAATGGGGTGACTATAAAGGATCCGATATAAGCCATTGCGATTATATTGTCAACAGCGACAACGAAGTAGTTGCACTAGTTATTAGAGCTACTACAACTTCGGATACTGTAATCGAGGAAGCTGTTATTACAAAAATCCTTCGCAACTCCGACCACGAAGTAACCTCACTTTCAGCTTATGTAAACGGCGAAGTTAAAACTTACGACGTAGATTCGGTTGCTAATACTACCCTTGGAAAAGGCGACGTAGCAATCCTTGAACTCAACAAAAATACTGATTTAGTTGAAGTTATTCGGGCTGCCGGAGACAGTGTTGAGTATGCACCACGTGTGAAAACTGGATTGGTTGTTTCATCCGTAAATGTTGGTGAAAGAGAAGTAACATTCACTAACGGAGATAAGTACAAACTTGTTTCTGAGGGTAAAGTTCTTAACGGAACAGACAACAGCGATATTACCGTCAAAACACTAGCTGACCTCCGTGGTAAAACGAACGTAACTCTTGTATTGGATGAGAAAGCATCTGGTACTATCTTTGCTAAGTACTTCATGTGGGAAACTAATGTTGCCGCTGATACCACTCCTCCAACCGCTGGTACACTCACTAACCAAGATCTCTCAGCAGTTACCACGGCAAACACTTATCTAGCTGGAGATACGATTACTATTACCTTCAGTGAAGATGTAAACGTAGCTAACCTAGATCTTGCTAGCTTAGTATTAGACAATGGCCATACTTTTGATACAGATGCAACTGTTTCGGCAGTAAGCCCTGTGAACGGATTTGCTTCTTCGTTCGTAATCACTTTAGGTACTGCTCCAACTGTAGCAGCTGGAGATACAATTACGATTAACAAAGCAAAAGTTACTGACGTTCAAGGTAATGCCGCTACTGGAAATGCTGTATTCACAGTAACCGCTGCAAACTAATAGCCTTATATAGCTGGTGGAATAAGTTAAATTATTCCTTCCCTGGTGAATAAACCATTAGTCACAAAAGAGCCTTTCGTCTTTATTAGACGGAAGGCTCTTAAAAAGTATGTGCCTTATATTTTGGTTAACAAGATGGTAGACGTTAAAACTAGTAAGTGCATAATCTTCAGGTACGAAGTCCCCTAATATGTCCATATACAAATCTCTATAATAAATTTACATGTGTTGTTGTATTGAATTAAAAAAATGTAAAGACTTTAGAGGTAGAAGAATATAATAAGTAATTAAGAATCGATTTATAGTACCCCGGAAACTATAATACCCTTTGAGTTCCAAGCTTAAAGAATTATAAAAGGATTCTTACCATGGATCAGGTCAGTTGTGAAAGTGATATTATGCAAGGCTTTATAGCTTTGAGTTCTTATAAGATATAAACTCATGCCTGATAAGCAAAAGATCCTGTGTCACGAACGATTTGGAACTAGTCCTTGATATCTGTACAGTAATATACTAAAAAGATTTCGATGGTAAGCCAACTAGAGCTGTTAGGTCAGCAAAGTTCAGAAGTTTGAAACTTCAGAAAGAAAAGACCAATTAGCCTTTAATAATTAGTGGAAGTAGTTTGGCTAAATTATAACGATTATTTTGGGATTATTTGAGGAGATGTTTAGTATTGAGCTATCAAATTGAAGGTGCAGTTATTAAAGAGCAGGGTGTCAGTTTTGCTATAGTTATGGTTAAACATGATGTGGTAGAAAATATTACAGAAAATCAGGCAGCCTTAGATGCATATAGTTATGTTTTTGAGGGTATGCCGATCATTCTAATGGGGCATGACTCCCAAGGAAAATCGAATTACTATGGGTCAGAAGATATAGTATATTTGCTTGCGAAAGTGGATCCTCACAGCATACCATGGAGACGTTATATAATTAATCATTAGTTATTGGTCAATTGTTTAAATTACAATGTAGTAGTCCCCTGATCAAATACGCTCAGGGGGTTTTATATGGTTATTCAGTAAGCGTCCAATAAGACAGTGTGTAGAAACCTATTTAAAACTATGAAACGTAAGTGGTGGAACAAGTAGCGTTGCATAAAAAATTCGCTCAGATCTTTAGTTAATGAAATCTGGGCGAATTTATTGTTATTTTAAATAACCTTCACTTGCAACATCCTGATGTACTTATATTGTTTGAGGATCAACCTTTTGAATTGGTCATCCGATAGATCATCGTACTTGTTGGTTCCTTCTTCTACTAGATAGTCAAAAATTAGTTCTGTATAGTCTCTATCTTCTCGGACCATCTTCCGATACCGGTTTTCTATCTCAGAGGGAAAGTCCAGCCAACTACTGATGCAATCAATTTCTCCATCAAGAAAGGATTTTGTCATGTCATCATGTAGTTAATATTTGTCATCGCCATTCTGTATATTTCCCTTCCTCAGCTTCCTTATTAGCTCGCTCAGGTTATTCGAAATAGGAATACACCCATCCAGCAAGAAGTTTGTAAAGTATTCCCTATGTTTAAGTGTATATCGGAGGGCCTTTTTTAACGGTTCTTGATAGGGATTCACATTTTCAGCCCACGCAAAAAAGGTATTTAGAACAGGGACACTCTGTATTAGACGCTCTGTTTACGCTCCTCATGTGGCAGCTCTTTCCACTCTTTTTCAAGATTAAAGAGCTTGTTACAATAAGCTCTTCCTTTGGCACCAGCAGAACCTGGAATTTCTTTTTTGCTGCTGTGTCCGGCCTCCTTCTGTTCCTGAAGTTTAAACTTTCTAGCCCAGTATTGATAAGCGTTTTTAATGTGTTGATACCAAAGGATGACTCAGTTCGACTGCTAAGCCACATTTTGGAGGGATTAAATTACGAGAAATTATACAAGGCCTACTCTTCCACAGGAAGAAAACCTGCAGTTGAATGGGACAAAAATCGAGGCTAACGCTAACCGTTATACCTTTGTCTGGAAAAAGGTTGTTCATAAAATGAGGCAAAGATGTTCGAAAAAGTTCAGGCCTGCATCGAGGAGATGAACCTAACCTATATGTCCAACCTTAAAGTGGCCAAAGAAACCGTTTTAGATGATCTTAACGCTGCGATAACGTACTTGGAAGAAAAACGACAGCAGGAGAAAATTGAGTTTGTTTATGGTATTGGGAAACGGAAGTCAAAACTACAGAAGTTAACGGAACAATTGCAGGAATTCTCTAACCGCCAGGAAAAGTACCATAAACACAACCAATTATTTGAGAAGAGAAATAGTTACTCCAAGACGGATGCTGATGCGACGTTCATGCATATGAAAGATGATCACATGCGAAATGCCAAGTTAAAGCCTGCTTACAATGTACAGATCGGAGTGGAGAGTGAGTATGTAACAGGGATTGGGATTTTTCAGGATCGGAATGACAAAAACACACTGATTCTATTCTTGAAGGAAATGGAAGTTAAATTAAAGACCCCTTATAGAAACATCATTGCAGATTCGGGCTATGAAAGTGAAGAAAACTATCGTTATCTTGAAACGAAAGGCCAGACCAGTTTTATAAAACCACAAACGTATGAATAATGGAAAAAGAGGAGTTTTAAAAAGGACATTAGAAATCGAAAAAATATGCTTTAGAACTCGGAGACCGATGAATACACCTGTCATAATAAGAAGCCGCTCAAGCCAGTAGGAATCACTCATCGGACATCGGCAACGGGTTATCGATCTGAAATAACCGTCTATGAATCGGAAGATTGCAGTGACTGCTCTCATAAATCCCGCTGCACGAAAGCCAACGGCAATCGGAGAATGCAGGTGTCCAAAATGTTCGTAGAAAAACGTCAAGCATTATATAAAAACATCACGACACAAGAAGGAACCTTGCTGAGAGTTAACCGTTCTATACAGGTAGAAGGAGCGTTCGGCGTTCTCAAAAATGATTACAACTTTAACCGATTTTTAACCCGGGGTAAAACCAGTGTAAAAACCTCGGTAGAAAAGTGATACCGCTGGGGTTGTCGCATACACAGAGTAACATAGAAAACCACGGTTGTTTTTGAATTTTGAGCAACACAAATGCAGATGCCCGAAAAGCATCTGTAAAAGTCCTATCACACATGTTAAATCTCAAATAATTCTGTACTGGAACCCTACTGCTGAAATCGAATTTTGATATCTAGGAAATTGTCGGCCAGGGCGTATTGGGGAAAGGTGCTTACCTATCAGTTTAAGAACTTGGACCGCTGGAATTTACTCTCTCAAAAATTGACGGCATATATTTAAAGCCACTGGAAAATTTACTCGCAAATCTTCAGGAATACTGATGTGGTGCATGATAATGGAAGAGTAATTGTATAAAATTAAGTCTGGCAAAGATCTCTTGCAATATAAAATCCTTCTTTTTGCTGTGCAGACTCGCCAAACCCACAGCAGATGTCTCAATTCCCCAGCGCAGATTATAGAGCTGTTTTATTTTCTCCGGCGGAAAATCTTTGGCTTGAGATTTGTATAAACCGTTTCATACACACCATCAGCAATAGCGACGCGAACAGCACGAAAATGTAAATCATAAAACTTGGAATCTTTCGGTTTAATGAAGTCAAATGTCGTATGTGGCTGTATCCATCGATACCGATGGGGGTATGCTCTTAGAAGCGATAACGTTTCTTTGGTTTGGCGCCGGGTGAGGGTTAACGTGATTTCTTCATCGTATTCTGGGCAATTTGGCAGAGAAAGCCTTGATATAATCCCATAGGATTCTTTCGCCCGGATGATATAGTACCATGATTTCTCCTGAGAATGAGCGATATTGTTGAATGACTCATATCCTCGATCCATGATTGCGATTACATTTCCGCTGATTTCAGACTGATCTACCATGGATACTAAGGCTTTATGCTCATTCATGCCTTTCTTGGGTTGAACGGATGCATCAACATAAACCTTGCCCATTAGGTCATACATAGCGTCCAAATGCACAAGATTGTAATTTTTGCTATCTTCGCTGTTCCTCATGGAGGAGAATCCATCATTTGAATTTGACGGAAGTCTCAAATCCGAACCGTCAACAGCGAGCAGCCTGTAGTCTTGTAATGAATTCTTCGGTACTGCTAATCTTGTAAATTCGTGAAACAGTAGTTTCAGTGCTTCTGGACGAATTTTGTCTCTCTGTTGGACAAATGCTGAGGCGGTTGCAGTCTCTGACGAATAGCCCAGCCAATCATATAATTCTTTTAAAGGCTATTGCCTCCCATGCCTACTAGTATAAGCAGCATAGTATGCAGTGATAATTTGCGTTCGCGTCAAAAATCTTGCCCTGGTCGTTTCACGCAAGCTGGTAAATCTGCTGTGATTGAGCGTATCGCTTGGTGCAGCGCAGTTCGTACCTGCTCTGGATATGCTTCCTTTTTCATTTTAGAAGGCCTCCTTAAAAATGTCCTCATTTTCAAGGCGAAGCCTTCGATTTTTAGAAATTTTGTCAAGTGTTTTTTACAATTGATAAATTTTATATGCCCACCTGTATGTATAAGAAAAACACAACCATCTTAATCTGGATGGTTGTGTTTTTCAGGCCTTAACTTAATGACATTGCCTTCTAGGTAGACAAGTGAAATAATAAAATCGTGCAGTACTGTATTGCACATGATCATAACTACGCAGAAACATCTGAAAAATATCAAGTATCCTATCAGCAGGCACGTAACTTTACCCTTAAATATGAAGCTTACGGAATTGAATCATTAAGAGACAATCGGGGAAAGCGAAAGTCTGAGGACGAGATGAGCGAATTAGAAAAGCTGAAAGCTGAGAATAAGATTTTAAGAGCAGAGAAAGAACGAGCTGAAATGGAGGCATCTTTCTTAAAAAAACTCGAGGAAATAGAAAGGAGGCGGCGCTAAGCCTGGTTCGTCATGAATTTATATATCAGGCTATAAAAGAAGAAAACCAAGAGCATAGTTATCCAATCAGCACACTATGTAAATTTGAAAAGGTATCACGCGCAGCATATTACAAGTGGCTGCATAGAGAAATACCTCAAAGGGAAACGGAAAATTTCCGTATCGCTGATGAGATTGAGAAAATTCATGAAGAAAGCCCGGATAAAGGATATAGAAGAATCAGGGATGATCTTGAGCGATATCATAACATTAAAGCCAATGACAAGCGAGTTTTACGCATATGTCGCAAGCTAGATATAAAATCGACCATTAAGTATTCGAACAATGGGTGTACACGTCAGGCGGCCAATCCGCAGTATATAGCAGAAAACATACTAAATCGAGAATTCACCGCTGAAGCTCCAAATGAAAAGTGGCTTACAGACGTAACAGAATTCAAGTATTACATCGGAATGGTAAAGCGCAAAGTATATCTTAGTGCAATTCTAGATTTATATGATAGACGCATAGTTTCATATATTATACGTGATTCAAATAATAACGCTCTGGTATTCGATACATTTGATGCTGCTATTGAAGCTAACCCGGATGCACATCCAATCTTCCATAGCGACAGGGGATTCCAATACACAAACCGAGCATTCCATGCGAAGATTGAAGCGGCTGGTATGATCCATAGTATGTCAAGAGTAGCCAAGTGTATTGACAATGGCCCAATGGAAGGTTTTTGGGGGATCATCAAAAGAGAGCGTTATTACGAAAAAAGATTTACTAGCAGAGAATCTGTAGTTGAAATGATTGAGAAATACATTAATTATTATAACAACAAACGATTACAAAGAGGAATCTTGGCGTATTAACACCAATAGAGAAACATGAAAGTTATTTACAAGCAGCATAAAAACTGCCAGTAGGTGTAACCCGCTGGCAGAAAAGATTTATACTTTTTTAATTGTCTACTTGACGGGGTGCAGTCCACTACTTTTTAAAGTAGTTTCACACACCCTCTTCTTAGGAGTCATTCTTTGAGACAACCGTTATACGGATCTCAAATCACATTATACATTAGTTTGCGGCATCGACTGTGAATACAGCATTTGCTGTAGCTGCATTACCTTGAACGTCAGTAACTTTTGCTTTGTTAATCGTAATTGTATCTCCAGCTGCTACAGTTGGAGCAGTACCTAAAGTGATTACGAACGAAGAAGCAAATCCATTCACAGGGCTAACTGCCGTAACAGTTGCATCAGTATCAAAAGTATGGCCATTGTCTAATACTAAGCTAGCAAGATTTAGGTTAGCTACGTTTACATCTTCACTGAAGGTAATAGTAATCGTATCTCCAGCTAGATAAGTGTTTGCCGTGGTAACTGCTGAGAGATCTTGGTTAGTGAGTGTACCAGCGGTTGGAGGAGTAGAATCAGCGGAAACATTAGTTTCCCACATGAAGTACTTAACAAAGATTGTACCCGAAGCCTTCTCATCCAAGACAAGGGTTACGTTGTTTTTACCACGAAGGTCAGCTAGTGTTTTGACGGTAATATCGTTGTTGTCTGTTCCGTTAAGAACTTTTCCGTCAGAAACAAGTTTGTACTTATCTCCGTTAGTAAATGTTACTTCTTTTGAACCAACATCGACTGTTGAAACGACTAGGCCAGTTTTTACACGAGGATCGAATTCAGCACTTCCGGATACGTGGAGGGCTTCAACCAAGCCCGTATTATCATCAAGTTCGAGAACTGCTACGTCACCCTTCGCCAGAGTGGTGTTAGAAACTGAATTTACTTCGAAAGCCTTAACTTCGCCATTTACATAAGCGCTGAGTGATACTACTTCATGATCTGAGTTGCGAAGGATCTTTGTGATAACAGCTTCTTCAAATACTGTATCCGAAGAAGAGGTAACTCTGATAACTAATGCAACTACTTCGTTGGCAGAATTAATGATATAGTCTGAGTGGGTGATATCAGATCCCTTATAATCGCTCCATTTTGTAACGGTAACGTCGCCATTTTTGATGTCAGTCAAGCTCCATGGATTAGAATTTCCATAACCTTTGTTAGCATCAAAGACAAGGGTGCCCGGTAATAGTTTTTTACCGTCTACATATTTATCGCCTGCTTTTATACTACTTGTTGAGTCAGTTACTTGACGAGTTCCATTAGCTGTAAAGAGTTCCAGCTTTTTCACACTTCCGTTATCATTTAAGTGGAACTTCACTAATTGACCTTCTTTGAGCACATTTGTCAAAGCAACACTTACTGCTGATCCACTTCCGGGTGTTAAAACTAAATTACCACCAGACACTGTTGGGTTATAATCTGTTGTACTGCTACCAGGTGTGCTATCAATATCATAACCATGGCCATCAATAATAACTTGATCAAGGTCTTCAAGCGTAAGATCGTATACTTTAGTATCGCCAGTTTCAAGAACGGCAGAGATTTGTGCTTGGTGCTTGCCAAAAGTTGTAACTCCAGTTTTGACGTTTTCTGTGAGAATAGCTGTTTGTTTATTAGTTGCAACATTAACTACATCACCAGCAATATATACTAAGTGACCTGCACGATTGAGATGGAGTGTTACGGCTCCAGCTGCCTGAAGATCTTTAGCAGCATCGCTGTCGACAATAGCTGTATCTCCATCATTGTTGATATAGACAGCATGTGTCGTGTTTAATTCGCCTGCAGAATAGCTATAGCTATAAGTCTTACCATTTACTAACACTGCGTCGTCATAGACGGTATCAATTTCACCAGTAATTGTATTACTGTAAACTTCAGCAAATCCATCGCCGCTATTTGCTGAATCACTGAAGTATAATACATCGCCTTTGTTAATGCCAGTAAGGGCGATTACTTTACCGTCTTTTACAATTGTAGCATCTTTAGCATCAAACGAACCGCCAGTGCCAACACCTTCAATACCAACTACTTCATTTCCTTCAACAGTGTCAACAATTAGAAAATCTCTCAAATCATATGCGCTCACGTACTCAATTTTTCCGGATTTATCAAAGCCAATTTTTGCATATGAATATTTATTTCCCAAAATTGTGGATAATGATGTTAAAGGCGTAGATGCTCCATTAAGGTAGAATTTAAATTTAGAGGTAATACCATCTGAATACAGCTCAGTGGTAATATCGATCTTCGAATTTGCTGAGATTAGTTTAATTGTATCTCCATCTGTTATTTCAATTGCATCAGGTTTTGCGGTAGATGTTAATACTTGATATTTTACTAACTCATTATCTTTGTTGTACCAAACCTGAATACGCTCACCAATTGTACCTACGTAATCAAATTTAGGATCAGGAACCTTTAATGTTACAGACGTATTATCATTGGTGCTTGCAACTACAATTTCCTGATCTTCAACATTGATATTCTGCACACGGACTTCTAAGGAATAAGGACGATTGAAGTTAGCTCTCAAAGTCGTTCCATTTGCAGTTATCGTCACGGTGTAGTCTGTAAGGTAAGAAAGAACAGGAGAACTCATATTAGCACTATCTGAGCCATACAATTCAACTGTTGCGGCTAGTCCACTAGAAGCTAATGTTACATTTTTAACTCCATATCGTGCTAATGTAGATGCGTCTTGAATTGCAATATCAGAAATCTCAAGTTTAGTTACTGGTCTACTAAAATCAATTTGTAAGAATTTGTTTGCATCGTCAAGGGCATTTACAGATACGATTGCTAATTCATTAGAGTTAGGAGTTACTGATCCGTTGGCAACGCCTGTACGAACAGTCTCAGGAACAACGGCTTCGCCGCCAAGGGCTGTGACAACGGCACCAACAGGTGCTTTGCTATAAGTGAAAGCAGCTACTTGAGGTACTGTTTTACCATCAGTAAGAACGATCGGTGATTTGGTTTGAGCTGCAAGCGGAGCACCAGCAAGAGCATCAATACCCGTTACACCATTAGCGACGTAAACGGTGTCAAACTGAAGGCTTCCAGCGAAGTCTTGGATAACTTGGTTATTGGTGTCATAAGCACTCATACCAGCGTGACGAGTTGCATTTGGAAGACCTGCTTTAACAGCCTCACTGATAACGCCTGTTCCACCGATAACATCAGTTGCTGTTGCGCTTGAGCTTGCCAGGTAAGCAGCTACACTTGCAGGAAGAGCATCTTTGTCAGTTAAGAGGATTGGCTCGTTAGCAGCAGAAGCTACTGCAGCAATGGAGAGTGCGTCAACAACAGTGTTAGCGACTGCAACTTTAGTAACACCAGTCATTTTCTTAGCGATGTTGACGGATGTTTCAGCGCGGTCATAACCACCGAGAGCTTCCACTTCAATGCCCATACCTTTTAACTCATCGACAACACTTTGTTTAATAACCGCAGTTCCGCTTGTTACATAAACTTTTTTAACTGCGAGTTTAGTAAGTTCAGCTTTAGTAGCTGCATCAAGGCTGCTTCCAGCACCTGTTAATAAGATAGGAGCTTTCAAGGAAGCTGCTAGTGGTCCAGCAGTCAATGCATCAACCATCCCATAGGAAGTAGAGGAAGCAAGGATTGCAGTACCTGTGTACCCAGTGTGTTCAGCGATTTGAACTGCGGTTTGTTCTGCAGTTACACCTGCAATGCGAGTAACCGGTGAAGCGGCGAAAACATTGAAAGGAATCATGCTTAATGTCATACCTGCGATAGCTAAGGACGCTAAGGCTTTTTTAGTTTTCTTCATGTAGTAAATTTCTCCTCTCATATTTGGGTCTCTTTTTTTCAGGGAAATGAACATCTCTTGTAACCAGGAAGCCGACTAGCCGCTCCTCACCACCTTGTCCATTTAGTAGTTAAATGTTTAGACATTGCGCATTATCTAAAAATATTCCACTGTTTTTATGGAAGCGTCCCTCCCTGAAAAGTAATTTTCAGACAAGTGGGTATTTTTTAGAGCAATCAATAATGAGTCGTAAATTGAACTTGGAATTTGTTTTTGTTATTTCCGGGCGCAAATAGAGATTAACATATTTAACATGAAATTACATTTTAAACTTTTTGGTTATATTACCATTAATTACTTAAGATTACTTTTAGTTAAGTCTCTAGAGTCTTAAACGATAGATATATATTAATGTAGGATTCATTAACTAATAGCTGTTGGCTATAATTAAGATTAGATTGAAAAAATGTGTAAGTATAAAAAAACCCTTTAATAAATCTAAGTCATAATACAGTTCTTAACTTCATGGAATTAAGCTTATGAGCAGGTAGAACCTATATTCTTATTAAGACAAGGTAGCCAGGATTAGTCTTTTTGTAGTTAAGGGTCTGCAAAAAGCACAGGTCACGATTTGGCTTCTATGCTTCAAATAGTATAAAATAATCTAAGAGAAAATAATTTGGAGTAGATAATGTAATAAGTTAGGGAGGTAAAAGCATGACAAAGCGGAATTGGTTATCTATTATAGGTGTAATAACGATTTTTCTTTTGATAACGGGATGCTCTGATTCCAAATCAACTCCAGAAACAAAAGTACAAGAACAGGCTCAGCAGGGAACAGATTCAAAAGAAGATAAACTAGAAAGTGATACTGACTTAGCTAAACAGCTGGAAACAGAAGAGGGAATTGATAGTGTTATGGTTCAAGTGGTCGAGGGAGAACGACCTGCGGTAAACGTTGATATTGTGATCAATGATAAGCAAGTACTATCCCCAGATGAAGTTATTAAAAAGTACGGGAAAGTTATTAAGGAAAAATACCCTGATCGAACTTTAGATCTTATTGTTGCAAAACAAGGAAAGCTGCTAAAGCAAGAAACAATAAAGTAAAAATTAACTCAGAGGAAAGTGGCACTCGCTACTCTCCCCTGAGCACTTACGTGACACATGTGTTTACAAATAACCCTATTTTTTCAATTGACTTTACATATGGGGTAAACTACAATAATTTTATTAGGTATTATGAAAGGAAGTCTACATATGAAGAAACTACTTGGAATGTCACTTTTTTCGGCAATGTTACTTTTAGGGCAACCTATTATGGCTTATGCAGGTTCGACTGTCTCAACGATGGTGAATTTTGGTGACATTAATGGAATTATCGCCGAGAAAAACATTGATGTTCAGATCAATAAGAACTCTAGTCTCAAAGATAAGGTTGACTTATCAAATATTAAAAGAACTATTAAAGATTTAGAGGATGATCTTGAAGATATTGATGAACAAAGAGATGCAAATCCTGCTCTCGCGTTAGCTTTAGGATCACAAAAACATATACTGCTGGATGCACTTAGGGAAGCTGAAAGAGGGGCAGTAGACAAACCTACGATAGAAGCAATCATCGATCTAAAGAACGAAATAAGCGAAGTCGGCATAGTTCGCTCTGCAGAAGGAATTTTTATCGGATACAATCAACTAAATAGCGGGATATCATCTCTGTCATCTAACATAGAAACATTGCAAAAGAAATTAACTGCAATGGAATTGCAAGAGAGCTTAGGTATGATACCACAAAATAACGTGAACAATCTCAAAACAAGCTTGGTTAATTTACAAACCCAGCTTGAAAGTTTAAAATTTCAACAGGGATCCCTGGAACGTCGATTTAAAAATCTACTAAACGATCAAGAAAGCTTGTATACTATTGGCACGATCCCTTCTGAATCTGCCGATTTCATCATTAAAGACAAAGATGCCGATTTGGAAAAAGCTCTAGAAAACAGTTACACAATAAAATTGCAAAAGTTACAAATCATAACTCTAGAGTCTGCATTAGATCGAGCCAAAAAAGATACGAGTTCCTCTTCCAAACAATATAAGAAAGCAAATTATGATTTAACCAATGGAAACTTAAAACTAACTCAGCTAGAAGATGGAGTCAGATTAAGTTATAATTCCATGATTGATAATATCTCAAACTTACAAAGTGAACTTCAATTGGCTCAGAAAACCCTACAAGATAAAAAAGTAACTCTTTATGAAGCTAAATTAAAAATGGTATTAGGAATGATTTCTCAGTTAGAATTAGATGAAACTAATAAAGAATATCAAGTTCAAGAAAACGCTGTCAAAACAAAGCAAATCGATTTGTTTAATGCAAAGTGTAATTATGAGTGGTTTTTAAAAGGAGTGACTTCTACAAACTAGAAAAAAGGCAGATATCCACAATCTAACCTCAAATCTGTGGATTTGTCTTGACTTTCGTTATTTTTAGTGCTAATTTAATTTTGTAAGTCAGTTAGACCCATTTGAACCAAATGACTTGCGCAATTAGGATCTCCGGACGCGGAGATCCTTTATTGTTGTCTAAATAGCTTATATTTTTAGACTTCCTATAATCCTGCATCTATGATATAATATATAGTTGGTGCTATAAAGCGTCTATTCCCACGTTGGCGGAACTCACACGCTATCACGGATATTCTGTTACGGCGTAAAAGATAGATAGAGATAATTTATTTATAGGTTGATTCGCAGTTATAGATAAGGACGCATTTGGAAAACTTAAAGATATAAAGAAATAAAGGAGAATGAAAGTATTGGCGACATTTACAGATTTAAATTTAAGCGAATTAGTTATGAGATCGATTATCAACATGGGGTTTGAAGAAACAACACCCATTCAAGAGCAGACTATCCCTTCAGCAATGGAAGGGAATGATCTGATCGGACAGGCTCAAACCGGTACAGGCAAAACAGCAGCCTATGGAATTCCTTTGGTGGAGAGGATTATGGGGCAATCTGAAAATATTCAAGGGATTGTTTTAGCACCTACTCGTGAGTTAGCAGTTCAAGTTGCCGAGGAATTAAACAAGATTGGACAGTTTAAGCGCATTCATGCCTTGCCCATTTATGGCGGACAAGGGATCGACTGGCAAATCCGTGCTCTTAAGAAGAGACCTCACATCATTGTAGCTACCCCGGGACGTTTGATGGATCATATGAGAAGAAAGACCATTCGCCTGCATGACATCAAGATCGTTGTCCTGGACGAAGCAGATGAGATGCTAAATATGGGCTTCTTAGAGGATATCGAAACTATTCTCAAGGAAGTACCGGAGGAACGACAAACCTTGCTCTTCTCGGCCACTATGCCGCGCCAGATTCAAAATATTGCTCAACGCTTTATGAAGGAACCTCAGCTGATCAGCATTAAGGCAACTGGTGTTACAGTATCAGATATTGAGCAGCACTATGTAGAAGTTACTGAACGCTTAAAGTTCGATGTCTTATCCCGTATCTTGGACATTCAATCCCCGGATTTATCCATTGTCTTCGCCAGAACTAAGCGCCGGGTAGATGAGCTTTCTGAAGCACTCAGCAAGCGGGGCTATTCGGCAGAAGGAATTCACGGTGACTTGACTCAAAGTAAACGTGACAGCGTCTTAAGACAGTTTAAAGATGGCACTATCGAAGTATTGGTCGCTACGGATGTGGCAGCCCGGGGTCTGGATATCAGCGGTGTGACTCACGTCTTCAACTTTGATATCCCTCAGGATCCAGAAAGCTACGTCCACCGTGTTGGCCGAACCGGTCGGGCTGGAAAATCAGGCTTAGCCATTACCTTAGTTACTCCCCGTGAGATAGGGATGTTGCGCTTGATCGAATCAGTGATTAAGCGGAGAATCGTACGTAAACCGATTCCTACGATCATTGAAGCCGTACAAGGTCAACAGCGTTTAACCATGAACGAGATTTTGCGTGTCATCTCTGAAGAAGATATCGAAAAATATAAATCCGTTGCTGAAGAATTGCTCGCCGAAAATGATTCCGTGACACTTTTGTCAGCAGCTCTGAAGATTATCACCAAAGAACCGGATAATGTTGAAGTAAAGTTGACTGAAGCAGCTCCTGCCCGAAGAAGAGGTATGGGAAGCGGAAGCGGCCGAAGCATGGGGAATATGGGCAATGCCAGACCACCCCATGGCAGCTATCCACGCGATAACTATGGACAAAAGGTGGATACCTGGTCGAGAAGAAAAAGTAACGACTTCCGTGGAACTGCCGCACCTCAAAGAGGCAGAGACCCTAAGAGAAACGGATAATAATCATAAGAATTAACAAAGGAAAAGGTTGTGCAAGCCTTTTCCTTTGATTTTTAGCCGAATGAGTCCCCTTGGGTTTTAGATATTAGAATTTGTCTTGTTAGAGCGGACAGTGCAATGGTATAATTTTGAAGAGGGGTGGTGAAGTAATGGAGAATGAGATCAAAGAGATGTTTGGAGTTATCCTCAATAAGTTGGGGAATATCGAGGTAAGGTTAGATAGAATAGAGTCAAGAATGGGTAGACTAGAGTCAAAGATGAATAGTCTAGAAATAAGGATGGATCATCTGGAATCGCGACAAGACGAGACATATTTAGTCGTTAAGGCTATAGAACATAGTAATCAAGTTCATCGAGCTGAGATAGATAATCTTAGGCATTCGGTAGCCAATGTGGAAGGCACATTAAGCACTATCGGTGAGGTAATTACAAAACGAAAGGCGATATAAATGAAACATCTTAATAAGCAAGTAAGCATGTAACGATGCTCTCTTTAGTAGATATAACTAGAGAGGGCATTTTTGTGCCTTAGAAGAAGTTTTGCCCAGGCGGAGGTAAATCCATTTAAGCGTCGAATCTATACCCTTATAGCCCCTATATAAAAGGTACTCTGGAGAGGAGATTATTCAAAACATGCCGAAGAATTTTATTCGAAAAAAAGCAGCCGGCCAGATTGTTTTAAACTTAATGCTCATCCTATTGCTAGTGCTGAGCAATTCAACGACGGTTTTGGCTTCAAGTAATGGAGTTCTCACTGAAGTCCGTGCCCTTCTAAAAAATCAGTATGTTGATCAGGTGTCAGAGGATGTCTTAAGTGCTTCTACAGTGGATGAGATGCTGGAGAGATTGGGAGATCCCCATACAAGGTATTTTACTGAAGAGGAGTTTCAAGAGTTCGTCGGCAGTATTAACCTAAGTTTCTCGGGAATTGGGATTCACATTGAGATGATCCCTGAAGGTGTTCAAGTTCTGGGAGTTATTCCAGGCTCGCCAGCTGAAGAGGTGGGGTTAAAGGCGGGAGATGTGATTGTTCGTGCTGCTGGGGAATCTTTAGCCGGGCTTAGCTCAGAAGAGTCTGTAAGCATACTCAGAGGACCGGATGGGAGTTCAGTTCAGATTAGAGTAAAGTCTGAGACAGAGACCCGGGATTTGAAGGTCACCCGCCGAGCGATTTCTGAGCCCACAGTGACCGGCGAAGTCCTGGATGGACATATTGGCTACCTGGATTTGAATTCTTTTGGCAGTGATACACCTGAAGAATTTGAGGTGGCAGCACATAAGTTGAAAGATCAAAATGTGGATAGCTGGATTGTAGACCTGCGGGATAACGGTGGCGGCTATCTGAGTTCGGCAATGGAGTTGGCAGGCTACTTTATCGGATCGGATGTTGCAGTAAAGGTTAAAGATCGGGATGGGGTACTTCATCCCATTGAGGCTGAAGATCCGGGCTGGAGAATTGAGGAACGGATTGTTTTTCTGGTCAATGAAAACAGTGCCAGTGCTTCAGAAATCTTAGCGGCGGCGGTCAAGGACCATGAGAAGGCGACTATTGTTGGAACTACCAGCTATGGCAAAGGAACAGTACAAAGTATGTTTCCCATCAAAAGTGGTGGGGTACTTAAGATGACCGTTGATCATTTCTATTCCCCTCTGGGTCGTGAGATTAATAAAGTAGGAGTCAGCCCCAATGTGGTAATTAAGCATTCGGATCCCCTTAAGGCTGCAGAGCTTATGTTAACTGCAGGCTCCAGTGAGGCGCTTAAAATGGCCAGAACCGACGATTACTGGGAAGCTTGGGGTGAATTGTCGGGAGTTGCGGCTAACGGGTCTCAGGAAACACAATCGTCTATGAATTTTATCCACTATTTTTCTAACTATCGTCAAGTTGCGGAATTAACGGAGATTCCCTTAGATAAAAAATTCACCGTAACTTTTTCTGGAGATATCGATTGGCAGACTGTAAATAGCTCAAGCATTGAGCTGATCAACAGCAGCACAGGAGAGAGAACGCCAACAACACTTGTACCGCTGGGAGCTGCCGGTCTGCAAGTGATCCCTCAGGCTGAGTTAATTCCGAATACCGCCTACTGGCTGGTTATTCATCCTGAAATTCTTGGAATTGCAGGTCAGACCTTACAAGAGGGAGGCTTAGCCATTGCCAAGACAGTTCAGGGGGGTACAGACATCGGTGGAACCTCTAGGATCCAGTCACTTCAAACGAACAAGCAGGTAACAGAAATGACTAGGATAAGCCCAAATGATCTGGACTATGGTACGACAATTAAAGATTAACCGTGACTTGATATGAAACCGAGTGGGAGTGGGTCTATGATTTATGAAGTATGTGCTCTTGTGGCGACCATCATTTTAGGGGTAATCGGAATTGAAGTGATGCTTTGGGTACGTTCCCTGCGCAAGCTGACAGATGAAGCCAAGCAGACAGTGCAGGATATTAATGCCCATTTGCCCTATCTGCTGGCGGATATTCAGTCAGTCACCGCCGTGGTAAAGCAAACCAGTGAACAAGTTGGCGGAACAATCAATGAAGTAGCAGTAGGCCTTGAGACTATGAGAAAGAACCCTTTGAATTTTATTGTTACTCTTTTAGAGCGGTTAAAGCAATTGTCAGCCCTATGGCAGGACATTCGCAGACGGAACCGGGAACCATCAGACAGCTGAAGGCTTGAGACAAAGAAGACAAAACTATGAAGACTATAATAAATTTTTTTTAAAATAATATGCAGCCATATCTAAATAATGTTGAGACCAGGTCTAATGAATCCAATAGTTATACTAATTGATTTTATCTTATTTATCTGGGAAGTAATCATATGATCTTAAGGATTATTTCCTGGATAGCTTGATTTTCAAAGCTATTCAAGGTATAACTAATTAGGTGACCGAACAGTCGGTTCTGAAAGATTGAGAATTTATGGGCAAAGTGGAGGAGATAGGCGTTGAAGAAAATTAGGAACATGGGAAAGGTTAGGATCTTACTCGTAGCGCTGATGACGTTTGGAGTCTTGACCGGGTGCAGCGGAAATAAACCCGTTGCCGTTGTCGAAGAAAAGTACATACCAGTAGAGGTGGAAATGGCCGGCCACAAGACGCTTATCAATACTGCGATATTGAGTGGGAAAATATCATCTGAGACAGATGTATCAGTGGTTCCCAAGATGGCGGGTAAGGTTATGTCTGTGAACGTCAAAGTAGGGGACACAGTTCAGGCAGGGGATGTCTTGTTTACTTTGGAAACCACGGATCTGAATACAGCTTATCAATTAGCTGAGGCCCGTTACCAAAATAGCAAAGAACAGTGGGTGAGTGCTAAATCCTCTCTGGCAAGAACTCAAGCCATAGCCGCAGAAAAAATCGCTGACGCGAAAAAGACCCTGGCTAATACGAAAGCTCTTTATGATGCAGGTGCAGCTTCAAAATCTCAACTGGATCAAGCTGAGTTAGGTCTGCAAGAATTAGAGTCCTCGTATGCAGGCCAGATTGAACAATTAACCGTGCAGGCCTCAGACAGCAGTCTTAATCTAGTGGAAGTTCAGCTTACTCAAGCCCGGGAATCCTTAGACAATGCAGTTGTTACTGCCCCTGTCGCCGGAGTTGTCTCTCAGGTTAATGTTCAAGTAGGAAATATGGCCAGCAGTGCTCAACCGGGAGTTAGCCTGACCAATGCCAATAGTGTCTACACCACAGTCAGTGTTACGGAGAACTTAGTCAATCGTATGAAAATGAATGACGAAGTCAAGGTTACGGTTCCCTCAGTGTCGGAGGAAAGTTTTGTTGGAAGAATTGAAAATGTCAGCCCAGCCGCCGACCCCAAAACCCAGCTTTATCCCATTAAAGTTTTAATTGAGAATCTAGACGGTTTAATTAAGCCGGGGATGTTTGCCAAAGTAGAACTGACCACCGATGAAAAGCCGGACGTTATGGCCATCAAAAGTGAGGCAGTTGTTCTGAAAAATGAAAAGACCATTGTCTATGTGGTTGTCGATGATAAAGCCACTGCCAAAGAGATTACCACCGGTCTGGATACGGGGGTGGACATTGAGATCCTTAAAGGGTTGGATCAGGGTGATAAGGTAATTGTTAAAGGACAGACCTTGGTTGACGAAGGCCATAAGGTGAAAATTGTGGGAGGGGAAGAGTCTTGAAGCTAGCAGAGGTTTCAGTTAAACGCCCTGTCTCAATCATCATGGTGATGCTCATTATCATTCTCTTAGGCGGTATTTCCCTGACTCGCCTTCCCATTGATCTTTTGCCCAACATAGAAATTCCGGTTTCCATCGTTGTGACAAATTATTCTGGGGTCGGCCCGCAGGAGATCGAGAAACTCATTACTAATCCCTTAGAAGGGGCGGTTTCCACCGTTGAAAATATTGATACGGTGACGTCGACAACCTCTGAGGGTAGTTCAATCGTAATAGCTCAGTTTAAAAATGGAACAGATATGGACTTTGCAACCCTGCAAATGCGGGAGAAAGTTGATCAGATTAAAAGTCGGTTACCTGATGATGCAGGGGCGCCAATGGTCATGAAGCTGGATTTGGATGCTATGCCTGTGGTGATTCTAACCATCAGTGGACATGATGCAGACTTAGCGAAACTTCAGTCCATTGCCGAGGATAAACTCAAGCCTCAGCTGGAGAGAGTATCCGGAGCCGCCTCGGTCTCAGTTATCGGCGGCTATGAAGATCAGGTTGAAATTAAAACCCATCTGGAAAAAATGAATGGTTATGGCTTAACCATCAGTTCCTTAGCCCAATTGATTCGCGCAGAAAATCTTAATTCTCCCGGCGGTCAGGTAGATAAGGGGACCCAAAAACTAACCATTCGCACCACCGGAGAGTTTAAGTCTTTAGAGGAAATCAAAAATGTCTTGATTCCCCTTCCTAGTGGCGGACAGATTAAACTAAAAGATATTGCCGATGTAGGGATTGTACATAAAGATGTCAATGCCATTACTAAAGCAAATTCCGAAAAAAGTGTCAGCATCTCTGTGCAAAAACAATCCGGGACCAATACCGTTAAAGTAGCTGATGAGGTCAATGCCACAGTCCAAGCATTTGCTAAAGAATACCCGGATCTTAAGGTCGATGTTGTTATGGATCAATCGATTGACATTAAGCAATCCGTTAAAACCGTGGAAAACGAAGCAATCTTGGGTGGGGTCTTAGCAATTGTCGTGGTGTTTCTGTTCTTTCATAATATCCGAACAACCTTTATCACTGCTACAGCAATCCCAATCGCCATGATGGCCACCTTTGCAGTTCTCTATTTTGCCGGGATCACTATCAATATGATGACTCTTGGCGGACTGACCCTGGCAATGGGCCGTTTGGTGGATGATAATATCGTCGCTTTAGAAAACATCCATCGCCATCGCCAGGAAGGATATTCTAAATACGAAGCTGCGGTCAAAGGGGTATCAGAAGTAGGCATGGCTGTCTTCGCTTCCACCTTGACAACTGTCGCAGTATTTCTCCCCATCGTCTTCGTTGAGGGCGTGGTATCCACAATTTTCCGAGAGTTAGCCATGACCTTCGCCATATCTCTAATGGCTTCTCTGCTGGTTTCTCTGACGCTAGTTCCTACCCTTTCGGCTAAGCTAATGAAATCGGGAGAGATTGCCGAGGGACGTAAGGGAATTAGAGGGCTTATCGATAGAATGAGTCGTGGCTTCGACGCAGGCTTTGCCCGAATTGAAGGGGTCTATAAGAGATTTTTACACTATGCCTTACATCATCGAAAAACAGTGATGGTGACTGCCACTTTGGTCTTTGTTCTGTCCGCTGCCTCAGCTCTCAGTTTAGGTGCAGAATTCATGCCTGAATCAGATGTAGGTCAATTGACAGTTAACCTGACCTTGCCGGATGGCGCCAAACTTGAAGATACTGAAGATACCATGAACAAGATCGAGGAAAAACTGGCAGGCATATCTGAAATTGAAACCGTCTTTACCCAAATAGGAACTAACGGTGGTTTTTCCCTGGGAGGGGATACTGCCAATACTGGCTCCCTCAGTGTTCAGCTGGTGGATCTGGACAAAAGGTCCCGGAGTGTCGGGGAGGTTGGAGACGAGATACGTTCTCTAACCAAGGACATTCCTGGTGCTGAGATCAAAGTAACGGTAACCGATAATATGCAAATGGGTGGTTCAACAACTCCCATTGACATTGCGATTAAAGGAGAAGAGCTTGAGGATCTAAAGAAAATTGGTGAGGATATACAAGGGATTATTTCCTCCGTTGACGGAACCCGGGAAGTCAAAACAAGCATGACGGACGGAGTTCCGGAGGTCGTCGTTAAAGTTAACCGTCCCAACGCTGCCCAATTCGGCTTATCGGCAGCTCAGATTTCCCAAGCTGTCAAAGGGACTATTTCCGGAACCACTGCAACTACCTATCGTTATGAAGGATCTGAAATTGATGTGGTTCTTACCGGGGACGAGACCTTTAAGACAAGTCTGGAAAACTTAGGCCAGACGCCGATTCCCACCCTCTCCGGAACAACCGTTCCCCTTAATCAGGTGGCTGAGGTTGAGATCGGACGGGGACCGGTTAAGATCGAGAGAACAGGACAGACTCGCGTCGTCCATATAACCAGTCAAATTGTCGATCGGGATTTAAGGAGTATAACCACCGATATTGAAACAAAGCTCAAAGATTATCAGATGCCGGATGGGTACACGTATGAAGTCTTAGGTGAGAATAAGGAGCTTATGGAATCCTTCGCCGATTTGGGACTGGCCTTAATCCTGGCAATTCTGCTGGTTTACATGATTTTGGCAGCTCAGTTCGAATCCTTACTTCACCCCTTTACGATTATTCTATCCTTGCCAATGGGATTCTCCGGCGGAATGCTGGGATTATTCATTACCCGAACCACCTTAAGCGTTCCCTCGTTTATCGGTTTGATTCTCTTGGTAGGTATTGCGGTTAGTAATGCCATTGTCTTGGTAGACTATATTATTAAACGTCGAGAGCGGGGGGAAGAACGGGAAGAGGCCATCGAAAACGCCGGGCCCATTCGTTTAAGGCCGATTCTGATGACGACTCTGGCGACCATCCTGGGACTTATCCCAATGGCCCTGGGTATCGGCGAAGGTTCGGAAACCATGGCTCCCATGGGTATCGTGGTAATCTTCGGACTAACCCTTTCCACTTTATCAACTCTGCTTCTCGTACCTGTTATCTATACGATTTTTGAAGATATTCGGGATTCCAGAAAGAATAAGAAGGAAAAGAAAAAGAATAAACAGAAATCTGCGCCTCAGCTAACACATTCTGTGTAAAGGAGATGGTACCCACGGCGTCGAGAGAAGAAAAACAGACAGAGATCCTTAAAGCTGCAATTCGTGTTTTTTCTAAACACGGCTTCGACGGCGCAAAGATGGAGTATATCGCCAAAGAGGCGGGGATTGGCAAAGGTACAGTTTACGAGTACTTTGAAAGTAAAGATCGCTTGTTTGAAGAAATACTCAAGTTCAGTGTGGATCAATTCAGAATCGGTTTAAAAGAAAGCATGGATCAGGATGAAACCATCGAGGAAAAAATTCTCAACTGCTCACACTTTCTTGCTCAGTTCCTAAACCATCATATGGAATTCGTCCATATTGCCATGCAGGTCAAAATCCTTTCTGAGGAAATCCGTGCCCATCACATGGCAGCTCAGTCAATTATCATCGAGTTTTACAAAGAGATGGTCAAAGAGGCTAAGGCTAAAGGGCAATTGCGGGCTGATCTCGATGACGAACTAGCTACTTGTTGTATTATGGGCACTCTGGAGCAATTTTGTATGCAAAGGTTTTTTATAAAGCCACGCCCTTTAGAGGACACAGATCATCAGGCAATGGTCCACGTGATATTGACCGGACTAAGATAAGAAAGCTCCGACGACAAAAGCTCCGCCGAAAAATCGGCGGAGCTTTTGTGTTAGGGTGTGTTAGGGGGACGGTCCTTTTAACACGCTTTTCTACTCTCTAAAAAGTCTCCTAAAAAATCTCAATAATAGTCCTCTGAGGAAAACTCTATGAATTTGGAGAAGTTAACTGAGGTAAGGAGGATACAGCAGGATTCTCTTTAGCAGGATTTGAAAGTGATCCATAAAAGGCATGGTTTAGACAGCTTTCCTCTAGAGTTGTGGATAAAGCTCTGGCCCTGGTGGGAATAAAGTAAGAGGCATCTTTTAACCCTAACATTAGACGATAGCGTTTGTTGAGAATTCCATATTGGGTTTCAGCGAGCAGAAGCTCGAGTACGGCAATTTCTACATATTCTGGAGCCGCATAATCCAGGCGGTTCCAGGCGTGTTCCATTTTTTCTCTAGTTTCTTCGATTTCCGCAAGCAGGCGTTCCTCCTCGCTGAGGGGGGGATCTTCAGGGGGAGATAACGACAATAACAGGTTTTTGATAAAAGCCTTCAAGTTGTCAACCTCACCTCACTTACAATAATCGACAAAACAAAAGATGAGACTAATCTATCTTTGCTCAGTCATAATAGTATATGTATGCCATAGTAGCATATGACAAATAAGGAAAAAGCATTCTGCCACTATTAAGCATTTAAGCAGGTAGTTATAAAACCCACCTTAATTGGGAAAGACTAGAAATAGTCTATAACAAGAGGTGATTTTTATTTTATTACCACACCGACGATGTCGGAAGTCTTTGGCGATTTTCCTATGTGGGATAATGTGTCTGTGTTTATGGCAGGCCAATATCTATCCTGCGCTAGGACTCGGGAGCAAAATCGTTAACAATGTAAATAAAGGGATCTATCCAAATTCGTCAACTACCATGAAGATAGCAGTTCAGCGTGGTGAAACTCTTTGGCATTTAGCAGAAAGGTATCAAACCTCCGTTGATGAACTCGTAAAATTCAACCGGATAAAAAGTCCTGATCAAATTCGGGAGGGACAGACCTTATGGGTTCCCAACCCAATCATTCAGAAAAAAACTGAGGACCTCCAGCCCAGGGATGTTAAGGAATATACAAAGGAAGTCGTAGCAGTTTCAACTACCCCGGTAATCTCTGCTGAGAAAGTAAAAGAAGTTGTCGAAGACACGCCATGGTGGGTTAATATCTTACGAAGTATCCCAGTGTTAGCAACAGTTTATAAACAAGAGTCCAGCGTTGCTGATTCAGGCCAACTGTCTTCCGAACAACCGAAATCAGATATTCAGACCTACGAGATAATTGTAACTCAAGACACAAAGAAAATTGACAAACAGGTTAGGTCGCTCCCCGATCCTAAAGACGACAGTCAAATTCACTCCCGTGGTTTGGGACGTCTAGTCTCCAAAGAGGAAGTAGAGCTATTGAGTCGGGTCATCTACGGAGAAGCTCGCGGAGAAGATTTCTTAGGCCAAGTAGCTGTTGGAGCGGTTGTACTTAATCGACTCAAGGATCCCCGGTTTCCTAAAACAATAAAAGGAATTGTCTACCAATCCGGAGCTTTTACAGCCGTGGACGATCGGCAAATTCATTTAGATCCCGATGATCAAGCCTACAAAGCAGCCGAAGCCGCTCTATCCGGCCTGGACCCGACAAATGGGGCAATTTTTTACTACAACCCCCAAACGGCTACCGACAAATGGATTAAGAGTCGTACTGTCATCAAACGTATCGGCAACCATACCTTTAGTATTTAAGGGACTTGTATGAGCCATCGTTCTTCATACATTAGCACAGCAAACTAACCCTTTAAGCTCCCTGCTTTGGGGAGAGGGTTTCATCCTTCGGCGACAGTATTGTTTTGAAGAACCCGCCTACGGCGATAATCTCCACTGGAGACTATCGTGCCAGATGAGCCATCCTTGTACACTGCCCCAGTCTGGGGGCGGTCACTTAAACGGAAGTTTGTTTTTCTGCTTATGTATAGACGTCACGTTGTCTCATACTGCGTCCTGGGCTGGAGAATTGGGAGAATGTTTATGGTGATGGCCCGTTTATGAGCAATTGATAATGTGCAGAAAAGTAAGATGTCCCGCAACCAAAGTGGTTGTGGGACATCTCTTCATTTTATTTTGGCTAACTTACCGGGTCTCATGCCTTGGCTGCTCATTTCCACGATGTAAGGTGAAGAAAGCGATTTCAGGAG
Organism: Desulfosporosinus sp. HMP52; assembly: GCF_000765145.1. Classification (GTDB taxonomy): domain Bacteria; phylum Bacillota; class Desulfitobacteriia; order Desulfitobacteriales; family Desulfitobacteriaceae; genus Desulfosporosinus. Next base: position 62,135 of record NZ_JMGA01000008.1, on the reverse strand, counting down.
GCACATTAAAGCGTAGAGGAATCATACTTTCGCCAATACCCGTATTGATATATAGGGGGACTCCATTAATGACATGATATCCCTCATAAAACCCTAGGTCTCCCAGGTAGGTATTAGTGATTAGCGGACCAAATCCCGGCAGACGGATTTGACCGCCATGGGTATGGCCTGTAAGTAGAAGATCTGCTCCGTGTTTTGCCACATCGTCCAGGCAATCTGAAGAATGAGCCAGAGCTAAGCGAAAGGGGGAGTTAGTTAGAGTTGACTGAGCAGATAGTAGCTTTTGGTAGGCTAAATCTACTTCATCATGAGCAGTTGCCGGGTCATCGATTCCAATAACCCAAAGATCAAGTTGTTTGAGAAAAACGGCATCATTCAGCAACGGAATCCAGCCCAGAGTTTCAAACTCTTGGAGATAGCGTTTCAAAAGAGTCCGGGATAAATGACTATAATCGTTATTTCCCATAACCACATAATTTCCAAAGGGAGCAGTCAGTCCACTGAGATAGGGGGCTAATTTATCTAAATCCGTCCTTGTCGAAATAATATCCCCTGTTATGACAAGGAGGTCGGGCTTTTGAGACATTACACTTTGCTGGATTTTTTCCGGAGAAATCCGTAAGCTTTCAAGGTGCAAATCGCTCAGTTGGCAAATAGTTTTTCCCTCTAGAGCCAAGGGCAGAGTTGGGTAAGAGAGATCCCATTTTTGAAGCTTTAAAGAGAGAGTATCAAATTCTGCCCAGCCGAGAACCCCGGCTCCTGCAACAGGGACGGAACTAAGCAGCCAGTGGTTTGCAATAAAACCGCCGATTTTTTGGAAGAAACTACGGCGAGATATTGTCTTGGCAAGAGGTGTTGATTTCTTAGCCATTAAATTCTCCTTTCAGAACCCTTCAATACTCACTATCATATCATGAGATAAAGGCACATTGAAGTGAATAAAGGAGGGAGCATAATGAGGTTCGTTGGGGATAAGCCTAATAATCCTTATGAGCCCATCGGACAGCAGGGGTTCCCTAGTCAAGTACCCAATGGTCAATTTGGCTCGGGATACTCTCCGGGTGCGATACGCAATACCCTAGGTTCAGGACTCAAAGCCAGCGGAGTTTTTCAAAAGGATGGACAAATCCAAAACTTACGAGGTGGTTTTATAGGAGCTAAGCAGCCACCCGGACATCCAAACATGGGTTACATGCCAGAACAAGGTTACAATCCAGGGATACCCTATAATCAAGGACAAGCGCAAGCGAGGCAGCTTATTTTGCAAGCTGCCCAAGCCGGAGTAAACGGCAATGGAGTGGCCACCATTTCGCCGGACAATACTTTTCTTCTTATAGCTAATCTGCCCGTACCTCAGACCTATCTGGGTTTTGGCCAACCCGGGGTATATGCAGCATATCTGGTGGATGAAAAGGGGAAGAGCGGATTTTTGGTGGGAACCTTACGTCAGGTTGGCACCGGAGTTTATCGTGCTCATTTCCAAAGCCCTGTCCCCCTGCATCACTACGACCGGGTTGTAGTCTCTGCAGAAAATCCTGCCCACTTGGCGCAAGCACCCAATGGTCCCTTGATCTTAAAAGTTAAAGATCCAATGGGTGTCATGACATTTCTCCGTCCTGTGAAGTCAACGGCTACTACTATTTGGGGTAAGATTACAGGCCTGTTTAGCAATAAGGAAAAACCTCCAATTAGTCCGGAAGTGGCTCCCATATATCCCGAAGCGCCCCCTATGAGTCCGGAGCTAATGCAATCCTTGAATCAGATGGGAGTGAATCCTGAAGTCGATGCCCCCTCGCTGCCACCAACAAACCCTCCCATGGGTGGTTCATAGTTAGGTTAAAAGAGCGGAGGGCTGAAATATCAGTAGAAGATAAGTGTATAAACAGATTAGAAATATCATTGTTAAATATTTAGGCTGTAACAAAACTCATTCTGAGGTTTGTTACAGCCTTTATTAATTATTCTTATCATCTAAAAAAGCCCCAAAACATACTTAAGAATAATAGACCCAAAAGACAGGGCGGCTTCGATCCACAGGAGTGAACCCATTGCATGGAGAGGCGATAAAGCCCACAAGCTGACCTGGGGAAGCGGAGCCACGGGTTCACATCAGGTACTACCCGGAGGTTTGGCGAAGCTCCCAGGTCAGCGAGTGGGCGAGCCTTGGAGTGCTGGGTGAACGGATGTGGACGAAGCCGCCTGACCCGAAGATCCTATTTTCTCTTCAACCAAAGCCCTACAAAAGTATCTGAATAAAGATTAACAGCAGAAGCAAGACAAAGGTGCTTATTGTCACGACAATTCCTAAGCTCATATAAGTTATATTAGCTAAGATAACATCAGAAAAGAAAGCGATGAAGAAGAATACTGTACAGGCCAAAAGGCCGGTTCCAAGAGTGGGATATTGAAGCAGAGGTACAAGGCGCTTAAAACCATAATCCCAAGACTGTAGAACCGTTGCATTCAAGGGTGGGTTTGGACAGGCGTCAGATGGGGGGGGACAGCTCCTCGGAGACAATCCCGATTTAAACGGCCATGACATAGAAGATCCCTCCCTCGGCGAGACTTACCGCAGTCTTGACCTTTGAACTATCTCCATTGGGAGTCCCGACCCCTGCTCTTTCAATAAAGAATTGAGCGATTAGCAAACTAACAGCAATGATTAGGTTTCCAGGAACACCTGGAACTTCGAATAAAGGAACGTTAAATGATGTGTCGGGGCTGCCATCAAAGGGAGCAAAGGGGGCAGAGATAATTAGTGAGACACTTAAATTATCCGGAAAAAGGGGTTGATCTCGTCCTACAGGCCCAAAACCTTGCCCTGGAACAGATTGTTGAGGTGCAGGCAGAGGAATTTCCCCCTTGATGGCAGCTTGGATGAGTTGATTTAATTGGGGCATGGTCAGAGTTATGGGGTATTGATTCGATGGTGGGCGATTTGGAATAGGTGGGTGGGCAAGGGAACGCTTAAAGAGAAAGGCTATAAGAATATCTACCCCAGCCACTATCATGGCGGCAAACTGAAGTTTTGTTTTAGCCAATGGAAATATCATAGAACTAACAGGAGAAAAGAAGAGGTTACGGCGGATGGGGCTTGTCACTAAGATTGAAAAGGAAAAAGGAGTCGCCGGGAAAGGTGGCATGCATTCAGGATGATTAATAACGGCGTTCCTCCTTTCAGCTAATCATCTGAACCAAGTGCATATAGTTACCCATCCCCCTAAAACGATGACGATTAGAAAGGCAATTAAGGTGACCGGATGCGTAATGTCATTAATAAAATGTGCTCCCTGATATCCGGGGGGTCTCATCTCTTACTAACTTTCAATAAGATTAGAGGGTAGGGGGGAGTTTAATCCCTTTTAACATATCAGGGGAGATTTGCATCTTTTCCATTACATTTCCGCCACTTATTTTGTCGAGAATTTGTTGAGCCATCCCTTTTAATTCTTCTGGAATTGGCAGGTCATTAGCAGACGGCATCCCATGCATCGCTGTAGTCAGGGTTAGGTTTACCATAGCCATTAGTTTTTCATAACTTTGCTGTTGAATAAAGTACGCTTTGATAAGAGGATATCTGTTCATTAATCGGACCTTAAGATCAAGAAGAGCAATAGTGTCTTTCTCCGGGGCGATTTTACTAATCATTTGAGTGGTTACAATCCCGCGTTCCTTCTCCTGGTACTGAGCAAACGCTTCCTTGCTGGCTGGATCAGCCATAATGGCAGCTTCAGCAGCTTTTAATTCCTGTACTTCGGGAGTTTGGGACAGGGCTTCCCCCAGTTCGCGGGCCTTGTCAATGTAATTCATAGGGCTACCTCCTTTTTTCCTACTACAAAATATGCGTTTGAATGCATACTGGTGTATAACGCATACACCTGATCGGCAAAGAATGCCTGTAGAAAGAAGAAGGAAAGTAGTCGAGGATGTAGAATATTGATAGAGGAAGGACATACAAACAGTTGCTAAATAGGTAGAACAAATATGTATGAATGTGAACATTTCTACTGAGAAATTAGGACGCATCAGGAAAAATAAAATAAGAACTAGCCCCAGTCTTTCAATGTGAAAATTGAACCCTTAAAAAGTGCTAAAAACTTCAACTTAACGAAGATATGGTCAAACTAGTAAGTGCCGTCACCTCCTTTAGTGCAAGGCTTTATGGTGTTTGAGGTTGTCGGTAACTTAATGCAGACCATAGAAGTGTTGGAGCTAGAACGAGGTGAGTTCAACGAAGACCACGATGAAGGCGATTCTAACAGACCTCACAGTTGAGCAAAAAGGACTCATAGATAATATGATGATCGTTTTTGGTACTGCCATTCGCTATTCCTTTAAGCGACAGCTCGAAGGGCAAACTATTGGTCATTTGGAGAAAGTGGTAGCTAATAAATATAAGCTCAATATCCGACAGGCTAAAGATGCTGTTGAGTCAGCGAGACAGACTATTGCTTCTCAACACGAACTCGTAAAGCTTTACTGCGGGAATTACCGCAAAAAAGTGGACGCACTCGTGAAAAAATTAAAGTATCCCGATCTCAATGAGCGTAAACGAAAAGCCTTAACCTCAAAGTTAGCAAAACGACAACACAAACTGGATTACTGGACAGCGTTCCTAACCACTAAGACTTTTCCGCCTGTCACATTTGGTACGAAGGCCATGTTTATCAAGCGTTGTAAGGGGCTAATCACGAAGCAAGAATGGCAAGATTTCCGAAATGACCGTTTTTATAGTCGTGGAGATAAGTCTAAAGGTGGGAATCCTAATCTAAGGGTTGTTTTTAAAGAAGGCATTAGCTTTTTACAAATCTCAACTTTTGAGAAGACAGCTACGAACCGAGCGGTTAAGGTTTTAATGCCCATTTATCTACCACAAAAGCTGTCTAAAAAAACAGGCAAAGTCAACGGATTTAACTATCGGCAAATGTTCATAGACTCGCTAGAGCGTGGTGATGCTTATCAGGTTGAGTTGCTCAAGAGAGACGGTAAGTATTACGCTCACATCACCTTTGAAGAGCTCGAAGCCAAAGTGATTTACACAGCACATCTCAGTATGATCGGGGTAGATACAAATCCTGACGGTTTTGGAATCACCAAAGTAAGTAGACAAGGTAATTATCAAGGTCACGCCTATCTAAAGCAGCCTGAATTGACTTGCTGTTGTAGTAATCGAAGACTTAACTTATGCGGTGAACTTGTTAAGGACGCGGTTAATAAAGCCGAAAGACATCAATGTGGGATGGTAGCCGAAGACTTAAAGTTTAAAGATGACCGCGATGTTACGACTAAGTTAGCAAGAGCATCAAGCCAGTTTGTCTACGCCACACTCCTTCGGATGCTAGAGAGACGATGCTTACGCCGGGGGGTTGAGCTTTCTAAGGTAAAACCTCAATACACAAGCAAAATTGGGTTGTATAAATATTGTCATCAGTATGGACTAGATGTTCATAATGGAGCGGCTTTAGTGATTGCAAGACGAGGCTACGGTTACAGAGAGGCTGTACCTAAGTTGCTTTTAGACAAACTGATTCCGAAGAAAATGCTAACGGTATTTATAGCGAAGCAAGAATGGGGTCAATGGAGCGAAATAACTAAACAGGTTAACAAATTATTTAAACAACGAAAGGAAGTGAACACGCCTGGTTTATGGCTAGTACGTAGGAAACTTCTCCTAGGTAATTGCTGACGATTAAACTTAAACTAATCGACTGCACAAGTACACTTAGTTGAAAGGCTTGTGCGGAGTGACCTTTAAGGGCGACCAACAGTCGCACATCTGTTGTACTTAATGGAGGGACTCCATAGGCTTGACGGATGTTTAATACGAAAGTATTAACCCTAGTGGCTGAATCCTGTGGCGCTACCACTTTGTTTAGTCGACAAAGTGAAGATATTAGGCAAATGTATAGAATTGTTTAGTATTTAGAAACCAGGAATATTAATGCGTACGTATCGATTGCAAATACGCCTAATTCAAGTTGCAGTGGGGCTAGCCCTTATTGTCTTGATCGCGGGTTTTACAGGGTTTTGGGGCGAAGGAGCTAAGGTGTCGGATGTTCCGGCGAAGTCCAACCAATCAGAAACTGATTCAACACTAAGCAATCCCAAGATTGTTGCATTAGGAGACTCCTTTACTTTAGGATATCCTTTAGATCCGGATAAAGATTCTTGGACTGTAACTTTGGCAGAGGTTCTTAAGGTGACTGTGGTAAATAAGGGAAAGACAATGCAAAATGCTAAGAACCTATTAGATCGTTTTGACACAGACGTTGTTGCCGAAAAGCCCGGTAGAGTGATTATATTTGCCGGAATCGGAGATGCCCTGCAAGAGGTGCCCCTCACAGAAATTCAGAAGAATATCAAAGCGATTGTGGAAAAAGCAAAAGCTAATCATATTACCCCTATCTTGGCGTTGCCAATCGGCTACCCGGGGGTTCGCGATAGTATTGAAGAGATTCGAGAGTGGGAGTTGGGATACGCTCAAGAGGAGGAAATTTTGACTTTAGATTTTTCCAACCCCTTGTTTGATTCAGAAGGAAAATATAAAGACGGGTTAACCATTGATGGAAAGTATCCAAACGCTAAAGGATATAAGGCCATGGGGAATTATGCTGCTGAAGTTTTGAAGTAAAATTAATAATAAAGTCATCCTAAGGATAAGGATAGTGTGAAAATTGCTACCTAATAAAACTTAGAAGTTGATATGCAAAAAGTAAGGACGCAACGAAATATTAGTTCGTTATGTCCTTACTTTTTGCATTAGTTGTATCCTTCGATAAAGACTTCATAATTTCTTATATTTCTGTAGAGTATAGAAGAGATCGCCCGCCATTACTTACTGGCATCATTCCATCTTATCAGGCTGGGAGCATCAGACTGATCAAAGCAAAAGCGATAAATCCAATAGTTCCCCCCAGTAAAGCATAACGGGGATGACGCTCTCTGGAAAGGGGCATTAGTTCCGCGAAAACCAGCAAGGTCATAGCACCGGCAGCGAAGGCCAGAAAAAAAGCCAGGGAATTTTGAACGCTTTCCAAAGCGAGAAGACCCAGTATGGCCCCCAGGGGAGTGAAAAAGGCAATTCCAATATTCAGAAGAAGAATCTTCCACCAACGGATCTGAGCCATTTTTAAGGGAGCCGTTGTTGCCATTCCTTCAGGAAGGTTATGTAATGTAATCCCAAAGGCGATTAAAAACCCCAGTCCAGGAGCAGCTTCTTGGCTGACCGCTATGGCCATCCCTTCGGGGATATCGTGTAAGGCAATTCCAGTAGCAACGAGAAGTCCGGTTCTTTTAAGACGTTGTCTTCTTGACAATGGCAGAGTATTCGAGGTGGTATTGAGACGAATGTCTGCCAAGTACATAAATATCAGACCGAGGACAAACCCTAATCCCACTTGATGTGGCGGCCCAACTTCCCAGGCCTCGGGAAGCAAATCCACACTCACCACCGCCAGCATCACTCCACCGGCACCAGCCAACAGGGAGGCTAAAACACGCTCTTTTGGCTTCCCAAACATTAAGACTAGCAGGCTGCCTAAGGTTGTGGCCAATCCGGCTATCATACTAATCCAGACAATCTCCAAAATGTCGTTCATAAGGAACTCCTTTCTACGAATCATCGGATACAAATATTTATGGCTGAAAAGGATGCTTTATACTGATCTTAGAATTTGTCCCTTAGAATAATATAATTTGTTTGCCTACTTTGTTTAAACCTTCACATTCCTGGACAGGCTTTGTATAGAGAAAGAATGTCGGAGAGGGGTTCGGAAATGAAGGTTCGGTTTATTGCCTTAACAATTATACTTAGTATGATAGGAATTATGGCTTTTGGAGTACTTCGAGAAACTATTCCGGTGGGAATCGCCAAAGAAGAGACAATGGCTCAAACACCGGATCAATTAATTCGTTTTCACGTGCTGGCTAATTCAGATAGTGAGGAAGATCAAGCTTTAAAGAGAGCGGTTAGAGATGCAATCTTGAAGGAAGTGTCGCCTCAGTTGGCTGCTGCCCAGTCCTTAGAAGAATCTCGGAAAATCGTCCAAAGGATTAGGCCTGATATGGAAGAGATTGGACTTTCTGTAATCCATTCCTGGAATAAAAACTACACGGTTCACACAGATTACGGGCATTTTCCCTTTCCTACTAAATCTTACGGAACCCTGGTGCTGCCTGCCGGGCAATATGAAGCACTACGTGTCGTGATAGGCGAGGGACAAGGATCAAATTGGTGGTGTGTACTATTTCCGGCCCTTTGTTTTGTAGATATCGAGAATTCCACCGCAGTTCAAGTGGATGGAAAAAGTCAGACGGAGTATGCTTTGAAAAGCCCGCCTAAGGTGCGTTTATTCTTCTGGGAGAAGATAAAAGAATTCTTGATCTAGTATGTGATTTATGTGTCAAGAAATTGGCTTTAATTAGATCAGCTCAGATCTTTTTTGCCGGAACCTGTACTATTTTTTTGGACAAAGCATAAGGTTAAAAAAGAGGAATTGAAGACTTCTGCGCAAGAAGTCATCTTCTTCTACAAGCCTTTAATTTGTCTGAGGAAGGGGCAGCAATTATGAAAGTACGGGTTCGGAAGTATAGTCTTCTGGGGGTAGTTTTCCTCAGCTTGATCCTGATGACCGGCTGTGGAACGCTAGAAACACTTGTGAAAAAGGATGGAGCCTCAACTCCATTGGCTGACTGGATAGGATCAACCGGGGATAAAGAAACGACAATCCCCGCATCAACCGCAACAGGAGAAGGAAAGGTGGTAGCCCTTTATTATCCTGATCCCAGTGGAAAGTATCTACTCAAGGAAGAGCGAACCTTGCCAAAAACAGTGAGCCTCGCCAGAGAGACCGTTGTCCAGTGGCTAAAAGGTCCCTCAGGAAATGATTTGCTGGCCTCAGTATCTACAACTACGACCTTGCGAGATATTGCCATCAAAGACAGTGTGGTTATTGTAGATTTAAGTAAAGAGTTTTTACAACCTAACTCTAAAGTGGCCCCTGAGATTGCCCTGTATGGCTTAGTTAATACCTTGACCCAGTTTTCCACAATAAAGCAAGTTCAAATCCGTGTCGATGGCCAACCCATTAGTAAATATGGAACCATTGACGCATCAAATTTGGTCTACAAAGCCAATCTGGTTAAATCAGAGGTTTCAGGGAAAGCGGTGACACCTAATACCGGAACCGGAAATTCAGGTTTAGGGATAGTAGTCCCGGATTATAATAACAGCGGTAACGACAGTACTAATAGCAGTAATAACAGTAGTAATAAGAATAGTAATAATGAAAGCAAGAATAACGGAGCTCTCAAAGATTCTCCCAGTTCAATTAATCTATTTAATTATCCTCCAAGTTCAACCTAATAAATCAAAAGTAAAAGTAATTAAAAATCGCCACAAAAATAACCACGTTGTTTAAATCGTGGTTATTTTTGTGGCGATTTGTATTAAAGAGCATTCCAAGTAATAATGATGATTTGAATCAATCAATAAGCTCATATTTCTTCAATCTTTCCTCTTTTGATTCTTCTAAAGAGATATCATTAGAGAGAGTACCAAAAAATGACTTCATAGTTTCCACTTTGTCGTCTTCTATTGGAGAAGTAAGTTTTGCATTCTTGGTGATAATAATTTCCTCATCATTAACGAGTGTTAAGTATTTTTCAATATTTGTTATAAATTCACTCATAGTAATAAGCAATTCAAATCACCTCTTTGACAATTAATAGATGATTTATTATAAAAAAATTGTACTGTATTTAAAGCGTCAAATCGTTCTATTATATGCGTACATATTATTAAGAGCAATATAAAGGTCGAATGTTCAACTTTAGATGAACGAAAGTTCATATTCGACTAGAATCCTTATTTAAGTTCTAACTAGTATTTTAGGTAACTTGTTTATTTTGTACTGAATATTATCCCAAACTGTGATAATATAGAATTGTTAAAATATTTGTAAAATTGGGAGGTGGGATGACTGGCAAATGAAGAAATAATAAAGCAGCTGGAGGAAACCTTAAGACGAGCAAATGCAATTTTGTTTAAGCGTGGCCGATCGGTTCTAGTAGATATGGATATTTCTGAGCTTCAGTTCAATGCACTTTTATGCATTCGAGAATATGGGCCTTTAACTATGGGTGATCTATGCAAAAACTTATATGTAGCATGTAGTACAGCAACGGATTTAGCAGATCGAATGGAATTTGCAGGGCTTGTCGAACGTGTACGAGCTGAAAAGGATCGGAGAGTAGTCGCGCTTCACTTGTTACCAAGAGGAAATGAAGCACTGGATGCAGTAATCGCCGAAAGACAAAAATTTATCAGCGAAATCATCAAAGATTATACCGATGCCGAATACGAAGAACTGTCTCGCAGTTCAAAACTCCTTGCTGAGAAAATGGAATTAGTAGAAGTTTAACTCTCGACAATCGCCCTCGTTTAAGAAGTCTTAAGCGAGGGCATTATTATTGATAAAACGAAACGTGTATGAACGGGCAATTCGCCCCTTACTTTCTCCCTCCAGAGAAAGACAAAAATCGCCCCCTCATCCCTTCACGTCCCCAACCCCCGTTGACCAGAAATTAAGGGGCGAATTGCCAAGAGAACACTTTAGTGAAGTTCACGCTAAAGCGAGTGCCGATGCTGAAGGCCAATTGCGCCCAGGTTCACATCGTAGAGCGGCCCAGAGGTTGGCGCAATTCCTTCAGCATCTAACGAGCTAGTGAAACGTAACGTGTGTGAACGGGCAATCTGCCCCTTACTTTCTTATTTCTTCATAAAATCTTCAAAACTTTCCTAGATACATCACAAAGATTAACGTTATACTTATATCAACAACAAAAGGGGAAAAGTGGTGGTATGAAAATGAAGATTGTTTTAGTCGATGATGAACCGGAAATTCTTACCCTGGTGAGGGATTACCTCTCGCGGGAAGGATATAACGCCCTAACTGCAACCAATGGAGTAGAAGGGATGGAGCTTATCGAACGGGAAAAGCCGGATCTTGTCTTGCTGGATTGGATGCTCCCGGGCATAAGTGGGCTGGATATGTGCAAACGTTTGCGTGAAACCAGTACCATACCGATTATCATGCTGACGGCAAAATCCGAGGAAATTGATCGGGTTCTTGGTTTAGAGTTTGGCGCAGACGACTATATTGTTAAACCATTTAGCCTTCGGGAATTAGTCGCTCGAATCAAAACTGTACTTCGCCGCTCGTCAGGGGTTTCCCAGGAATACACTTCTTCAGTAATAATTCGAGGAGAGATTAGCTTAGACGTCTCCAGTCATAAGGTCTTAAAGCGCGGACAGGAAGTCCTTCTAACTCCTACAGAATTTAATATACTGCATTTACTTGCTACACGTCCGGGAACTGTTTACAGTCGTCTGCAGCTTTTACGGCAGGCCATGGGGGAAGAATATCTTTACTATGAACGTTCCATTGACACCCACGTCTCCAACCTGCGCAAGAAAATTGAGGACAACCCCAGTGAGCCAAAGTATATTGAAACCGTTTTTGGCGTAGGGTATCGGTTTGGTGAAGGCTTGTGACTTTACGCAGGAAGTTTATTATCAGCTTAATTGGCATGGTTTTTTTTATGGCTATTTTTTTCACAGCTATAGCCTTAATCACAACCCAATCTTTACTTGGGCATGCGGAAACCTATGTCCAACAAGCCTATGGTGAAAGTTGGAGGAGGCTTTTAAGTGGCTACTATGAAGCTCATAACAGCTGGGATGGAGTTCAGGGGTATATTACCAAAGTCAGCGAGGCTGAACGCCGGTTTGGGCCAAATTTAGAAGGGGTTGATCTTGAAGGAAGGCCCCGGCTTTTTGTCGTTGGAGTTCCCCCGGAACAAACTATTCCCGGACAGGACTTGAGAATAAAAACACGACGGGAAGGCCCACCCTTTTGGGTATTTGATCTGGAGAGTAAGGTTGTAGGGGACTCAGGGAATAAAGACCTGGCTAAAACTATTTCCCAGTTACCCAATAGTAATAAAATCCCTAAGCAATGGGAAGAGATCAAGGTTAAGGAACAGATAGTAGGGTATTATTGGCAGGAAACCCCGATTGTTACCGGTTCAAATAATCGACTGGCCAAAACCATTGGAACCTCGATTATTCAAGCTATGCTCATCGGTTTAGGGCTTACATCCTTTGTAGCTTTAATCTTGGGGATGTTATTAACCCGGCATTTTACGAAACCCCTTAATCATTTGATGGAAGCTGTTCGCAATGTAGGGAATGGGGATTTGTCCTCCAGAGTTGATGTCAAGGGCAAGGGAGATATTGCAATCTTAGCTCAAGACTTTAATCGAATGACGGAACAATTAGCTCGCAATGAAGAAGTTCGCCGCAACATGGTGGCAGATATAGCTCATGAATTGCGCACACCACTTTCAGTCATCCTCGGAAAACTTGAATCAATCCAGGAAGGGGTTTTACCCTCAACTCCGGAAACTATTCTGCCTATACAAGACGAAACTTTAAGACTTATTCGCTTAGTCCGGGATCTGCAACAGTTAAATCTTGCGGAAGCGGGAAAGTTACCCATGTCTTTAAAACCGGTAAATCTAAGGAAGTTAGTAGAAAGGATCACAGAGCAATTTGCCATTGAATTCGAGGAGCGAGGATTAGTTGTCGAAATCAAGGGAGAGGTAACCGATATTACAGGGGATCCTGACCGCCTGACCCAAGTCTTTGTTAATCTAATTGGTAATGCCCTTTTACATACCCCCCCGGGCGGATGTCTACAGGTGACCTTAGCGGAGATAGAACGGTTTGCCGAAGAAGGAACATTGGCCGAAAGGAACACTCATCGATTACGAGATGTCTTCCAACGTAAGGTGGATAAGATAGAGAAAGAAGAGAAACTGAATCATTCAAGAATGCCTAAAGCAACAGAAGGGAATCCAAAAGTATTTAAGAGTAAGGATAACTTAAATAGTTGGGTTCAAGTAACGGTAGAAGATTCTGGGGAAGGTATTCCCCAAGAGGAACTTGAGCATATTTTTAATCGCTTTTATCGAGTGGATAAAGCCCGAGAGCGAGAGAGCGGTGGAACCGGGTTAGGACTGGCTATTGCCAAAGAGTTTATCCAAGCCCATGGGGGTTCCATCGAAGTAAAGAGTACCCTGGGAGAAGGAAGTTGTTTTAAAATCTTATTGCCTAGGAGACAGAAGTAAACCCTATTCAGTGAGATCTGACAGCAGTTCTTCAGGTAATCCTCAGCTAATCCTGACAAGATCTTAAGAAGTTTATCGTTGTTTGAACATAATACTGTGATATTCTGATTTAGGAATTTTAACCAGTATTTAGAGTCATATTTAATCTTCCTTCTATATTAATGGAATTTCTCGAGAATACATAAAAGAGGAGAGAGAGCATGAACAAAAAATGGGTGACCATAGGGGTATTAAGCGTTTTGGTCTTGGGAGGGGGATATTGGGGCTATAAAAAGTATACGGCCAAACCAGTAACTTCAGCCAATATTACAGCAAAGGCTAAAATGGGAGATGTTAGCAGGGTTATCACGGCAACCGGAACCGTTAATTATCCCCAGTCCATACCCTTGCAGTTTTCCAACAATGGAGATGTGACTAGGGGACAGGTGGTAGAGTTGAATTTCAAGGTGGGAGATACGGTTCAAAAGGGTCAAGTACTCGCTAAAATTGACGAAACAAACCTTAGAGCGGATGTTGTTCAGCAACAAGCCAATTTAGCAGTGGCTCAGGCTAAGTTTCAATCCCTTTATGATAGCTATAATCAACAAACAAAGGCTCAAGCTCGGTCAGAACTTGCCAAGGCACAGAAGAGTTTGACTGCAGCTCAGCAGGATGCGGATTCAGCCTATTTGGCAAACCAAGTCACCTTAGCTAATGAGAAAGTTAAACAGGCTAGTGATGTTTTAGCTAAGGCCCAGCGGAACGGAGACGCTTCATCAATTCAATCTGCTCAAAACTCTTTAAACGATGCCTTATCGGCCTTAACAACGGCCAAAAACGCCCAAAATGGAGGGGCAGCCAGGGCCTTAGAAGCAGCTCAAGCGGATGTGGACGCTGCTGAATATAAAATGAACCAGCAAGAGGCGGGGCCGACAGCTGCTGATATTGCATCGGCGCAAGCTAATGTAACTCAAGCCCAGGCTCAACTTGATAGTGTAGAGGCCAAGTTGTCGGGAGCGACTATTGTTGCCCCAACGGATGCTATCGTTATTGATTCCAATTTACAACTGTATCAGTATACGAGTGAGGATTCCAAGATTACCATTACTCCTGCAGGATCCTCAGGAAGTAGTCTTGAAGTAAATGCCTCTATTGACCAGGCTGATATTGCCCAAGTTAAAGTGGGACAGAAAGTGGACATTACCCTTGATGCCTACGCGGATGACCATAGTACCGGAGTTGTAAGCTTAGTTGCTCCTCAAGGAACAACCACTTCCAACGTTACAACCTTTGAAGTTACAGTGGCAGTAGAACAAGCCAGCGATAAACTGCGTTCGGGAATGAATGCTAATATTGACATTATGGTGGAAGAAGCCAAGAATGTGCTAACCGTTCCCAGCGAGGCGGTTAAAACCAGAGGTGACAAAAAAGGGGTTATGATCCCTGGGTCAGACCCAGCTAAAACCGGACAGACCGGAGCCAATGGTCAATTTGTTCCGGTAGAATTTGGCTTGGACGATGGTGAAAATATCGAGGTTAAAAGTGGGATAGAGGAAGGACAAGAGGTTATTACTATAGTTGGTAGTTCAACCGCCACAGCAGCGAAATCTACAGGAGGACTTAGAATAGGTGGAGGAGGAGGGGCAGCCGCCGGCGGCCCACCCCCGGGATCAAAGTAAGAGAAAAGATCCGTCTCTGAATTTTTCAGGATAGAGGAGGGTTGTTGTTTGATAACGCTAAAAGGGATCAAAAAGATTTACGCTAATGGGGACATTAAAGTTGCGGCCTTAGGCGGCGTGGATTTACATGTGGGAGAAGGCGAATTTGTTTCCATCATGGGGCCTTCCGGGTCGGGTAAGTCGACGATGATGAATATACTTGGTTGTTTAGATACTCCCACTGAAGGAGAATATTATCTTGATGGAACAGATGTGGCAAAAGCCAGCGGCGATGAATTATCTGTGATTCGCAATCGTAAAATCGGCTTTGTATTTCAAGGCTTTAATCTCCTCCCTCGAACTATGGCTGTTGAAAACGTAGAACTCCCCCTGCTTTATGCAGGAGTAGGTACTAAAGAACGACATGCTCGCGCTGTAGCTGCGTTAGAATCCGTCGGCCTCGGCACACGAATTCATCACCGTCCTAAAGAGTTATCCGGTGGACAACAGCAGCGGGTAGCTATTGCTCGAGCCCTTGTCACGAAGCCTTCAATCATCTTAGCGGATGAGCCTACGGGAAACCTGGACAGTCGATCAAGTGAAGAAGTTATGGCCATTTTCCAGCGTCTCCATGCCGAGGGAAATACTATTATTATCGTAACCCATGAACCGGATATTGCAGAGTTTACCCAGCGGATTGTACGTTTTCGAGACGGTCACATTGAAGGGGACGAGATCGTAAAAGACCCCCGCCGAGCAAAAGCGCAAATCGAGGAGGGAAGAGCAGAGTGAACTTTTTAGAAAGTATCCGAGTCTCTCTCAGAGCTTTGCGAGCCAACAAACTAAGATCTATGTTGACTATGCTCGGGATTATCATTGGAGTAGCTGCGGTTATTGCCATGGTCGGAATCGGGAACGGGGCAACGGCTTCAATTACTTCACAGATTCAGGGTATGGGTTCAAACTTGCTGACAATTAGCGCCGGCCAGTCAAATACCGGAGGGGTAAAAGGCGGAGTGGGTAGCTCCTCCAGTTTAGACATGGCGGATGCTTCTAAGATTCGAGTTGGGACGGCTGTGAAAGCTGTTGCTCCGGTTGCCAATACTAATGCCCAAGTAGTCTTGGGAAGTGGAAACACCTCTACCAGCATTAATGGTACGACTGAAGAATATGAAACCATTAAAAATGTTACAATTGCCCGGGGGAGATATATCACTGAAGAAGATGTGAATAAGAGCGCAAGAGTAGCGGTTCTTGGTCCAACTGTTGTAGAAAACCTACTGGGAGATGCCAATGGGGATATTATTGGAAAGAACATTAAAATTAATAATGTACCCTTTCAAGTCATCGGTGTGACGACTGCAACAGGCTCGACGGGATTTCAAAGTAGTGATGACATGATCACTGCTCCTATTTCAACGGTTCAGGCTCGCTTGATCGGTAAAAAAACCGTACGTAATATTTTGGTTTCTGCCTCATCTGAGGATCTTATGCAGACAGCTCAGGATGAAATTACTGCGGCTTTACGCAAGGCCCATAATATTCAGGATGGTAAAGCCGATGACTTTAGAGTTCAGAATCAGGCGGATATGTTAGAAACCATGCAAAGTGTTACACAGACCCTAACCATGCTCCTGGGTGGAATTGCCGGGATTTCCCTGCTAGTTGGGGGAATCGGAATCATGAATATCATGCTTGTCTCAGTAACAGAGCGAACTCGGGAGATTGGAATTCGGAAAGCCATTGGAGCCAAAAGTATGGATATTCTTCTCCAGTTTCTTATTGAAGCCGTCGTACTAAGTATCTTAGGCGGAGGGATAGGCATTGCCCTGGGGTATGGAGGATCAAACCTAGTTGGGAAGGCCTTATCCATGAGTACCAGTATTTCTCTGGCATCAGTGGTGATGGCTTTTGGTTTCTCCGCCGGTATAGGAATTATTTTCGGAGTTTTCCCGGCACGTAAAGCAGCCGCAATGGATCCTATCGACGCTTTAAGATTTGAATAAAGTTATCTTTAGAAAGTAAGGGGACATTGCTTTGTTCACACACGTTCCCGCTCCCTCGCTCGTTGGATGCTAATTAGGAGAGAGAAAGGAAGAAATTTAGTGATCAAAAAGAAACGCACTCAGACAGTTTTAAGTATCCTTATGATGGCACTTTTGCTGATTGGTATGTTACCGGGGATGTTGTTGGCTGCTGATGAAAGTGGTACTGACATTAATGGTGAGACTTACACTACCTTAAGAGGGTTAACCTTTGTGTCCGAAGAAGAGTCTACCGTAATTATTGGAGAAACGACGGATGTGGAGTTTAAGCTAAACCGTATTCCGACGAGTAAGCTCTTTACCGGGTCGGTCAATGCTACGTTAACAGATTCCCAAGGAAATGTGACTTACTATTCCGTATCCGGGGGCGGGGGTTATTACAGTTTATCCAATCTCACCTTGTACACTCCCGGAGAATATACTTTAAAGGTCAGTGCTGTTTCCCCCAACAAGGGTTCGGCAACGGGGATAATCAAGGTTTTGGACGCTGTAGCAACCGTAACAGATTCACTCAAGGTTCACGTTGATAATTCCGTAAGTGTAAAACTCACGGATTCAGAGGGGAAGGTTTTGGATCAAAGGTCAGTGACAGTAGACGGGACAAAGGTTGATGCTAGTCCGGCAACCCAAAGCTACACTACCTTAAGTGATGGAACCTTTATCCTAAACATCAACCCGGAAAAAGCTGGCAATGTGGACATCATTTTTGGGGGAAAGGTCATAAAATCCATACCTGTTGAAGCGGCTTATGAAACGGGGAGTCGCATCGGTTCCCAGGCTTCGGATAATGTGGCACTTTCCGTTGAGATCGCTAGGCAAGGGTGGACCAGTGCACCAAATGTGATTTTAGCAAGAGATGATCAGTTTTCTGATTCCCTTGCCGCAGCGCCACTGTCAAAAAAGCTGGATGCACCAATTCTTATGACCGGTTCTGCGACCTTAGATTCAAGGACATTAACTGCGTTACATGAGTTAGGGGCTAGGAACATATACATTGTTGGCGGAACCGTCGCTGTTTCCCAAACCATTGAAGATACATTAAGTAAAGACTTCACAGTGACTCGGATCGCCGGGCTGCAAGGTTATGATACAGCGGCCTTGATTTCTTCCCAGGTGGGTATTGATTCCACGCAAACCGTATATTTGGCTAATGGCTCCGCTATACCTGATGCTATTGCTATCAGTGCTTTTGCGGGGGCTCAAGGAAACCCAATCTTACTAACTGATAGAGATACGTTGCCGGCTTCTACGCTGCAGGCTTTGATTAATCTAAATGCCAAAAATGTTGTACTCCTAGGAGGAACAGCGGTTATCAGTAATTCCGTGGAAAATCAACTAAGCAACCGTTTCTTGGTTCAACGCTGGGGAGGTTATGATCGCTATGATACTCAAAGTCTGATCTTCCAAAATCTCCTTAACAAAGATAATCCTCAATCCCCCCTCTACTTTACTTCAGGGCTTGTTCGTCAAGATGATGTCAGTTCAGGAAAGCCCTATGCAGATGCTTTATTAACAGCTGCTTTGGCCGCAAAAAATGGAGGATTTGTAGCCATGACTCAGCCAAACTCTCTTCCCCCAAGCTTGAACTACTTCTTACTCTATAATAAAGGCTATATTTCCAAGTCAGCGGTTGTTGGCAACAACAGTGGAGTATCTTTTAATTTAGAGCAGCAACTTCGACAAATGCTCAGTCACTAAATCAGGATTCTTTAACTTTTAATTCCCTCAATACAATCTGACAGTCCCAAGAACCTAGTGGTACAGTTCTTAAACAGCGGTTTCCTTTCACTGAAAAAGTGAGGGAAACCGTTTTTGTTTTGTTGACAGCTCCCTTATGTACAAATTTGGGAGGCCTGCCTGAACTGCGAGAAGGATATTAATGGAAGTTGTTGAATATATAATTTTGTGGACTAAGACAGCTGAAGTAATTCAAATAAGTATTGAAAAAGGAGGTACTGCAGAGAGACCTTAGATATAGCAATTAAGATGAAAGGGTTGATAGAATTTGGTAAGAAAACCTCTGCCTTTAAACCTTATAGTTATCTGTATACTACTACTACAGTTAGTGGTCTGTCCGGTAAATACTCTAGGAAATGTCAAGCAAGGTATCACTATTGAGCAAGCAATCCAATTAGTCAAAGATAATTTTGGAGTGCCGGAAAGCTATTCCCAGCTTTCGACAGGAGAGAATGAATATTCTAATCGTACTACCTATTCGTTAAGTTGGAATTCAGACCAGGCACCCTACGGAAGCTTTCAGGCAGAGGTCGATGCAATTAGTGGAGAGATTTTAAGCATTAATCAATGGAATGAAAGTAAAACCTCGTCATTCAAACTTCCTGTCTTATCTTCGGAAGATGCCTCAAAAATTGCCTCAGAGTTAGTGACTAAATTAACGGGCAAGCATTTGCCAGAAATGCAGCTGATTAAAGAAAAACAACAGGTCTATGTCTTTAACGACTCTCAACCCTTTACTTATAATTATCGGTGGATGCGGGTGGTGAATGGAATTCCCTTCCCCGAAAACGGAGTCGCCATGAGAGTCAGTGGAGAAGATGGTCGTGTTATAAGCTACTACTATAATTGGACAGAAAATTTAGTTTTTCCTTCAGCTTCCAAGATTATTCCTGCGGAAAAAGCCCGTCAAGTTTTTACAGCTACGCCAATGCTTGAATTGCAGTATTTCCTACCGCCAATCCCTAACCCCCAAACCAAGGAAGAACAACGGGTACTCCTGGTCTATCAGTTGACAAATAACTATTTTGGGGGAGCCATAGATGCTCTGACAGGGAAACCGCTTACTCTGGATAAACCTATTCTTGCCTCTAGCTCCCTCTCAAGCCCCGCCAAGGCCGGCGGCTCATTATCTGCTGCACCTGTTCCGGAAGCAAGATTAAAAATATCAGCTTTTGAGGATAATACCCCAATCAGTGAATCCCCAGCGGATCAAGATTCTATAAACCCTTCAGATTATCAAATCACGCAAAAAGAAGCGGTAGAGATAGTGAAAAAAGCAGTAACTATTCCCAAGGACTTCATTCTCCGGAATTCAAACTTGAATCCGGACTGGTACAATCCCAATGAGCAGGTCTGGGATTTACATTGGAATACCGACTCTTATGATACTGGAGATCAACGCTTTCTTAGTGCTCGGGTCAATGCTCAGACCGGTGATCTAGTCAGTTTTAATCTATCCTACGGATTGAGTACTAATGACAAAGCTAAACCTGTTAGTCGCCGTGATGCCCAAAGAATTGCCGAAGACTTTCTCAAGCGTATTCAGCCCGAGAACTTTAAGCTCGTTAAGCTGGAAGGGGAAAACTTTTATCAAGGCAAAATGTCGCCTAATACTCAGCTGTTTAGTTACGTCAGGTTAGTTAATGGAATTCCGGTTTCCCACAATGGGATATTCTTGACTGTTGATACGAAAGCCAAACAAGTAACAAATTACGAAATGAACTGGTCAAACCAGGAGTTTCCAAGTTCTGCGGATGTTTTATCCCTTGATAAGGTAATTGAGCAGTTCTTAGAAATCCGTCCTTTAGCCTTGAAATACATGTTGATTTTTGATCCCAGTGGACCACAGCAAGTTCGCTTAGTCTATCAAGCAAATTCATATTACGATTTAGAACTGCCTGTTTTGCTGGACGCTAAAACCGGAAATCCCCTGGATTGGCTGGGAAACCCTCAAGCCCAGTGGTTTAAGGCCAATACTTATACGGATATTGAAGGTAATTATGCCGAAAAAGAAATCAGCTTATTAGGTCTGACCGGAGCCTTTGGAGAATACGGTGATAAGTTTTGTCCCGGTGAAAAAATAACCACAGGGGCTCTCATGCGGGCTATGTTAACTGCCGAAGCAGGCAATTGGGATAGGGTTATAAGTGATGAAGAGGTTCTAAATGTCGCCAAAGAGCGGGGCTGGCTGCTTGAGGATGGAAAACTGGAACAGGAATTAAGTCGAGAGAATTTATGCAAAATAATGATACGCGTCCTGAATATGGAAGACTCAGCTCAAGTCAAAGGGATTTATGGAGTGCCTTTTTCTGATGCCAGCGATATTAATCCTGACTCTATGGGGTATATTGCTCTTGCTTGGGGGTTGGGTATTATAAAGATTGACCAAAATATTTTTTCGCCAAATCAAGGTGCCACCAGAGCGGAAGCTGCCTATGCCTTAGTTCATGCATATACCGTCGGACGACAGATGAAGAGTTATCTGAGATAGCTCAGCCCACTCCCACCGAGAATCAGCCAATATCAGGATGAGATGATTTAACAGTTAACAGACAATAGTTCATCAAAATTAGAAGTGTCGTCGAAGGCCCCTTCGCTTAAGAAATTCATATAGTCCATTAAGAAGAACCTGTCTTTAGCTAGGCGGGTTCTTCTTTTTGATAGCCCAGCCATAAAGAAAAATAATTATTGATAATACTTATATAAAGCAGGGAATAGATAAGGAAGTGGAGAAGTAAATCGTAATTGGACTAGTCAACTGGGCCAAAAAGGATTATGCCTACATAGGATAGATGGGGCCAAAAGGATAAAAAGGTTAACAAGGTTAGAAGGTGATTATATGGAGCTAGATAGAAAAAGTGGTGTGCCCTATTATATCCAGCTTAAAGAGCAGATTCGTCGGCGAATCACACAAGGCATTTGGCCTGCAGGGACAAAATTACCACCGGAGCGGGAATTGGCTAAGAGCATAGCTGTCAGCCGAAATACGGTCAGTCAGGCTTATAAGGAGCTTGAAGCTGAAGGGGTTTTGTCCTCAGCCCGTGGAAAAGGAACCTTCGTGGAGGATACTGCCCTGATCATGCAGCAGGAAAGTCGTAAAGAGAAGGTCTTGCGTATAGTAGATTTAGCCATGGAGGAAGCAGTAGGTCTGGGTTTTAGTATCGATGATTTTGTCTCCTTTGTGCATGTGCGAGGTATGGAGAAAAAAGATCAGCTGTCTCGGATGAAGGTGGCCTATTTAGTCAGCAATCCTGAGCAATTAGCTGATGTCAATTGGAATCTCGGCCCCGGTGTTAATCTCTTCCCATTACTGCTTTCCGAACTTCAAGAATCCCCTCGTGCTCAGGAATGTATATCCGGAATGGATATGGCTATTACCGGGGTATCCCGTCTGGCAGAAGTTAAGATCCTGTTAGGGAAACAGCATATCCCTATTTTGGGGATTTCCCTGCAGCCTAGGCTTGATACAATTGTACGTATCGCCAAGCTGAGTATTGGCCGAGAATTCGCCCTGGTTTGTGAAAGTAACCAATATGCGGAGAAAATTAAGCTGGCCCTTAGGCAAGCGGGCTTATATCCTGCTTTTAGAACCCTGATTCAACCGAACGAGACTAATTTGCGTGAGGTCTTACCCCAATGTGGGGCGGTGATTTTAGCACCACGACTTCGTTTTAGAGTTGAAAAAGTACTTCCTGAGAATATGGAATGTATTGAGTTTCATTTTGAGCCGGATGCAGGCAGTCTTAACTTACTTAGAGGGGCTTTATTGGAACTAAAGGGGGAGAAATTTTGAAGAAGCAACGAATCATCGGTGTCTTCGACTCTGGAGTGGGCGGACTCACCGTGATGAAAGAAATATTAGAGCAAGTATTGGATGTTCGAATTGTCTATTTTGGAGATACCGCTCGGGTTCCCTATGGAAACCGTTCCAGGGAGGAGTTAATTCGTTTCGGAGAGGAAATTGTCACTTTCTTGATCGGTCAAGGTGCGGAGGTAATTGTTGTGGCTTGTAACAGCAGTTCTGCTACAGCCCTGCCTTTTCTTAGAGAACGTTTTGACGTACCGATGATTGGCATGGTTGAACCCGGTGCCCGCTATGCAGTGGAAAAAACCATAGCCGGAAGGATCGGGCTGATTGCCACGGAAACCACGGTGCGCAGTAAGGCTTATTCCAGCGCGGTAAGCCGGGCTTTGGCCAAAGGTTCCCTGCCGGAAGACCCTACACTTCGCGAATCCTGGCAGCATGGAGAACAGCCTATTGCCTTAGTTAAGGCCCAAGGTTGTCCCCTCTTTGTACCTTTAATTGAGGCGGGATTAGCTGAATCGGAACAAGCCCTGGGGATAGCTAAAACTTATCTTACGCCGCTGAAGGCAGCAGGGGTAGATACCCTTATTCTAGGGTGCACACATTATCCCTTTCTCGAACCTGTCTTGAATAAGATCTTAGGTGAAGATGTCCTGATTGTTGATCCCGCCAAGGCAGTTGTTAAAGAACTGGAGAATTTACTCAAGCATTTGGATGACTGGGAGCGGTCGGGGCTCCTCGAATCACCGCCTGCCTTAGGGAAAAAACCCTGGCGAGTGCGTTACTACGTAAGTGGAGATCCCGAACTTTTCAGACAAGTAGGTAATACCCTCCTCCAAGAACCGATTGGTCAGGTTGAACAAGTAGTGTTGGGCGAATAGTTCAGAGGTTTTAGAAAGCGACCGGGGGGAATTGAATCATGGAACAAAAGACCGTGGTATTAGGGGTCATTGGATCAGATGTGCATGCAGTGGGTAACAGAATTTTGGATTTTGCTTTTACGCAAGCCGGTTTCAAAGTGATTAATATCGGGGTACTGGCAACTCAAGAGGAGTTTATTCACTCGGCTATAGAAACCAATGCCGACGCCATATTAGTCTCCTCCCTATACGGGCACGGAGAAATGGATTGTCGGGGCTTGCGTGAGAAATGTCAGGAAAAAGGAATCGGCGACATCATCATCTATGTAGGTGGGAATTTAGTTTGTGGGAAACAGGAGTTTGAATCCGTTAAAGAACGGTTTTTAGCCATGGGCTTTAACAGAGTTTATCCACCGGGAACTCTGCCGGATCTTCCTATTGAAGATCTCCGTAAGGATTTAGGTATGACGATAAATTAAGGGGGGATGGACCTTGCAAGCAGTCCTTCTCATTGATTTTGGCAGTACGTATACCAAGGTAACGGTTGTTGACCTGGATGCGGAGATCATCCTGGGGACAGCTCGGGCAGGCACAACCATAGAAACAAATATCATGGAAGGCATGAAAGCAGCTTTAGCCCAGATTCCCGAGCCAAGGGGAGGATGGAACTTCGTTCGTAAGCTGGCCTGCAGCAGCGCAGCCGGCGGACTGAAAATGATTGCCAGTGGATTAGTTAAGGAACTCACCGCAGAGGCAGCCAGGCGGGCAGCCTTAGGTGCCGGAGCTCGGGTGCTTGAAGTTTTCAGTTATGAGTTATCCCCCAAGGATTTGGATCGAATTGTTGTTTCAAAACCCGATATCCTTCTGCTGGCCGGGGGAACCGACGGCGGTAATAAGGAAGTAATTCTTAAAAATGCAGAGCTGCTTAGTAATCTTCCGATTAGTCTTCCTGTTGTGGTGGCAGGTAATAAAGTCGTCGCTGCACAAGCTGAGGAGATGTTGAGGAAACAACATAATCCTGTGGTTGTAGCAGATAATGTGATGCCGGATTTAGGGGTTTTAGCCGTAGAATCAGCGCGGTTAGCCATTCGGGAGGTGTATTTATCTCACATTATTAAGGCCAAAGGGTTAGATAAGGCAGAAGAATACTTAGAGAGGATTATGATGCCTACACCATCAGCGGTTCTTTCCGCCGCAGAGCTGCTGGCTCAGGGAGAAGGTTCTGAACCGGGTTTGGGAGAACTGATGATCGTAGATGTCGGGGGGGCTACCACAGATGTCCATTCCGTGGCCAAAGGAGATCCCAGTAAACCGAGTGTCATGCTCAAGGGCTTGCCAGAACCCTATGTGAAACGAACCGTCGAAGGGGATCTGGGGATGCGCTACAGTTCAGAGGCTCTGGTGGAAATCGCCGGGAGAGGATTAATGGACTACTTGGGCTGGACAGAGGAACAAGTTACAGGCCAATTGGAGTTGTTAAAAGAGAATCCTTGGCGAATTCCTCAGACGGTCGAAGAAGCAAAGTTTGATGTGGCCATGGGCCGAATGGCTGTGGGTTTAGCGGTGGATCGTCATGCAGGGACGATTGAGGTGGTTTATACCCCCTTTGGTGCAAGCTATATCCAAAATGGTAAGGATTTAACTCCCTTGACAGTGGTTATCGGGACGGGCGGGGTTCTTCTCCATCATCCAGACCCGGCGGAGATTTTAAAAGGGGCAGTCTTTAATTCCCAGGAACCGACGATTTTGAAACCGCAAAATCCTACATTCTTTTTAGACAAAGAGTATATTTTAGCGGCCATGGGCTTGCTCAGAGAAGTTTCACCTCAGATTGCTCTCAGAATGATGAAGAAATATATTGTAAAGCTTTAGGAGGGTTTATTAATGGATCTAACAGTCCGACAAATGGACACTGAAGAGTTTCAGCGCCAGAGGCAAGAAGTATTAGGACAATGGCCAACAGGTAAGGACGTATCCTTTGAGGAAGCAGTTGCTTATCAAAAATCTCTCCCTAAAAGTAAAATATTTGCCGAGAAACTGGCTGAAGGTAAAGCTAAAGGGATCACCTTTGCCCAGCCCCGAGCCGGTGTAGCCCTGCTTAGTGAGCATATAGAATTGCTGCGCTTTTTGCAGGATGAAGGTGGGGCGGATTTTCTGCCCTCCACGATAGACTCCTATACACGACAAAATCGTTATACTGAAGCCCAAGCGGGAATTGAAGAAAGTGCCATGATTGGCCGCTCCATGCTTAACGGCTTTCCGGCAGTCAATCACGGGGTAGCTGCCTGTCGGCAGATCGTGGAGAGTGTCCAAGTTCCTGTTCAGGTTCGGCATGGGACTCCCGATGCCCGTTTACTCGCTGAGATTACCATTGCCGGTGGATTTACTGACTACGAAGGCGGCGGAATTTCCTATAATATTCCCTATTCCAAAGATGTTTCCATTGAAAGTACCATTAAATATTGGCAGTATGTCGATCGCCTTATTGGCCTCTACGAAGAACAAGGAGTAAAAATCAATCGTGAGCCCTTTGGTCCTTTGACAGGAACCCTAGTGCCCCCCTCAATTTCCCATGCTGTTGCTGTCATTGAAGGGATACTGGCAGTGGCTCAAGGTGTGCGCAGTCTAACCCTGGGCTACGGACAATGCGGGAACCTCATTCAAGACGTGGCTGCTTTGCATACATTACCGGTTCTTGCGGAAGAGTATTTAGCAAAACTCGGATTGCCCAAAGTTATGATCACTACCGTCTTCCACCAATGGATGGGTGGTTTTCCCCAAGATGAAGCGAAAGCTTTTGGGGTCATTTCCTGGGGTGCAGTGACTGCAGCTTTAGGTAAGGCAACCAAAGTTATTGTCAAGACTCCTCACGAAGCACTGGGAATTCCTACTAAAGAAGCCAATGCAGCAGGTATTCGTACCACAAAGCAAATCTTAACCATGCTGAAAGACCAGACCCTGCCTCTGACTCCGGAGTTAGCTCTGGAAGAAGAAATGATCATAGCCGAGACCAGAGCGATTCTTGATCGAGTCCTGGATTTGGGAGAAGGAGATGCTGCTGTCGGAACAGTTCGGGCCTTCCAAGCAGGAGTCATTGATGTACCCTTTGCACCTAGCCGCTATAACGCCGGCAAGATCCTCCCGGCCCGGGACACCTCCGGGGCGGTTCGCTTATTAGACTTTGGCAATGTTCCCTTTGATGAATCTATTAGGGACTTTCATCGGGAACGCATAGCCCAGCGGGGCAGAGATGAAGAGCGGGATCCGTCCTTTCAGATGGTGATTGATGATATTTATGCCATTGGGAAGGGGATGCTGGTGGGGCGGCCCAGAAATTAGCGGGGTTCGCTGGGGTCGCTTTAGGTCGCACTATCTAGGGATGGAAATAGGGTCGCTGGAGGCAGGGCGACTTCGACCACATCCGCTGCAAGATCAGCTAATTCGTGCGAAGACAGTGTCTGAAAGAAGGGTAATCCGTGCGAAGACAGTGTCTTCGTGTACCCAGCACTCCGAGGCTCGCCCACACGTTGACCTGGGAGCGATCTTCAGCGGATAAGTTTTCTTTGGAGATAGCCGCTTCAGCGAAAATGTCCACCGGACACTTTCGTGCCAAACCGACCGGGTAATACCTGATGTGAACCCGTGGCACGCTTCCCCAGGTCAACTTTGTGGGCTTTACCGCCTCTCCATGCAATGGGTTCACTCCTGTGGCTCGAAGCCGCCCTTGTCTTTCAGGTCTATTATTCTTAGCGTGTCTTGGGGTGTTTACAGGTAAGACTGACATGTTGCAGCAGCCGCGAAGGCTGACCTGAGTCCCCCAAAGCTCTGCTTATATTCCCAACAAACTGGCTGAGGGAGCGCTTGTCTGCAAAGCGGATGCGTCAGCGAAGCCGCGCTAAGGCGAGTGCCGACGGTTCGCGTCCCTTAGCGCGCCGCAGGACTTGTCCATGGATGGACTGATGCCGCGGTGCCCGAAGACACTGTCTTCGCACGGGTTGAAAACAGGCAGCAAGCGCTCCGCTCCAGAGCTTAACACAGAAGAACCGTCCCCCTGTCACCTAGAATCGATTTTTCATGATAGTAAAAAACGTGTTAAAAGGACCGTCCCCTTAACACGCTCTTAACACGCTAGGAGGATTAAGATGAAAATTATTGACGTTATTGCTTCACCGGGACTTACTGGATTTTATTTTGATGATCAGCTTGCCATCAAATCCGGTGTCAAGCATGATGGCTTTACATATGTAGGGGAGCCTAAGACTCCCGGTTTTCAGGCGGTTCGCCAACGTGGCGAGTCGATTTCGGTGATGCTTATTTTAGAAGATGGGCAGATTGCTTCTGGAGACTGTGCTGCTGTACAATATTCAGGTGCCGGAGGCAGGGATCCTCTCTTTCTGGCCAATGATTTTATACCGATAATCCTAGAGGAAATTGCCCCTAAGCTCATTGGGCAAGAGTTAGATTCCTTTCGAAAATTAGTGGGCTTGGTTGAAAACTCCAAACGTGAGAATGGAGAAGGATATCATACTGCCATTCGGTATGGTGTGAGTCAGGCTATTCTGGATGGAGTGGCTAAAGCCCAGCGAAAGACTATGACCGAAGTGATTTTAGATGAATACAAGCTGCCCATGGTTTTAGAGCCTGTTCCGATTTTTACCCAAACCGGGGATGACCGCTATGAAAATGCGGATAAAGCGATAATCAAGCGTGCAGGGGTTTTACCTCATGCTTTGATCAATAATGTCGAGACAAAGCTGGGCAAGAATGGTGAGCTCCTATTAGATTATGTAACTTGGCTTAAAAATCGGATTATGACCCTGGGTGGGGATGATTATCGGCCGATCCTGCATATTGATGTCTACGGGACGATTGGGTTAGCTTTCGAGGATAATGTGGAGCGGATGGTAGAGTATTTCGTAGCCTTGGAAGAGGCTGCGGCTCCCTTGCACTTAAGAATTGAAGGGCCCATGGATGCCGGAAGTCTTGAAGGACAAATTGCTCAGCTTAAGGAATTAAGGCTGGCGTTGAAGGCCCGGGGAGTAAAAGTAGAAATTGTAGCGGATGAGTGGTGCAATACTTACGAAGATATTGTAAAATTTGTAGATGCTCAGGCTGCGGATATGGTTCAAATCAAAACTCCCGATTTGGGTGGGATTCAAAACACCATTGAAGCGGTTATCTACTCCAAAAAATTTGGCGTGGGTGCTTATGTGGGTGGATCCTGCAATGAGACGGATTCTGGAGGACGGACAGCAGTCCATGTAGCCCTGGCTACTCGTCCAGATCAAATGCTGGCCAAACCCGGTATGGGAGTCGATGAAGGATATATGATCGTCCACAATGAGATGAACAGAACCTTGGCTGTCTTAAAGCGAGCTGCTCAATTGCCTTCCTAAAAGGGAAACATACTATTATAATGAAGGTATTATTGAAGAGTCAAAGAACCAAAGGAGTATGTAGACACCAATGAGTAAAATCGGGTTAACAACAACAGTACCGGTTGAAGTTATCTATGCTGCAGGGCATACGCCCGTTGATTTGAACAATATCTTTATTACCGGCTCGGAAGCAATGAAACGCTTAGAAGAAGCTGAGCTGGCGGGGTATCCTCGCAATGTTTGTGGCTGGATTAAGGGTCTATATTCTACAGCCTTGCAAAATCCGGATATCAGGCAAATAGTTGCTGTAACCCAAGGGGATTGCAGCAACACTCATGCTCTGATGGAGACCTGGGAAGTTGAGGGGATTGAGATTATTCCATTTGCCTTTCCTTATGACCGAGATCCGGACATGCTGCGGCTCCAAATGGACAAACTAATAAGTGTTCTGGGCACCACATGGCAGGACGTTAACGAGCAAAAGAAACGGCTTGACCAGGTTCGCTCCCTGGCTGGGGAGATCGATCGCTTAACTTGGGAAGAAAACAGAGTCAGCGGGTTTGAGAATCACCTTTATCTGGTGTCCTGTTCAGATTTTAATGGTAACCCTGAAGGTTTTGGCCATGAGATGGAGGAGTTTATTCAGGTTGCCCGCATGAGGGAGCCCCTCTCAGCATCCTCTCCCGGAGCTGTGAAGGGGAAAAAACGGGAAATCCGCTTGGGTTATATCGGGGTTCCGCCTATTTTCCCGGAGCTATACGATTATTTAGAAGACCACGGAGCTAGAGTAGTCTTTAATGAAGTTCAAAGGCAATTCGCCATGCCTTTTAATACCCCGGACATTGTTGAACAGTATCGTTTATATACCTATCCCTACAAAGTGTTCCTGCGCATAGAAGATATTGCCAGGGAAGCAGAGCGTCGTCAACTTGATGGAATAATTCATTACACCCAAAGCTTTTGTTATCGACAGATCGAGGATCAAATTATTCGTAAAAAGCTGGACTATCCAATTTTAACCTTAGAAGGTGAAAATCCAACGGGGCTGGATGCCCGGAACAAAATGCGGTTAGAATCATTTCTAAGTATGATCGAAGACTAAGGTTAGGCTTGCCATGAGAGGATGGACAACATGTCTGGACAACAAACTATTTGTGGAATTGATTTGGGAAGTCGGAGCGTTAAAATTGCTTTGATGGAGGAAAAGGCTGAAGGGGAAGAGCTGGAAATTATTCGGCTGGAAAGTCTGGATACCATCCGCTTCTATCGAGAATATGGACGAAAACAAGGAGACAAGCTTGCTGTGGACTTTACAGCCTTAGGGCTGCCTGAAGTTGATCGCTTAGTCTCTACAGGATATGGTCGAAACACTCTGGAACTTGCCGGTGGAGAAGCAATTCCTGAACTAAAGGCTCACGTTTGGGGGGCCATATTCCAAACCGGTCTGCAGGATTTCACCCTGGTGGATCTGGGTGGACAAGATAGTAAAATTATTCAGGTTCAAAAAGGCAGAATGATCGACTTTTTGACCAACGATAAATGTGCGGCCTCATCCGGACGTTATCTGGAAAATATGGCGACGATCCTCGATCTTTCTCTGGATGAACTGGGGGAATACACCGAGGCTCCGGTAGAACTAAATTCCACCTGCGCCGTATTTGGTGAAAGTGAGTTAATCGGTAAGATTGTGGAAGGATTTCCTTTGCCGGAATTGGCTGCCGGAGTAAACACTACCATTGTGAGACGCATTTTACCTCTCTTGCGTTCCTTCCGAGGAGAGGTGATAGTTTTTACCGGTGGTGTAGCCCACAACCAGGCAGTAGCCAAGCTCTTAGAAGAGGGTTCCGGCCGTCGGATTGTGATACCTCCGGAGCCCCAGTATAATGGGGCAATTGGCTGCTGCGTATATGCTACCCGATAAAAACTCGAAATATTGGGCAGCTTATTAAATGGAGTATATAAGAGGAACTTCAAGGAAATGTAGGAAATAGGGCGCTGCCAACTTAGTGGCCAACTGATACGGCGCAATAATCTTAACCCAGCTTTCTATTGAACTGTATATAGACAAATTTAATAGTTCTTATATGACAAATGATATTGATTAATCAAGAAAACCTAGGCTTTTAGAGCAGAAACCTATGAAAAGTAAGCTAGTATAGATAATTCAGGATTCTGCAGCAAATATAAAAATGATATTGCTATAATAAAAAAACATAATAAAAACATGAAATATGCCTAAACTAGTCTCCTATTTTAAGTAAAAAAGCCTTATAATGAAGTTAGTGCAAGAAATTACAAATCGATATTATAGGCGTTGAAGACTGTATGGGCCAAAGAGCCGAAGAAAAATTTTTTTTGGAGGTCGACTTATGCAAAGATTACTAGATGGGCTGATTAAGTTTAGACAGAAAGACTATGAAGAGCACAAAGCATTATTTAGTAAATTAAAACGAGTTCAGGAACCGCATACCCTATTTATCGCTTGTTCTGATTCACGTGTAATGCCGGAAATGATAACTAAGTCCTTACCGGGAGAACTTTTTGTTGTACGAAATATTGCCAATATCGTGCCACCCTATAAAGACACTCATCAGGATTATGTGGCAACGACTTCTGCCATTGAATATGCTGTCAAATCCCTAAAGGTTGAAAATATCGTTGTCTGTGGTCACTCCAACTGTGGAGGCTGCGCCTCAATTTATTTACCCGATGAGGTTCTCAGCAAACTACCGGATACTAAAAAATGGCTGGAATTGGCTCAAGATGTTAAGAGACGGGTTATGGGACATCTCAAAGATGAATCGGATATATACCAAAGAGAATGGTTAACCGAGCAAATAAACATACTTGAGCAAATCAAGCATCTGTTGACCTATCCCTACATTAAAGAGAAATATCTTAACAAAGAACTAAATATCTATGGCTTTTACTATATGATTGAAACAGGAGAGGTTTTCATCTTTAACTATGAAACCGGAGAATTCGAATTGTCCAACTAAATAACCAGGAAAAGGTTGAGTCTATCCTTCAACAGATATTCCGAACACCAGTCTTTTAATGACTAGTGTTCGGAATGTGTAATTTTAGGGCATGTTAAGGCTGACAGAGTATTCTTTGAGAAGTGAGGTAGGCAAGTGAAGATTACCAAAGTGGCAAAAGCTGGGACTTTAGAGTCCAATGATATTCTAATCATGGTCAGTCCTAAGGACCAGGGAATAATTGAGCTTGATTTAGAGAGTATTGTAATGCAGCAATTCGGAGAGGTTATCAAGCAAGTAATTTTACATAAAGTACAGGAAATGGGAGTCGAGGGTGTCTCGATTAAAGCTCAAGATCGAGGGGCATTAGATTGCACCATTGCTGCCAGAGTAGAAACTGCTCTAAACAGGGCGATTTAGTATGAAGAACATGTTCATGAGATTCATAAAAGATAAACATAGAGAAATGAAGAAATTCTTAGTAAAATTTGATAAATGGTTTCCTCTCTATAGAGGTAATCAGCTCTCTATTGGTATTCTCATAAATTACGTTCAAAAGATTTCTCTGCCTAACCAACAAAGTTCAGAGTTCAAAGGAATCTACTGCTCGAATGCGACAGACAAGATAAGGGGAGATGAGAGTGCAAGCCTTAAGACGAAGTATGCTGTTCATGCCCGGAAACAGTCCGAGAATGCTTCAAGATGCAGCTATACTAGGTGCTGACTCGATTATTCTGGATTTAGAAGATGCAGTAAGTCTGACCGAAAAAGATAGTGCCAGAATCTTAGTTAGAGAAGCCATTAAAACAATTGATTACTCAGCCGTGGAAGTTGTAGTAAGAGTTAACCCCCTAGATACGGAATTTGGAGCTCCGGACATAGAGGTTATCGCCAGAGTTCGGCCCAATACTTTATTAATCCCTAAGGCCAACGAAGAGGAAATAAGGCTGGTGGATAAAACTCTAACTAAAATTGAAGCAGAAGAGGGCTTTCCCAGCGGAGGGATTAAGATTATTGCTCTCATAGAAACCGCTCTGGGTCTGGAAAATGTTTATAACGTCATTAAAGCTTCTCCGCGAACCGTCGGGGTTTTATTGGGGGGAGAAGACTTAACTGCGGATTTAGGCATAGAAAGGACAAAAGAGGGGGAGGAAATCTTTTATGCCCGCAATAAAGTCGCCACAGTCTGTCGAGCTTTAAAAGTTGATGCTATCGATACGCCTTTTACAGATACCAATGATCACGAGGGGCTTAAAAAGGATACTGCCCGAGGAAAAGGATTGGGTCTGACTGGGAAAGCAGCCATTAATCCGAGACAAATCGAGACAATTCACTCTGTTTTCGCACCGACTCAGAATGAATTAAAATGGGCCTTAAGGATCCTTGAAGCCATGGAGGAAGCGGAGAAAGAAGGTCAGGGAGTCTTTTCGTTAGATGGTAAAATGATCGATGCCCCGGTCATCAATCGGGCCAGGCGCATTGTCGACCAAGGGGTTAGGCTGGGACTTATTAGTGGTGAAGGTGGCGCAAAATGAAAAATCTACTAGGCAGGGAAATTCCTGATTATATAGATGGATACGGGCAAGTTAAGCCCTTTCAAGGATCCTTCAGTAATTGCGGGGTGAAAACAAGATCCGCTGTAAAGCTGACAAGTGTGCTTCCCAATGATCAAAAAGTGCTGTCCAGCCTTGATGATCTCTTCGATAAGTTAAAGATTACCGACGGAATGACACTCTCCTTTCATCATCATTTGCGAAATGGGGATTATGTTTTAAATATGGTGATGGAAAAATTGGCGGCCAGAGGGCTAAAGGGGCTAACCGTCGCAGCCAGTTCGATTTTTCCAATCCATGCCCCGCTGGTCAAACATATGGAAACCGGAGTAGTTACCGGGCTAATCACTAATTATCTATCCGGCCCGGTAGCGGAAGCAGTTTCCCGGGGGAGACTTCCTAAACCGGTAATCATGCAAACTCATGGTGGGCGGGCCAGGGCTATAGAAAGCGGAAATCTGAAGATTGATGTGGCCTTTTTGGCGGCCCCTACCGCTGATACCTATGGAAATATTAACGGCGTGTACGGAAAGTCGGCCTGTGGTTCTTTGGGGTATGCGGTGGCAGACGCGGAGTATGCCAATATAACCGTTGCCATAACCGATCATTTAGTGCCTTATCCCGCGAATCCTATTGAAATCAGCCAAGTTTATGTGGACTATGTCGTTAAGATTGACTCTATCGGAGATCCTCAGGGGATTGTTTCCGGGACGACCAAAATCACTAAGGATCCTGTGGCCCTGATTATTGCTAAAAGAGCTGCCCAGCTGATTAAAGCCTCCGGTTTAGTCCGAGAGGGCATGTCTTTTCAAACAGGAGCAGGGGGAACTTCTTTGGCTGTTGCTGCAGAACTGAAAAAGATCATGCAGGACGAAGAAGTTGTGGGAAGTTTTGCTTCCGGCGGAATTACGGGCTATCTTGTAGAAATGCTGGAAGAAGGGCTTTTTCGAAGCCTCTTGGATGTCCAATGTTTTGACTTAAAAGCAGTGGAGTCTTATAGAGACAATCTTAGCCATCAATTTATGTCAGCTTCTATGTATGGCAATCCCCATACTAAGGGAGCAGTGGTTAATAATCTGGATATCATGATCCTGGGGGCCACGGAAATCGACCTGGATTTTAATGTGAATGTAACAACCGGTTCCAGTGGAGTGATTATGGGCGGTTCCGGAGGACATAGTGATACTGCGGCAGGATCCAAGCTGGCTATTGTGGTAACCAACCTGATGAAGGCACGGCTTCCGATTATTAGAGATAAAGTATTGACGATAACCACGCCGGGAGAAAGCATTGATGCCGTGGTTACCGAACGAGGAATAGCCGTTAACCCCAGGAGATTGGATCTGCTAGAACAACTAAGCCGGACTCAACTTCCGTTAATGACTATTGAGGAATTAAAACAACTGGCGGAGAAAATCACGGGAATTCCTAAACCGATCGAAACTTTAGAAGAGATCGTGGCTGTGATAGAATATCGGGATGGTACAGTAATCGACGTTGTGAGGAAGGTCAAGATGTAAGATGTACCTCCATCAACTGAAAAATGAAGGACGAGGACGGTTTTAAGGAGAGAGTAAGGATGGTATATGGTGCTCAAGTCGCTAGAGTGAATCTCAAGGATAAGACGGAGCGGGATGAGGTTGAGAGCTTTCTCGGGGAATTCGGCCTAATCTTAGATAGGGATGTAGACTATACTTTCGTTATTCGGAATGAAGAACCCAGCCCCCAGTTCTCCCTGACGGAGAGGGCTCCCATTGTCGCTACTTGCTCAAAGGCTAAGAATGTTTTAAAATGTTTTGCCATAGCCCATGACCTTAGGGGAGAGGGGATGGCCGCCACCTTAGTCACGGCTTTAATTGATAGACTCTTCAGTGAAGGTATACACCACTATTTTGTGTATACCAATCCCTGCCAGGTTAAGATTTTTTCGGCTCTGGGGTTTAAGTTTGTTCATCAGAACCAGGCGGTTGCTCTCTTAGAAAATGGAATTTATGATATCAGGCAGCATTTAGAGGGATTAAAAGCCAAATATGAGATTGGGGCAGGTGAAAGGGCAGCTCTGGTAATGAACTGCAATCCCTTTACCCTGGGGCACCAGTTTTTGATTGAAGAAGCAGCTAATAACCATGGAGAGGTGCTTGTCTTTATTGTGGAAGAGGACAAATCCCTGTTCCCCTTTGCCACCAGGCTGGCCCTTGTCTCTGAAGGAACTAAGCATTTGCCTAATGTTAAGATCATACCAAGCGGAGAGTATATAATCTCAGCCGCTACCTTTCCCGCCTATTTCATAAGGGAAGAAGGGGAACGACTACAAGCTTATGCGGAGTTAGATGCTGCGATATTTGGCAAATATTTTTGCAGCAGCTTTCAGATCCTGAAACGCTATGTAGGAGAGGAACCCTATTGTCCCGTTACCAAAGCCTATAATGAGACTTTGAAGAAAGTACTGCCGATTTACGGGGTTGAGCTGGAAGAAATTAGGAGAAGACCTTTTGGTGATGAACCGATTAGCGCTTCAAGGGTAAGAAGCCTGCTAAGGGAGGGAGAAACAGCTAATCTGATCAACCTTTTGCCTGAAGTCACCTTAAGATTTCTGGACACCAGCCTTGGAAGGGAGATAGTGGAGAAAATCCGAAAAACTCATTCTCCACATTAAACTATGAGAAACTATACTGTTGGGGATTTACTCGAAGCCAGAGAGAAGAGAGTCCAAGAAATTGAACAACTTATCAAAGGTTATGGAAATCCTCTCTTAGTCCTGAGAGTAAACTACCCGGGACTTAAAAAGACCAATGAGCTTACCATAACGATAATTCGGGAAATGAGTGAGCTGCTATCCTCAATGTTTGAGCCAAAACTAGCTTATAAGACATTGCAGCAAGGGGCAGAAGGCCCGATTTTCATGGCTGTAGTCCAAGAGGATGTCTTTGCCTTGAAGAGATTAGCTGTTGAATTGGAAGAAAACCATGTTCTGGGACGATGTTTGGATCTCGATGTCTATGATCACTCGGGGAGAAGTGTGTCTCGGCAGGAGCTGGGATACCCTAGGAGAAAATGTTATCTTTGCGAGGATTATGCCCAGCATTGCGTAAGAGCAAGAAGGCATCCGGAACATGAAGTTATACATTATATTGAAGAGAAGTTTCGAAACTATCGAAGTGCAAAAAGTCATGACGCTCTAAACGTGAAGTTTTAAAAACTAAAACTAAAACTAAACAAAAACAAAAACATAAAGCAAAGTAAAAAAGTAAACCGAAAACCATAAAACACAAAAAACAAAAAAGACCGATGCCTAAAACCCTCAAATGTCTTAGGCTACCGATCGGAGAAAAGAAAATGGAGCGCAAACTATGGAGAGAGAAGGAAGAACGGGGAGTTCTAAGGCACAAGCAATTGAGATAGCAAGTCTGGCGGTACAAGCAATTCTCTATGAGGCTTCCTGTCATCCGTCACCGGGGTTAGTTTCAGCGACTTCAACCGGTGCTCATAGTGACATGGATTACTTTACCTTTTTAGACAGTGCTTCAGCCTTGATAAGTCCCCTGATTCAGTGTGCCCAAGCAGGTCTTTCTACCGAGAGTCCGAAGGAAATATTCCAAACCATAAGATCCATCGGACAATTAGGTGAGCGGAGAATGTTTGCTAAGACTCGGGGGGTTAACACCCATAAAGGCACCCTCTTTTTACTGGGAATCTGCTGTGCCGCAGCCGGAAAGGTCTTATACTCAGGGGCTGGCTTTTCCTCCCTGCGGAGTATTATTCAAGATATGACTGAAGGTTTAGTGGAAGTAGAATTAAGTGCCAGAAACCAAGAATTGGAAAACAAAGATCCGACAAAACTGACCCATGGTGAAAGGCTTTATTTAACTCACAAGGTTGAAGGGATCCGTGGAGAAGTGCAACGAGGATTACCCATTGTCTTTGATATAGCCTTAAATGTTTATAAGGAAAACCACGACTTGAGCCTAAACTCCAGGTTAATCCAAACCTTGGTAACCATTATGCAGTTTTGCGAAGATACGAATATTCTACATAGGCATTCTTTGGAAACGTTGAGAGAGGTTCAGGAAAGAGCCAATAAGATAATTGCTCTTGGCGGTATGAAAACACCGGCCGGGAGTAAAGCCATTGAAGAGATGGATAAAGACTTTTGTCAAAGAATGATAGGCCCGGGTGGGAGTGCTGATCTTTTAGGAGTTACGGTTTTTGTGGCTCTTTTAGAAGAATTTTTCAATGGAAGAAACTCCTAAAGTCAGGAGAAGACCTTTCTATGGAAGATAATATATAAGGTGTAAAAAGGCAAGGCAGGATGAGGTCCCAGCCTTGCTTTTAGTATGGGTTGTATCTGTAATTAATTCATAGAATTAAGAATGGACTCTACTTGATCTTCAGTCAGTGTACCGTCTGTTACGAGACTATCCAGAATAGGCTCCAATCCACCCTCGTTGTTACCTTCTTGTCTAGCTGATTGGAGGGCTGTTTTAATGGCATCTTCTTGGGCTTTAGTAAGAGTCCCGGCTGTTACTAGAGTATCTAAGATTGTTTTAAACCCACCGTTACCCCGGTTCCGATTTTCCCCGGAATCCGTGGGTTTAGCGGCTTCGAGAGCAGCTTGGATAGCATCGACTTTGTCTTGAGTAAGTGACCCGGAAGTCACCAGGTCAGCGAAAATAGTTGTAAATCTGTTGCCATTAGGTTTGGTGGGCTGTTCACCGGTTTTAGAATCCGAGGGTTTAGCAGCTTCGAGAGCAGCCTGGATGGCATTAACGTTGTCTTGAGTAAGGGTTCCGGATGTCATTAGGTCATCTAGAACAGTCGCCAATCTGTTGCCGCTGGGTTTGGTAGGCTGTTCCCCGGCAGCAGGTTTTGCAGATTTGGCTGCTTCAAGAGCAGCTTGAATGGCATCAACTTGATCCTGAGTGAGTGCCCCGGAAGTGACAAGGCTATCGAAAATCGTTGTAAATCTACTCCCATTAGGTTTAGTAGGTTTTTGCTTTTCCCCAGCCGTAGATTCCGAAGGTTTAGCAGCTTCGAGAGCGGCTTGGATAGCAGCAACATCGTCTTGGGTAAGGGTTCCGGAAGTTACCAGATTATCCAAAACAGTTTTAACCCCATCGGCATTTCCTCTGGCATTGTGATTGAATCCGGACTTAACTTGAGAAGAATTTGGTGCTTGAAAGTTCATAGGGTTTGCAAATACCGCAGATGCCGATAAAAGGGTGGTAAGGGCTGTGGCTATTAAAATTGTTTGAGCTTTTTTCATAGTTTAAGGGCCTCCTTTAATGTGTTGTTTTTAGAGTTACAAGTTATAAGGTACAAGGAATAGAGTAATTTGCAATAATGTGCCTAATCTGAGGATAAAGGTTTGACTCCCCGAAATAATTCCTTATGTACTAACAAAGATGTTAAGAAAATCACGGGGGTTCTGGTTTATAGAGTTGCCTTAAAGAGAATTAGCGTGAGATGATTAAGGTTAAAACATTTCTGTTCGGCTTTACTTGGAGATCTCGTTCCGGGCCTTGCTTCATTCGTCGCTGATAGTCGCTTAAAGCCCGTCGAAAGCGATCTGAACGAAGCAGTAGCTTGCGGAGCAATTTCAAAATCTTTCACCTCCTAGTAGATATTAAGGAATGTCTTCTGACAATGTAATTATGCAATAAGATTCTGAAATGAAGCTGAGGTTCACCTGAAAGTCTACTGAATATTAACTAGAAAAAACCGCTTGAAGCGGTTTTTATAATGGATTCTTAGGATTTGATAAGGTAAGAAAAATGGCATTATTATTTTAAAGTATATTGCAAACTATTTTTCGCTTTCATATAACTCAAAAAACTTACTCATAACCTTAATTATAATATTAAACAAAATAAAACCTATTAAAATATACATCCAAATATCAATCACTAGTTCGTAATCTCCGTGCATATTTTTTGGCAGTATTAACAATGTTAGCCATGCAATAAATTTACCGCCTGCATGAACGGAGGATAAAAGCCCAAAAACAAAAGGTATATAAGAGGGTATCGTCCTATTAGTTTGAAATAGTTCATAAAGAAAGTAAATAAAGCACTGTACAGCTGTAATTAAAAGAGTTATATTCAGATAATCCGACATCCAATTAAGAGGGATAGCTGTTGCTATAAGGATAGTAATGCGTTTTAACATGGTTAACCCCCCTATTTTTTTGATTACCAAGAGGGTTCTTTTGTGACCCTCTGTAGTTAATAATATCTAATTATACACTCCTTCGGTGATAAAATAAGTGTAAAATCTGATATGTAACAATAAGCACTAACTAAGATTTTGTTGGTGCTTATTGTTATTACTGTGATGAAGGTTAACTTATTAAGTTGAACGAATCGGGAGCCTGAGAATAGCTTCGACTTGCTTATAGAGAGTGTACCGTCTGTTACGAAGCTATACGGTATAGGTCTTAAAATGGAAGATGATTCGGAATTTTAGTTTGACAAAGAAATAGTTTCTACTACAGGAAGGATTATGAAGATATAAAAAGAATAAAGTAAAAGTAAGCGGAAACTGGGAGGATTGTGATTCGATCAACAATAGAAAAAGAACGGGAAGATATGAGAAAAAGCTCTTATATAGGAGGTAGATTAATGAAAAAAAACAGTCTAAGATTATTAACCCTAGTACTATGCTTCTTTTTTGCTGTCCTAATAGCCCCAAAAGTTACCTTTGCGGCGAGTATTCCGTCAGCACCTACTGATCTTACGGCCAGCGCCGAAAGCTCCAGCGAAATTTACTTGGATTGGGATTCTGTCAGTGACGCAGCATCCTATTATGTTTATAGGGCAACATCGTCGTCAGGTACTTATTCCAAGATCGCCACAACCACAA
The DNA here is from genome assembly GCF_000765145.1 of Desulfosporosinus sp. HMP52. Classification (GTDB taxonomy): domain Bacteria; phylum Bacillota; class Desulfitobacteriia; order Desulfitobacteriales; family Desulfitobacteriaceae; genus Desulfosporosinus. The sequence goes on along the minus strand of NZ_JMGA01000008.1, from coordinate 22,093 downwards.
CCTCTCGTTATACAGACTCCGATTTGAAATCGGAAACCATCTATTATTACAAAGTAGTTTCAGTAAACAGTGCTGGTACAAGTGCCTACTCTTCTCGAACCTATGAAACTACCCTGGACTCTGATGACGATGATGAAGATGACTCGCTGTCAGTACCGACAGACCTTACTGCCACTGCTGAAAGCTCCAGCGAAATCTATTTGGATTGGGATTCAGTCAGTGAGGCAACATCCTATTATGTGTACAGATCAACAACTTCGTCGGGCACCTATTCTAAGATTGGGACAGCTACATCCTCGAAATACACAGACAGTGATTTAGAAGAGGACACCACCTATTATTACAAAGTTAAGACAGTTAAGAACTCAAAAACAAGTGATTTTTCTTCTAAAGACTATGCCAAGACCCTAGATGAAGACGAAGATGAGGATGAAGATGACTCATTGTCGGCACCAACAGATCTGACTGCCACTGCTGAAAGCTCCAGCGAAATTTATCTGGATTGGGATTCCGTGAGTGAGGCAACATCCTATTATGTTTACAGATCAACCACATCATCGGGCACCTACTCAAAGATTGGGACAGCCACATCCTCCCGCTATACAGACAGTGATTTAGAAGAGGACACTACCTATTACTATAAGGTCAAGTCGGTTAGGAACTCGAAAACCAGTGAATATTCCTCCAAAGACTATGCTAAAACCCTGGATTCTGATGAAGACGAAGATGAGTCCCTATCAGCACCAACAGACTTTACTGCAACTGCTGAAAGCTCCAGCGAAATCTATCTGGATTGGGATTCAGTGAGTGAGGCAACATCCTACTATGTTTACAGATCAACAACATCATCCGGCACCTACTCAAAGATTGGGACAGCCACATCCTCGAAATATACAGACAGTGATTTAAAATCAGACACCACCTATTACTATAAAGTTAAGACAGTTAGGAACTCGAAAACCAGTGAATACTCTTCCAGAGATTATGCAACCACCGATAAATCTGACGAGTCAGATCTATCCGCTCCAACAAATCTGACCGCAAAGGCTGAGAGTTCCAGCAAAATCTATCTGGATTGGGATTCCGTGAGTGAAGCAACATCCTATTATATCTATAGCTCGCCCACTTCTTCAGGAACATACTCCAAGATCACGACAACAACGACTTCGAATTATACGGATACCGGCTTGTCGCCGAATACTACTTATTACTACAAAGTCACTGCAGTGAACAGCTGGAGCAGCAGCGGCTATTCATCGAGTGCCTATGCAACCACTGCCAAGACAGACGGCACCATTCCTACAGAACCTTCCTCGGATATCCAGTCTGATCGCTTAGCTGGCGAGGATCTGTATGGAACCTCTGCAGAAGTTGTTAAGTCAGGATGGACCACTTCTTACTATGCAGTTATCGTAAGCGGGGAGAACTTCACGGATGCCTTATGCAGCGCTCCTCTTGCCCAAAAATATAACGCTCCCTTATTACTAACCACTAAGAATACCTTGCACCAACAAACAAAGGCTCAGCTTGAACGTTTAAAGGTGAAAAAAGTAATTATCATCGGTGGAACAGGCATTATATCCTCCGGAGTTGAACAAAGTATCAAAGACCTAGGGATAGGGGTAACCAGGATCGCTGGGACTGATAAATACGACACATCGATCAAAATTGCTCAGGCAATGGGGGAATTTGATCAAGCGGTAATTGCCAGTGGAGAAACCTTTCCCGATGCTTTATCGATTGCACCCATAGCTGCCATGAAAGGTATGCCAATTTTGCTTACTCCCAAAGATAAATTGCCTACAAACATTGAAGGGTTTTTAGAAAAAAATGTCCGAAGCACCTATGTAGTGGGAGGGACAGGGATTATCAGCGATAATGTCCTAAAACAACTCCCCTCTCCCAGACGATTGAGCGGAATTACCAGGTATGATACAAATATAAGTATTATTAAAGAATTTGCTGATCAACTTGATTTCAGCACATGTTATGTATCTACCGGGGAAAACTATGCGGATGCCCTAGCCGGTGCCGCCTTAGCCTCAATAACAAATTCCCCAGTGTTTTTAGTCAGTGATCCTGTAGAGCCGGTTACCATAAACTTCTTCAAAAGTAAGATTAGGAGTATTAAGAAAGAAGTTATTTTTGGGGGAATAGCTGTTGTACCGAATAGCATTTTAATCAACATTGATCAAGAAGATTATGATGATTACGATACACCAGCCGCTCCGACAGGGTTAAAGGCAACGGCAGTAAGTTCCAGTCAAATTAATCTAACCTGGGATTCAGTCAGTGATGCTACATCCTATTATGTTTACGGTTCCACATCATCTTCCGGAACCTACTCTCAGATTGCAACAGTTTCTACCACCAGTTATACGAATACAGGCCTCTGGGCAGATACAACCTATTATTACAAAGTAAGAGCGGTGAATAGTACCGGCTCTAGCCCTGACTCGGCAATAGATTATGCTAAGACGGACTTGCCGGACTAAAATTATCCGATGACTACCAGCCGTAAGACTCCCATCTCCTATAAGTGGGAGATAACGGCTGCTACGTCCCTGGATAAGTTCTTCTAAGCTTTAGATGGAGTAAGTATTCCTCTTAGGTAAACTCCATCTAAAGCTAAGAATCACTTGATTTGGTTCTCAAATGAAGGCTTCGGATGGTATGAGCTATTCGAAGCCTTTTTGTTTTGCTATTGCATTTATTTGGGATGAGTGTAAAATAAAAACAGGTGTAAAGAATATTCAGAAGATGCTGTTTCTTATGGCGGTATCTATTCCGATGAAGAAAAGTATGTAAAAGCATAAAGAAAAGCATGGAGGAGGGTATGAAAGATGAAGGAAATAACTGTCGAAGAAATTATTTCTGCCGTGGAAAATCTTTGTATCGAAGCAAATTACAACTTAGGTTCTGACATAATGGTCGGGTTTCAGCAAGCTTTAAAGGTGGAGCGCTCTCCATTAGGTCAAGAAGTGCTGGAACGCCTTATCGAGAACGCAGAAATTGCTAAAGAAGAAAGAGTTCCCATGTGTCAAGACACAGGGATGGCTGTTCTCTTTGTAAGTATTGGTCAAGATCTCCATGTAGTGGGGGGAGGCCTGACCGAGGCCATCAATGAAGGGGTTCGGCGTGGGTATGATAAAGGTTATTTGCGCAAATCTGTTGTCAAAGATCCCTTTGATCGTGTTAATACCGGTGATAACACCCCGGCAGTAATTCATTATGATATTGTCCCGGGAGACGAATTACGCCTAATAGCTGCTCCCAAAGGATTTGGAAGTGAGAACATGGGAGGCTTAAAGATGTGTAAGCCTTCTGAGGGACTTGAAGGGGCGATGCAATTTGTTGTAGACACAGTTGATCGCGCAGGTGGAAATCCCTGCCCTCCCATTATTGTGGGGGTGGGCGTAGGTGGAACCATGGAAAAAGCTACTTTCTTAGCTAAAAAAGGCCTGCTAAGAGAAGTTGGAAAGCATAATTCCGAGGAACGTCTGGCCAAAATCGAAGAAGAGTTATTAGATCGCATCAATGGCTTGGGAATTGGGCCACAAGGGTTTGGAGGAGTTACTACCGCTCTGGCAGTCAACTTAGAAGTATATCCCACCCATATTGCCGGAATGCCTGTGGCAGTGAACATTGGCTGTCACGCCACCCGGCATAAGGAAATCGTCTTACAAGGGAGGGATGCCTGATGAATGGAATTATCCGAATTGAAGCGCCGCTAACCCAAGAGAAGCTCAGATTCCTAAAAGTCGGAGACAATGTCTTAATTAATGGGGTTATTTATACAGGGCGAGATGCAGCCCACAAAAAAATGGTTGAATCTTTAGAGCGAGGGGAAGAACTGCCCTTTGATGTGCAAGATCAAATTATCTACTTTGTAGGCCCGACACCGGCTAAAGAAGGGCAAGTGATAGGTTCTGCCGGGCCAACAACCAGCGGACGCATGGATGCCTATTCTCCAAAGCTTATCTCGCGAGGACTAACCGGGATGATCGGTAAAGGCCTTCGTTCGCCGGAAGTGATTGAGGCAATGAAGAAACATGGGGCTATCTACTTTGGGGCAATTGGCGGCGCAGGGGCGCTGATTGCTAAACGGATTGTATCAGCAGAGGTTATCGCTTACCCGGAGTTGGGCCCTGAAGCGGTACGGCGTTTAGTAGTTAAAGATTTCCCGGTTATGGTAATCATTGATCACGAGGGCAACAATCTTTATGACTTGGGAAAAGCTCAATACCGAAGAGTGTAACAATCACAAAAGCTTCACAATTACAAGGGGCAAATGAAATGGTTTTTGCGGTATAATGAGGATATTCATTAAAGATACCGAATATCCTTTGATAGGAGATGCTGAAGTATGAATTGCCCGCTATGTGAAGCGCGAGATGTCGGTCGGATTGGCCGTGAACGTTATTACTGCAGAGAGTGCTGCCATGAATGGACGAAAGGTGATGGAGTTGTTAAAATTTATGAGGTGTTGTCAGATGGATCGGTAGAACGCTTAGAAACTAAGCCTGAACCTGAATCATATGCTCGTACCTTACCATCACATTCCATTATCCGTCGGCGTGCAGGATAAAACGTTTACCAAAGAACTTAAAAAATTTTTATGGCAAGAACATATGAATAAGTTCCAATCCAAGGAAGAGAGAGCTGTTAGGCTCTCTCTTCTGCTTGTGTATGAGGTTCCATGCCTCGAGATTATAGATGGTTGCCTGCCTGATTATATTTACCATGAATAAATAATTTAGCGTTTACTGCAGGATTTCGTCGACTCGTCTAGAAATGTACAGCATATAGGAATTACTTTAAAGTAGTTAGAGGAGAGTTTATTTGTGACTGAACTTCAACGAGATATTAGTTATTCATGGACAGGCGAATCGGTAGAATGTTCAAGTGAAATTCATTGGGCTATTGAGGAACAAGCCAATGGGGTTTTTGCTATTATTGTTAATTCTCCCGGCGGAATCTTAACCGGCAAGCAAGTGCGTGTTTTAGCGGAGATCGTAGGCGATGATGGAGTTATCAAGAACACCCGTCGGATGACCTCGCTTTTGCTTATTCCTAAGGAAAAGGTTGCTGAAGCCTTAGAAAAAATCCAAGAGGTGGGGCTTCGGGTAGCAAATTTGCATAAAAGCGTTCGCAATATTACTTCCTGCCCGGGTAAGGGGTTTTCCTCGAATTCACGGGGAGATACTTTAGAGCTTGCCAGGCTGCTGGATGAGGAGTTTTATGGAACACTTCTCCCTTGGGATTTTAAAATTGGGATTTCGGGCTGTCCTCGAAATTGTACAGGTGTCCAGTGCAACGATCTTGGACTGATGGCTGAGCCTCGAGGGAAATATTCTCTTTGGCTTGGCGGCAAAGAGTCAGGAATGGATCCCGTACACGGAGTCTTAATCCGTAAAGGAATCCCACGAGAACAGGTTATCCCTGTCGTAACAAGAATTTTGGATACTTACAACTCACAGGCTGAGGAGTATAAGGAAGAACTTGGGTCCCGCGCTCGTCTTTATCGAGTTATTGAGAAGACAGGACTTGAATTATTTAAAACCAGGGTTGAAGAATTACTAAGCAATTAGGTTCAATGTAAGTATCTGTTCTTAAGAAAAGAAAGGAGCGAGAATATGGCCAACCAAGGATTCAGTAAGCTTAGTGCTTATAAAGCCTTTACCAAAATGGATAAATCCTGTGCAGATGGATGTAAATGTTCGGTGCTGTGTCAATTATTTATGGCCAAGGAATTTCTGAGCTTATCTGCTCAGACTGGGGAGAAGTTCTCTGATAAGATTCCTGAGGATATTCTAGATATGTTCCGCAGCGTTCCGGTAATTCCTGAACGATATAAGAATATAGACCTGCAAGAAGCTTTCATAGAGGTGCAAAGTATCTGTGATAACTGTGCCATAGATGAGCACGACGCCTTCTGTACGGTCAATGTTGTATTAACTGCTCTGGGAATCATTCTGGAAGGCAAAGATTATATAACGGAAAAAGATAAGGAAATGCAATAGCATTTTAAGACAAAGGCGATCATCGATCCCTGGATTGAGATCAAGAACAAGGGTTTTCGGATTTCAAAATGGGCATAGAAAGGGTGAACAAATTGATAAATTTACATCAATTTAGTTTGGATGAAGCTGTAAAATTACTGAGAATTGATGGGGAACAGTTGGCCCTTCTCAAAGAGATTCGACCAATTATTGAGCAAGATTCTGAAGAAATTATTCGGAACTTCTATGCTCATGTAACGACTTTACCGAATTTAAAAGCAATTATTGACCGATTTTCTTCGGTAGAAAAGCTGAAAGTCACTATGAAAAAATATTTGTTTTCACTCTTTCCCGATAAGCTTGATGAGGATTTTTTGCAGTGGAGAGTTACTATCGGGGAAGTTCATAGTCGAATCAACTTGCCACCCTTTTATTATTTAAGCGCCAATCAAGCGTTTTGTGACGAGATTATTCCCCGGATCTTTAAACACTATCGTAAGAAAACTGACCAGGCTATTAGGGCTAGTTTAGCCTTTCAACGAATCCTAAGTTTTGACCAGCAAGTGGTTATGGCTAGTTATATCCAGTCTTATATGACGGAAATTGATAAGAAGGCTGAGCTAGAGAAGGCCTTAACAGAAATAGATAGCTTACAACGCAGTGTTAGTGAAGCCAGCCAAGCATTGGCTGCAACCTCCGAAGAAACTGCAGCCTCGGCAGCAGAAATGAATCAAGCAACTGCTCAAATCTCGGGGAACGCCTCTGAGGCGGCAGAATTTTCCCGTCAGGTAGATGTCTTAGCTCAAGAGGGTGTTCGAAAGATTCAAGCCATCTCGGACACAATTCTGCGCTTGGCCGGTATGACTTCTGAAATGCAAGGTAAAATGAGCGAACTTGATAAAAGTTCTGCCCGGATAGCTTCTGTAACAGATGTGATTAAGGAGATTGCTTCTCAAACTAATCTGTTGGCCTTAAATGCGGCTATCGAAGCGGCTCGGGCCGGGGATAGCGGCAGAGGTTTCGGAGTAGTGGCTGAGGAAGTCAAAAAACTCGCTAACCACTCTGAACAATCCGTTAAAGAAATCAGCGCCTTAATCACAATAACCAAACAAAATACCGTTGCCGTAAACAATTCAATTGCCCAGACAACTGAGGCCATGCAGGGCGCCGCCGCAGAGGCGGGGCAAGTAGTGGATCGTTTCGGGGAAATAATGGCTGCTATCAACGCCAGCATCAAACAAGTACAGGGAATCGCTCAACAGATTGATGCCTTATCCTTTACCGCCAGCCAAATTGGAGCGGCATCTGAAGATGTAGCTAATTCAGCAACATCACTTGCTCAAATGGGATTGCGCGATTAGCATCAGTAGTTAGTCTAATGGGAGGTCAGCAGAATTGTTTGAAGATGCTTTCTACATTCGACAGATGTGGAGTTTTTCCCGGGCACTTGATTTAGGTTTGATCGATGAAGAAATTGAAAGAGGTTTGGATGTTACCCTTGGAGAACGACATGGAGAACGTGTTGCTTATATTGCAATGCGTCTGGGTCGTTCCCTGGGGCTCAACAAGCAAGAGCTTGTTCATCTTACAATTTCGGGACTGCTTCATGATATAGGCGCATTTGGGTACTTTGGGGAATATAATGGGAGCAGACATGTCCTCGAGAGACATTGTTTGTCCGGTGCTCTGATTGTAGAGCGTTTTCCCTCCGGCAAAACCCTGGCCAATGCTATTAAATATCACCATGAAACACCTGATCCCATGTACGGTGCTCTAGGTGTTCCGAGCGAAGAAGTAACCCTAATGGCCCGCATTTTGTCCTTAGCAGATCAAGTGGATCTTATGCTAAAACGGAAGTTATCTACTCGTCAACAGAGAGAAGAAATCATTGAATGGATTAATGATCAAACTGGGACATTATTTTTCCCGGAAGTAGCCCAGGCCTTTAGGCAAGTTGCTAAGAAAGAGGCCTTTTGGTTAGATTTGGAGCAACCGGACTTGCTTCAGATAGCCTTAGGACTCTTGTTTGATCATTGGCAGTTGCCCGGCACTCGGGAATTAGAGATTAGTTTTACTTATCGCTTGGCGGAAACCTTCGCCGATCTAATTGACCAAAAAAGCAAGTTTACTGCTCGTCACTCCCGTTCAGTTGCCGCAACGGTTGAACGTTTGGCTAAAGGGGTCGGATGGGAAGAAATACAATTACATGAGATTTATGTAGCGGGTTTACTACATGACTTGGGCAAGCTATCAATTCCAAGGAAGATTTTAGATAAACCCGGATCTCTTGATCCGGCTGAAGTAGATATAATCAGGACGCATACATATTATACACACCGCTTGTTGACTGAGGCAGGATTGCCTACACGTATCGTAGAATGGGCAGCCCATCATCATGAACGACTTGATGGCAGAGGGTATCCCTTCGCCTTGGGAGAAAAAGATCTCGATGAAGGTGCTCGTTTAATGGCAATCGCCGATATTTTTACTGCATTAACCGAGGATCGACCTTATCGACCGGCAATGAGTTCAGGTGAGGCTCTAGCTATAATTGAGCGCGGAATGGGGACAATCCTGGATCCGGGCCTGATTAAAGTCGCCAAACGGGTTTTATAGGGGGGACTTGTGGGACACAGCTCTCTGTCTTACGACGCAGAGCAAACTAACCGTTTAAGCTCCTTGCTTTGGGGAGCGGGGTTCATCCTTCGGCGATAGGTATTGTTTTGAAGAACCCGCCTACGGCGATAATCTCCACCGGAGACTATCGTGCCAGATGAGCCATCCGTGGCTCACTGGCGGCAGCGCACGTCCGCCGGCCATGGATGGCCAAGTGTCCCTGGAGCCATGGATGGCGGGAAGGGACCGTGTGCGCTGCCCCGTGTCTGGGGTCGGGAGCTTAAACGGAAGTTTGCTAGGCTGCTAACGTAAAAGACGTCGAGCCCGTGTCGCACGGCGTCCCTGGTCTTAGGTCAAGGGGGGTGCGGTTGGGGAGAAGGCACATTTCATGTGCGCCTTCCGAAATCTTTGCGATATTACTCTCGATATGTGGGGCTACGGCTTAACTGCCCCTAGTTGTCCTTCGACATGCGCTATATTGGCGCATTTTTTTTTGTACCTTTTCCAAGCTTTTGGAAATGATTTATGATAAAGTGGAAGAAAGGCTAGTATAGTAGCAATCAAACAGTCAGGAAAGGGAGATTACCTTGTTTTACCCTTTTGAAATGGAACAATATCTGGAGACGCTGTTAGGTGAACGGGATCCTCTGTTGCGTGAAATGGAAGAACAGGCTTTAAAAGAAACAATTCCGGTTGTAACCCCTACGGTTGGCAACTTTCTCAATTTACTGGTACATATGAGTAAGTCGCAGGCTGTTTTAGAGGTGGGGACGGCAATCGGGTATTCAACAATCTGGTTAGCCCGGGCAGTTAAAGAGACCGGCGGGCATGTTACCACTATTGATATGAATAAGGATCGTTTATTTCGAGCACAGGAATATATTAAACGTGCTGAACTTTCTGATCATGTTACAGCCTTGGAAGGGGATGCTCGGAAAGTTTTAAAGACTCTGGATTCAATGTATGACTTTGTTTTTATTGATGCGGCCAAAGGAGAATACTTAGAGTACTTGAATTTAATTTACCCTTTGATTTCGCCAGGGGGGTTGTTGGTGGTGGATAATGTCCTCTTCCGGGGCTGGGTGGTTCCGGGAAGCAGTTTTGCTCCTAAATATGATCGGATGGTGGGAGGGCTGCGGCAATTTTTGCAGGATCTGGCCTCTAACCCGAATTTCTCGACTACCGTATTGCCCTTTGGAGATGGGGTGTCGATTAGTCGGCGGATAGATTCATGACTTCCGAACAACGTTTTGGGGAAATTGATCTATTAAGGGCAATTGCCATAGTTTTAATGGTTATATTTCATCTCGTTTATGATTTAAGAGAGTTTGCCGGGGTTAAGATTAACTATCAGGCCCCATTTTGGTTTCTGCTCGGAAAAACGTCAGCTCTACTTTTTATCTTTCTTTCCGGTTTGGCCAGTGGCTTTAGCAGATCTCCGGTCAGAAGAGGAGTTAAAGTATTGCTGCTGGGGATGGGGATTACGGGGGTAACTTACTTAGCGCTGGGAGATATGTATGTACGCTTTGGGATTCTTCATTTCTTAGGTGTAACCATGATTTTAGCGCCCTTTTTATCCTCTCTAGCTTCCTCGATTCTTTGGACACTTGCAGGTGCTTCTATCTTGCTGGGGTTATGGTTTAAAAAGATATTGGTTGAAACAAGTCTTTTGATTCCCTTTGGTCTTTTATATAAGGGGTTTGGGTCGATTGACTATTACCCTCTATTGCCCTATAGTAGTGCGACTTTTTTGGGGATTCTTGCTTATCGGCATTTCTATGCTCAGAAATCAGAGCTTGTATTCGCCTTACAGCTCAACTCTAAGCCTATTATCTGGTTGAGCCGAAATTCTTTGATGATTTATTTGGTTCATCAACCCATTATTCTTTTTGCCATTTTCAGTTTTAAGTTTATTTATTGAACATTATTTTTAGTAACTTGTTCAGTTAGACTAAACAATGATTTTCCGGAATAGAAGGGAGTCACGGATATGGCCATGTTTGTTCATGAACATTTGATGCAGGCAGTCTACTTTGCTCCTCGAGGAAAGAAGCGTCTCCTTTTTTTGGGGACAAATATTTCTCAACGCTATTTAAGTCCTGAGGATAAGCTGATAGGATTTGTGGGGGATGCCGGGGCAGGGAAATCCCTGCTTATTCGCGGAATGTTTCCGGGATTAGAACTCACTAATGACGACGATGGAATAAATATTCGGCCTTTACCCCTGATGGATGATGCAGACCGGGGGCATTTTCGTTCCCACACTTATCACTTAGATGTTCGATTTGAGTCGGCGTTTACACAACCTTGGAAAATAGCTGAAGCCATTCAGAAAGCAATATCTAAAGGGCGTCGTGTTGTTGTTGAGCATTTTGACCTGGTTTACCCTCAACTGAAAATGAATGCCGAAGTGATGATTGGAGTGGGAGAGGAAGTAATCGTAACCCGGCCGACGGTTTTCGGTCCGGAGCCCCAAAGTATAGCAGACATTGTTTTTGATTCTATCAAGTACCGACGCATGGCCCACAGTGCTGAGGACATTACATCGATGATTTTAGAAGAAATGGGCTTGCCAAAGCCGGAAGTACATAGTGACATAAAACACGGCTTTGTCCTAGAGCTGCCCGAGAAACCCGATATTGATTTGGATTTGGTGGAACAACGAGTTTGGGATTTAATTAAGGCAGACTTACCGATTTGTTTTGCCAATGACGACCACATACGGGTTGGGGAAATGCTGTATCCTTGCACAGGTCCTCGAATTCATATTCGCCGCTCCAGTGAAATCAAAGGTTTTAACCTACTAAAGGAATTTAGGTTTGACCCGATTGCCCAGCTCTACACTATCGCCGGGATTGTCGGAGAGGAAGTAACACCGGCCCGGTCGCTGGATTTATCTAGTGTGGCTAGGCAGTCCCTGCGCTAAGAAGTAAATAGTAAAAATTTTACTGTTACGGCTCAGGCGATTAGCGTTTCTCTGCTGATTCTGATAAACTAAATATTGACATAAAAGACTGCCGTAGAAAGGTAAGGTATTAATATGCAACGTTCTTATAGTCGAGGAAATGATCAATTACGACCGGTGAAAATCACCCGAAAGTTTACAAACATCCCCGAAGGTTCGGTTCTTATAGAAATCGGAGAAACCAGGGTTTTGTGCACTGCCAGCGTCGAAGAAAAAGTACCGCATTTTCAGAAGGGATCAGGGAAAGGCTGGGTTACAGCAGAATATTCCATGATACCTCGCGCAACCCAAACTCGGACTCAGCGTGAGGCCAGCAAAGGCAAACTTACCGGCCGAACTATGGAGATACAGCGTTTAATCGGTCGTGCTTTGAGATCGGTTATTGACTTAAAGAAACTTGGCGAACGGACAATTTGGCTTGATTGTGACGTCCTCCAAGCGGACGGCGGAACCCGAACAGCAGCAATTACCGGAGCTTATGTGGCCTTAGTCGATGCGGTTCAATATTTGATGGATAAGAAACTTCTTAAAACAAATCCAATACAGGATAGCTTAGCGGCAGTTTCCGTAGGTAAGGTTCAGGGAAATGCAGTTTTAGACTTAGACTATGAAGAAGATTCCCAGGCGGAAGTTGATATGAATATTGTCATGACAGGTGCAGGAAAGTTCGTGGAGATCCAAGGAACAGCAGAAGATATTCCTTTTGATCGCGAGGATCTGAATAATTTCTTAGAACTTGCTGAAAAGGGGATACGTTCCCTAATGGATGCTCAGAAAGCTGCGGCGGAGACATCAGTATGAGAATAGTATTGGCCACTCAGAATAAGGGGAAAATTCGAGAGCTCCAAGAACTGCTTGGAGACGCAGACATAGAAGTGCTTTCATTAAAAGATATTGAAGACTGGGAAGAGGTCGAGGAGAACGGGATAACCTTCGCGGAGAACGCAGCCCTCAAAGCGAAAGCCGCGGTTAAGAAAACCGGTTTAATAGCCTTAGCGGACGATTCCGGGCTGGAAGTAGATGCCTTAGCTGGTAGCCCCGGGGTTTATTCTGCCCGTTTTGCGGGAGAACCTAAAGATGATGAGCGAAATAATGATAAGCTGCTTCAAGAGTTAAAAGGGGTTGCTGATTCTCAACGACAGGCTCGCTTTCGTTGTGCCTTAGTCATAGCAACTCCGGATGGAAAAGAATTTCTTACTGAGGGCACTGTGGAAGGACAAATCTTAACTGAACGCCGTGGAAAAGACGGATTCGGTTATGACCCTCTCTTTTTTGTGTCGGAGTATCAGCGAACTATGGCCGAGCTGACTTTAAGCGAGAAAAACCGGCTCAGTCACCGTGCCCAAGCATTCCGCAAAGCAATCCCCATCCTTCAAACGCTGAAGGTTAAAAGCTAGACCTAAGCATAAGCATAAGCATAAGCATAAGCATCGCTTTTCTCCTCCCAAAAAACTCCGCGGGTTAGGCACTGAGAAGCTGAAAAAGCACATAAAAATCCCCTCCAATTTTTTTAAAACTTTTTTTGATTTTTTCCTTGACGAAACCTCAAAGATGAGCTATACTAATCAAGTCACCAACGGGGTATAGCGCAGCTTGGTAGCGCGCCTGCCTTGGGAGCAGGAGGCCGGGGGTTCAAATCCCTCTGCCCCGACCATTTTTTAAAGACGAAGTTCGAGGTTCAAATTTATAGTGTGTACAAGCTATTGTTTACAGTAGCAATAATTCACAAGCTGTAAATTTGTAGACCTGGGAGTTTGAGCTGGCCCTTTTAAGATGCGCCTGTAGCTCAGTTGGATAGAGCATCTGCCTTCTAAGCAGGTTGTCGGGGGTTCGAATCTCTCCAGGCGCACCAACAAAAAAACTCATGGTGGGTGTGGCGAAGTGGTTAACGCACCGGGTTGTGGTTCCGGCATTCGTGGGTTCAAGCCCCATCACCCACCCCATAAAGAAAAAGCACACCGAGAATTAATTCTCGGTGTTTTTTATGTTTGCCAAATAGTATAGCTTTTTGGTGAGGATTTCTAAAGTATCGGGGCAACCAATGCTACCCCTTTATCTGTAGCCTTGGTGTAGACCGGAAAGGCAACTTCTTCAACAGAAGTGAAGAAATCTCACATAGAGCCAGTGAGTATTTCATTATCTGTGGTGCCGAACAGCGGCATGGAACACAGCAAAGCTAGAGAATGCTAAAAATACAAGAGGACAGGTTCTTAAGTTTGACTACTAAGAATCTGTCCTTTTTTGTACAGTTAAAATCCCTCAGGTTAGACGTAAAATGTCCAAGTCTCTTTTGGACCCCCCTAAAAAATAATTCTAACTTCGTAAAGATATTATGAAAGGTGCGCATTATTCAAGATTTATAACGAAAGAGGTAGGTATCATTTGAAACAAATCACAAAAGGAAAAAAATTAAAGAATCAACTTGCTGTTGCCGTCACAGCAGCACTTTTAGCGTTTCCGTTTAGCTCGGCCCTTGTCTTAGCTGAAACCTCTGCCCAGACCACTACAAGTGCAGATACCGTAACTACAATTACAGAGACTACAGAATCCACAACTGCGGAGACAACGGACGCAGACGTAGTGAGTGGGGATGCAGATAGCACTGAAAGCACAAGTGCTGATACCCCAAGTACAGATGAATCAAGTGCGGATGTATCAGCAACAGATGATACAAGTACAGAAACAACCGACCAGGATGATAATACCGAAGATGCTGAATCGACGACTGTTGTAGATGCAGACGGCAACGAGATTGATCCGGCGAATTGGTTATCAGAACTCATCGGTAAACTCAAATTGGCTTTGTCCTTTGATCCGGCTCGTAAGGCTGAGTTGACTCAGGAGCAGGCATTGGAGAAGCTGGCCAAGGCCCAGAAATTAATGACTGATGGAGAAGCAGAAGGATCTGAGAAGGCTTTTACTGAGTATGCAGACAAAATCACCAAGGCTCAGGAATTTTTAGAGCAAATTGAAGATCCTGACTCGGAAGAGGCCCAAAAGCTGACTATCGCTCTTACCAATGTCAATCAAAACAACATAAAAGTATTAGGTAATCTACTCGAAAAGCTCCCTCCTCAGGCAGCTCAAAAGCTGGCTCTCAATGTAGTGCGTTCTATGGAAAAAGCGGTTACAAAGATGGAAAAGCAAGAGGCCAAAATCGTAGCAGTAGCTGCTGAAGAAACTGATACTGGAACTACTGTTGATTCAACAGACTCAGAAGTCAGAGATGTAGCGCATAATAAAGCATTAAAAAAAGAAGCTAAGGTAGCCTTAAAAGAATTCAAGAAGACACTTAAAGAAAATGGAAAGCTCCAGCTGGAGGATGATCAAGAGGATGCTGAACAGGAGGATAGTCAAGACTCTGATCAGGACCAGGCCTCAACAAACGAAGTGACTGTGACTGAACCTGCATCTTCTCAAGAAACTTCCTTGGCCAATACTCAGCCAACATCTGTAACAATTGCTCCGGCTAGTGTAGAGTCTTCATCAACCGTTGATAGATCCTCTAAGAAGGAAAAGGCAGAGCAGAACCAAAAAGCTGACAATAAAAATGAGAAAGCTAAAGAAAAAAGTGACAACAAAAAGCAGGAGAAACAAAAATCTGAGCGGCAATAAGTCAATGCCTGCTAATTAAATTTACCGGAAATTATGGAAGCGACCTAAGAGCAAGTCCTTAGGTCGCTTTTCTGAATGTCTCACTATTCTTTAGTCGGGTAAGACCTTAGCTCTCCTCAATAAATGGAGTTATTACAAACTCCAGATTATTCGTGATATACTTATTTATCCAATA
Source organism: Desulfosporosinus sp. HMP52 (assembly GCF_000765145.1). GTDB lineage: Bacteria > Bacillota > Desulfitobacteriia > Desulfitobacteriales > Desulfitobacteriaceae > Desulfosporosinus. The sequence continues at coordinate 6,720 of NZ_JMGA01000008.1, read as the reverse complement.
ACTCAAGGGTGAAGGGGGAGGGGGAGAAACCATGAGTAAAGCAAAACCCGGTCCCGACGATTTGCGCCGCTTAATCGGTTACTCAATAATTACATTTTTGAGTGTCTTTTTATTTATTCCGGTAATATGGTTCATTCACCTATTCTCAAATGATCAGGGACTGTATATGCGCTGGGGTATCTGTTCGGCCGTTGTTATTCTATTTAATATTATCTTTTACTTTTGGAAATATCCCGAGAATTGGTTAGGTAACTTAATGGTTTTAATCGGAGTTGATCTGATGGTTTTGATCTTTGAATACTTTTGGTTAATTCAGAGTTTAGGATGACAACCTCTACATGTAATAGGACAGCCGAGGCTGTCCCTTACAACAATCATCTATGACTAGGATCTGAACTTTCATTATTTAAAAAATCCGTCTTTTTAGCGATTACATTAGTTTTTGGTGTTAGTATTCCAGGCTTTTGAGCATTTCCTTCCGGTACGAATTTCAAATTATTTTCTTTACCTAAAGTTGCCATAGTACCCCTCCTTAAAGATCGTCTTTATCTCCCCAAGCTTTGCCTATCCAAACAGCAGCTCCAATCGTAAGGGCATGGAGAAATAACGAAGGTGGACTAAACAAACTATTTGGATTACTAGTTCTTCTTTTCATGCCAAACATTCACAAAACCTCCTCGTATGTTATTTAGACAGTTTAGGTTTTGTGATTTATGTCGAAGCAATACCAGTTAAAATATGTAATCATTTAGATCCAAACTGTATCGAAAGTTTTAAAAACTGAATATTTATGTTTGAAATCAAAAAAACCCCCGCGTCCGGAGGCATGCGCAATATCTTAGGTTTCGTTGTAAATTATAGATTCTCTTAAAACCTTATACGTTTGGGTGAAAAAGTTTGAGGGGGTCGGTAAGTAAAGGATATAAAACTACTGTGGAGAATACTCCTTTGCTTAAGATATACAAAACGGCAATAAACATAAAATAGAGGATAGAAGCCCTTAAAGCCTACCCTCTACTGATTATTAAATTAACTGGAGCCGATGGCAGGACTCGAACCTGTAACCTGCTGATTACAAATCAGCTGCTCTACCAATTGAGCTACATCGGCATGTGTTTTCGACAAGAACTATTGTAGCAAGATTAATAGATTTGGTCAATGTTAAATAGAGGAAATTGGGATCATTTTAGACAGCAAAGCTCAGTTCGAAGGCTGAGGTGACTAATTTCCTAATTTCCATGGCATTTAGGAGTGCTAATCAACCGCCTGGTGGCTTCTGCAAGGACCAATCCATATATACTTGCCCCAATAAAATTTGAAACTACTGTATAAGGTGCTGTGTAAAATAAATCAGGCATTTTGAATAATGTAGCAATTGCATACGAACTGAACCATATAAAAGCCGAATATATCCATCCTTTAGCTAAGTAATGTCTACTACTAACAATAGGGATTAAATACGCAAATCCTACTCCGATAAATCCACAAAATACCATTTGCCCAATCCAGGCAATAATGCTTTCTAAAGCATTAAGAGGTAATCGCCCAAATAATATTTCGGAAGCATAATCCAACATTCTTGTTTGGGTAAAATCTAATACATAGTATGAAAAAAGCGTCCAGATACTTAACGGAATTCCTGCAATTAAACCAACGACAAAACCAAAATACATTCTATCCTTCATAATGGTTGCCTCCTATCTTATTTTTTGTATAAATGGTATGTGTAGAATCAGTTACATAATTCCGTGATAAAGAGGAACTTGCTATAAATTCATAATCCATTTTCCAAAATGGATAGAGTTTTTTACTAAAATTGCCTTGTATGCCCTTGTTTATTATTCCTGATTGTAATTTTATAATTCATTTTATAATTCCCTGTTGACTCAACCAAAACCCAACATGCTGAACTAGGGGATATTAAGTAAGTTTTTGTTCATCCTAAAAAGGACAACAAAAAATCCGCCTGACAACCCAATGTCAAGCGGACTCAGCCTCATAATGTGGTGCGAGAGAAGGGACTCGAACCCCCACGGTTTCCCGCTGGAACCTAAATCCAGTGCGTCTGCCAGTTCCGCCACTCTCGCAAATTTATTTGTTGCAACAGAGAGAATTCTATCATAAATTTTAAGATCTGACAAGTGTGAGATTTTAACAGGGATTATTTTAAAAGATATTTTGGAGATTAAACCTTTCTGCATCAAAAAGATAAGAGAATAATAGTTGTAAGTCAGACAATTCACCCATAGAAAGGGGAATATCTTTTGCACCAATAAATCTTTCTAACCGACCTATGCTAAGATCAATGGTGTCAATCTGTTGGTGATCGAGAATAATGCTCCACCAGTTAGCATTATTCTTCCAACTCTCCTGCACGATCCCTAATTCCTTTTTAGCCTCTTCCCATTGCTGAGCTGAAATAGATTGTTCAACCGTTTTTAAGTGTGCCTCAGTTGCTTGGGTTGTGTTTTTTACAAATCCATAGGAAGCATAGGAGCCTCCCAGTAAAAAAATAACGATAACAATAATAGTCCCTAGGGTTCGCAAATCTATTCACCTCACACTTGAGTCTGTAATGGTTTAACTTTTTTCTTTTTTTGCCTTTCTTTTTCTTGTAAGAAGAGTTTTCCGGAAGAATCTAAGCTGGCAATTAAGACATCTTCGATCTTGTCGAGCTTATGATTCTTGAGTTCTCGCATCAACCAATCCAAATCCTTACCACTTCGCTCTAGATTATCCCTTTTTAGCTTTCCATCTATAATAAGAGTTAAAGGTAAACCTTCATAGGGGGGAGTGATTTTTAAATCGTCAGGAATAATGGGCCTTTTTTGAACCTTAGGCATAACACTAACTTGACCATTGTTTTCTAAAATTGCATATTCGACATCAGCAATATTAGGGATATCGTTAATACGGAGTTCTTCGAGCAAATCGCTCATGTTATAACAATTTCTTCTAAGTTCAGTTTCTGAAATTTTACCTCGATCAATAAGGATACTTGGTTTTCCGCAAATAATATCTCGAGCCTTTTCGCTTTTGAGAGAAATCCAAGCTAAAGTCATGCTTGCAGATAGGAGAACCAGAATGGGAATAATGCCGCTGAGGAGTGGAACCCCATTGTTTTCACTAGGCACAGCCGCGAATTCGGAGATCATGAGGATAACAACTAACTCGAAAGGCTGTAACTGGCCGATTTCCCTTTTTCCCATCAAGCGTAGGGCGATAATAACCACTAAATAAAGAATAAGGGTTCTAACTACAATGATAAGCATGCATGTCCTCCTTTCCTAAATATTTAGGATCTTTGATAGGGTATTTTGCCCTTAATAGCAAGAGTTATCCGTGACGTCTGCTGAGGGGGTCTTCAATTTGATTACGAGAAGTAAGTCTGTTATAATTGATTAGTGAATTTCATAGATGTATTTGGCTTAAGCGGGGGTTTGTAGTCTTAAAAAAACGGTAAGACTAACGAGTATCCACAGCTGCCTTGCACATAGTCTTAAATAGTGTTTAAGGGGGAGAACATAATATGTCAGTCTCAGTTGAAAAACTAGAAAAAAATCTTGTAGCTTTGGAAGTTACCGTAGAAGCCGAAAAATTTGTCAATGCGGTGAATCAAGCAGCTAAAGTGTTGGCCAAGAAAGTTAACGTTCCTGGATTCCGTAAAGGAAAGGCACCCCGTCGCATGGTTGAACAGCATGTAGGAAAAGAAGCACTTTATGACGAAGCCTTAGATCAATTAGTCGGCCCGGCATACTCTGAAGCAGTCCTCGAAAGTGGCATCGACCCTGTAGACCGTCCAAGTGTTGAATTGGTTCAAATTGAGGAAGGAAAAGACCTGATTTTTAAAGCAAAAGTCATGGTTAAACCTGAAGTCGAACTTGGTGAATATAAAGGCCTTAAGATCGAACAAAGTGCAGCCATTATTTCTGAAGAAGAAGTAGAAGAAGCACTTAAAAGCAAGCAGCAGCAACACGCTCGTCTGATGACCCTCGAAGAAGGCAAAGTCGAGAATGATGATACTGTAACCTTAGATTTTGAAGGATTCACAGATGGAACACCTTTCCTTGGCGGTAAAGCTGAGAACTACGAGCTTGTCATTGGCTCAGGAACATTTATTCCCGGTTTTGAAGAAGGTTTAATTGGAGCTGAAATAGGACAACCTGTTGAAGTAAACGTTACCTTCCCTGCTGAATATCATAGTGCAGAGCTAGCTGGTAAAGAGGCTGTCTTTAAAACTCTCGTTAAAAAAATTCAACGCAAAGAACTTTCTGCTTTAGATGATGAATTTGCAAAAGATGTCAGCGAATTTGAGACTCTGGATGAATTGAAAAGCGATTTGCGGAATAAATTAATGAAGACAACTGAAATGCGAGTTAAAGATGAGCATGTCCGCTCCATTGTCTCCAAAGTGGTTGACAACGCCAGCGTTGAGATTCCTGAAGTTATGATTAACGAAAGAATCACTGTAATGGTAGATGATCTCAGTCGTAATCTTGCCCAGCAAGGAATGACTCTGGAGCATTATTTCCAATTTACAAACTCAACTGAAGCAGCTATGAAAGAGGAGCTGCGTCCTCAAGCTGCTGAGAGTGTCAAGACTGATTTAGTTTTAGAAACAATTGCCAAAGTAGAAGGAATTGAGATCACTGAAGACGAATTAGATGAAGAGCTTAAAAAAGCAAGTGAGCGTCACGGACAAGACGCAGCACTGCTCAAACGAACCCTTATAGCGCGCGGGGAGCTACAGTTCTACAAACAAAGCATGAACAGTCAGAAGACAGTCAACTTCTTAGTAGAACAAAATACTTAAAACCCGACGCCTTAGGGGGAATTCTGAGGTATAGAGGTGAGAGGATGGCAAAGTACACTGAAGACAAAAATCAACTCAAGTGTTCATTTTGCGGAAAGACCCAGGAACAAGTCAAAAAACTAGTAGCTGGCCCGGGGGTTTACATTTGTGATGAATGCATTGAACTTTGTAATGAGATTATCGAGGAAGAGCTAACGGATGATCTGGGTGTTGAGATTGGAGACATTCTAAAACCTAAAGAAATTCGGGCAATCATTGACCAGTATGTTATCGGTCAAGAAGACGCTAAAAAGGCGCTTTCCGTAGCAGTCTATAATCACTACAAACGGATTAACTTGGGCATGAAAATCGATGATGTTGAATTGCAAAAATCTAATATCATCATGTTGGGACCTACAGGTTCTGGGAAAACTTTGTTGGCCTCAACGCTAGCCAAAGTTCTTAATGTTCCCTTTGCAATTGCCGATGCCACGTCATTAACTGAAGCAGGTTATGTAGGTGAGGATGTTGAAAATATTCTCTTAAAGTTAATTCAAGCTGCCGACTACGATGTGGAAAAAGCAGAAAAGGGTATTGTTTATATTGATGAGATTGATAAGATAGCTCGTAAATCGGAAAATCCGTCCATTACCAGAGATGTCTCAGGTGAGGGAGTTCAACAGGCCTTGCTGAAAATTCTTGAAGGAACAGTTGCCAGTGTACCGCCCCAAGGCGGCCGCAAACATCCCCACCAAGAATTTATCCAGTTAGATACCACCAATATATTATTTATTGTTGGTGGAGCCTTTGATGGAATTGAGAAAATCATTCAAAACCGTGCCGGACAAAAAACCATGGGTTTTGGTGCTACTATTCCCAACAAGGTAAACTTAAATGTTGGCGAAGTCCTAAAAGGAATACTGCCGGCTGATCTGCAAAAATTTGGGTTGATTCCGGAATTTGTTGGGCGTTTGCCTGTCATTGTAACCCTTGAAGCACTGGATGAAGCAGCATTAGTACGTATCTTAACCGAGCCCAAGAATGCCCTGGTTAAGCAGTATCAAAAACTAATGGAGCTTGATGGAGTAACCTTAGAGTTCAAAGATGCAACCCTCACCAGTATAGCTGCGGAAGCGATTCGTAGAAATACCGGGGCTCGAGGACTTAGGTCAATCCTTGAGGATCTGATGCTCAATGTTATGTATGACTTGCCTTCACGTAATGATGTTTCAAAATGTGTCGTTACGCCGGAAGTGGTCTTAAAGAAAGAAGAGCCGCTCCTTGTAATGACCGAAAAGGTTAAGAAGGGCAAGAAAGAAGAATCGGCTTAAGCAATATTAAACACCGGTAGTTCGTAAGAACTACCGGTGTTTTTAGCGTGTTGTGGGGACGGTCCTTTTAACACTATCGGGTCACGGTTTTGTCGGGCTCTGGGGCGGAGCGCTTCTTAGTGTGTTAACTCGTGCGAAGACAGTGTCTTCGTTCCGCACGCGTTTGCGAGTTACGCCGCTGGCTCGCTTGACAGTTCGCGAGCGCGTCCGAACCTCTTGGTATTTCTGGCCGCATGCTATGCCGTCCGTGGCGCATGCGGCACTAGGAACATCCTGTTCCGTCGCATGTGAACCTGCGGCGCGCTACGGGACGCGAACCGTCGGCCCTCGCCTTAGCGCGGCTTCACTGACGCATCCGCTTAGCAGAAAAGCGCTCCTCCAGTCAGTTTGTTGGGAGTGTAAGCAGATCTTTGGGGGGCTCAGGTATGACTTCGTGAAATCCTTGGCGTGTTAGAAAGGCAGTCTTTAGTTTTTTGGTGTGCTACGGCAGCGGCATGAAAGCTACGCTAAAAAGCCACAAAACACGCTTAAGAACAATCGACCCGAGAGACAGGGCGGCTTCGATCCACAGGAGTGAAACTCATTGCATGGAGAGGC
>NZ_JMGA01000066.1 GCF_000765145.1 Desulfosporosinus sp. HMP52 | reverse complement strand
CTTCCATAAATTGTCCTCCCTCTTTTAATAGCTTATTGTAAAAGTGCTTTTAGTCATTTTATAATTATTTCCAGTTTAAATCAATTAAATTTATTGCATCACCCTAAATAAGAGAGCCTTTTCCCGGGCTTGTACCAAGAATCTTACGCGCGTAAGATTCTTGGTACAAGCCCGACCGGTTACCCCTGCCTCCGTCAGTCCTATCAACCAAGGTTGTCAGGTCGATTCACTTGTCACTGCCATAGGCTTATCTTATAGGGAAAAGAACACCGATGTTTGTCCCACTAGAACTTGAATTGATGAGAATCTTAGCATTATGATTCTCTGCAATTTTGTAGCAAGTTGCCAAACCTAATCCAGTCCCATAATCTTTAGTGGTAAAGAAAGGCGTTCCTAACTTGTTTAGGCATTCTGGAGAAATGCCGCTCCCCTCATCCTCAATCTGAAGAACAACCCTCTTACCCTCTGTAAACGTTCTAATATTAAGGCATCCTCTTTCTTCCATCGCCTCAAATCCATTGCGGGTTAAATTAAGAACTAGTTGGGAAATCTCCTTTACATAGAATTCCAAGTCAGGAATCACCCCTGGAATGAAACAAATTTGTTTATTTTGGGTGAAGGCATCCGCCTCAATGAGTGGGTATAAATTACTGATGATTTCGTTAAGATTTTTTGATTTTAGTTTATTTTGTTTCATTTTAGCCACTGAGAGAAACTCCGCGATAATCTCATTAGCGCGGTCCAGCTCCGAGATCATAAGGTCGAAGGTCGCTTTCTCCGCCATATAATCCGCTTTCGCGCCCAATAGCTGGAGATATCCACGTACCGTCGTCATGGGATTTCTAATCTCATGTCCGATACTGGCGGCAATTTGTCCTATCAAGTTCATTCTTTCAAGCTTCGAAACTTCCTTTTCGTAATTCCTTAATTCGGTTACATCATTGGCTACACTTAAAATACATTTTTGACCATTGAACTCTATTAATTCAGCTGAAAACAGACCTATTCGAATACTCCCATCTTTTGTTCGAAAACTAGCTTCTATGTTCTTTAGGGTTCCTTGGTTAATAAGTAATTCTGCTACTCTAGTTCGACTGAGAGTATCGAAAATGTTAAGTTCAATTGAAGTCCGACCAACTACCTCTTCTGCAGGAAAACCTGTTGCTTCTTCAAAACATTTGTTGACTTTGATATAACGGCCGTCCGCAATAGCACTGATAGCCATTAAACAAGGACTTGCCCGGAATGCTTTATCCAATAGCTCATTTTCTTGTTCAACTGAATTATTTATCATCAGACCACTCCGATTCTGCTTGTTGAAAATTCCAATAACATGGATGTGATCGCTTTGAGCATATCGCTGCTTCTTTAAATTAGTGTTATCCAGACCATAGGTTACCTTAATTGCGAACTAAAATTCGTCCTGAAGGATCACTTTTCTGCCAAATTCTTTAGCTAAGACAATCGATACTTCTTCCAGGTAAGTATGATCAGTAAAGCTAGCGATATAACTATTGGTTGCAGTCATTATTTCCAGTTCAGCCGACACATTTCTGATGATAATCCAAATAGCTTGTAAATCCTCCCCATTGATTACCAAGCATCTGTCATAATTATCCTCCAGGGGAGTCAGGATTATCTGTCCCTTACCAAGGATAAGATCATAAGGCTGAGTTTTAAAGAAACCCGTTTTAAGTTTAATTTTAAAAGTCAAAGAAATGTCGAGTGAACACGGCTCGACTTTCACCTCTCTTTCCTTAACATAAGGGACTTAAAATCTCAACTGTGATACACCAATTATGATTTTATCAGAATTATGATCATGAAATAATTACCAAGTGGAAATTGGCATTGACAATTGTTGGCACGATTAATGCCAAATAATTCACAATTTTTTATAATAATATGATAGAATCTTCTTTAGGGGTGCTTATATTGACCTTTGCAGAAAAGCTCGATCTTCTCATGCAAATTACCAAAACTTCCAACATTCTTTTGGCTCGCAATATTGCCCTGGATGCGTCATTTATCAGTCGTTTACGCCGAGGCAACCGAACTCCAGCCAAAAATGTTACCTACCTACAGGCTATGGCTGAATACTTTGCCCGGAAGTGCGGAAACGACTGTCAAAAAGTCAGCCTTCGGGAAGCTATTGTCCACAGTTCACAAATCCAAGCAACAGAAACGGAATTATCACAACCCTTAGAAATAATCATTTATGAATGGCTTAATGAAAAAGAGTCATCGTCTACTGATTCAATTAATTCCTTTCTCGAGACAGTAATTAATTTTAAATTCAAAAAATCGGAACCTAGCTCAGTTATTGAAAATGCCAATATACCAATTATCACTTCAGAAAATGAAGTGTTCTATGGGGTTAAGGGTAAACAAACCGCTGCATTTACTTTTTTGTCCCTGGTTTTAAAAAGCAAATGCCCTCAAACACTGTTTCTTTACAGCGATGAGGACATGGAGTGGCTAACTCGTGACCGAGAGTTCACTGCTCAATGGGTATCAATGCTTGTGCAAGTTTTAAAAAAGGGCAACCGGATAAAAATGATCCATTCCACAAACCGCAATTTTGATGAAATGATGTTGGGCATTCAACATTGGGTGCCTCTTTATATGACCGGTGCCATAGAACCCTATTACTATGCCAAAAGCAAAGACGGCTTATTCCGCCAGACCTTCTTCGTAGCTCCGGATACCCCTGCAGCAGTTACCTCCTCTTCTGTGGAAAGCAAGACAAAAAACGCAGCAAATTTCCTTTTCACCAATCACAAAACAGTTCAGGCGTTGTCAGAAGAATTTCTGGATTTTCTGCATCTTTGTCGTCCTTTGATGCACATATCCACTCCGTCCAATAATAGTGATAACCGTGAGTATCTTTCACTGCTGGATGAGTTTGAGGATGAAAAAAACAATACCATTATAAAGGCAGATGGCCTCACGAGTATTACCATGCCGCCTTCTGTGGCGATCAGCATCTTGACCCGAATAGAAAGGTCCCGAAGAGAACAATTGTTGGCTCTTCATCAAATACGATTAGGAAGGTTTTTGGAAGATATCCCAAAATACCGCTTTACGGTAATCTGCTCTCTGCCAAATCCTGAGCAGATTTTAGCTGGTGAGGTAGCAGTAAACTTTTCTGATGCCCTCAGCGAAACCCAGCTATTCTATACTCCGGATGAATACCTTCAACATTTGCACGGTGTTATTCATCTCCTTGAGACCAATGAAAACTTTTCTGTATATTTAACGAAGGATAAACACTTGGAGGGAGTTACGATTTATGTCAGGGAAGATGTGGGCTTATTTGTAGTCAAGACTTCAGCTCCTTTAGTTGTTTTTGCTATTAACGAAAGCAATATTACGGCTGCCTTTTGGGATTATTTGCAGGTTCTCTTAAATAAGGAATCAAAGAGTTCCCAAAAACGAAATTTTTCTCTTACAAAATTGAAGGAAGTTGCCCACAGTTTAGAAGGAATACAATCCACAAAAAACCAGTGCCCTATTGCCGATTAGTTAACGTTCCTTCGGTATACCCAATATGCCATGTTTTCTGCTTCGAACAAGCAGAATACCAAATTCGGAATCTCGTCGAATCTCCCGGTTCCCGAACAAAACTGCTTCGGTAAATGTAACCATTATCCCATGTATCTCCAGCACCAGGTCGCAGTAATGGTTCCTGAAGTGGCATACTAAGTTCTTTCGGTTGTGACATCGGTGCCGTTGCGTAGAGCAATTGACAATCTTGAATTGTCCCTTTAATAGGCCACCCAGAGATTAAAAAATCAATTCTTTTTTCGGGGTGATTGGGTTTAGCTGCTATATGCCAAGGAATATACCCACCATTCCATGTATCCCAGGGAGCACTACAAGGTTGTCCTGAACTCCAGGTTATGCCATCTGTCGATGTATATAGTTGCATTGATAATCTTCCGTCAGTAGTCCACATATACCACTCTTTTGCATTCTTGCGCCAAATTGTCGGAGATAGCACTAGACCGCTTTTTTGGTAGTCCCAAGCTTTTTCAAAGCAGAGTATTTTTTCACTTTGCTTATAATCCGGACTAATTTTTACAACCCATATTCTCTCAAATGCATTTTCCCTGCATTCACGCCAGTAAAGAATCAATGTGTTTTGATCCGGGTCATAAACTAATTCTGGGTCGGAATTATAGTGATTGCGCAAGGAACCAGGTTGAAAAAACAACGGATTTTTTATACCGGGTGGACTAATCCAGTTTAGTCCATCGCTACTGACCAAAATGCTTGGATTTTCGAAGGCACTATTGAAGTAGGGATAAGGGGTAAGTGCCATCCAATAACGAAATCCTCCCCAAGTTTCAAAACTATATTCTGTTTGAAAATCTATAACACTTGGATGAACTGCTTGACCTGAACCCTCGTAAGTTGGGGTTTCTATGTGATTAAAAGCATTAATTATGGGCTTGTTGTTTGTAAGATGAATTTTAAGATTAAGTCTAATTGTTTTCCTATATCCATCTACAACTCCGTCATAAACACTTAGCCCCACTTTGCTTGTATCAACTGTCAAAGGATTCCATTGAACAGTTACATCACTAATCTCGCTGTTATAGAGCTTTGCTTGTACCGATGCTGGTAATGCAAATGCTTCATTCTGAAATACGTTTGAAGTGATATCTTCTATATAATAGATATCATCTTCTTCCACTGTGCCTATAATCAAGTCACTTGAATTTTTTAGAATCTCATCCGATACAACTTCATTACTACCAAAAGCAATGATAATTGGACTAATATTACAAGCATTAAGTTTCCCAAAATAACTGGCTATCGATTTAGGCAATGTTGGTGTTAAAGGGTTAATAAATATTATAGGATCACCTTTTTTAGCTGCCAGCACACTACCTGCTAAGGCATCTGCAAAATCACATCCAGTAGTAAGATAAATTGTCGACGGATTCGGTTTAAAGGTCTGGGCTATAATTACGTTAGTATCAAATCTGTCTAAACCTGCTAACCTTTCTACATTAGACTTAGGCAGCAAATTACTGATTTGAGATTTAACATTATCTGAAATTACTCCGACGCCTCCGGTTATATAAACTTTCGATGGTTTTTTCTCTAACAAAAATTTTTTGACTTCCTCAGGAAGGGTATCTTGGGGTGTTAACAATATGGGCCAACCGTTGTTAGCAGCAAAACTAGAAATGCTTAGAGCGTCGGGGTATGATTCGCCTGAGGAAATAACTACAGTAGATACAGCTGTATCTGTAAGCGCATTTGCCAATTGATAAGATGTATCATACTTATTGTTGCCAGCAATCCTAACAAGTTTTTTAAATCCAAGGAGATTAAGTTTTGTTTCAACTTCCTTACTAATAACCCCAATTCCACCAATGATATATACCGTCCCAGTTGAATCCAGATGTTGTACCATATACTCATAAGCATCCTTAAACCCATCAACTGATGAATCAACTAATAGAATAGGAGCTTCCTTTTTATGAGCTAAAACGCTGGCGGATAATGCATCGGTGAACCCATTGCCTTCACAAATGATAACGTTTCGGACTTTCCCTTGTTTATAATTTTCCGCAATTACTTTGGCAGTTTCATACCTTGTTTGGCCAAAAAGTCGGGTAGTAGTAATAGTTTGATCAGAAGTTGATGTTATATAAGAAGTAGATGCATAATCATAAGCAGGATTTCCAACCGTGATGATGTAGCAAATTATTAAGAAAATAGAGATTATCCTTGTCATTATTCTCATATTGAGCTCCTTCTGATCATTTAACTCCTAGAGAAATAACACCTTAGCCCTAAGAAGCATGTCGAAAACCCGTCACATCAGACTATGGGTTCTTCTGTGAGAATATCAATGGAAAACTTATCTTTGCTACAAATCATATAAATAGTCCCGATAATTTATTCTTGATATTTAATAGATATTTTTGAGACACTCGGTAGATGTAAAAAATATGAAGGGATAAATTATCCTAGGTACTTGGCCACCGCAGCAGAGGTTTGAGGTTTGTCATTTCCACTTATCTAAACTTAGCGCAATTCCCATTCTTAACTGCAACATCCATCAGTCAGTTCCAACTAAAGTCCCTTCCATGAAGTAAAGAGGGTTCCAGTTGTTAAGTACAGGGCCCTCTTTCTGTATATTTATTTGGTATTCCTTATTTCCATAACTTATCGAACATAGCACCTGTCTCTTTATTTATTCGCTCAGTTTCTAGATCATCTAAGACATTTGCTTGATCTCATCAATACACATATTAAGCAATACAATTAATTAAAAAATCCTCTCTTAAAGCAGAGAGGAAAAAGGGTCAATGATTAAGTTTATATATTAAATGCAACGAGTCTTAGTATTTAAAACGTAGTACCATATTGTTTAATTCTTCGGCTAAAGTAGTCAATTCCAGGGCAGCTCTGGACACTTCCGCAACCGCTGCTATTTGTTCTTCACCAGTTGCATTAACCTCTTCAGTAAAAGCAGCAGTTTGCTGGGAGATAGCAGCAATGCTATCTATTGATTGAGCCACTTCACGACTTCTGTTAGACATTTGTTTGGAGATGGATTGAACCTGCTGAATTTGATTGACCACTTCTTCCACATCCGCTGCGATTAGTTTGAATGACCCACTCGCTTTAGTTACTGCCTCGACTCCTTCAATAACATCCTGGCTTCCTAAATCCATCAATTTTACCGCGTGGATGGTATCCTTTTGAATGTTATTTATGAGTTCAGCAATTTGTTGGGTTGAGATCGATGACTTTTCCGCTAGTTTGCGGACTTCATCCGCAACTACAGCAAATCCTCTTCCATGGTCACCGGCTCGAGCAGCTTCTATAGCAGCGTTCAAAGCCAACAAATTAGTTTGATCGGCAATATCTTTAATTACGTTAATTATCTGTCCAACTTTCTCAGATTGCAGTCCTAACGTTTTAATAGCCTCGCCAGTTTGGGTGGTAACTGTACTAATTTTATCCATTTTGGCAATAACATTTTCCGCTTCCAAGGAGCCCTGTTGAGCGGTTTGAGCTACTTTTTCACCTGTAATCGCCACTATTTGAACATTAGTTTCAACTTGTTGGATTTCGGCAACCATCTGAGTTACAATACTACTAGATTTTTCGGCATCGGTTGCTTGTTGAGATGCTCCTAACGCTAATTGGTTGACCGTGGAAGCAACTTGTTCCGCCGAGGCATTTGTTTCTTGAGCGGAAGCTGACATTTCTTCACTTGTGGAAGCCAGTTGCTGGGAAGTGTGACCGATTTCTTGAATAAGGCTGCGTAGATGCTCCAGCATAGTACCGTAAGCCTTAGCTAAGGTTTCAATCTCATCACCTGATTTGATAATAGGCATTGGTTGGGTGAGGTCCCCTTTAGCTACGAATTCCGACATCTTTGCTAATGCAACTACCGGTCTCGAAATCGAACGCGCTAATATAATGCCGGTTCCCAGGCCAACGATTATCGCTAAGAGCATAACGATATAAGATTCGGACTGTTTTCTAGCAACCTCATTCTTTACAATGTCTACCTTCTCAGTGTTAACCTGATCGACCCATTGGGTCCATTCCAAGGTGATTGCTTTATTATTATCCACATATTGCCGTGACTCCTCAGCAATGTTCAATGCATCTTGAGTTTTTCCTTGTTTAATCAAAGCAAGAATTGTTTCACAATTATTCCGATACTTATCATGGTTTGTCTTGAACTCTGCCAGGAAGGCCTTGGATTTTTCAGTAGTAAGTAAAGGTTGTATAGCGTCGTAAGTGTCTGCAATCTGTTTATTCGAATCAGCAAACTGCTGTGGATACTTTTCATCTTGGTATATGAAGTACCCTCTAACTATTGCAGTTTGTTCAAGCTGAAGGGAACGCAATTCCCAAACGTAGGCTGCTACGGGCATATTGGTGTGTACAACAACGTTGTAATTACTTACCGTGCGATTCATGCCTGAAAGACCAAGATACCCAACCAAGCCAATTAAGATTAGTAATAATAGGAACCCACTTAAAAGCTTAGTCCTGATTTTAAGATTCATGACTTATTTCCTCTCTCTTCTCCATATTATTCATTTAGAATAATAACAAGAAAAAATGTCATTATTCTTACATGAATATGACATTTTTCTGACAAGAAGTACGATATTCTATTTTTCATAACTAACAATCTAATAGGAAGTCATGCTTCTTTAACCGCTTTAACTCCCAATTTGTATCCAACACCGTGCACTGTTCTAATGTAATAAGGATTGGACACGTCAGGCTCAATTTTTTCACGCAGGCGTTTAACAAGCATGGTAACTACTTCTGAATTACCGTAATACTCGGAACCCCAAATATGGTAGAGGAGTTGGTCTCTGGTAAAAACTTGATCGGTCCGACAGGACAGCAACCAGAGTAATTCAAACTCTTTTGGAGTTAGCTTAACCTCCTTGTCGCCGAGGCAAGTAACTCTTGTAATCCTGTTAATAGTAAGTCCAGGGAGTTTTATGATATTTAGCCCGTCTTTATTATGGTTAAATTCTTTAACACGACGTAAAACTGCTTTTATGCGTAAAAGAAGTTCAGCATTTTCAAACGGCTTGGTAATATAATCATCACATCCTAAAGTAAGTCCTAAAATCTTATCCGTATTTCCGTCCTTAGCAGATAGAATGATAATAGGCAGATCACTCTCTTCCCGTATTTTGCGGCAAACTTCAAACCCATCCATTCCTTGCATCATGATATCGAGCAACAAAAGATCCGGCTGAAAGTGGAAGCACGCTGTAATAACTTCATCCCCTTTTCCCACAACCATTACATTAAAACCTTCACGTGTTAAATATTGATGGAGAAATTTCTGGAGACGAATATCATCTTCTGCCACTATAATTTTATTGCGAACCATAAGCGCCGTTCCCTTCTATAAATACAGATAGTATTGATCTTAAAAATCAGCTATATGAAAGCTATCATTGATTGACTTACTTTAACTCCGGATCAAAAGCTGGATAAATGGGCCAGTAAATAGTGAATGTAGTACCTTGCCCCTCAACAGAATCAACAGTGATTTGACCCATGTGAAGATTTACAATTTGATTAACTAAGGACAAGCCTAAACCTGTTCCACTCACAGCTTTTCCTTCACGTTCAAATCGATAATATTCCTTGAAGATATGCGGTAGTGCACTAGCCGGAATCCCCTGCCCATTATCTTCAATCACAAGGATTATCCCTTCTTCCTGTAAAGGAGCTTCGTGAATTTTTAAACATACAGAGCTGCCGGGAGGACTATACTTAAGGGCATTTTCCAGAAGATTAGAAATAACTTGTCTAACCCGTTCTTCATCAGCAATAATATGTGGTACATTTTTTGTTATTAGTCTTAGAGATACTTCTTGCCGGCGAGCCAGAGGTTGCAAGTTCCTTTCTACTGAACGGGCAAGACGATCTACGTCAACATCAGTCAGAGTTAAAGACATCCGATTTGCTTCGGCCTTGGAAAGGTCTAATAGATCGTTGGTTAACTGAAGCAAATTCTGTCCGCTTTCTTTGATCTCAGTCGCATAATCGATTATCTCTTGACTAGAAGGCGGAGATTCTCGGTTAAGTAATTCCTCCGTAAAAGCTAGCATCACCGTGAGAGGAGTTCTAATCTCATGACTGATGTTGGCCAAAAACGAGGATTTAGCTTTGCACATCTTTAAAAGTTCTATGTTCTTTATATTTAGTTCCCGCTGGGTGTTTACCAGCTCATTATTCAATCTCATCATTTCATCATAGTATGGATCATGTACATCGGTTTCGATATCTTGAGGATTCAGATAGCAGGTAGAATTCCTTTGTATAGCCGGATCAATCTTCGGTACTGCAATTTTTACGGTTGCCTTAAAGTTAGACTGTTTAGGGACAATTAATTCATCATAAAGAATATTCGCTACATTTATAGCATCTTGAGCATCATACCCAAACCCATCTGCACCTACTTGCCGCCAGAGATTAGGTTGTATATTGAAGGGATAACCTCCCACAATAATCTTTGTCCTTTGTCCTAGCTTCGAGGAGCGAACTAAAGATATCACTTCCCTCACTTTGCCAACATGATTTGGCATTGTTACTGAGAGTGCTAAAACATCACTATTAAGTTTGGTCAACGTCTCCAGTATTTCATTTGGGGGTGTATTGGCACCGATATAGTTAGCATCCCACCCCTCAATCTCGAAGAAATCCGAGACCATACGAGCCCCAATTTCATGAAGTTCACCAGAAACACAGGCCACCATGATCTTTCGTCCATTACGATTAGCTTGTATAAACTGGGGATAGAGTTGGGCCATAATTAGTTGGACAGTTGCACTACAATAGTGTTCTTGGGCTATGCTTATTCTGTTAGTTTGCCATAGCTGACCAATCTCCCTCTGAACACACTGCAATACATTTAGATAAATGTCTTTGATCCCTACACCTTGTTCCACTCCGACCAAAATATATTTTCTAGCACTTTGCTGGTCACCCCTCAAAAGAGCCTCCAAAAAATTACCGGCTATGTCAATCAGGGGATTCCCTTTATCAAAAAAACTACCCTTCATTCCAGGAATTCTGGGGAAATCTCTTAAGGCTTGTTCTAAATAATCGCTTACGAGTTGGGTATTACCTAGAGGGACGTTCTGATTACTTAAGCTGTCCAATATTAATGCCCCCAATTTCATAATTCAGTGCTAAATAATAATATTATTATTTTAACATGTGATCTTTCCGCTTGTCATATTGCAAATACTCAAAATACGATCATTGAAATTCATCTCGAACTCTTTTTGCCTCTGTGGGCATACTTCTTGGCCTGTTAAGTAAATTATTTGAATTATAAAATATTTCTATCTATGCTTTCAAATCATCTCTGGGCTTATCATTAAGTATATTCCCATTAATTGAAGCATAATTCGAGATATGATCACTGAGCAGCTCGAAATGACCTTCTAAGTTAGCTATCAGAAGACGGGTTTCCCTTACTATGTAGCGACTGAGAAGGTGAAATCGCCCTTGTTGGTATGCATATTCTTCATTTGTTCCTTTAATTTGAATATCACAAAGTTGCTTGAGATATCACTTTTCCAAAAATAAATAGCTTATCGTTTTCCAATACCGTTGTATACAGCTAATGCATCGGTAATATTATACTGTTCCGAATGGTGATCTCCTTTTGCACCAGCTGAAATCAGAATATATTCTTCCTTGCCCACTCTAGCGAGACTCGCGAGACATAGACCGGCCTCATCGGTATATCCAGTTTTCCCTCCTAAGATTTCCCCACCAGTAATATTTTGATTATTGAGGTCTTCAAACATGGTACTGTAAAAGGTTATCCCGCCAGGGTGCTTATTAGTGGGTTGCGTGGAATGACGGGATGAAGTAAAAATCTCTCGGAAAGTACTATTTTTCAAAGCATAGCTTAGAAGAATAGCCAGATCTTGGACTGTTGTGTAGTGGTTTGCATTATGAAGTCCAGTCGAATTTTCAAACTTGGTATTTTTCATACCTAGACCTACCGCCTTTTGATTCATTAATTTCACGAAATTCTGCTCTGATCCCGCAATCTGATCAGCCAGTCCGTTACAGCACTCCGCTCCGCTTGGCAGCATTACTCCGTATAACAAATCGATTGCTCTGACCTGCTCACCCGGTTGGAAACCGGCCATTGAGGCATCTGCTTCGTAAAGTCCCCGAAACGTAGAATTGGTAAGTTTGATTTCGCCCTTCAGATCAGGTAAATTTTCTATCGCAACAATTGCTGTCATGATCTTAGTCAAAGAGGCCGGATAGATTTTTTCTTCGCTGTTTTTTCGCATCAGGACAGTATGATCTTTTAACCGGATCAGAATCGCATTAGGACTGTTCAGCTTATCGGGAGATATAGGAACAGAGGTAGTGGGTTCTAACTTAGCCGGAGGAACCGATGTTGTTCTATTGTCATATTCAATTTCATACGTATGGTTTCCTAGAGTAATAATGGAATGATAAATAAAAGCCGTAATAACACCAATCATCAGAATTGTTACAAATAGGCTTATTCCTGGCTTTTTGTTTTTTGCTTTTCGTACCATATAAAACAGCTCCTTATTCTGTGCTGATATTATTCAACCACAGAACAAGGAGCTATGTTGGAATTCCATCTTATGAACTTCTTAAGATTTTCTTATAACGGAAGCTTTACCGTAAATGTAGTATTTTCCAGACTACTTTCCACTAAGATTGTACCCTCGTGAGCCTTAACAATTTCTTGTGCGATGGCCAAACCCAGTCCTGCTCCACCGGTGTTTGTGGAACGTGCAGAATCCAATCGGTAAAACTTTTCAAAAATAGTTTTAAGCTTTTCCCGCGGAATTGGATTTCCCTGGTTTGTAAATGTTATCACCATATTTTTGTCCTGTTGTTTAGCAGTAATGTCAATGACGTTGTTTTCATAGCTATAGGCTATCGCATTTTTCAGAATGTTATTGAACACACGAGCCAGTTTGTCTGCATCTCCCCACAGAGTGAGGCCCTCAGGCACATTGATGGACACCTGCTTATCCTGTGGCGTGAGCATTGGATAGAATTCATCGGTCATCTGCTGAAGCATGAACAATAAATTGATTTTTTCTTTATTTAAAACAATAGCTTGAAGATTAAATCTTGTGATCTCGAAAAACTCATTAATAAGCTGCTCTAATCGATAAGCTTTTTCCAAGGTAATACCGACATATTTTGCCTTCTGTTCAGGAGGCATATCAGGAGCTTCATCCAGAAGACTTAAGTATCCTATAACGGAGGTAAGAGGTGTCTTTATATCGTGAGCCAAATAAACTACTAAATCATTTTTGCGCTGTTCGGCATCAAGAGCAGCTTTCTTTTGTTTTTCTAAGTTGTATTTTAGCTGATTAAGCTTATTTTCCATGAAATCCAATTCCGATGATAATGTAATTTCATCATTGGATTCCTCAGCAAGTTTATCCATTCCAACGCTGATTTCATCAAAATATTTTGTGAACCAAGAAATAAAAAATCGAAAAAATATTACTAAAAATATTAGGATTACAACAAAAAGGATCATGTTCATATTGTTGCGAATCACCAACAGATAGATTGTCTGTGCCTCCGAATTGTCAAAATTAAATGTGTTGACTAAAAATCGAACGATACGATTTCCTATCTGTCCACGCAGGATATAGCGCAATAGATAAACAGTCACAGCGGTGGCAACTGTAATCAGAAGCATTTGAAAAAATACTTTCCTTTTTAACTTTGTATAATCATTCCTTCTTTTATCTCTCTTACTTTTCAATTTTATAGCCAATCCCCCATACAGTTTTGATATATTTAGGATGTTCTGCGCTGTCATGCATCTTTTCCCTTAAATGCCTGATATGAACCATTACCGTATTATTACTATTGGCAAAATACTTGTCTCCCCATACCTCATGGTACAATTCTTCCGAACTGACCACTCGTCCGCGATTGGAACAAAGGACCCAAAGAATGGAAAATTCTGTAGGCGTGAGAGATAGCCTTTTTTCATTCAGTGTACATTCATGGGTCTTCATGTCCATTACCAAGCCGGAAAAGGCAATCAAGTGTTCTTCCTGGTTTCGCACCGCAGAATTATATTTGGTAAATCTCCGGAGTTGTGCCTTTACACGGGCAACGAGTTCCAAAGGGCGAAAGGGTTTAGTGATATAGTCTTCCGCACCTAATGTCAGCCCAGTAATCTTATCGATTTCTTCTTCTTTTGCTGTCAGCATGATAACCGGAAAGTTATGTTTTTCTCTAATTTTCCGGCAGATAGTAAAGCCATCAATATCCGGCAGCATAACATCAAGTATTGCGAGCTCTAACTGTTCCGACTCAACACACTGTAACGCCTCTTGACCGTTATAAAATTTGTATATCCTAAACCCTTCATTTCCCAAATAAACTTCAATTAGATCCGCTATGGACTTTTCATCGTCGACAATTAAAATATTGATGCTCATAAGTTCTCTCTCTTCTTCCTGGATAAACACTTACTTTATATTGTACTGCATACATAATTTATATCATAATGAATTTCTTATGAAAACCTTAAGGTTTTATTAATTAATATATTAGTCTCAGTATAAAGATACGGTAATAGAGCAAAAACACAAGCAAAAGCGTACCAAATGCAATTATAACCCTGTCTAATACTATACTACTAATATACTTATTGCTAAAACTATATAATTTCAGTCCCAGAATGCCTCCAACAGTATTTGTAATTACATCAATTATGTCAGTCGCTCCAATAGCGAAGATAAATTGAATTAATTCGGCAGTAAGGCTAAAACCCAGAATCATAGTAAACTTAGGTAAAAATCCAACTCTTTTGTAATTGACATTTATGAGCATGCCAAAGGGAATAAAGATTATAAAATTGTTGATCATCTCTCCGAAATTGATACTTCCATTCAGCTTTAAAGGAGCAGCAAATGGATTCAAGTTAAGACTTCTATGGTTATAATTAAATACTGACAAAATATCGTATTGTAATTTAAATAATACTAACCAGATTAGTATTACTAAATATACAGCTAGCAATCCTCTTGATAATATTTTTACTATATAGTCTCTTCTGGCTCTTTTATGAGAATTGTCTTCAGTTGATTGATTGCAGGCTGACATTTCATCTAAACTCCTTTTACATTTCAAATTGATGAGAAGTATATCTATTTCACTGACTTCATTCTACCAAAATGAAGTAGGCTTACGTAAATAAGTACTTATATATTTCTTAAGTTTTCCTTATGAAGGCCTTATTTTTAGGTATTTCCCACATACCCAGAATGAATCAATGTTCTTAAAATTAATTCAACCTGCCTTGGTAAGGATAATATGAATCAAAAAAATATGTTTTCTCAGTTAAGGTATACACCTTTTCTTGCCTGAGAAAACATATCACTGATTACCTAAGCATTGGTATTTGCTTTGCCCTGGCCTTTGCAGTCTGACCCCCTTAGACATAAACTTTTTGGTTCTGAGGTAGTTCAGTGAACGAACTTGATCAAACCAGATTATATTTAGAGGTCTAAGGCACTATGAAAGTATCTGATTTTAACTAAGGTACAGTTTTGAATGGTTAAATAGCGTTTTTCTTGGCATGGGACAAGGATTTAAGCAAGAAGTAAGCAATTATCGCAATAGTTACTACAGGGGATAACATGGTTGGAACCTCGACATGAAAACCTTCGAAGATCATAACCAGAGACAGGCAAAGGATGGAATACATGGCACCATTTTTAAGATAGACATAGTTCTTAATCCTATCGATATTTCCAATGGTTAACTGACGAATTACGATAGCCCCCAGACCATTGCCAAGAATGATCAAGGGTATGGACATGGTAAAGGCAAAGGCTCCTAAAACGCCGTCTATGGAGAAGGTAGTATCAATAATCTCCAAATACATAATTTTGCTGATATCAGACATGTTGCTGGTATTACTCAAGAGGCGCTGTTCATTCTCCTTGGCGTTCCTTTTAAATCCATCGCTGATAAAAAATGCAGACGAGCCGATAACTGCAGAAAGTGCCAGAATAGGATTAGTTTTCAGAGCCATAGTAACAATGACGACTAATATTATAGAAGCAACGGCAAAGAACCAGGCACCGTATTTCAGGAAGAGTTTCTCGCTGTGCAGACCGAAGGACTTTTCTTCCATGAACAGCCAATGCAAGAACAAAAAGAGCAGAAAAACGCCGCCGCCGAGCATGAGGATAGGTGCAGAAGCTTCAATAGATTCGTGTATATGCGGATCATTGGAAAAGGAAGCCAGCAGGGCTCCTATAGGACCGATATCTGGGTTGGTTGCCCAGACAATGCCCCAGGGCAACAGGCCTCTGACCAAAAAAACTGCAATCAAGATACCATAAATTAAGAACCATCTTCTTGCTTTTGCCGACATAGTCGCCAGAACTTCAGCGTTAATAACAGCATTATCAATGCCTGATACGACTTCAAAAATGCATAAACCAAGTACAATCATTAGGATCGAAGCTATCTCCAAGTTGTAGCACCTCTTTAATTGATAGGCATCAGCGATGAATAGCTAACCTATCAAGATTCTTCCCCTTACATTCTTCCTCGAACAGCGAAAATAATGCCATGTTCAAAGAAGTTAGGCTGTTCCCAAAAAACAGTCTATCTTAAGTTATTCCCCTATATCCACTTGTATTCTCAAGTACCTTAAGTGACATCTTCCATTTATTACTTTATAGAACTTGCAGTATTTTCGGATTTCGTAGCGAATAAATCCTAAGGATACTTACTCCCCAAGATACAACGTTAAATGATTCTCGTAAGCTCCTCAAAATACTACAATAAGGGGGATTGAATGTACTAGTGACTATATTTTGGACAAGGAAAAATATATACATTGGCCTGATTACTTTATTATTTATTGTATCGATTCCATCCGGCGTATACGCATTCAACAATTATAGCTATAATCAAATGCTAAAGTCAGCCGAAATGTTGTTAGAAAAAGAGGATTTCGATCAAGCGATAACAAACTATAATATGGCTTTAGCATATAAAACCGAGACCGATTTTATAAATGAGAAGCTAAATAATGCCTTGAGACAACAAAAATCAAAAGAAAACTTCGATGAAGCAACACTGTTATTTGAACAGAAGGAATATCTCAAAGCGATTGAGGCGTTTAGACAAGTGGATGCTCTTGATATGAAATATCACACGAAATCTCAAGAAATAATTGCCCAATATAGAAATGATAATCTCAATAAAGCAAAACAAGAAGCAATTAATCAAAAATATTCGGATGCAATTAGTTACCTAGATATTATTCTGGATTTTGATCCTTCTAACAGTGACGCAAATACACTAAAAAATCGGTATACTAAGGAACTTGCTATCATTGAGGAAGGGCTGAAAAAATCAGAAGCAGAAAAGATAGCCCAGAAACAAGCTTCTAATAAATTGGAATCAGCAAAAAAGTCCGGAGAACAAACTATTGAGAAAAACCCAACCCAAATTCCTACGGTGTCCGGTCGTCCATTACCCAGGGCTATATCAACCTCAGGGCCTTTTACGTTGAGTCTTTTGGACTCAGTTTCTTCAAACGGCAATCGTGGATTTAGATTTTTTATCACTGGTCCAAAAGACTCCCAGGGCTGTGAAGTAACGGGTGCTGCACAATCTGATTCAAAACTTATTCTTTATAATGGAACTATGCCCTATGACGGTTTCACTAACATCGGGATTCTTGTTCAAAACTTTGACACCCCTCCTGGCAAATATCAAATAGGCTTTTCTATTAAATATAACAACAAAGAATACTCCTTAGGAGGGTCGGTTAAGCTGGAGTAATTTTGCATTATTTTGACTAACTGTTAGATCAAAAGGCCCCTGGATAATACCCAGGGGCCTTTCTGGTTGTGTTTACAGGCTCACTGATTGATGCATCAATAATCTGTGAATCCATTCCCTCTAAAACGATCGCTGCATAATCAAAAAGGATTGTATCCTCTACAAAATTCACTTTCTGTTTATCCAATACCATAATCTATTTATTAGCCTTGGCATTAGCAATTTGCAAAATGGCTTGCCACTATTTAATGGTCACAGCAATTTCTTGAAGAAGAACCCGCTGAAACTCCTGCTCCGGCAAAGGTTTAACTCTTAAATGGAATTCCATCTCACTGATATCGTCTGGCAAGGACGGTGTCACCATAAAGGAATGCTGCATTGTTTTATCTGAACCGCCCCCTCCGTTTAGAATACATAAATATTCTGGTGCAATAGACAGTTCAAACATCGCATGCCCTATCTGAACAAAGGGCTCAGAGGTGATCACCTCAGTTTCAATATAGACAATACTGGCATTGCTGTATTGTTTTATATAGGTTACAGTGTGCGACAACTTGTCAACAGTCACTGTTCTTAAAACGGGAATAAATTTCAGAAACCCAATCGGCTCTACCGACACATGAATATGCTCTTCTCTTTGTAAATAAGCAAAAACCATGCGCAACCAATCTTCCTTAAGACCAAAGGCTTGGCTCCACAAGGAAATCAGATCCAGATCGGGAAAACCGGGATTTTCATTGGATTGCTCTTTGCGCTTGGCAAAAAGGGAGCAGATCTCTTCGTCCAGAGGAGCCAACTCCCTGCAGTAATAATCTGTAGGCGGGTGAAAAGGCATAGTTTTCATGAACTCAACCTTCTTTCTAGTTGTTTATGAATCCTTCTCCTGTTACTTCCACCATTATCTTCTTTTTCCTGCTTTCCTGATTTTTAAGACGGGTTGCTTCAATACTCTTCTACAATTATGGCATAAACTAAGTACATTCTTCTTTCTCTCTGCATAAATTGCAAAGTAGAAGAAAACGTTTTAAGTAGAAAGGAAGGGACGCAATATGGCGAAACCAATAGTCAGGAAAATGTTCCCGGGTGCCGTAACCTCCCAAGGCTTTTACTCCTACTACAATTACATTATCGAGTCAGATGCCCTACATATATTTGTAATCAAAGGCGGGCCCGGGGTAGGCAAATCAACCTTTATGAAAAAAATTGCTGAATCTATGTTAAAAATGGGGTACGACCTTGAATACCATTGTTGTTCCTCCGACAACAATTCCATTGACGGCTTAGTCATTCCCTCCTTAAGAGTTGCCCTTTTGGACGGCACCGCTCCGCATATTGTTGACCCAAAGAATCCCGGAGCAGTGGATGAAATCATAAACCTGGGGGAATATTGGGACGAAAGCGTAATTCAAAAAGCAAAATCGAAGATTATGGGCTGCAATTATCGGAACAGTCGTTATTTCCAGGCCGCTTATTTCGCCCTAAAAGAAGCTCAAATTGCCTTGGAAGAGTGGGAGTTCTACGTGAAGGAATTCCAAAATTGGCAGGCTGTCAACCAGATGACTCTAAACATTGAAAAGATGATTTTTCCAGCGGGAAAAGGCGGAAATGGCAAAGAGCGCCATCTTTTTGCCTGGTCCCATACCCCTCAGGGCAAAGTTCAATATATTGACACTTTACTGAATGATGTCTCTACTCTCTACACACTAGAAGGGCAGCCCGGCACTGGGAAGTCGACTTTCTTAAGCCGTATTGCCGAAAGAGGAATCGCTTATGGCTTAGATGTCGAGTATTATCACAATATTCTTGAACCGGCTAAGTTGGATCTGATTATCATACCCGAACTGCATCTGGCTATGAGTGTAGTTTCCGAGCCATACGAATACACGCCGAAGTTTTCCGGCCAGCAACTCACCCTGGATTTTGATCAGAGTGTCAATAAGGCTGGCCTGGCTGATTTTGCCAGCGACATTGAAGATTGCCGCGAGCGGTTGATTAAAAATATTGGGCGTGCAATAAAGAACTCCAGTCGGGCTAAAGCAACGCATGACCTGCTGGAAACCTACTATGTTGCCGCTATGGACTTCCCCGCCATCGAGAAAAAACGCCAAGAAATCGAAGACCGCATCCTTACTATGATTGATCTGGGAATTGCCGTGAACGCACCGGGAACAGCATTGCCTGATAAAATTTGAAAAGGCTCAGCAAGCTAAAGTCCCCGGCTTAAGCTGATTTTATAATTGGGCAGCACAGAGGTCAGAGAATAACTAATTTAGGCGGTTCGAGGTGGACTAATCCAGATTAACCAAACCTCAAAACCGCCCTTTTTATGCCTCAGTAAACAAATTTCATACTAGAAGAGTCTCCTTAGGACGGCCTCAATCCTCTATGGATAACGTACCAACCCGAAATCTCCCACTCGGTGAACCGCCTCTTATTACTGCCTATAGAATTCATAAAGCTTCTGATCGACATCGACCCAGCCTTTCCAAGCCAGGTGCCAAAGATCTTTGAGATAATAATCCTCATATTCATGAGAGGAAAAATCAGCCAGAGGATGCCCTTCTGCTTGGACAAGGGCTGCCAACTTTTGATAACACTGTTCTCTCTGCAAACGGTCCAAGCCGGTATAATCGTACCAGCGACCGTTCATAGGAATAATTACAAATAGAGGTTTGGCGCCTTTTTCCTTTAGCACTTGCATTAGGAGCTTTAAGTCATTATATTCTGGTGAAGATAAATTCAAATCGTGTTTATCTTTATCTTTGCTTTCTTTTAATTTCGGGAGCAGGTACTCCATATAAAATGTATTATCCATCTTATATGGATTATTGTCCGTGGATTTAATGGCATCGACTTTCGCTTCTTCACGAAGTTTATCCCATTCTATTACCGGTGGATTCGCTGCTTTAGCCGAATATCTTGCCACTTGCTTATCTGCCAGGTCTTTAACCTGCCATCTCACATTGAAAAAATCTCTAACCTCTAAGGCCGAGTATTCCATGCGAGCAGGAAACCAATCCAAAGTTTTCTTTACCTCAGCCAAAAAACTTGAATTGTTTTCATTTTCTAACATCTTCTTAAGATAGGGATAATCTTTATAAGCTTCCGGAAAACTGAGAATTCGTTCAGCAATCTGACGCTTCAAACTCGGAGAAATATCAGCGCTAAAAAACATGTTATAGGCATGAAGGGCTGAAAAGTTCCCTTCAAAAGTTGATTGCGGGATTCCTCCCGGACCAAACCACTGGGGGGTTATAAAGATAGCAATTTTCTTTCCTCTTAAGTCCTCAAGGGAAGCTAAGTTCAGTACATTAATAATCGTTTGGGTTCCGCCCCTGCCAATCAAAAAGGGGGTCACGCCCGTCTCAGGGGTTAGCACTTTAGCCGGGTGATAATTGTTGATCATGGACATTTCAGAGGATCCATACATGGGAATCACTCCCGGGGTATCAATCGCTTCCTGCTGCAGGATGCTTCCTTGAAATGTGTCGAAATTAGGGTTAACCCCTATAGCCTCGACAACACCCGGTTTAAGAATAAACCTTTCGGCTAACAGCTTTAAACCAGCACGAAGATTAGTAATTGTCAGCACGAAAAGAACAATTGCCAGAAGCACCGCAGCCAGTGAATATCTTAAGGCCAAAGGTTCCTTTAGCTCTTGTTTTTGGGACGGCTTTTGATTTAGAGCTACGAGGGGCATTTCCTAATCCTCCTTAAATGTTCATACTTTGACGCCCTAGCTCAGTCTTTTCCTTAGTAATCTCATAATCTCCATATTAACTTAAATTACAATGAAATTCACAGGATATAAATGGGAGTTTTAGAAGTTCTATTTTAAATTACAGATCTTGAGCATATGGTAGTTCTCTAAGTTAGAATCTCTTACTAAGTTCGTTAGCCTTTGTGGCTAGTAAGCAAAAAGAATGACTCGAATCGCATTTAAACAATCAGGGGATAGATCACACATAGTTTGACATGTGATCCATCCCCTGATTGTTTATGCATATATACTTGACCAAGGACAGAGAATACTAAAATGCGTAAAAGAACTTAGATGTATGGGCTAACTTTATTTAAAAATAAAATCTGGAGGGATTATAATTGGGAAATAAGCTGGTTGAGTTCTTATCTAAGCTAACAACCTCTTCAAAGGAAGTTACCCCTGATATTCTTATCCTACAATTCACGATAGTCAATGCTTATCTGGTGGGAAAACCAAACCAAAGTGACTGGACTCTAGTTGATACAGGTCTGGAAAACTCAGCAGACTTTATAATTCAAGCAGCAGAGGAACGTTTTGGGAAAGGAGTTCGTCCTCAAGCCATTATTCTTACTCACGGACATTTTGACCACGTAGGCTCTCTAATCAAGCTTTCTCAGCATTGGGATATTCCGGTTTATGCCCATGAGTTCGAACTTCCTTACATTACCGGAGAAAAAGATTATCCCCTGGCGGATCCAAGCGTAGGCGGAGGACTGGTGGCAGCAATATCTCCCACCTTTCCACACACCAGTATAGACATTGGCTTTCGAGCTAATCCCCTTCCCTCAGACCACAGCGTCCCGGGTATGCCCGGTTGGAAATGGATACTAACCCCCGGCCATACTGACGGTCATATAGCTCTATTCCACGAAACAGATGGCATACTTATCCCGGGAGATGCCTTTACGACAGTAAAACAAGAATCCCTATTGTCTGTGATGACACAAAGCGAACAAATAAGTGGTCCACCGGCTTATCTAACCACTGACTGGAAAGCAGCGAAATCATCCGTCGATAAATTAAGCGACCTAAAGCCTTCTCTAGTAATTCCCAGCCACGGTCAGCCAATGAAAGGTGATGAGTTGACCCTTCATTTAGACATGCTGACTCATCATTTTGAAGAAATTGCCGTGCCAGAGCAAGGAATTTTTGTTGATTAAACGTAATCTTCATCACCTGACATCTATTGAAGCAAAAGTCCGGCGAATTCCTTTGTCATACTCAACTTTCGGATAGCCCATGATGACAAATAATCCTTCTCGACTTTTATAGCGAATACCATAGCTATTTCTAAATTTCTGGGCTGCCTTACCGTTTTGAATCAAGGGATGGACAGCGCCTAACATACACGTCCCCAATCCCAGGGATTCAGCGGCAATCATAGCATAGGTAGCTGCAACTATGGGATCGGCAGGGTCAGAATAGGGAGAGCCATAAAAGTAGAGGGCAGCAGGGGCATCATAATTAACCAGGTTGATGCCCTTTTCCATATTATCTAAGTACAAGTTAATGGTAGGTCGAACAAACCCTCTGAATAATTCGTTGTTGGCCTTTCCCCAAAACGGACGCATTAACCTTAAAAACCATTCAGATACGATCCATTTTATGCCTTTTAAATATTCACAAAAGTCCTCGGCAAATTTACGCACCTTTGCCGGACTGTCAAAGACTATCAGGTTTACATCCGAAGGAGGCAGACCCATGGGACATGTTTGAGCTGCTTCTATGACTTTTTCCAGGATCTCTTTTTCTACAGGGACGGCTCTAAACTCACGAATACTTCGGCGCTGCTGAAATAAGTTTAGTATTTCCTCATAGGCTGGAGGTTTCGTTTCTTTTGACAGGCTGAATAAATCCTCGGAAGTCAAACAGCGGCCACTAATTTTAATAGCTTCTTTAGGACAAATTGTCATACAATGTCCACAGGCAATACATCCATAAACAGAATTTATACTGATAACCTTACCCTTTTGGAGTGAGAGGTTAAATCCCTTGCATACTTCAACACATAAACCACAGCCAACACACAGTTTTTCATCAATTAAAATGTTGGCTGACTCTTTAGTCCGCGAAGTAGGTATAGACACGCAGGTATCCTCCCTATTATCAAA
Source organism: Desulfosporosinus sp. HMP52 (assembly GCF_000765145.1). Classification (GTDB taxonomy): domain Bacteria; phylum Bacillota; class Desulfitobacteriia; order Desulfitobacteriales; family Desulfitobacteriaceae; genus Desulfosporosinus. The sequence continues at coordinate 16,297 of NZ_JMGA01000066.1, read as the reverse complement.
ATTCTAAAGCAGACCCAGCCAAGGCCCATCTGAAGGCCTTCGGAAACTCCGTTGCTAGCTTAGTTAACATTGTAGGACCTGTACAATGATTGGGTGCCAGGCACTCAAGATCAAGGCTTTTAAGATACTCAATGGTTTGCTGCCGTTGATCCGTGGAAGCTGGCCCAAGATGAGTTCCGCCAATAATCCCTCTCACTTTATTTTCTTTAGTAACTTGCCTGGCCTGCTCTACAATGTTTACCAATCCGGAATGGGCACAGCCCAGCAGAATAATTAAACCTTGATCCGTCACATAAAACAAGCTTAAATCATCTTTAAGGCTGTCTTGAACAACCTGCTCTCCTGCCAATTCAACCAAATGGTTATCTATATGCTCAAAGGATGATTCTCGCAGAATTTCCCCACTTAACCATAGTCCCGGCCTCAATTCAAAGGGTTCACTATGCCAGTGAAACCTGGCACCTAAGCTTTCTAATTGCTGCTGACAATAAGGAACACCTATATAGCGGTTTGGTTGAATATTGGGCACTTTAGCCAAGTGGCCTGCAAATAAATTCGGATGAGCGTAGACAGATGTTATCCCTTTATATTGCAATAACTTGTAGAGTCCTCCCGTGTGATCATAATGTCCATGACTTAAAACTACCTTATCAACTTGGCGCAGTTCATGGCCCAGAATTTGGGCATTGTTAACAAGGTTCCCCTGCTCTCCCGCATCAAACAGGATCTTCTCATCTCCAAAATCTAAGAGCATGGATAACCCCCATTCCCCTAACAGCCCTAAGGGAACCCCAACAGTGTTTTCAACTAAGATTGTCACTTTTAACTTAGTCATTTTACACCCTCCTTTAAATGCCCAGCAGCATATCCCTCAATACTCCGATCAAAAGAAAAACTTTATCAATGATTTCCCTATGTATTACTCATATCCTGCAAAACTTATTAATTATTCCTTAATTTCACAAACCATAATATTAGTCTATTCATGGAAAACAAACAGTTTTGGCCTTCTCTCTCATGTTACCTTTCAAAAAGGTTGGAAATGAGGATTTATTTGAGCTCTATTTCCTGCTATAATAGGTTTGACTTTAAAATTCGATGATGGAGGATTAGTCATATGAAATTTGTTACACAACTAAAAGGTGAAGACACATGGGAAGAAATCTCCTTAGAAGAGTGCTTATTTAAAACAGAAACCGCTGGTTTCTATATTCCGGGAACCGTTCAAAAGATGTTAGAAGATGGCTTAGCAGTTGATACTCCTTGGTCAATCTTTAAGAAAGTTGAATAGCATTCCTTCTAGTGAAGGATTTAAAGGAGCCCGTCATGGTTAGACGGACTCTTTTTTATAAGGAAGGTGAAGTATTTTGGGAATTATCCTGACCATTTTTATTGTCTTTATCGCAGTTGCCCTATTCCGAGCTCCTCACTCCTCCTCTCGGCACAGATCAAACTCTATTTCTCATTCAAATTATCACATGTTCTCTGATGGCCATGATTACAATGACTCTGATTATTCTTCCTGCGACCATGGCGGATGTGATTCTTCATCTGGGTGTGACTCCGGAGGGTGCGATTCAGGAGGTTGTGGCGGAGGAGACTAACGCGACTTGTCTGTCTTAAGTTAAGAAACGCACCAGGATTGTACACAGTCTCAAAAGGAAAAATAAAAGCTAATGATCTAAACTCTCTGGAAGAGAAAAAAAGTTTATCTCTTAATCCTTAAAAACTTTACCTGTTCAACTAGATTTGTTAAGCTAACAAAGATGGATAAGTATTGATTAATCCATGTACTGCTTTCACATTCAAGAGAAAGGGGTGCATGGAAATTTATTTCTAAGCCGCTTTTTCTAAATAGTTTTTTAGCAAAGAATTAATTCATTGGTAAAGTGATCTAAAAAGTAAATCATGAAACTAAGAAAGGTCTGTTTAAAATGTTTGATACAGTAATTACCGGTGGTTTGATAGTAGATGGTACAGGTACTCCCCCCTATCAAAGTGATGTGGGGATTCAGGATGGCCTAATTATAGAAATAGCCCCAGACCTGTCTGCAAAGGCCTCAAGGGTTATTGATGCGACGAATAAAATAGTAACTCCGGGGTTCATAGACGTTCATAGTCATTGCGACTTAGTACCTTTTATGTCTGATACAATTCGGGAGAGCAGGATCAGACAAGGTGTAACTACTGAGATTATCGGTCAATGCGGCTTGGGCTCGGCCCCCCACCTCCAAAGAATGGAGGATTGGCGCAATTATCTTATCCCAATCTTAGGTCCCGGGCCGCTAACCTGGGATTGGCAAGACTTTTCTATGTTTTATAGGGAACTTGCTGAAGCAGAAAAACCTAATAACTTGGCAGCCTTAATTGGTCACGGGGCAGTTCGAGCCCAAATTCTTGGCTTAAATAACCTCAAGCCTTCGCCCAAAGAAATCGAAGCCATGAGCGGGATTGTTGAGGATGCAATGGATCATGGAGCTTTAGGGATATCCTATGGTTTAGCGTATCTCCCCGGAATGTTTGCTCCTAAGGAAGAACTAATTGCCCTGAGTTCAGTGGTTGCAGCTTATCAGGGGATTATGATGATTCATATCCGCAGTCACTCTCGTCAGGTTCGTGAAGGAATGTCAGAAGCTATTTCTGTCGCCAAAGAATCCGGCGTTAAGTTGCAGATTTCTCATATGCGTTCCTATGCCAATCGAGATTTTGGCATAACAGCCGTGGAATTGATTGAGATGGTTGAAAAAGCCAGGATGGATGGTGTGGATGTAACCTTTGATGAACACCCTTATACCGCCGGCAGTACCCTCTTGTCTCAGACTTTACCTCCTTGGGCTAAAGAAGGTGGCAGCCCGGAGATCATTCGCCGCTTAAAAGACCCTCATCTAAGGGCTAAACTAAAGAACGATCTCCAGGGTCAAGGCCCCGACTATCCCGGTTGGGATAACTTTGTCGGTATGGTTGGGTGGTCAAATATTGTGATCAGCTCTGTCAGTAAGCCCCAAAATAAATGGGCAGAGGGCCTAACTGCAGATCAATTAGTCCCCCCCAAAAACTTGCCGGATTCCCAACTAAATAGTCAAATCATTGACTCTATTGCCGACCTATTAATCAGTGAGGAATGTCGTTGTTCCATGGTCATGAAGAAGCTATTCTCCGAAGAGGATATTATTGCTTTACTCAAGCATCCTTTATGTCAAATTGGCTCAGATGGCATTCCTACCGGTAAGCCCCACCCGCGTTTATTTGGCACATACCCCAAATTCTTAGGAGAATATGTCCGTGATAAAAACACAATGACCTGGGCTGAAGGGGTTAAGAGAATTACCGGAGACCCGGCACTACGGTTGAATCTACGAAACAGAGGATTTGTCAAAAAAGGCTTTATGGCCGATTTAGTAATTTTCGATCCCCAGAAAATTGCTGCTCCGGAAGATTATACTAACCCTGCCCAGCATCCCACCGGCATCAACTATACGATAATTAATGGGCATATCGTCCTTGCCAATGATGAAGTACTTAACACAAATGCCGGCATAATGATCGGGATGAACTATTAACTTACCCGACACTGACTACTCTTTAATGCTGACTAATTGTTGTGCAACCAATTACTAAAAACGAATTTAAATTAGCTAGATATGAAACTGGACGAATAAAGATAACCAGTAGTTTACGGAAAAAAAATCCCCGTTACTACTGGTTTTTTTCTTATTAAATTACTACCGAAAAACCCTTTATTTAGGTGCGGATAGCATCCTTATATCCAGCCAAAAATAAAGAAATCAGGTGAATTACGAGGAGTTATAATATGTATTTCATTATATTTGATTTAGAATTTAATCAAGACGTCGCTTCTTTACAGAACTTTGATGGAAAAGGATCTCCCTATCCCTTTGAAATCATTCAGATTGGCGCCATCAAATTAGACCTGGAATTTAACACTGTCGGCACTTTTAACCGTTACGTCAAGCCAACCTTCTACACCAGAATTAATCCATTTGTCACAGATTTAACCGGTATTACCACTGAGCAGCTTTTACCTGAAGAACCCTTCCCTGAGATTTATAAGGCGTATTCAGCGTTTATCAAGGAGAGGGATTCAATATTCTGTACTTGGGGCATGTCTGATATAACAGAACTATTCAGAAATGTCGAAGCCCATGAATTAAGTCACGGGTTTTTACCCAAAAGGGTTATAAACATACAACCCTATGTCTCTACGCACTTTAATCTCTCTCAAAAAACCTTGTTACGTCTTCAACATGCTGTAGAGTTGCTCCATATTCCAATAACAAATGCATTTCACAATGCCCTACATGATGCTTTCTATACAGCAGAAATATTCAAAAAAGTATACAGTTCCTCAATTCAAGCAAAGCCCTATGACCCATCCCACAGGACAATTAGAGCAAAACGCCCAACAATGGTGATAGACACGGATAAACTTCTTCAGCAATTTGAAAAAATGTATGCTCGAAAAATAACCCAAGAAGAAGAAGAGATGATTAAACTTGCCTATAAAATGGGGAGAACTAATCAATTCTTGAAAGACGAGTAAAGTGGTCCTTTGCGCAGGGACAAGTACATGTACCACGGATTATTGAAGGTAATTACTTTTCTGCAAAGATAAACACATCTGTAGTGATAGACCCATCGCTCTCCGGGTAGTTTTGCTTTTTGAGCTCAATAATGGACAAATGATTATCTTCTAGTATTTTCTTGACCCTATTTGCGGAATGATAAAAAAAGTAAATTTCTTCCTTAGAAAAACTGGTATTCTCAAAACCATCCTTTTTCCCTTCCATAAAGCTTAAATATAGTTTACCTTCCCTCATTAAATAGTTTGAAACCTTTTCCAGAAGGGAAATTACTTCTGTGTGATTTAAATGAACTATACAAAATGATAAGAATATCGCATCAAATGATTCGGCATTAAAACTAATGTCTCGTATATCTTCACAACTAAAATTTCCTGCCGGCGCATTCTTTCTAGCTAATTTTATCATTTCCTCGGAAAGATCAATTCCTTTAAGAGTAAAATTTTTACCGGCTAACATCAACTGTCTCGCTACATTACCTGGTCCACACCCTAGATCCAAGACTTTTGTTACTGGCTTAAGTAAATTAATAAACTCACTAATCATATTTTGGTAAGGTGGATAGTCGATAAATTTGTCATTAAAGGCAAGACTGTTTTTGTCATAGGCAGTTATGGTTTTACTGATTCTTTCCATGTCTCAATCACCTTTCATTCATACAAAATATCTATCTATGCTTGTTAGTTAAGACGTCCACTCTCCACGCATGGCTTATGTTAATAAGCTTTCAAATGCACATTTCAAGAAGTGATCATATAATATAAGAATTCGCAAAGGAACTTAGTTCAGTTATATTTCAAATTATTTTATATTAGAAAGGATGTTTTAGAATGTACAAAGGAAAATTTTCAGAAGTACTTAATGATGCATTAGAAAATGAACTTGAAATTGAAAAGGTTATCATCGTGTACACTAATGGGGAGACTCTTGAAATTGACAGCGAAGCCGAAGAAAGAGAAGTAATAATCCCCCAACTCTCCGAAAATGCTGCTCTTAGCGATGGTGACGTTAATGATGATGTAAGGCTATTTGAATTCGATGAAATGGCTGAATTGGATAAACCAGATGAATTCCAAGAACTAGATGAATTGCCTGAAACAAAGGAAGTTAAGAGTGTAATTGATAAGGATAACATACCTACTGTAGTCCTTGAAGGTGATTGGACTCACATAAACTATCTTCCATTCAGCCGGAAAATTAATATTATAAATTAAGTACATTAATAAGAAGATGCCTCATGCTGCTGAGACATCTTCTTATTAAAATTCAGACACTGTTTATAATTAGCCATTATCTGATTCTTCTACGTCAAGTATATCAAGCATAAATAAAAATAGCGGAATTCCAAACAATAGCCCCCATACACCCATAAAATGCTCAGCGAGCAATAAAACTACGAAGGTGAAAAATACTGGGAGCTTGGTTTTTATGGACATTAATTTTGGATTTAAAAAATAGGCTTCAATGGCATGCAATAATACTATCATACCAATAACATAAAGTATTTTTAAAAATCCACCCAGTTTAAAAGCGATAATTGATAAGGGAATAAGTGAGATTATTACACCAGCCACAGGGATTAAACCTAAGATAAAAATCATAAATCCTAATCCGATAACCTGATGAAACCCTAACAAACTCAAAAAGATCGCCGATAAAATCGAATTTATAAAGGAAATCAAAATTTGTGTTTCCATTACTTTTGCAAAGGAGTTCACAAAATTTTGGCCTAATTTTTTATAATAAATGTAAACGAAGCTTGCTTTACTGGATTCGAACTTATTTAAAAACCTAATAGTTTTATCTTTTTCAAGTATCAGAAACAGGCTCAAAATTAAGGCAATAAAAATATTCAAACTAAAATTCCAGATATTTGTTACTGAATGAATTAAAAATGTTCCTCCTTCGACCACATAGGACTGGATGCTTGTGCTAATAGCTTCTCGCAACTGTGGATTGATCGCATCCTCATAATTATTGATATCAAAATTACTTAGCTGAACTCCTATGAACATTAACTGCTTCGTTAGAATGGGTATATATCTATATATTCCAAAGATAATTGATGACGCAACAATAGCAAAGACTATGACTGTTACCCAAGTTCTGTTTATAGGGATTAGTTTAACAATCTTGGAAAAGATGTAGTTCTGAATCCCGTATAAAATAAAAGAAAACATGAAGGTCAGAAGAAGTAAGTTCATCATAGGTCGAACGCCTATGATGATTGCAAATAAAAGAAGTAAGGACAACCCCTTTTTAAAAAAATTACTTTCCAAAAAATTTTGAAATTTCATTATGAGTTTTTTGCCTCCTGAGAACTCTTAATTTTTTGCTTTATGTTCTATTATACTACATAATACCACGTTACCCCCAGGGTATAAAGGGGTTGTCCATTCCTAATTATTTCCACGCATCTTAAACTATAAACAAAAATAAAAGGCCACTCATTGAGTGGCCAATTTAAAATAATCCCGCAAAGTTCCTCACAACTAATGGATACACGGCTCAAGATTAATATTCAACTAAACTTTACCAAAACCTAATAACAGTTGGTTTAATCAAAACTCTTTACAAACATATTTCTGAAGACTCAACATTTCAAGGATAGAAACTGCCTACTAAAAAGTAAACCACCTAAACATTTCTTGGTAACGTATGGGAAACTAATCTGGACAAATCCTCCACTATCTGTTGACTTTAATCTACTTACTGCGGTCAATCTTATAATTCACAATTGATAAGGTAAGTCTTAAATCACCTGAATTCTATACAGTTTCCGTTTCCAAGTCTCTTAACTGATTACCGAAAATCTAACTCTTATTGGATCACTAATAATTTAACGTTAACTATTAACCACTAACTAATAAACGACTAACTACTAAACGACCTAACTAACTAAACGACCTAACTAATAAACGACCTAACTAACTAAACGACCTAACTACTAAACGACCTAACTAACTAAACGACCTAACTACTAAACGACCTAACTAACTAAACGACCTAACTAACTAAACGACCTAACTACTAAACGACCTAACTAACTAAACGACCTAACTAACTAAACGATCTAACTAACTAAACGACCTAACTAACTAACTAACTAACTAACTAACTAACTAACAAAACGACCTAACTAACTAAACGACCTAACTAACTAAACGACCTAACTAACAAAACGACCTAACTAACTGACTGAATGTTTCTTTATTGATCGATTGACTGACTGATCGATAGGAGGAACTTTGCGGGAAAGCTTTCTTTATTGAGAAACAGGAAAACATTGAGAAACAGGAAAACCACCCTGTCTAGGTGGTTTCAATTCTCGAAATTCAGCATTCTTAGACTGATTGCAATGCCAACTTTCGATGAATCGAAAACTTTTGCCTAGCACGCGACCAACAACTTTTTGGAACTGAATTACTGTTATTGTGTTCTTATGACTTTATTATACCCATAATTAATGTATTGTCAAGAGTAAAACAAAAAGAAAAATACATCATTAAAACGGTTGTATTCTAGGGCGATAATGTCTACGAACACTATCGCACCTACACTATATCCTTATGCTTTCAGGACTTGAGATCTCTGCCACTTTAAAGTCGAGTCAGCTTGCAGGCTTATTTAGATGAAATTTCCTCCGTCAACTACAATTGTTTGTCCGGTCACAAAACCTGCCTGAGCGATTAATGCATACACTACCTCTGCAATATCCTCCGGTTCGGCAACTCTACCCAGGGGGGTTCCCGCAGCAAGACGAGTAATGTGCTCATCCTTACCTTCAACCCAACGAGTTTGGACAATTCCCGGAGCTACAGCATTAACTCTTACCTCAGGTGCTAAAACTCGGGCCAGGGATTTTGTAACACTGGTAGCTGCGGCTTTAGAAGCGGAATAGGCGATGGAACTGCCTAACCCGGTCAGACCGGCTATTGAAGTTATATTAATAATACACCCTTTACTTTTCTTTAGCTCATCGGCTGCAGCCCTGCAACAAAAAAACATTCCCTTAACATTAACTCCGAAAATATCATCCCAATACTCGTCCTTCATTCCTTCTAGGTCAGAGTGTTCAACAAAATGAGTCATCCCGGCATTATTAACCAGAATATCCAGTGTTCCTAATTCAGTCACTACTTTATCAACCATTGCCCGAACTTCTTCATCCTTAGATACGTCAGCCTTATAGTACAAACTGCGAACCCCAAGCTGCTCTATCTCTTGACACGTCTTTATGGCATCTTCTTCCGAACGGGAATAATTAATAGCAATATTAACTCCCGCCTTAGCTAATAACAAGGCAATGGCCCTGCCAATCCCAGTTCCGCCTCCGGTAATCAAAGCTGTTTTATTTTTCATTTATCTATTCCTCCCTAATAAGCTTTTATGTATAGTCTTGATGCCATCTAGTATAACTCACAGTCCTATATCAGACAATAACCATTGCCTTAACTGGGTTTACGTCAATCACCAGTCAGTCACCCTATAAAATGCCTTGGATACAGTTCTAGCTACTTAGTTTTGTTCTTAAGCATCAATTCCTGATATTCGTCCAAGACCTTATCTAATGCCTGACTTACCGCAATTACTTCAGGGTCAGTGTATGATCTCCCCTCTGTAACCTTGATCAAATCTAATCGCAATTTTTCGATTTGCTTTATAAGCTCATTAATCGTATGAGACACATTTTTCCTCCGTTTTGTTGATAATTGACCACCAATTTAACATTATATACTAAAAATCAACCAGTATTAAGAGCAAAATTGTCTGTTCGGAAAACTTAACAATTCAGTCTTAACCGGATTTCCATAAATTAATTCTGTAAATTATCAAACAAAACTTGCTCATTTCGTAGAAGGGCAGCGTCATGAGTGTCCACTCTGTGAACCAAAACTACCCCCATTTTTAATAAATGGGGGTAGTTGTAGCTCTATATAAATTCTCTGAACTTTTTCGCAGCTTGTAAGATATCCTCTTGAGCTAAAATTGCCGAGACAACTGAAACTCCATCGATACCGGTTCCAATAACTTGCTTTAAGTTACCTAAATTAATTCCACCGATAGCCACAATAGGTATTGAAACCGACTTCTTAATCTCACTTAATTGCTCAAGACTTACTTCCGGGGCATCGGTTTTAGTAGCTGTGCTAAAAACTGCCCCTACTCCTAAATAGTCCGCACCCTGTTGTTGGGCAAGAAGAGCTTCTTCAAGAGTACTTGCCGAGACCCCAATGATTTTGTCCTTTCCAAACAATTCCCTCGCCTTAATCATTGGCAAATCATCTTGACCGATATGCAGTCCTTCGGCATCAACCGCTAAAGCAATATCCAAACGGTCATTGATAATCAGAGGAATTCCGTAGTGTGAAGTTATTTCCTTTACTCGCTGAGCTAACTCTAGAAATTTCTTGCTGGAAACAGATTTTTCTCTTAACTGAACTAAAGTAACTCCGCCTTGGATAGCTTTCTCCACACTGGCAGCCAGATCTCTTGATCCAAGTATTTTTCGGTCTGTTACTAAATAAAGACTGTAGTCAATCTTGGCTTTTTTACTCATACCTAATCTTACCTTCTCTAGCCAATAATTCAGGAGTTAAGTTGTAAATACTGTCAAATAGCTTTGTTCTGAAGGTTCCTATCCCTTCACCATGACGTAAGGAAGCTTGAGCAATCTCTCCTGCTAAACCCATGCTTGTTATTCCTGCCACAGCAGCACTGAAATAATCTTTGGTCACCCCGCAATAAGTACCCACCAAAGAAGTGGTCATACATCCTGTGCCTGTGACATCTGCTAAAATTTGATGACCATTGTCCAGCAGACAAACTTGCTTTCCGTCAGAAACAACATCCGTTTTGCCGGTTATAGCAATAATAGAACCTAATTCAGAAGCCAGTGTTTTAGCGACAACTGAGCCGTCTTGTTCATCGGCAAGGGAATCCACTCCCTTAATTGCCACTTCTAAACCAGCTAAGACTTTAATTTCAGACATATTCCCTCGAATTACCTCGGGTTTAAGGGCTTGAATTAACCTGGCGGCAGTATTTGTTCTAAGTTTTGTTGCCCCAACTCCCACAGGATCGAGAATAACAGGAACCCCTAACTCTTTAGCTTTTAATCCTGCACTAAGCATGCTTTCAATTGTCCGGGAATTCAATGTGCCGATATTAATAACTAAAGCAGAGGCAAAACCAACCATTTCTTCTACTTCTTCGATATCATCCGCCATCACCGGGGAACCTCCGATGGCCAACACAATATTGGCACAATCGTTAACGGTTACATAGTTCGTAATATGGTGGATTAAGGGACTTTTTTCTTTGACAAGACTTAGATTTGTGCTCAATTTCTCACGAATTTGCATTTTGCAGTCAACCTCCAGGTAATAATATGAACTAGACTAATTATGATCATAACCGGTACCGTAGCCCCGAAAAAGAAATCGAACTTAATAAACTGGTAATAAAGCATTGTACCCAGGGCACATAGAGCTAAGTTACCCCAATTAACTAATAGGTCTGATTGAATCCGCTTATTTTTAAGTAGGAAGTAATCCGTCAACAAGATTGAAAATAAGGGGGCGAATACTGAGCCTATTGCATAAAGGAAATGTTCATATTGTTCGATATTAATAACTATTGCCAGTGCTGTACCAATGGCAGTCATGACTAGGGCAAGGGTTTTCTCATTTAGCTTAGGAAAGATATTAAGGCAGGAAACCCCTGCGGAATAGGCATCCAGGAAGGTTGTGGTTACTGTTGCCAGGACGATAATTCCCAGGGCTACTATGCCCAGATTAGCAGCCAGCAACATAGCAGCCGGATCAGAGTCATTGGCTACAATAGCAGCACCCAGACCAATAATGTACATCCAGCTGCTCCCTATAAAGTAGCCGAGCCAGCTCCCCACTGCACCATCCCGCTTAGTTCTTGCAAATCGAGTATAGTCAGCAATTAGGGGCAACCAAGATAAAGGCATGATTACAGCTAGCTCCATAGCTGAGCCAAAGGACATTTCTCCAACGCCCTGATTGGTAAACAGCTCATGATTGCGAAAAATGATGACACTTAGGACTAAGGTTAAAATAAATAGTAAGATTACTGCAAAGTGGTTGGCCTTCTTCCAGCCGCTATCTTTACCCAGCCAGAGCCAAAGCATTATTAATCCGCCGATAATCAGGCTCCAAACTGTCAGATGATCAAATCCCCAAAGTGTATTGGTGATCTGATTTACTGACCTGGCCCCTACAACGATCATGACTGCCGTCCAACCCAGTAACTGTAATACGTTCAGAATAGAGAAGATATAGGAACCATACTCTCCAAAGGAGATACGGGTAGATGCTAAGGCAGGTATTCTCTCTTCGGTTCCGATGATACCTCCCAACACCAAAATAGTTGTTCCTACAAGGTGCCCAAGCAAAATTGCAATAAGTCCCATTTTAAACCCCAAAGGGGCCAGCATACCTCCGGTTATAATTTCTGCGACGGATATGGAAGCACCGAACCAGAGTGTGGTAAAGTTTAGCATACTTAAATTATTTTTGGCTGTTGAACTCACTCAATTAATCCCGCCTTTTTGTACAGTGTATAAAAGTGATGGGTAGGCCCTACACCCTTTCCAATGGACAATGAATTTTGAATAGCTATGGTTATATACTCCTTAGCTAAGGATATTGCCTTATTTAAGCTATAGCCTAAAGAAAGGTTTGCCGTAATTGCCGATGAAAGTGTACATCCTGTACCATGAGTGTTCTTGGTTGCAATCCTAGCTGTGGAAAAGTAACTGAATTCTCCACCGTCATAAAGTACATCAATAGGATCTTCTTCTAAGTGTCCCCCTTTGAGCAAGACATTTTTCGCCCCCATCTGATGTATCTCTTTAGCGGCCTCTTCCATTTGCTTTAGATTATGAATAGACTTATTAGTCATAACCTCTGCCTCAGGAATATTCGGTGTAACCACCAACGCCAATGGCAATAGCTCCTTAATTAGGGTTGCTTCCGCCACTGGATTCAACAAATGGTAGCCGCTTTTTGAGACCATAACCGGGTCTAAGACAATAACCTGAGGGGCATAATTTCTCAACTCTTCTGCAATTACCTCGATTGTCTCGACTTGCGAAACCATACCGATTTTCACTCCGTCAACCTCAATATCGTCAAAAATTGCCTCGATTTGTTTCGCTATTACCTCTCTCGAAATATCTTGTACAGCAAAGACCCCTTGGGTATTCTGAGCAGTGACCGCGGTTATTACGCTCATGCCAAAAACCCCATGGGCAGAGAATGTCTTAAGATCCGCCTGAATCCCCGCTCCTCCACTGCTGTCTGAGCCAGCTATAGTCAGTACTTTTTTCATACCGCACCTCCTGTTAATTATTCTCCACGATTAAAAAGAGCACAAATCTCCAGAATAAGATTTGTGCTCCTTCATTAATCATAAAAGAGTAAACTGCTTACCTACGCTGGCATTATCCAGATCAGGTTAAAAGGGTCTTAGACTTTTGGGTCTAAATCTCAGCCGGCCAATTCCAGCACCCCTGCCCATAGTATTTATTTGTTATAAAACTAACACGGAAAAGATATAAAGTCAATGGACATAAATTCTATTTTAGTTAATATAGCGTACTTGGCGCAATGATGCCCCAGACCTGATCATTCTATTAAAAATAGGCACTAAGATTGGATCAAACTGAATTCCTTGATTCTTAGTTAATTCATTTAAGGCTTGTTCTTGACTCATACCTTTCCGATAGGGACGATTGCTTGTCATAGCATCATAAGCATCAGCTATTGCTAAAATGCGACACTCCAGCGGAATTTCCTCTTCTTTGAGTCCTAGAGGATACCCCTTACCATTCCACCACTCATGATGTCTCAAAATGAAGTCCGATATTGGCAATAAATCTGGAGCTGATTGGGCAATTCGATGGCCGATTTCACTATGTCGCTGCATCTCTTTGAACTCATCTTCTGTCAGCCGTCCTGCTTTAAAGAGAATGCGATCCGGTATACCTACTTTACCGATATCATGGAATTGGGCCAAGAGTCGTAAGTCCGAGAGAGTTCGATCCGACAAGGTAATAGCTTCACCAAGCATTATCACTAAATCTTGTAGACGGTCCGCGTGTCCTTCGGTAATAAAATCTCTAGCCTCTAGGGCTTTCATCATGGCTTGGACAATTGCACTGCGAGTACTTTTACTGCGATGAAGTTTTTCTCGATACATGCCGTCATCAGCTTCTTTAAACACCTCATCAAGGTTGACATTAGATGTTCCACTTACTGCAAAACCCATCGAGAGGCTGAGGGGAAACTCCTTGTTTTCCAGGTTATACTTTTCAACGCCCTTACGAATTCTATAGCAGGCTTTTTCTACCACGGTTATATCGCTCCTGGGCAGAATGACAGCAAACTCATCCCCGCCGATCCTAAAGATTAGATCTTCTTCTCGAAAACACTTTTTAATGATGGTTCCGGTTAACCAAAGTAATTTATCCCCTGTGCTGTGACCAAGTGTGTCATTAACGAGTTTTAAGCCATCCACATCACAGACTATTATTCCGACAGGAGAATTGCTGTCGTTTCCTTGTAAGAAACGCATTTTCTCTTCAAAATACGTTCGATTATAGAGGTCAGTTATAGCATCATGAAAGCTAATATGCTCTAACTTTTCTTGAAATTGCTTTCTCTCCGTAATATCTTCCCCAATACTGGCAATTCCCGATACATTACCATCTGCATCAAACAAAAGGGTATGATTCCAGTGAACAAAACGGTTATTTCCGGCTTTAGTCCGGATCGGGTAGATATTATGTACAACAATGTCCTTACTGACTAGTACCCCTTTTAACCATTCCTTTGCTTTTCGCCTAAATTCATGGGGAATGAAAACATCAAAGAAATCATGCCCAACAACCTCGTCTTTCTCGTAGCCGGTTAATCCCAGTATAAAGTCATTGCAGAAGATAATCTTCCCGTTCATATCAACAATCCCGGTAATGAGTTTAACATTCTCCAGCATTGAGCGTAAACGACGTTCAGATTCTCGAAGCATTATTTCTTTAGACTGGAGTTTTTCGTAATTATACCTTAGTTCTTCTTCAACTGCTTCAAGCTCTTCATAACTACTCTCCAGATCCTTCTGAACTGTCATCTTGTTATGGATTTCTTCCTTTAGGCTTATTTCTGAATTTGCCAGCTTGCGAAAGTTATCTTGCAGTTCCACGGCCATCCGGCGAAAATTAGTAGCAAGGGATTCTACTTCGATGACTGGGCTATCTACCAAATAATTATTCTCTAGCCCATAAATATTATCGTTAAGTTCTGAAGTAAAACGAGCTAACTTAGTAAGAGGACGAACAAGCCAACGTCTCATTAAGAAAGCTAAAACCAGACCTAAACATACTGTTACCACTACAAAATAGACAGGTAAATAATATAACTGATTCAAGACATAGCTAGCCGGAACCGTAACTCCTAAGGACCAGTTGACGCCAAGTATGGGAGCATAAGCCAGGTATTTATCACCATCTTCAAAGGTATTCCTGGTAATTCCATTTTCTCCTTGAATCATTTTATCGATGGTATCTTTATAATCTAAAGAAGACCGATTATACATTCGTCCATTGTAAGTCATAATGAAATCCTCATTAGGATGGGTAATCATTAATCCATCTTTTTGGACAATAAATGCCTTACTTACCTCTCCATCCTTCGCTGAAATAAGCTCAGTCAATTCAGATAAGTTAATACAACCACCAATCAAACCAACAACCTTACTGCCATTCTTAATAGGAGCAGCCACAACAATAATGTGTCTGCCATTTCCCTTAGAATATAAGGGATCAGATATGATTGAATCCCCTGTATCCCTTACTTTATTAAAATAGTCACGATCTATTATGCTTCCTTGGAGGCCAGTATTTTGTAAGTATTTTCCTTCGCTATCGGCGTAGAAGAGTTCTTCATAGCCTTGATTGCGTTGGATTTCTTCATTTAAATAGGATAAGATCAAATCCTTGTCTCCACTCTTCATAAGGGGGATATTAGCCATGATCTCCATTTTAGATTCATGGGCCTTTAACCACAGACTTACTTTAGAACTTAAAGAATGAGTAAGGGATGTAGTATGGACTTCCAAATTATTCATTAAGACAGCTCTTGTCTTATAAATGGCTAAAAAGGATAATCCGCCCAAGCCGAAAGTCAAAGCCATGATCATCAAAACTGTTACAGGTATCTTAAATTTCTTCATTCTTCCTCCCATGAAGATCCTCATCTTCACCTTAAAAGCCAATATTGTCCTTAAATTATATAGAATTCTCTTTAGATTCTAAAATCCCTTTAAAACTAAGTCACTTGACGATAATATTTTACGATAATTATCTTCAATTCTGAATTTCGACAAAAGTAAGCATTTTTCGTACTTAAATAGAAAAATAGTATTAAATATTAAAAGAAACATTTGTTTGTCTTGGGAATGTGATAAAGTAATATCAAGTGATTCTTAGCTTCAGATGGAGTTTGTCTAAGAGGAATACTTACTCCATCTGAAGCTATGAAGAACTTATCCAGGGACGTAGCAGCCGTTATCTCATCCTCACCGCTAAAGTTGTTCTGTGTAGTTTGCGGTTCGGCGAAAGCAACCTGCGCCGTTATGCTTTTCTTTGGAGTAGGCGGCTTGGGCGAAAC
>NZ_JMGA01000065.1 GCF_000765145.1 Desulfosporosinus sp. HMP52 | reverse complement strand
GGTTTCAGTATAAATCAATACTAAGTTCGTCTATTTCGCATTTAGCTTATTTTATTGTTCTCATTTTTTAGCATAATTACTTGTTAATTTACTGCATATTATCCTACGAATGCCGTCCATTGGTGCAGTATTTTTACTGAAGGTTGTAAGAATTAGTGGAACTAGCTTAATGAAGGAAATAGCCTATTTGCTCATTGGTGGGTCATTAATATATTTTGAAAATATATCAACATATCGACTGCCGAATGTTACATTTGTCACTTCAGAAAATGGAACTTTTAAAGGGCTACCTTCCCAAGCCCCATTGGCATCGAAATGCCATAGATAAGCAAAGTTTTTATAAGTTTTATCAATTCTTCCTATTACAAACTCCCAATCCTTATCGTCGATGGCTCGTTTTTCAACAATTATGTTCCTATTGAAATTCCTTAGACTTTCAAAGACAGATTTCCAACTGCTAATATCAATATTTGGAATTACAATATTTGGTGTCAAACCCTCTTCTTGCAAAATCTTGTCGCACAGGTCGTTTTTAATCTTTACTTTCTTCAAATCTTTATATCTGAATACGCTATACCCGTCGAAAATAAAATCATATTCTTTAATTGCAAGAAATAGTTTGTCGTTTGAATTTAATGGAATTAGGTTGTAATAGTTTGCATCAAAACGAAAGTATGCATTTATGAGCTTAATACCCTCTATAGCACTTTTTACTAGTTCCTTTATCTCACTTTTCTTCATGTTTTCACCTACCTATTACGATTCAGTATAAGAACAATGCGAAGTATGTTTATGATTCCAATATTGTCATCCTGCTTTGAACAACGCAAGTTACAGGAATCTAATGGACTCACCCCTGACAACTAGCCAGCATAATTTTCATCAAAATAGTCTTTTGCCCTTGACACTATGTATTGAAATCCAGCCTGGCGAACAATATTTTCCACTTCATCCATATGATTTTTATCTATGGTTATATCAAAATGTCCCCATTTACCTGGGTAGTGAGAATCATCGTTTTCTTCAAGAATGTAATACCTAAGAATAAACTCCAAAGTTCCTGAATAAATTGTGATTCTTACATAGTCGTCTCCGTGCCTAGAATAATAAAGAGTCTTTTCATTCTCTAAATCGGATTTAATCTCTTCCCAAGATATTACCTTTGAATTATTTATAAAACCGTCGTGCTGATGCCAATCGTGATTAAGATACAAAGTTACATTTCCAAATTTGTTTTCTAGATTATTAGTAACTCTCTGTAGACATCTTAGTAAATCGGAAATCTGGGTTAAGTCCTCTAAAATTATTGTTTCTTGATTAAATGGATAGCCCCCAGCCAGCCATAAATCATTCAATCGTTTATCCATTATTACTCACCTTTCAACCTTCGTAAGTCTGTAGGCATTTCAATTACTCAATAATATTACCAAGCAACCCACGCCGAATTCTGGACGATGTTTTACTGATGGGTTTAAGAATTAGGGGAACTTGACTTGCAACTCAATATAAGAAAATTACGTTTACAGTAAATGAGAAGCGTTTACGAATTTGGTTTCGACTTATCAAGTTTAATTTGTTCTTCACCCCATATAGACAATTCATTCAATGCTGGAAGTAGCGCTTTACCTCTTTCTGTTAGAGCATATTCAACTTTAGGGGGAATCGTTTCATATTGGGTTCTAACTATAAGATTATGTTGTTCTAATTCTTTTAAAGATTTTGTAAGCATCATATTTGTAATACCTTTAACTTTTCGTTTTAATTCATTATATCTAGTGAAATCATTTTCAAATAAGTACCACATAATAGGCAACTTCCATTTTTGTCCAATTATATCTAATGCGTATATAAGAGGGCATTTTGTCACGTATATATTATCACTAGGGAATTTTACATTACAATCCGTATTCTTATTCATAGTTGCAACTCCTTTAAATACATTGGTATGCTTTTTATACTAACGCAGAAAAAACTGCATACTTGCATCTTTATTATCTTGTGCTATATTAATCATAGCAGAAGAACAGAAATAAACCACTAAAAAATTGTATAGGAATGGGAGCACTATAATGAAAGTTTATGCTATTAACGGGAGTCCAAGAAAAAATAAAAATACAGCCACATTACTTCTAAAAGCTTTAGATGGAGTAAAAGAATCAGTAATAGGCAAAGAAATTGAAACTGAAATCATTAATTTATATGATTTAAACTATACTGGATGTAAAAGCTGCTTTGCCTGCAAAAAACTTAGCGGTGCAAGTTATGGAAAATGCGGACTAAAAGATGATATTCATGAAATCTTGAAAAAACTATCAGAAGCTGATGGGCTTATTTTTGGTTCTCCAATATATTTTGGTACTATAACAGGTCAATTACAGTCATTTTTAGAAAGACTATTATTCCCTTATTTGGTTTATGATGAGAACTATTCTTCAATTCCACCAAAGAAGATGCCAACTGCATTCATTTATACAATGAATGCTCCAGAAGTAGTAATGAATCAAATTGGTTATTTAAAAACCTTCAATAACATTGAATCTGCTATTGAACATATATTTACAAAACCATTAGTTATGTATTCAAATAATACTTACCAGTTTGATGATTACTCAAAATATAAATCTAATGCCTTTTCTGAAGAAGCAAAAGCAGCACATAGAAAAATACAATTTCCTTTAGATTGTCAAAAGGCATTTGAACTAGGTGCAAATTTAATAAAGTAATACATTTAACTAAAGTGAATAACTCCTTTAAAATATTCTAGTTAAAAAATATTTTAAAGGAGTTATATATTTACTATCGCTTAAAGAAACCTATACAAAGAAGTCCTTTATCTCTTAAGACCTTTAATACAACTGAACATTAGGAATTAACTTCCCATAATCCTACGAATACCGTCCAACACAAGGTGGGACGGCATTTTTACTGAAGGGTTTAAGAATAATGGGAAGGCTACTTTTCCAGACCCTCTGCATTATCCTTTGGATAAAGATACATATCAACTTCTATGGTTGTGCCTGTTAAATAGCAAAATTTTATAATTTCCTCATTGAAACTGATAAATGGATGCTCGTCTCCGTATATCTCTGGAACAATCATAATTACATAATCAACATCGTATTGTTCCTTAATTGCCTTTAGTATTGGGATTTTTGTTTTAAGATTTCTAATTGTCTCCAAACATTGTTCTTTAACATCTAATCTACCCTTATCCGATTTTTCGCCGTCCCAAGTTTAAAATAAAAATTGTGTCCCATTACTTCTTTTATCACCTTTTTGCCAACACTTAAAAGGCTTGATGCCAAGTGCCCTAGTAATATCGTCTGGTTTAAAAATGCCCTTTTCATAGCCCACAAGACTTCTGTGGTCTATCTCTCCGTTACTTGTTATTGAAAAGTATGTATAAGTGTGAGTTTTATCCATCTATAGTATCCTGCTTTCCAATATCTCTATAATTTCAAGACAGTATAAGAATAATTTGACGAAGACTTAACGTGGACCTTTTTTCAAGTATTTCTCTCAACGGTCTCCCAATTTCATCAGCTCTTTTTAGTTGTTCCCGATAGCTCCAAATACTCCTATAATAAAGCGGACATAAAAGATAGCAAACAACTGGAATTAGAAGTAAAAGAAAAGATTTAGCTCCAACTTCGGGATACAACGCCCATGCAAATAATAAACAATATGGTAGCATAAATACTGCCATGACAATGCCTACGACCCGTGGGTTTGACAATTTGGTCCTTCTGCTTAAAACCCACCACAGGCCTACTGCGACCAAGCAGTCGGCAATCATAAAAACGGTAATATAAAGTGTGAGTCGATTCATTTTGTTTACTCCTCATTGAGTGGCGAATAAGAATTATGGGAAGTGTGCTGTTATTCATACTGGCATTCACTCCGAACAGATTAAATCTTGCAAAATTTCTCTTGCAGCATTCTGAACGGTAGGAATATGGTAATTTTCGTATTGGACGAAAATGGGAACATATTTTTTGTTATCGGTATTACCTAACGCATATAACGCTTCCGTAAGTAGTTCTGGTTCTTGTTCCAACACCTTAACATTATCCGCTAGATAATCCAGCGATTTTCTGGGGTATCTTAATAAACCCAGAATATCTTCCCTTATTTCTATATTTTTAGTGAGAAATAATTGCTTTTGTAGTAGAATAATTATCTCATCGGAATTGGGCAACTCATAGCCATAGTAAGGGTCAAGATATTTATCTAACACAACAATAAACTCCTTGAGGACTCAACATTCGTCCCATACAAAATTTTGCTAATGGAATCAATTCCACCCTTTATAATTTTATCTTGTTCCTTGGTGTATGTTATTACACTAAAATTTTCAATCATAAAACTCACCCCAATACTTTGACTATTGTCATATGAGTGCTTAAACAGTTAGGAAAGAACATCCAGAGTTCAAGAAAAATTAGAAGTTTAAATGTCAAGACCAAGGCTTCTAAGTAAGTGAATAACGTTTTTCGGGAATTCCCGCAAGGTCTGGTTATTACAGTTATAACATCCTAGATTTTGAGGGATTTTGTGCTATATAATGTACCACCTCTAACCAATCCATTCAGAGTTCATTACTTTTCGATAAAACTCTATGAAGTGAAAATAGCCTGATTCATATTCCGAAATGGCTTTACCAAATTCATTAGCAACATTATCTAAATTACCGTAGGTCCCTCGCGCTGCTAACTCATATGAATCATCCAGACGTGATAAATTATAATAATCTTGATTATTGTAGTGATTTGTATGTATTAATAGTCGTTCAGTTAATCTAACCGCATCCTTTAAACTAACCTGTTTGCTTTTCCATTTCTTATAAACCAATCCAAGTAACATATTATTAACATCTTGAATATCAATCTCTATATCCCCATAGAACTCAAATAACTTATTCTCTATATCATTTATACTTTCGGATGACTTTAATGACATCTCAATAAAATGATATGGCGGATTGTTTTGTACCTCAATAACTTTTTCACACCAACTGATAAATTCTTGAATTGAAAACAAACCACATCCAATCCCATAACTATAAATTGCTGCTAGTAATTTAAGATTCTTCAGCATCATTTGCCCCCTTAGATTACTTAGATAGAGCATTACAATCAGATGACTAAACTTCCAACTTCTATTTTAGCATTCTCAGCTTCTAGTGAAAATACATGCTTCCTTTAGTGCGCATTATCCTACTAATGGTATTACAGTATAATCATAGGAATTAAGGCACATAGAAACATAACCGCTATTAAAAATCCGTATATTAAGATATTCCTTATTAACCTTTCTCTCGAAGTCATAGCCTCTAATCTTTTGTTTTCCTTCTCGATTTGTATTTGAACATCTCCCAACTTACTAGCTGTTCCAAAATAGACCAAATCTGGAGAAATGATTAGAATAACTAACCCAAAAATAGTCTCTATTACCTTTAAAAAACTCAAGTACCCCCCAGATTGTAAATGGAATAAGCGCCAGCCCAAAGGGTATTGCAATAATCCTCGTCCGAACACCTTTCCGAAGTGCTTTCATACAACCCCATGACATTATAATTACCAACAAGAAAATCAACGCTGAGATAATGCTAGCCTTATGGACTTCGTTAAAACTATCGAAAATTTCTACAAACATTGTTGGCTCCTTTAAAAATACTAATAACTAAAACATGCCCCATGGGGGGCACATTATGCTAAAGATCCAATGGCTGGATTCCAAAAGAAGGTCTCAGCTTTTGAACTCACTTATCGACATCGCGTTAAAACCTAACCTCAACTCTTCTCCCACCAAGGAAAATCACTTCTGCCGTGCTATCGTTTCCTACTAATATATGGTCCATTGTCTTAAGCATTAGTTCATATGAGAACCCCTCTATCTGACCCGTTTCCTCAACCAAACGTCTCAGTTCTTTTACCCGATACCTAATCAATTCATCGCTTCCATCTATATCTTCATAGTCAACTCGGTTTTCTACTAACTCGTTCCAAGCCTTAATGAAGGCACGTCCCGGTATATCCCCATCAATCCTGATCTCGTACTGGCAATTATTCGGTCCCAGCGGTTTATATCGACCTGCTCTAAATCCTGCGCAGCGCCAATATTGCCTACCCGGGTCCTGGGTGCGTGCTGATTCTCGCATGACATATGTACGGCTACAGTGCTTACAGATTACTTTTCCAACAAAGCCATACTTCTGGCTCTGATTATAATGGTACTTGCTCATAAAATGAGCCTTCTTATACTGCTCCTGCCGCTCAAATTCAAGCTGTACACACTCCCAGGTATGTTTGTCAATAATCGCCGGATGAGTGTCCTCATAATAATACTGCGGCAGTTCTCCCTTGTTCTTGACCCTCTTCTTAGTTAGAGGATCGGCATTAAAGGTCTTCTGAAACAGCGTATCCCCCTTGATCTTCTCATTGGTGAGTATTTTCTTAATCACACTACTGCTCCACTCCTTGTTACCGCGTTCAGTGAGAACCCCGTCTTCCGTTAATCGCCTTGCTATGGTGTGATAGCCATACCCATCCAAGAATTCCTGGTAGATTCGACGCACGATGGCAGCCTGAGCTTCATTTATAACAAGATTCCCTCGATCGTCTTTGTCATAGCCTAAGAACTTGCCGCACGGGATGCTCTGGATATGTCCACGCTCATATTTGCGATGGATGCCCCACTTTACATTCCCGGATAACACCAGGCTTTCGTTTTGTGCCACTGCTGAGATCAGCGTTAGCAACAGCTCTCCTTCACTTTTCATGGTGTGTATTTTTTCTCGTTCAAAGTACACATCGACCCCCATATCCCGTAACGCCCGGATACTGTTCAGTGCATCTAAAGTATTCCGACCAAAGCGGGATACGCTTTTTGTGATAATCCTATCGACGGCCCCTTCTATACAATCCTCCATTAGTTTCATAAAGGCATCCCGCTTGCGCATATCCGTGCCGGAGATGCCTTGATCTGTATAAATACCTACTAATGTATAGCCGGGATTTTCATTGATGTATTTCTCATAGTATTGGATCTGGTTGTTAATGCTTAACAGTTGCTCTTCGCTGTTCGTTGAAACCCTGCAATATGCTGCTACCCTCAGTTTCTTCGTTTCATCATCGGCGGCCTTTTGCTCTGTCGTACTCGACAGCGGGTATAAGACGGTAATTCTTTTCGGACCTCTTTTTTGGGCTTTCATTCCTCATCTCCTCTACCACCATGGCCTCCGTTATCGGTATGTCCCTTGTTAGCCCCTGCAGTGTTTTATCCGATATCCTCATCCCGCGACAAACAGATTTCCCCTTCTGCATATAGGTTGCGCAGATCCAACTGACCCATCGGCCTTCATGGACGACGCGGATCAGACTGGCGCTGCAGTACGGGCACTTGAGTCTTCCCGTTAGCGGGGAGAACTTTGTCTTGCGGCCCTCCCGTATGGCCTGAGCTGCCTCCCAGTCTTGACGGCTGACAATGCCGGGATGGTTATTCCGAACATAGTACTGCTCTTTTTGTCCTCGATTGATCCGTTGCTTACCATCCTCCGCGATATAGTTCTTTTGCAGGAGGCAATCTCCTTGATACTTCTCGTTGGAGATAATACTGATGACTCGGCTTGACTTCCACTCCTTTTGGGCATAAGTTGGGACACTCTGTTCATTGAGTACTTGGGCAATGCGATAGGCCGACATCCCTTCCAGATAAAGCCGGTATATCTGGCGGACGATGTCGGCCTGTTCCTCGTTAACGACTAGGTTGCCGTGGTTGTCTTTATCGTAGCCCAGCAGACGGTTGGTATCGACCATCACCTCTCCGGCTTTGAATTTATTGCGCATGGCCCACTGCACATTGCTGCAGACAGATTTTCGTTCTTCCTCAGCGATTGCGCCCAGAACACTTAACATCAGTTCTCCTTCAGCGCTCAACGTATGGATCGATTGTTCTTCGAAGAGCACAGCCACCCCGGCCTCTTTGAGCTCTCTGATGGATTGGAGGAGCGTCACCGTATCTCGGGAAAAGCGGGAGATGGACTTCGTCAAAATCAAGTCAAGATCTCCCGCCTTAGCAGCCTTCAGCATGGCCTGGAACCCAGGACGCTCCTCCTTGGCACCGGATATTCCTGAGTCCGAATAAATGCCGCTGTATTCATAGTCTGGGTTAGCGCGAATCTGGTGCTCATAATAGTCCGTCTGGTTCTGAAGCGAGTTAAGTTGACCGACGTGTTCCGTCGAGACCCGGACATACGCACAGGTCCTCAGTTTTAGAGGCTTGAGAAATGGGTTTTGTTGACGGGGTATTTCGATGACCTTTCTAGTACTCATAGTATTACCTCGCTTACGACTCAATGGTCCAAGGGAGTTCTGTTCCATCTTTAAACTGAAAGACCACTTCATGCTCTGATTTAATCACCATTGTATTCAGAGTTGCACACCATAGGCTTTCATCAAACTCAGTCAGCAGTTGATCCTGCTTTTTCAGTTCCTTAATAAACGCTTTCATTTGGTTCCGTTTGGCTGTACACATGGCGATCTCTGTATTTAATTCCTGCCGACGTTTTTGCAGTTCATTATAACGGTTGGCATAGGCGTTGTATTTGCGATGGTATTCCTGCTGTTCGATGGCTTTACGAGCGTTTTCTGCAATCAGTTTTTCAATGACCGCCTCAATCGCTGCACACTCTTCATCGATTTGAGCGCCTTCTTTTTCTTGTGCCTTGCTGTTGGTCAATTCAGCGATAATAACCGTGTAACCTTCTAATAAGGTGTTCTTATTTTCTATCATGCTGTTGAAGGCTTCGACAAAGGCTCGTTTAATGATTTCTTCCTTTAGATGCGGCGTAGAACAGAACTCCTTCTTTCTAAACTTTTTATTGCACTGCCAGATCGTTGTGGCGTATTTGCTGCCAGAATGCCATACTTTTCGACCGTAGAAGCCGCCGCAATCTCCACACACGATCCGGCTGGCAAAGCCATTGATCGCACTGGTATAGGTCCCAGCGCTTTTTCTCCGCTTGAACTCTTCCTGGACCAACTCAAAGGTCTCGGGAGGAATAATGGCCGGGTGAGAGTTTTCCACATAATACTGAGGCACTTCTCCTTCATTAACCTTCTTCTTTTTGGTTAGGAAATCGACGGTGTAGGATTTCTGCAGCACCGCATCGCCCTTATACTTTTCGTTCGTAAGGATACTCTGAACCGTACTTACCTGCCACTTTGCTTTCCCTGACGGTGTTGGAATACCGCTTTGAGTGAGATGCTTGGCGATGCCGTTCGGCGTTTTCCCTTCAAGGAAGAGCTTGTAAATCAGGCGGACGGTTTTGGCTTCTGACTCCACAATCTTCGGCAACCCATCCTCCCCTTTTTCGTAGCCAAGGAATTGCCTATAAGGGAGGCTCACTTTACCGTCTGCAAAACGCTTGCGCTGGCCCCATGTTACGTTTTCTGAAATTGACCGGGACTCCTCTTGGTGGAGGCGAGGGGAATTGCACCCCTGTATCGAAGAGCGACCACAAAAGCGTCTACGCGTGTATCCTTTAATTTAAGTTTCGCCAGTCTTGACTCCTAAAGGCAAGGATTCAGTTCAGGCTAGCTCGATGATCTTAGCTAATGTCTCCGAGCATTGACATTAGAGCGTCCTACTTAATTGACACTCTGACCCTTCATCGTAGGTTCTGAAGGCAGAATGCTAGCGGCACTTAGGCAGCTAGAGCGTAATTGTTTTCGTTAACTATTTTTGCCCACCGTTTAACGAGACCAGGTGGAATCTCGACGCGCAACTATTGCCACCGCTTCCCCGAGCGAGTCTAAAACGCCCCCGTTTGAAATGTTACTTGCACAGTATAACATATTTAAGTTTAAAACCAAGTAAATCTATATGGTTTTAGTACATATTTATGGTAACAGATTCGGATATTATTAAATCAACCCTTAAGATAGTAATTCATATTTGTTCCATATCTCCTGAATATCTAGAAATCACTTCTCCTCTTTAGTCGTGTGATTAACTGTTTAATGGACAAGGGCATACAATAGATTAAGGGAAATTCATTCAAACTATAAAAAGGATGGATCACTATGTATGTTTATTGCTTTTCTAATGAAATAGATGGCACCCTTACTTGTTATTATCCAGGTGAAGTATGCACTTATTACCCTGATGGCACAGTTGAATGTTATCCTAGGAACTTCCCGTTTCCATGGATTGCTGCAATAGTAGCTCTCGTATTCATAACGATGTTGCTGGCTAGCTATTTATTATTTGTTAGGCACTAACTAAACGTATTGCCAGTATAATATCAAATCCCTTGTATGGTAATTTTTCAAAAACTCTCCTTGCAGATCTGTTTATACTTTTAGCAAGGAGAGTAATTTTTTATAGATAAAAATAGACTCCAAATAACTCTTTAGCTATCAGCTTGAAGTTCATTACCTTTATTAATGCCTTTATCTTTTGTCCTTACCTCTGGACCGTGTGTATATCCCACTACAGTAAAGTGCTCAGATAGCCGCTCAACCAACGAGTCATAGTCTGGTGACCTTGCTCTCAAGCAGGAAGAAAGGTGTACAAATTCTATCCCCGCTTGAATCATATTTTTAATCTTACGATTTAAATCACCGCCAGTGTGAGTAAACGTAAGTAATTCTAGTTCCTTAGTGTATCGGGCAAAGGAATCCTTTCTTTGAAAAAAAGCGTTAAGACAGCCCTTTCCCGTACAAATCTGCATGGTTTCTTCTCGCACTAAGATTCCAATCTTCATAATAAACACCCTTAACCATTATACTACTTTTCAAATGGATAAGGGTGTGACATGGCTCACATCATTTTATGTCTAGCCATTTTTCACTCCACATAGGATGGGAAAAATCTCAACCCAGTTGCTAAAAGGTAGGATAAGTTTAATCTCCACCTGCTTTAAAGTTATAAATCGGCTTTATTACTTTTAGGATATCTGCCGTTGGCCCGATATTATTTACGATGTCAGCCATGTTCTTATAAGCCATCGGACATTCATCCAGGGTTTCTTTATTGACCGAGGTCGTATAAATATCCTTCATCTGTTTCTTGAATTCCGACAGGGTAAAGCTTTGTTTTGCCTTGCTCCTACTCATGAGCCTACCCGCACCATGGGGAGCGGAGGAGTTCCAATCCTCATTACCTTTCCCAACACAGATGAGGCTGCCATCCCTCATATTAATTGGGATTAAAAGCCTTTCCCCTTTTTTCGCAGATACTGCGCCTTTTCGCAAGATCATCATATCGGTATCAATGTAATTATGAGTTGTGGTGAATTGCTCCACTACATCTATTTTCATCCCTTTTACGATTTCGGTAATCATCGCTTTACGGTTTATCTCAGCAAAATGTTGGACTATCTTCATATCATGAATATAATCCTCAAATAAAGTGCCGGTTACATAAGCAAGAGGAAACGGAATATCTGTCAGAACCTGATTTTTTAATTCTTGGGTTGCATGCTGAATTTCTTTTTCACGTCCTTCGCACTTATATCGGACAATGAGTGCATCCATTTCTGATTTATCAATACGGTTTAACTGATTATAACCAGCTTCCTGATAGTATTTAGCAACCTCAAGTCCTAAGTGGCGGCTGCCAGAGTGAACGACAACATAATGGCCGCCTTCCTCATCCTTATTCACTTCAATAAAATGATTGCCGCCTCCCAATGTTCCGATACTCTTTTCGGCCCTGTCCAGTTGTAGCGCCTTGAGACAACGGAGCTGTGTTAAGTCAATTTGCTCATTATAATGATGCGGTTTCTTCCGCACCTCAAAGCCCGACGGTATTTTTTCATGAATTAACTTATCGAGCTTTTGCAGTTCTAGCCGTTTATTACTGATCGAAATCGTTTCCATACCGCAACCGATATCTACGCCAACCATATTAGGAACCACCATATCCGTAATGGTCATGGTGGTTCCGATGGTACAACCGGCCCCGGCATGGACATCCGGCATAATCCGTATCTTACTCTCTTTAACAAACTCTTGATTGCAAAGAGTTTCTATTTGAGTAGCGGCACCTTCTTCTAGAACCTCTGTATATACCTTGGCTGTGTTATGTTTTCCTTTGATTTTTAACATTGTAGCCCGTCCATTCATGTTCAGTTAATAATTTCGCCCTTGTTTTTGGCTAATTTTTCGCGCCATTCATGTCGCTCCTTAGTTGTCAGTTCCGCCCATTCTGTTTCTTCACCAATAATTCTTAAAGGTTCTTGTGAGCGATAAGAACGAGTTAAGTTACCTGGGAGTTTTTTGTCAGTAACATTTGGGTCGTTTTCAAATTCACCTGTTGGTTCTATTATATAAACGCGTTCTCTTCCTTCTCCTTTTGCTAATGCTGCTGCAAGTCCTGCGCCATTGGCATTGGCAGTGAAATAAATGTGGTTCATTTTAAGCTCAGGTTTGTAATTTGAATTTCCACCCGCTGTCAGTAAATCACCAACCCGCAAATCTGCCTTTGTCCCATGATAAAATGGTCCTTCATCAGAAGCCGCACCCTTATATGAATTTGACAATTCATAATTTCTTTTTGCATTATCTGAATCACACAACTCCTCATAACATTTGGCAATGTTTAAATATAGCGTTGGGTATGCACTCTTAACATTATCATCATTTATATTTAGTGCACACTGTAAAGATGTTTCCATCCATTTCAATTTGTCTATAATACTCTTTTGTTGACGAGCTAAATGATAAGCTGCAATAAATCTTTCATAGTCGTCTGTTGATTCGTGCCATGCTTTATGAAACATCGTGGTTGCATCCTCAATGTTTCCACTACCTTCCAAGTTCATCCCACTCATACAGAGTTTAATAACGACGTTATTTGGATCAAATTTTATACTCATCTAATCTGACCTCCAAATTAATTGATTGTTATTATGAGTAACTCAGAAATTTAACTCCTCAAAACCTTCTCGATTGGCTTACCTTTTGCCAATTCGTCCACCAGCTTGTCAAGCCACCTAATTTTCTGCATTAACGGGTCTTCAATTTCCTCGACACGATGTCCGCAAATCACACCTGAAATTTTGGCGGCGTTCGGATTTATCTGCGGGGCTTCGCTAAAGAAGGTTTCATAATCGATATTCTTCACAATTTGCGCTTGCACGCCAGAAGCGTCATACCCCGTCAGCCAACAAATCACAGCATCAACCTCGGATTTGGTGCGCCCTTTGCGCTCCACCTTTTTGACAAGTAGCGGGTAGACTTTCGAAAATGCCATCTTATACACGCGCTCGTTTGTCATAATGTGTCGCTCCCTTTCGCTTTCTGATTTACTCTCCACCGCACGATATCGGTGATGAGTTCATAATCTATCGGTTTGCCAAGCGGTAGCTGAATCGTTCCTTTACTGGTCTTATATCCAGCGAGCCGCCCCGCAAATTCAGACGTAGCTTCGCCGCCGGGGTACAGCCCGATGTGTTTTTTGAACGCCGCGAAATGGATGAGGTTCTCACCCTGCCAGAACGTCGGCATCTGCCACGAGATTTTCTCTGTGGCTTCCGGCGCAGCGGCGCGGATGGTTTCTCTGATGCTTTGCAACAGAGGTCGCACATCTTCCGGTTGTGCAGCGATATATTCGTCAATGCTGTTCGGCTTCACGCAAAAGTGGTCTTGTTCTGTGTTTTTGAACTCACGACCACATTTCGGGCATTTCCACATTCCAACCACGCTCCTTATTATTGTGTCGCTGATAACCTATTTGATACGCACCCATCGGTGACTCACCAATAACAAAGCGACAAGTAATAATGCCAAAATGGTGAATACCTATTACTAACGCTGTAATACTTCCTTCCATTTCGCCAATTCAAGATGATCGCGACTAACATCCTTTATAATAAAACCTCCGAACTTATTCAATTCTTCTCTCGTCTCCCTAGCCATTTCTAGAACATCCCTATTTTTCGTTGTTGATGTTCCTCTAACAATCTCATACAGAGCCGGATCATTAACCATGATGACTATCTCTTTACCATTATGTTTTTCTAATTTCTTTAAGAGCGTTATCAATGCTACTTGTGGCACAATCGCCGACTTTTTGTATTCCATCAGGATACATTCCTTGTGCAGGAGTTCCTGATCTTCATATATACAGTATTGGACTTCTATATCTTCCCCTTCATATTGGGATGAAATCGCAGCTAGGTACGCTATTATCATTAGAATTCCTCCAAAATAATTCAGTTCTCTGCAAAACCTTAAATGTGTTTCCGATGTAACCTTACCACTGTCTCAACGTGCACCGACCACGGAAACATATCCACCGGTTGCACCTCAACCACCCGATATCCCCCGCTCTGCAGTATCCCCAGATCCCGAGCCAAGGTCCCTGGATCACAAGAGACATAGATGATCTGATCCGGCTTCAATTCCAGCAATCGATCCAGAACTCTCTTATGAGCTCCGGCCCGGGGTGGGTCGAGGACTACGATATCCGGATGGTCGGTGATCTGACGGAAGGTATCTTCCACTTTGCCGGGGATAAATTCTACATTATCAATTCCGTTGAGATTAGCATTCTCCCTGGCGTCTTCTACGGCGTAAGGATTTTCTTCGATTCCCCAGACCTTTTTAGCTTTGGCAGCCAGGGCTAGAGTGATAGTCCCGATTCCACAGTAAAGATCCCAAACCACTTTTTCTGGGGAAAGCTCCGCCCAATTCAGCACTGTATTATAAAGTTTATAAGTCTGAGTCGGGTTGACTTGCAGGAAGGCCAGAGGGGAGATCTTGAATTCCGCTCCCAGCACATTCTCGGTGAAATCCCTTTCGCCGACGATTCGTTCCGGCCCTCCTGAATGGTTGATCCCCCAGACTGAGCTGATTCCTGAGTCGGTTCCCTCAATTGATCTTGACCCTATGTCTTCTTTGCCCAGCTCGGCCAATGCTCCCAAACTCTGAGCATCCTGCAGGGAGTCCAGAATCAGCATCCCTTCTCCCTGGGAATTTTCCCGGAAGGTAATCGAGGTCAACTGGGGAAAGGATTTCTTACCCTCTTCGCTCAGAAACCCTTCTGCTTCCCGAACCCAGTGATTCATCTCTTCGCTGATTAGCAGGCAGTCGTCAAAGGGAACCGTCGCTTTACTTTTTTCCTGATAATAGCCCAGGGTACCCCGTTCCCCGCAGTGTAGCCTGGCTTTGTTGCGGTAGCGCCAGGGATGGTCCATCCCGATGGTGGGATGGATCGTTACAGAATGCAGCTGTATTTTGCCGATTCTGGACAGAGCGTCTGCCACCCACTGCTTCTTCCAGACCAAGGTCTGCTCATACTTCAGGTGCTGCAGCTGGCAGCCCCCGCAAACAGAAAATACAGTACATGGCGGATCGACTCTGTCTCCAGAGGCTTTCAGGATTTTAAGCAATTTTCCTCGTTGCCAGTTTTTCTTCTCTTCCACAATCTGAACCTGGCCAATTTCCCCAGGCAGCAAGCCGGGTACGAAGGTGGCTTTGCCCTCATGATATCCCACGGCCATCCCGTCGGAAGAAAGGCGGAGGCCTTCCAAATCAATTACACTATTAATATCGCTGACAGCGCTAGTTTTCTCTTTAACCGGATACTTTGATTTCACGCTTATTTCCTCCCTAACATACTACCGTTTATTCTAAACTAAGGGGTCCGTCCTGTCCAACTGATGCCCCTCGAAAAGCCATAGGGCATGAATCACCTCCTCCGGTTGAATTCATGCCCTATGCTTATAATTTAGAAGGCTCTTAGATTGCTCAGTAAAGAAGACAGCATCCGAAGCAGAAGATCTAGATTCCCCGGTTTCACGTTCTGTACAATACTAATATCGTTGAATCCAAAGGGCAAGGGCCATAAGGACATTCCATGTCCCATGAGCAACGATTGCCGGCCAAATGCTTGAGGAACGTTCGTACAACCAAGTCAAGACAATACCACCGATAAATAAGGGGATGAAACGAATTATTTCTAAATGCAGTGCCGCAAAGAAGAGCCCTGTCAAAAGTATCCCTTTACCTCTTCCAAAGATTTGGCGCAGTGGCGGGTAGATTAACCCCCGAAAAAACATCTCTTCTTTAATAGGAGCAACAACTCCCCCCAGAAAGGTGAGCAACATAAATTCCCAAGTATAGTTGGCACCCTTGACTGCTATGGCAAAGCTCTGGGGAGCTGGAGTTCCAAATATTTTTGTCAATAGATTACCTAATAAACCGACTCCGATAAATAAGGCAACTCCCGTTATGAAGCCTAAAACAATAAACCTTCGCGAGGATTTAACAAATCCTAGGTCTGATAACGGGCGGCGGATTAATCTAAGGAATACTATAATTACACCGAAATAAAGCAGTGAATCTCCTAAGCCTACCTTTACAAAATTAAGAATTCCACGTACTGACTCTAAATCCTGAGGACTTTCCAACCATCCCAAAGGAAATTCAATGATCGTTATAATAGCTATTAGAAGCAAGCCTTGCCAAATATTCCACTTTGGTTTTCGAGGGGGTATTTGAAGCTTAGTTTTTTTTGACATATCATTCATCCTTAAGTACCAAAATTATCTCTATACCATTTTCAATTCTAACTGTTTGAACAAGTCTTGTCCACTTGCTACAGAAACATCGGCTTTCTTAGGCAATATATCTTATTTAATGGCATTAAAGGGACAATTTTCGCGGAAATAATGTCAGTCAGGCTGAATCAAGTTTAGATTTTTCATGACTGAAACAAAGAAACGAACTATTATTAGCATTGAACAATGGTATTTTCTTTCAAGGTGATGGTCTGTATTAGTAATAATACAAAAAGAAGGGCCCTTTCGGAATCCCTTCTAATAAATGATATAGGTAAATGATATGACCGAAACGAAAATGTTATGAATTACCTTAAGGAATTATAAATTTGGTATTAAGAGTTAAGATTTAGAAGTTAGAAGTTATGAGTAATTTAAAACACTCTAAGTTAACAGTTATTAAATACTATAAGTTAACAGTCATTAAACTACTCTAAGTTTATATAAATGCCTAAATCTTTAACCTAACCCTTATGCCCGCTTGCGCCAAATCCGCAGTTTTTGAGCCTCAGCGATTAAGCTCTCTCTGAAATCAGGATGAGCAATAGATATTAAGGCTTCAGCACGCTGCCATGATGACAGTCCTTTGAGATTAACCTTCCCATATTCTGTAACAACGTAATGAACAGTGGTTCTGGTGTCTGTGATTAATGAACCTAAGGTCATTACTGCTTTAATACGGGATTGAACTTGCCCATTTTTATCCGTATAGGTGGAAGGTAAGCAAATAAAGCTCTTACCGCCTTTAGAATTATACGCTGCTTCAACAAAGTCCAGTTGTCCCCCGGAACCTGTAATCATGTTTGAACCGGCAGACTCCGAGCAAACCTGACCTGCTAAATCAATTTCCAAAGCACTGTTGATCGATATTAGCTGATCGTTTTGTGAGGCAATGAAGGGATGGTTGGTATAGTCAACAGGATAGGCTGCTAACGATGGATTATTTTGCATAAAGTCATAGAGTTTCTGGGTGCCTGCTGCAAAGGCAAAGACAATTCTGCCTCGATCCAGTTTTTTGCACATTCCTGTGACTTTTCCTGCTTCTACCATATCGACAAAACCGTCCACCAGCATTTCCGTATGAATTCCGAGATCCTTAAGATCAGAAGCAGCTATCATTTGTCCTAATGCATTGGGCATTCCGCCAATTCCTAACTGAATACATGCCCCATCCTTAATCTCCGGCAGTACATAAGAGGCGATTTTCTGATCCAACTCTGAAGCGGCTGCTGAAGGCAGCTGCGGCAGACCTCTGTGTCCTGCCTCGACAATATAGTCGACCTTAGAAATATGAACAGTATGGTCATAGCCTCCATGAACCCTTGGCATATCTTCATTGACTTCAACAATAACATTGCGAGCCTTTTCAATAGCCGCAGCATAGTGAGATACTGTAACCCCAAAGCTAAAATATCCATAATCATCCATGGGAGCAACCTGAACTATGACAACATCTGTTTGCAAGTTCTCACGAATGTAACGTGGAACCTCAGAATATTTAATCGGAATGTAGTAGGCTAAGCCTGCCTGACCTAATTTTCGCTCTCGTCCTCCAAAATGCCAGCTATTCCAGATGAAATGTTCACCACTGGGATCACAGTCAATCATTGCCAAGGGGCCCATGATTACTCCGCCCCGCAAATTCACTTCGCGGAGTTCCTCTTTACGACGAGCTAAAGCTTCACCCAATACACTGGCCATACTTGCCGCAAACCCATACTCAACCCAATCTCCACTACGAACTACTTTAACGGCTTCATCAGCTGAAACGCACTTTTTGCGATACTCTTCCTTATACATTGTACATCCCCCTTTTGCTTGCACTTAGTTTCTCTTTAAGTTGTAAACTAACTTCGAATAAGGCAACAAATAAGGTACAAATCTTTCTGGACGTATAAATGTAGCTATTACAATTTCAATAAAACTAGCGTTCTACAATTAAGGCGATTCCCTGACCTCCACCGATACACAAGGTAGCTAAACCGCGATGAGCATTGCTTCTCTTCATTTCATGAAGAAGGGTTACCAGAATCCTCGTTCCGGAGGCACCAATAGGATGGCCCAGGGCAATTGCACCACCATTTATGTTAGTTTTTTCTCGATCTAATTGAAGTTCTTTAGCAACGCTTAAGGTTTGAGAAGCAAAGGCTTCATTGGCTTCAACCAAGTCGATATCTTCAATCTTCAAGCCGGCTTTCTCTAGCGCTTTACGACTTGCCGGGATCGGACCGGTTCCCATTATCAAGGGATCTACCCCTGCAGAAGCCCATGATTTAATAGTTGCTAAAGGAGTTAAACCAAGTTCTTCGGCTTTCTCCTTGGCCATAACAACGACAGCACCTGCACCATCGTTAATTCCGGATGCATTAGCAGCTGTTACGGTTCCGTCCTTTTTAAATGCCGGGCGAAGTTTATTCATTCCCTCTATAGTCGCACCAAAACGGGGAAACTCATCTTGGGAAACAACAATGGGATCTCCTTTACGTTGGGGGATTGAAACGGGAACAATTTCCTCTTGGAATTTTCCGGCCTTAATGGCAGCTTCAGCACGATTTTGGCTGGTCACTGCATATTGATCTTGTTCCTCCCGAGAAATACCAAACTGCGTGGCAATATTTTCTGCTGTTATTCCCATATGAATGTTATGGAAAGCATCTGTTAGTCCATCAAGGATCATGGTATCTACAATGGTCTCATTCCCCATTCTATATCCTGTACGAGCCTTGGGCAGCGCATAGGGGGCAAGTGACATGCTCTCCATTCCACCTGCAACAATAATATCTGCGTCTCCAACCATGATGGCTTGTGCAGCACTAACCACGGATTTTAGTCCTGAGCCACATAATTTGTTCAGGGTCCAGGAAGGAACCTCCTGAGGAACCCCTGCTTTAATAGCAGCTTGACGAGCCGGGTTTTGTCCTTGACCTCCTTGGAGTACATTACCTAATATGACTTCATCAACTTGGTCAGGAGTAATTCCTGCTCTCGTAATTGCTTCTTTAATAGCAATAGCTCCTAACTCAGTTGCGGGAATCTGCCCTAAAGCGCCGCTGAAGGAACCTACAGGTGTACGTACAGCACTGACGATAACTACGTCTCTCATATATAACATCTCCTATACGATAAATATCTGAATGGCAATTCAAAAACTCTCTTATGATTATTATTAGCGAAGACCAAAAGGTGCTTCGCTAATAATAATGTTGATTGTTCTCTTAGGTCTACTCACTCCGAAGTAAGAAAATTAATTTCTTATTTAAGAATGTTAGCCGCAATAACCATGCGTTGAACTTCACTGGTACCTTCATAAATTTCTGTGATTTTTGCATCACGCATCATACGCTCTGCAGGATATTCACGTGTATATCCATATCCTCCGTGGAGTTGAACGCCCATTGTAGTAACTGCCATTGCAGTTTCGGAAGCAAACAGCTTAGCCATAGCAGCAGCTTTGCTAACGGGTTTATGTTGGGAAGCTAAGTAGGCTGCTTGATAGACAAGGAGACGAGCAGCTTCGATTTGAGTGGCCATGTCAGCCAGTTTGAATTGTGTATTTTGGAACTCAGAAATGGCTTTGCCAAACTGAACTCTTTCTTTGGTATATTTCATAGCTTGCTCATAGGCACCTTGGGCAATTCCCAAGGCTTGGGAAGCGATTCCGATTCGACCATAATCAAGGGTTTGCATAGCAATTTTAAAGCCCTGACCCTCTTGTCCGAGGAGATTTTCTGCAGGAACGCGGACATCTTCAAACACTAATTCATAAGTTGCCGATGAACGAATCCCCATCTTTTTCTCTTTTTTACCGAATGAGAAGCCAGGCATTCCCTTTTCGACGATAAAGGCTGCAATCCCACGATTACCTTTGCTCTTATCCATTTGAGCAGTAACTACGTAGGTATCTGCATAATAAGCATTGGTTATAAAAATTTTGCTGCCGTTAAGGATATAAAAATCTCCATCACGAACAGCGGTTGTGCGAGTGCCTGAGGCATCAGAACCAGCCATTGGCTCAGTTAAACCAAATGCTCCCAGCTTCTCACCGGTAGCCAAGGGTGTCAAATATTTTTTCTTTTGCGCTTCGTTACCAAACATATTGATAGGATTCGCACAAAGACTTGCATGAGCAGATATAGTTACTCCAACTGAAGCATCGACACGCGACAGCTCTTCTACGGTGATTGCATAAGAGATGTAGTCGGCACCAACACCGCCATACTCTTCAGGAAAGGTAACTCCTGCGAGACCAAGCTCGCCGGCTTTTTTCCACAAATCTTCAGAAAACTCTTCTTTTTCATCCCGTTCTTCAGCTCCGGGACCACATTCCTTTTCCGCAAAGTCACGAACCATTTTACGCATCATGAGATGGTCTTCAGTTAAATCAAAAATCATTATAAATCATCCTCTCATTTTTGACTAGTTTCCTGCTCACCTTCAAGACTTGCCTTTCGGCAATCCACACTTGGAACTTTTTTCAGGGCAATTGCATAATTGGCAATCGTTTTATTTTCCTTCAAAGGCTGGCTTACGCTTTTCTAGAAAGGCGCTGCATCCCTCGGTTTGATCCTGGGTACTGAAGGTCAATCCGAAGACTTCTGCTTCATAAGCTTGAGCACTATCTAAATCCATATTCACACCACGTTGGATCGCGCTCTTACTTAGCTGTACTGCAACGGGTGCTCGAGAAGCGATTTTTTTAGCCAGCTTCATAGCCTCTTCCAACAGGGTGTCTAAAGGATAAACCTTATTAACTAACCCAATGCGATAGGCTTCATTAACATCAATGATGTCTCCGGTAAATAGTAACTCACTAGCTAACCCTGCACCAACCAGACGAGGTAGGCGTTGAGTTCCTCCAAATCCTGCAGTGAGTCCCAAGGTTACTTCCGGTTGACCGAATTTAGCATTTTCAGCAGCAATCCGGATATCGCAAGCCATCGCTAACTCGCATCCCCCACCTAAAGCAAAGCCATTAATAGCCGCAATAACAGGTTGTGGCATCAGTTCAATTTTACGAAAAACCGCATGCCCCAGTTGAGCAAAGCGCCGTCCTTGCATAGAATTGAAATCTTTCATCTGAGAAATATCAGCCCCAGCGATAAAAGCTTTTTCCCCACTGCCTGTTAAAATCACTGCTTTGACACTAGAATCTCCCCCCAGCTCATCGAGGGCGGTGGACAGTTCTGTTAAAGTGTCACTATTTAAGGCGTTTAATGCTTTTGGGCGATTGATGGTCAGCACTGCAACTGCACCGTTCTTTTCCAGTAACAGATTAGTGTACTCCATACTTTTGCCCTCCTAACTCCATGGTTTTAAGCTTCGTATTTATAGAAACCACGACCGGATTTTCGTCCAAGCCATCCCGCTTTTACGTATTTGCGAAGTAATGGGCATGGGCGATATTTATCGCCTAGTCCTTCATGAAGAACTTCCATAATTGACAGAACAGTATCCAGACCTATTAAATCACCTAAAGCTAATGGTCCCATTGGATGATTCATTCCTAATTTCATAACATTATCAATCGCTTCAACTGACGCAATTCCTTCGTTAAGTGTAAAGACAGCCTCATTAATCATGGGAATTAAGACCCTATTAGCAACAAAACCAGGAGCATCATTGACTTCTACGGGAGTTTTGCCCATCTTAATGCTGAGATCTTCGATGGTTTTGTACACTTCATCACTGGTAGCCAGGCCACGAATAACTTCTACAAGTTTCATAACTGGCACAGGATTCATAAAATGCATCCCGATAATTCTATCCGGGCGTTTAGTAAAAGCGGCAATCTCAGTGATTGGCAGTGATGAAGTATTCGTGGAAAGAATTGTATGTTCCGGACATATCTCATCAAGCTGAGCAAAGATTTTAGCTTTAATCTCCATATTCTCCACGGCAGCTTCAATGACCAAGTCAGCGGATGCGGCATCCTGCAGAGATACGGATTTAGTAATAAGACCTAAAATCTGATCTTTGTCTTCAGCTGTAAGTTTCCCCTTATCTACACTTCTGCTCAGATTTTTCTCAATAATACCGAAACCCCTATTCACAAATTCTTCTTTGATGTCATTCAGAATTACTGAATATCCTGCTTGGGCAGCTACTTGGGCGATTCCACCACCCATCTGTCCAGCTCCAATTACCATAATCGTCTTCACAACTAAATCCTCCTTCGTTTCTGTTATTACAAGACTTTTTAATAGGTGATTTGGAATCTTCCGGAATAATCATGCAATTGCTATGCCAAGGAATATTCCGTATCTTCCGATAATTCTTTCACTGGCTAATATCAGTCATTCCCAAGTTTTTTTGTCCATTTGATTTAAATCATCCGCTTTTGCATGGTGTACACTTTTGTTTACACATAAATTCCAATAAACACTGCGATCTCCATTAATACTAAATATTGGCCTATGTCTACTATTGGATACACTTACCAAATTGTAGACATCTTGATTGATGAAAAAATTCACATTATCAGGTAAATCTACTTGTGTAATTGATGCTTAATTAGCTTCTTGTACAAGCCGGCCCTTGACAAGCCCAATGATTTTGCTGCTTGAACTTTATTTCCATTGGCAGTTTCAAGCGCAATAATCAGTGCGTCTCTTTCCACCTCCTTAAGAATATTGTCAAGTGACCCTTCAACATAAGGTCTTTTATCATGACTTGCTAAAATTTGCAAATAGTTCGGCAGATGCTTGAGCTGGATTTCAGTGCCATCAACCATGTTGAAAGCTCTCTCAATAATGTTCTCAAGTTCGCGGATATTACCTGGCCAGCGATGTTTTTTGAGAACGTCAACAGCTTCATTTGTAATTCCTGTTACTGATTGGGCAAACTGCAAGTTAAACTTTTTGATAAATGTTTTAATTAGATCTTCAATATCATCGATTCGTTCCCGTAATGGTGGAATCGTCAAGGTTACCACATTCAAACGATAATATAAGTCCTCACGAAATTGCTTATCGCGAATCATTCCTTCGAGATCGCGATTGGTCGCGGCAACCAGCCGAACGTCCACTTTCCTAGACTTGTTGCTTCCTAACCGTTCTACTTCACGCTCTTGAATTACTCGAAGCAGCTTAGCTTGCATGCTCATTTCCATGTCTCCGATTTCATCCAGGAACAAGGTTCCTCCATCTGCCAGTTCAAATTTCCCGATCTTCCCCCCTTTCCTCGCACCTGTAAATGCACCTTCATCATAGCCAAACATTTCAGATTCCAGTAGATTCTCAGGTACTGCGGCACAGTTCACCTTGATAAAGGGACCCTCGTTGCGGGAGCTTTGGGCATGAAGTAACATGGCAAATAATTCCTTCCCGGTTCCGCTTTCTCCTCTCAGCAGCACGGTAGAACCGGATTTTGCCACGCGAAGAGAGGTCTGGATCAAAGAACTCATGATTGGGCTTTTACCCTTTAAAAGCTCAAGGGCCGAGGAATTTTTCTGAGACACAGTCTTTTTGTAGTAGTCAAGTTCCGAACGCAGAGAATCTACCTTTTTTGTCAAAGCATATAACTCGTTGACATCTTTAAAAACCACTTTACCTAAAGCGCCGACAATTTTACCATCCTGAACTATCGGAACTCTGCTGGCAATGATTTCATGTCCGTTTAAATCATGTATATATCCATGTACCGGTTGGGCGGTGACTAGGACATCTGTAAATTTCGGATTATCATAAATCTCGGTAATGGGTTTTCCAATCATATCCTCAGGTGCTTGATCAAAAAAGCTAGAAAACGCCTGGTTTGTCATGGTAACAATTCCTTGTTTGTTCACCACAATCAGACCGTCATAGGCAGTGTTTAACACGACCTCCAAGGTTCGTTGAAGTTGTTTGGTTTTTTCGTGTTCGATCACCAAATTATCCAAGAAATTTTGCAGAATTGTTATGTCCTGAAACACAGCTACAGCACCGACCAATTCTCCCTGAACATAAATTGGAGTCCGATTGCTTAGAAGGATGGTATCATTTAGTTTTAATTGTTGGCCTAACTCGGCAATTCCATTTTCAAAAACCCGCAAGAGGCCTGTTTCCGGAAAGTGAGTAGTTATTGATTCGCCGATAATATTGCTTTCAGGAACTTTCAGGATATCGAAGACAGCTCGATTGGCGTAAAAAATAGTACCTTGAGGGTCAACAGCAATAATGGCATTATTTGTATTATCCAATATCTCTTCAAGGGTAATCGAAAAGATTTGTCCCTCCTCCAACATAGGTTAGCCCTCCTGAAATTTCTATTAATCAAACTATTCGACCTAAATGAACTAAATCCTGCTTGAATTAATAGTCAGTTATCAGATAGCCAACCCGAAGCACATCTTAACTTTATTGGGTATCGAGAGCCATGCCCTCCGGTGAGCTTCATAGCAAAACATCGTTTGCACCGCTCACCGGAAGGCATGAAATACACCAAACAATTATTAGCTGGAACTGGAGGTATTCTTCGAACCGCTGACATTAACCTGCTCTGCTTCTGAAGTATAGAAAGGAACCTTTGACATAAACCAATCGTTAAATAGCAGCGGGATAATTGCCCAGAAGAGCCATACCAAAGGCTTATTAGCGTGATTGGAAAATTCAGGTTTCAACCCTAATAAAGGTAAACAGACTGAGTAATAAATGATAAACTGAATTGCAGCCAGACCAAAAACAATACCCGTACGTACAAACCACCCGATAACACTTCCCCATTTTTGTGGCCAATTGTCGAAATAATGATTCCAGATTAAAAACGGAAATAGTGTGAAGCCAGCGAGTGTAGCTGAATTGTAATAACGCCATGCCAAGGATGCGGTTCCATCAGTTGCCTTAGGATCTACAGCTCCCCAGACTGCATCCATTCCAAAAATCGTTAGTTTTACGGTAAGGAATGCCAGAATAATGATTGATATTAGACCGAATAATCCGCTCCAAGGTTGTTTTTTAACCAGGTGCCATGGTTTTCCTGACCATATATTGGCTGTCATAAAAAGATATACAACCATCCATTCCCAAACCCCTATGACATAATTCAAATGCGAAACACCGTCAATGGCTCCCCACCAAGGTGCTGCTGCCGCAATCGGTTGTTTTAGAACCACACTTACATAAAAGGGGAAGATAAGGGCTCCATAGGCTAGGAGTGTAACAACCGACGTGAAGCTCCATTCCGCGAATCCAAGAGCTGGCTGAGTCAGTTTCCCCCCCCAAGGCCACTTTTTAAAAAGGATTGACCAAAATGCATAAGTGACAAAACCTATTAAGACAAACATTGTAAGGGCTCCGCCAACATATTCTCTGGCGTGCTCGATCTCAATGCCTCTTGCTACTAAGGCCTCTACGCTCCAAATGGGGAGGATGAGTTTGCCAAGAAAGCCTTGAAAAATTCCATAAATAATTACATAGACCACGGCAATGTTGACGCATATCTCTACAATCCCCCGGGTCAATGGTTTAAGCTTCGCGAATGGCCAGTCTCCGAACATGATATGTTGCCAAATGCCGACTAAAAGCATCCATGCCAAAAATTCCAGAATTGGGTGTTCATAGTTCTTGAAAATCCCCTGTGGAGATGCAAATATAAACCATGTGATCAGGGCAATGAGTAAAAATGAAGCAGTTGCGATAAGACCTGTTAAAGGTTGACCCCAGCGAGATTTTGAACCGTGATCTGACATTGACACTCCTCCTTAATATTCCGGTCAACTGATAAAAATAACAAAGTATTCTGCTATAATTCTTTCACCCTTTCACCTCCCTATAAGTCAACACCCAGAATACTCATTTATATTCTGAATGTACAGAATTGTTTTGCAATTAGTATGCCAATTGCCTGTTAATCCTAAGTAATCTACGGGGAATGTGCTGATGGTACGGGTTTACGCTTTTTCACTCGGAATTTAATCTCCATAAAAAGTAATCCACTAAGTGCTTACTATGGTAAACACTTAGTGGCGCATAACATTAACATCACTTACAGCGCTTGTTGAAGTTCATATGTCAACGAATTGAGACATGTATCAAATAGTAAGCAAAATATATTTATCTTTCTAAAAAGTCGAAACATAACTTTTTTCGTTTTTTGAAATTTTGCTTGCAAAATTAAGAGGTTGTCCAAAACACTTGTAAGCCTTGGATTCACATCCCACTTTCGCTTTTGTAAGCAAAA
Source organism: Desulfosporosinus sp. HMP52 (assembly GCF_000765145.1). Lineage (GTDB taxonomy): Bacteria > Bacillota > Desulfitobacteriia > Desulfitobacteriales > Desulfitobacteriaceae > Desulfosporosinus. Next base: position 11,731 of record NZ_JMGA01000065.1, on the reverse strand, counting down.
GCGATCCCTTCCACCATACCCCGACAGTGGAAAGAGATCGCTTTAGTTATAGAAATAACCATATTAAATTTAGGGGCCAAGTTTTCACACGGCCCCTCTCAAATCCGGATTACAATATTAGATACATTACTGTCTTTGCTTCAGCATATCACTGTAAATGTACATTAATTCCTTGTCGAAAAGGGATCTCTTCATATCCACAGCTATAGCTCTTACCCTTTTAAGCATCTCAGCAGCATCTTCTTCCGCAATCTCTTTGCCGTACTCATTGCGGAATTTAGCTTTAATTGATGCAGTTCCCGAGTGTTTTCCGATAACAATTTGACGTTCAAGTCCCACGTCCTCCGGACTGAAGGCTTCATAGGTCCGAGGATTTTTGAGGGCACCGTCAGCATGAATGCCCGACTCATGGGCAAACATATTACTTCCCACAATAGATTTCCAAGGTGGAAGCATCCGCCCTGAAGCACGAGCGACATATTCGGAAACCTCGACAAATCGTTCTGTGGCAAAGCTCAGATCCGTATCTAATAGGTGCTTCAATGCCATAACCACTTCTTCTAAGGCAGCATTTCCAGCCCGCTCTCCTAAACCGTTAACCGTTACACCTACATGTGTTGCTCCGGCCTTTACTCCGGCCAGGGCATTGGCAGTGGCCATCCCGAAATCGTCATGTGTATGCATTTCTACATCAATGCCCGCTTTTTCAATTAAGGTCTTAATTTTGTCGAAGGTAACAAAGGGATCTAAAATCCCTACAGTATCGCAATAGCGTAAGCGATCTGCACCGGCATTTTTGGCTTCTTTAGCAAATTGAACTAAAAAGTCCATATCAGACCGTGAAGCATCTTCCGCATTGACGGAAATATACATTCCTTCTTTTTTGGCAAAGGTGGTTGCCTTAACCATCCGCTCTAGAACATCTTCCCGAGTGGTCATTAATTTATGTTCAATATGAATGTCAGAGGTGGAGATAGAAATTGCTACGGCATCCACACCACAGGCCAATGATGCTTCTATATCAGAAATGACCGCCCGATTCCAGCCCATAATGCTTGCTTTTAAGCCCAATTTGGCGATTTCACTAATAGCTTTCTTTTCATCCCCGCCCATAACCGCTACTCCGGCTTCTATCTGATGAACGCCAAGTTCATCCAGTAACCGGGCGATTCGCAACTTTTCTTGATTAGAAAAAACAACCCCAGCTGTTTGTTCTCCATCACGCAATGTAGTGTCTACAATTGTTAAATGTCTCATTCAGACTCACCCCTCTTAATTAGCTGGAATATATATAACAGGTTTTAAAACTACATACCTTATACTAGCACAATCTCCTTTGAGTTTGAAGAATGTTGGGTTCTTTATACTGTATACTTATTTAACGCCCAGTATATTTATTCACAGGTCAGTTTACACTTCAGTATTCCCCAGACTTAATGAATCAATCTATCTATCCAATCAAAAAGAGGCTCTCCTTTCGGAAAAGCCTCTAAGTTTAAATTAAGATAGTTTTTCCTTCAGCAATCGATTGACAAGACCCGGATTGGCCTGACCCTTGGTGGCTTTCATGATCTGTCCGACTAAAAAGCCAATGGCTCGATCTTTGCCGGCCCGGTAGTCCTCCACGGATTGAGGATTAGCGGCAAGTACGCCGTCGATAATTCCCAGCAAGGCCCCTTCATCACTGATTTGAGCAAGCCCTTTTTCCTTAACGATCACCTGAGCATCCTTACCAGTGGCATACATTTCTTCAAGAACTGTCTTGGCAATTTTGCCACTAATGGTTCCTTTATCGATCAGCTCTAATAATTCCGCTAACTGCTTGGGAGAAATGGGCGAGTCCTCCACTGGACACTGGTTAGAATTCAGCAGACGCATAACATCTCCCATCACCCAGTTAGCCAAGGTCTTAGCATCGCCAAAGCTCTTAAGAGCTGCATCAAAGAAGTCCGACAAGGCCCTGGATTGAGTGATAACCCCGGCATCGTACTCGGATAATCCTATGCCTTGCAGCCGGGCACGTCGTTCTGCCGGAAGCTCAGGCAGGGTTTGGCGAATTCGTTCCACCCATTCTCGATCAATAATCAGCGGTGTTAGATCAGGTTCAGGGAAATAGCGGTAATCATGGGCTTCTTCCTTGGAGCGTAAGGCTAAGGTAATTCCTTGGCCCTCATCCCAAGTCCTTGTCTCCTGCACCACTTTTTCACCGGCATCTAACACTCTTGCTTGCCGGGCTATTTCATATTCCATACAACGCCGTACAGAGCTGAAAGAGTTTAAGTTCTTCGTCTCCGTGCGAGTTCCGAAGGCTGTCTCTCCAATGGGGCGCAAGGAAACATTAATATCAAAGCGCACGGAGCCTTGTTCCATTCGACAATCCGAGACTTCCGTATACTCTAAGATTTGCACTAATTTTTCTAAGTAAGCCAGGACTTCTGGGATTGAACGCATATCCGGCTCGGATACGATTTCCAAGAGGGGTACTCCCGCTCGGTTATAGTCAACGGAGGAAGCATTAGAGGTTGTGATGGTATCTCCGCTATGGACGAGCTTACCTGCATCTTCCTCCATATGGGCCCGAGTAATCCCAATCCATTTTTTCTCGCCATCAACTTCAATCTCTAAGCCGCCTTTACCGCAAATGGGTAAATCAAACTGAGATGTTTGGTAGTTCTTGGACAAGTCAGGATAAAAATAGTTCTTTCTGTCGAACTTGGAGAATTCGGCGATTTCGCAATTTAAGGCTAAGCCAGCTTTGATGGCGTAATCCACTACTTCACGATTTAGTACGGGAAGAGCACCGGGCATGCCTAAGCAGACTGGGCAGACATGAGTGTTTTGGTCTCCACCGAACTCTGTTGTACACCCGCAAAAAATCTTTGTCTTGGTCTGGAGTTCTACGTGAACTTCCAGTCCACAAACCATTTCATATTTATTAGCGACTACCACCGGTCAGCACCTCCCGGGAGAGATTTGGTTTTAAGGTGTGATAATTCGTGTTTTGCTCAAAAGTATAAGCTACACGGTACAATGACCCTTCACCGAAGGCTTTGCCCATTAATTGCATGCCAATGGGCAGACCATTGACGAAGCCGGCAGGTATGGAAATTGCCGGAATACCTGCCAGGTTGATGGGGACGGTGGTAATATCCGATAAATACATGGCCAAGGGGTCTGCGGACTTTTCCCCAAATTTAAAGGCAGATGTGGGAGCGGTAGGGGAAAGTAAAACGTCAAACTTCTCAAATGCTTTATCAAAATCCTGTTTAATCAGGGTTCTCACCTTTTGGGCCTTGAGATAGTAGGCATCATAATAGCCGGAACTCAGAGCATAGGTGCCCAGCATGATTCTGCGTTTTACTTCCTGGCCGAATCCTTCAGCCCGAGTCTTTTTGAACATTCCTAAGACATCGTCAGCATCTGCCCGATATCCATAACGGACACCATCATAGCGGGCCAGGTTGGAGCTGGCTTCAGCGGTGGCAATCAGGTAGTAGGCAGGAATGGCGTATTCCGTGTGGGGCAGAGAGCACTCCGCTACTTCCGCTCCTAAATCAATCAGAGTTTGAATTCCGGCTTGAATCCCTTTGGCGACTTCAGGATCAATCCCTGCGCCGAAGTATTCCCGGGGAATCCCAATCTTCAGCCCTTTGATGTCGTTGACCAGAAACTTGGTATAATCAGGAGCTTCGATAGGTACGGATGTGGAATCTAAGGGGTCATGTCCGGCAATGGCGTTCATCACGAGAGCATTGTCCCGAACAGTTTTGGTGAAGGGCCCGATCTGGTCCAGGGAGGAGGCAAAGGCAATTAAACCTAAGCGGGAGACCGCACCATAGGTGGGCTTCATCCCTACCACTCCACAGAAAGCCGCCGGCTGGCGAATGGATCCCCCTGTGTCAGAGCCTAAAGTAAAAGCAGCCTCATCCCCTGCTACAGCTACAGCAGATCCTCCCGAAGATCCCCCTGGGACGCACTCTAAATTCCAGGGATTGCGAGTCTTAGCAAAATAGGAATTCTCTGTGGAGGATCCCATGGCAAACTCGTCCATGTTCAGTTTGCCCAAAAGGATGGTTCCCGCCGCCCGCAGACGCTCTGTCACTGTAGCGTTGTAGGGCGGATAAAAATTCTCTAGCATTTTTGAAGCACAGCTGGTGCGAATTCCTTCTGTGCACATATTGTCTTTGAGGGCCATGGGAATGCCTTCTAAAGGTTTTAGGGCTTGTCCTTGAGAGATTTTTTCATCCACCTCAGCTGCTTGAGCTAAAGCCTCGTCTTCTAAAACAGTTAAATACGCTTGCAAAGCAGGATCCACAGACTTGATGCGGTCTATGTAGGCTTTGGTTAATTCCGTGGAGCTTATCTCTTTATGTAGAAGCAGTTCATGTAGTTCACTCACTGACTTCCCGATCGTTACTGATTCCAACTTCCGCAGTCTCCTTTCCAAGTCAAATACGCTTAAGTCAAACTGATTTTCGGAACTCTAAAGAATCCCTCTTCCCCATCCGGGGCATTCTTAAGGGCTTTGTCATGATTAATGGAAGATTTGACCTGGTCCTCGCGCAGTACATTATGCAAAGGAACTGCGTGTGCTGTAGGCACCACATCACTTGTATCTAATTTCTCCAACATAGCCGCATAGCCCAAAATAGAGTTAAGCTGTTCGGTATACTCTTGGGTTTCCTGCTCAGTTAACTCTAAGCGCGCCAATGCCGCCACGTATTCAACGTCTTCACGTGAAATTGACAACTTATTCACCTTCCTTGGATTTGATTGTTGCTTTAACCTCTATCATAGCAAATATTAGGGAAGGGAGCAAGAAGTGTTAAGGGGACGGTCCTTTTAACACGATCTAGCGTGTTAAAAGGACCGTCCCCTTAACACTCTCAAAAATTAAAACTGCAAAAATATGGGATTTTGTCATGATCGGAACTCTTTAGGGGTGTCTATTAACCTTTTGGCTATATTCATAGAACTCTGGAATTTATTCCCTCTCTCTGGAAAATTATGATATACTTCTGCCTAGGGAGGTGTGTTTTAAATGGGCGGCAACCCTATACAATTTGATTACTCAGTTTTGTTAAGCGTGATGTTTCCTATGCTGTTTTACCTATTCTTTTTTATATTCACAATTTACTTAATGGTAAGTGCTCTGCGATTTTTTAAACATAAAGAAAGAGCCGATAATGAGATTTTAGAGAAGTTAGACATGTTAATTAAAATTCAAACTCAGCAATCAGAAAACAAATCATAAGAACAAAGCAGGTTTTCCACATTATTTGGGAAGACCTGCTTTTTTTCACTCAACTTAAACGAGTTATAGTTCCTGCCCCAAAAAAACGTGTTAAAAGGACCGTCCCTCTAACACTCTAACATGCTTTCAAATTCCTCTTCAGTTAAAATTGGGACTCCCAGGCCTTGAGCTTTTACAAGCTTTGATCCGGCCTTCTCTCCGGCAATGACGAAGGCTGTCTTTTTGCTGACACTGCTCGCTGCTTTTCCGCCATACTCTTCGATGAGGGTCTCTATCTCCCGCCGCTCCCAGCGCTCTAAGGAACCCGTAACGACGATACTTTTACCTGCAAATAGCTGGGGTTTCGTCGAGGTTCCGGCGGTCATGTTCACTCCGGCAGCACGCATTTTCTCCAGAAACCGCTCAGTGCTTTCTAAGCCAAAAAACTCTACCAGACTTTCCGCCATCCCCGGGCCGATATCCGGGATGGCCTGCAGTTCCTCAAAGGTGGCCATCTGCAGTTTTTCCATGGAACCAAAGGTTTGAGCCAGGATCTTGCCAGCTTTTACGCCTGTATGGCGAATGCCTAGAGCAAAAATCAAGGGGGCTAAGCCACGTTCTTTGCTGTCGGCAATAGCCTTCAATAGGTTTTCGGCAGATTTTTTCCCCATCCGTTCTAAAGGAGTCAGATCCTCGAAGGTTAAGGCATAGAGATCTGCGGCATCTTTGATCAGGCCCGCATCCAGAAGTTGTTGAACAACTGCCGGCCCTAAACCGTCAATTCCCATAGCATCTCGAGAGACGAAATGGATAATCCCCTCCCGTTGTTGAGCAGGACAGCTGATATTTTGACAGCGATAGGCTGCCTCCCCTTCCTCTCGGGAAACGGGGCTTTGGCATTCGGGACAGAGATCCGGCATTTCAAAGAGCCTTTCTTCACCGTTGCGTTTTTCCGGAAGAGCTCTGATGACCTCGGGTATCACATCCCCCGCTTTATGTAAGAGCACATGGTCTCCGATTCGAATATCCTTTTCCCGAATATTGTCCAGATTATGAAGGGTGGCCCGGCTAACTGTGGAGCCGGCTACTAAGACCGGCTGCAAGACCGCCGTGGGAGTTAAAACGCCTGTCCGTCCTACTCGAAGGACAATATCTTCAACGATGGTTTCCACTTGCTCCGCCGGAAATTTATAAGAAATAGCCCAGCGGGGACTTTTAGCCGTAAAGCCCAGCTCCTGCTGGAGGTCAAATTCATTCACTTTTATAACCAAGCCGTCAATATCATAGGGAAATCCATGGCGCTTTGCTGCCATCTCTTCGCAATAGGCTATGACCTCTTCGATGTCATTAAACACTTTGTATTCCGGGTTAACCATAAAACCTTGCTCTTTTAAATAGGAAAGAACGTCAATTTGGTTATGTAATCCCAATTCCCTGGCAGATAAAACCTGATAGGCGAAGTATTCCAGCTTGCGCTCAGCAGTGATTCGAGAATTCAGCTGCCGTAACGAACCGGCTGCCGCATTGCGAGGATTAGCAAAGGTGGATTGCCCTTCTTCCTCACGTTCTTGATTCAGCCGGGCAAAAGAGGCTTTAGGCATGTATCCTTCTCCCCGGACACTTAGCTTGGGTACCGTCTTGTTTAAACGCAGGGGAATTGAGCCCACAGTTTTGACATTGGCCGTGATTTCTTCTCCTACAGATCCGTCCCCCCGAGTGGCTCCCCGCACCATCAATCCGTCCTCATAGGTCAGAGCTACCGTCAACCCGTCAATTTTTAGCTCCACCACATATTCTACTGCAGGAGAAACCTGTCTGACCCTTCGATCAAATTCCCGCAAATCTCCCGGATCAAAGGCATTATCTAAACTAAGGAGAGGTTCCAAATGCCGGACTTTTGTATACTCTTTGGCTACTGCTCCCCCAACCCGCTGTGTAGGGGAATCCGGTGTAACCCACTCAGGATGCTTAGCTTCCAACTCTAAAAGTTCCCGCATCAGAGCATCGTATTCCGCATCTGTGATGCTGGGCTGATCCAGCTCATAATATTGTTTATTCGCTTCATTAAGATCTGTGCGCAGCGCCGCCAGGCGCTCAAGATCATCCTGCACTGAAATCCCTCACTTCCAACCTAAACTATACTAATATAATCCCTACAGTAATTCTTTCAAAGTCGCCAGTTTTTGATACCAGCCTACTATTATACTATAGGTAACATTATATTACATATAGAGGAATATTTCGAACAAGTCCTAATCTCCTAATCTCCTAACATCCTGCCCTCGACATCCTGCTCCTACTCCTGCTCTTACTCCTACTCCTGCCGGACTGGCATCCGGCGTACAGAAATAATCTCAATCGGTTGTTAATGTTAGTATAAAATGGCATTAAAAAGGGATTGCAACTTCATTCTTAAAGTTACAATCCCTTTTTTCTTAATTAATCCAAAGCAAGCTTAGGTATCTGATTAGCCTTGGAAATATGTGGTCATTTGTGGTACAACTTGCTTCTTACGGGAAAGAACGCCCGGTAGAGGAACGCTTCCATTGACAATCTCTTTGCCGAAGGCTTTAGCCACTTCTTCAGGGTTGTCGCCTTTAACAATCAGCTCTGTGTAGTCAGTTAAAATATCTGTAACCATTAAGCAAAGATATTTCATATCATTAGCTACACGATGTGCTTCAATAGCAGCTGTTAGGTTAGCACGAACATCTTCGAAGCCGTCCATACCCATTAAGCTGACTTGTCCAACACCGATTTTGTGAGGTCCCATGGTGAAAGCTTTGAGGTCTTCCTCAATCATGCTTTGTGGGGTTCGCTCTGCAATGTTGGAGGAAGCTTTGAACATATCAATACCAAAGGTCTTAGGATCAACTCCAGCGATAGCAGCTAATTCAGCAGCGATTGCTTTGTCTTCCTCTGTGCAGGTAGGGGATTTGAAGATTACAGTGTCAGAGAGAATAGCTGCGAGTAAGATTCCAGCGATTGGTTTTTCTGGAACTATGCCTAGCTCTTTATAAGCTTTTGCTACGATGGAACATGTGGATCCAACGGGCTCGATACGAATATGGATAGGATCTGCAGTTTGCAGACCACCGATTTTGTGATGGTCAACAACTTCGATAAGTTTAGCTTGGTCAGCGCCAGCGACTGCTTGGCCCCACTCGTTGTGGTCAACGAGAACTAATTTTTGACCTGCTTCAACGGACTCTAATACTTGAGGAACAGCAACACCATAGAAGTTGAGAACATACTCAGTCTCTTTATTGAGTTTTCCAGCTGAGCAAGGAACAACATCGGCAGTCCCTGTGAGCTCTTTTAAACGAGCTAAAGCAATTGCAGAGCAAACTGAATCAGTATCTGGGCTTTTGTGTCCAACAATAAAAATCTTATCCGACATAATTACACCTAAACCTTTCTTCTCTTAAATTTTTTTGAACTGCACTGTGGATATAGAAAACTAGCTGATGCTTTACAAGAAATTTTACAGTCTTGTTAAATTCGCATACTCAGCTATTAATTTCTTAATTCCACTGTCAAAAACAATTGTAAGTTCTGCCTGATTTCCTTCTCCTTTAATGGAGACAATAATTCCTCGACCAAACTTCGCGTGTTCCACTTTATCTCCTATATGATGCGCCTCACCCCCTTCAATGACCAGCTTACTCCCAAAATCCTTTTCCCACGACCCTGATCCCAATGGGATCTTGCGATCCAACATTCTCTCCCGTCGATCTGCTGATTTGGCGGGAGTTGTCAGACGACGTTTTGGCGGATCAAGTGGGTCTATATCCGTCATTAAATCCGACGGTATCTCCATCAAAAAGCGAGAAGGCTGATTATACTGCGTCTTGCCATAAAGCATCCGCATTTCTGTATTACACAGGTAAAGTTTTTCCCTCGCTCGGGTGATGGCGACATAACAAAGGCGGCGTTCTTCCTCTAAGACAGTGGGTTCCATCAGTGAACGACTGCTGGGAAAAATCCCATCTTCCATCCCAACCACAAAAACCACCGGGAATTCTAACCCTTTAGCACTATGCATTGTCATCAGAGCCACGGCTTCTTCAGCTTGATCCAATTCATCGATATCTGCTACTAAAGAAACCTCTTCTAAGAACCCGCTCAAAGGAGGGATATTCTCTTGCTCAATTCCATCATTCAAGTCATTTTGGGCAGCTTGAGCTGCTTTAGCATCATACTCTGAAGTAACGGAAAGAAACTCCATAAGGTTCTGCAGGCGTGTCTCGGCTTCCGGAGTGTTTTCTGCCTCTAGTATCCCCTTATAACCGGTCTTGTTCAGAATTTCTTCTACCAGATCCGAGACACTTGCCTCACGGGCAAAGCTGACAAGGTTCTGCATTAAGTGGGCAAAAGCGATTAAGGGTTTCTTGGCTCGTGCCGTTAACTCAGGAATATATTCAGCCTCTAATATTGCATCTAAGACAGGCATTTCTTGCTCGTTGGCGTATTCTAAAATCTTTTGCAAAGTGGTGTCTCCCAGGCCGCGTTTAGGCACATTCAATACCCGGGAAAAGCTCACCTGATCTGCCGGATTATACAGGACTCGCAAATAGGCTAGGATATCCTTGATCTCCATGCGCTGATAGAACTTTAACCCCGAAAAAACTCGATAAGGGGTAGCGGCCTTCATTAAAAGGTCTTCCAAGGCCCGAGATTGAGCATTGGTTCGATAAAGAATGGCAAAATCATTGTAGGGACGGCCCTCTAACTCGTGCATCCGTTGAATGCGGTTCACCACGTAGCTGGCCTCATCCCGCTCATCAGACCCTACATAACACACTACTGCTTGCCCCTCTGTGTTTTCCGTCCAAAGGGATTTTTCTTTGCGGGATTCATTATTTTGCACCACTGCATTAGCTGCATTAAGGATGTTCTGGGTGGAGCGATAATTTTGTTCAAGTTTGATAACTTTCGCTTCCGGATAATCCCGCTCAAAGTCCAGGATATTTTGGATATCCGCACCTCTCCATCCATAGACGGATTGATCATCATCCCCTACCACACAGAGATTGCGGTACTCACTGGCTAAGAGCTTTATCAGCATATACTGAGCATGGTTGGTGTCTTGATACTCGTCCACCATGATATAGCGGAATTTATCTTGATAATACCGAAAGACCTGATCGCTCTGCTGAAAGAGCTGTACTGTGAGCATGATAATATCATCAAAATCAAGAGCATTATTACTCTTAAGTCGTTTCTGATAAGAACGATAAATATCTACAACTTTTTGTTCAAAATAACTGGCTGCCTTATAGGAAAACTCTTCCGGATCCTGAAGCTTGTTCTTGGCATCACTAATCACTGCAGCCACACTGCGTACCGGGAATTTCTTTTCATCATAATCATGCTCTTTTAAGCAAGCTTTAATTACGGATTGCTGATCCCCTGTATCATAGATGACAAAATTCCGGTTATACCCCGGCAAATTATCAATCTCACGTCTAAGAATACGAACACATGCCGAGTGGAATGTGGTGACCCAAAGTCCATAGCCTTCACTGCCCAGCAAAGTGCTCACTCGTTCCCGCATCTCTTTGGCAGCTTTATTCGTAAAGGTAATGGCTAAGATCTCACCTGGTTCTACCCCTTGAGCAATCAAATGGGCAATTCTATAGGTAAGCACGCGGGTTTTTCCCGAACCAGCCCCCGCTAGAATTAGAAGCGGCCCTTCTCTATGCTCAGCAGCCTCCCGCTGTACTGGGTTTAAATCATCTAAACGGTACAGACCACTTCACCTCACTTCTTGTACTTATTATAACATACTGTATTGCCTGTTTTACTAACAGTCATGTTCAATTTGAGATATCACAATAATTATTTGCTATAGCAAAAGTTGAGAAACCCCAGAAACGAATTAAAATTGAAGCTGATTTCCTTGAAATTACAAACGATCATCCCCCATATTAGGCCCGACGGCTCCAAAAAATTATCCCCATCCTCTAAATAGGTGCTGAAATATCCGCAAAAGCCCATAAAGCCAGCCAAGAAAATAGGTTAATAGGAGCAAAGGGCTTAAGCACCTCTAAAATTATAACATATCAACATAAATAAGGTTAATGGAGAGTCTTTTCCATTAACCTCGTAAATTTTGCCAAGCTGCCGCTTCTTATTCATCTTTGCAATTTTTAATACGGATTCTATGTCTTCAACTGCTGACAAAGTCACAGTGTCCTAAGCGGTTATAGAACAGCTTTCCCTTCCCTCCGAGCTGTATTGAACCTGCTCACCGTCTTCGGTTTAAAAATTTGGCTATTTTGGATGACTCATCTAGATTAACCATCCCTCATAACCGGCAATTTTTAATCATCACCCTTTTCGCTAACCGAGTTTAGCTGTCCCCACAGCATTCTTGACCTGCCGAACCCCTTCCACTACCTGCTCCTCAAGAGAGGTTGATCCAATAACAATAGATATAATCCGGCTCTTACAAATCAGGGTTGTCCGAAAAACGAATGCGCATTCGTTTTTCGG
>NZ_JMGA01000064.1 GCF_000765145.1 Desulfosporosinus sp. HMP52 | reverse complement strand
GAAGCTAAGAATCACTTGATCTTTTTTGGGCTGGCATGTTTCTTTCGTTTAACATCCTTTGGGCCCTCGGGTTTACTTTGGGGTTGAACCCGATTGGACTTAATTACAACACTTTTTTTAGCATTCCCTGGTGACCCTTTATGAGAAGAAGATTTTCCCGGTACCTCTTTAGCAGATGGATCCTTTTTCTTCATACCAGACCGTCTAGTAGGCTTTTTACCTTTTTTACTACCCGCCTCATTTTGAGCATCTTTAACATAATTTCTGGGACGAATTAAACATTTTGGCCCAAAGCCAATTAGATCTTCCCGATGAGCTAAGCGTAGAGCCTCTTCAACCAAGCCTCGATTTTTAGGATTCCGATATTGAATCAATGCCCTCTGCATTGCTTTTTCATGCATACTTCTAGGAATATAAACTGGAGTCATTGTCTTAGGGTCTAAGCCTGTATAGTACATACAAGTTGAGAGTGTTCCCGGGGTTGGAATAAAATCCTGGACTTGCTCCGGATTTACACCCATATCCCGAACATATTCAGCTAATTCAACAGCTTCCTTAATTGTGCTCCCAGGATGTGAAGACATTAAATATGGAACTAAATATTGTTGCTTCCCTAGCTTCTCATTGGCCTTACGAAACTCCTGAACAAACTCTTCGTAAACACCCTTACCCGGTTTGCCCATGAATCTAAGAACCTCGTCACTGACATGTTCTGGAGCAACTTTTAATTGACCACTGACATGATGCTCACAAAGTTCACGAATAAACTTTGATTTACGGTCCGCTAACACTGCATCATAGCGGATACCTGAGCGGACAAAAACTTTTTTTACTCTAGGCAAGCTGCGCAGGCGGCGTAAAAGATCAATATACTCCTCATGGTCAACCTCTAATTTTGAGCACGGTTCAGGAAAAAGACACTGTCTATGGGAACAGGCTCCCTTGGATAGTTGTTTCTTACAAGCTGGTCGTCGAAAATTAGCTGTCGGACCACCTACATCATGAATATAACCTTTAAAGCGAGAATTCCAAGTCATTTTCTCTGCTTCCCGAATAATCGATTCAGCGCTTCTGCTTTGAACGATTCTTCCTTGATGGAACGTCAAGGCACAAAAAGAGCAAGATCCAAAACATCCTCTTACACTAGTCAAGCTGAACTCTACTTCTTCAATTGCCGGTACTCCCCCCGCCTCTGTATAAGATGGGTGATAAGTTCCTGTATAGGGCAAGGAATAAATTGCATCCATTTCTGCCTGATTCAAAGGTATGGAGGGTTTATTCTGCAAGACAGTTTTTCGACCATGGGATTGTACCATTGGCTTTCCTGTAAAAGGATCTTGCTGATTGTATTGTATCCAAAAAGCTGATGCGTATTTTTTCTTGTCCTTTGAGACTTCTTCAAAGCTTGGCAGAACCAAAGTATCTTCTTGAAATTTACGGCTCTCTGAAAGTAGTACCATAGTCCCCTTGACATCGGTTATCTTTTCAATTTGTTCCCCTGTATCCAGCCGTTGAGCAACTTCCACAATGGGCTTCTCACCCATCCCAAAAACCAGCAAGTCAGCCTGACTATCCAGCAGAATGGATCTTCTAACCTCATTACTCCAATAGTCATAATGGGCGAAGCGCCGGAGAGAAGCCTCAATACCCCCAATAATTATAGGGACACCTGGCAGAGCCTCTCTTACACGATTAGAATAAACAATCGTCGCTCTATCGGGCCGAAGACCGGACGCTCCTCCTGGAGAATAAGCATCCTTGTGTCGTTTCTTTTTAGCAGCAGTATAATGATTAACCATTGAATCCAGGTTCCCGCCAGAAATCAAGCAGGCCAAACGAGGCTTACCCATTACTTTAAATGTTTCAAGATCTTTCCAATCAGGTTGAGCTATAATTCCAACCCGAAACCCTTTTTTCTCTAAAACACGAGCAATGATAGCTATACCAAAACTAGGGTGATCTACATAGGCATCTCCGGTAATTAAGAGAAAGTCAAGTTCATCCCAGCCTAAAGCCTCCATATCTGCTTTACATATTGGCAAAAAGTTTAGTGTGCGCATTGTTTCACCTTTCTATCGTTAACCTGCTCAGCTAACGCTGAACAACAAGTCTTTAGTAAATATACTACCCTATTCAGGTCTTGTCCAGCGAACTGCTGCGGAGGCATATGACTATACCCTCTTAAAGCTTAGGAAGAAATCACCCCCACTTGTTAAAAGTGGGGGTCTTGGCCTGTTTAGGGGACAATAGTTTTAGCTTCTATAGTATTACGAATTATGTTTACCTCAACCCGACGATTTTTAGCCCGTCCTTCGGGTGTTTTATTTGTGTCAATGGGCTGGTACTCACCATATCCGATAGAACGAAACCTAGCCTGGTTAATGTTATTAGATCGCAACAGATACTTCATGAAATTTAAGGATCGTCTAGAGCTTAAATCCCAGTTCGAATCGAATTCAGCGTTTTTTATTGGAATATCATCAGTATGCCCCGCAACCTCTACTTTGTAGTCAGGATACATATTTAACATGTTTGAAATAACTGAAGCCAGCTTTTGTGCCTCTGGTTTTACTATTGCCTTTCCTGAATCAAATAAGGCATGGTCTTGGATTGTGATTTTTAACATATCACTGGTAAGCTTGGTTTGAAGCTGCATAGTCAATCCATTTTCTGCAATAAATGTATCGAGATTTTTCTTAATGGCTTCCATGTCATTTGTCTCTTTATTGATCATATCTTTTAAGGCTTGATTTTGACCAGTACCCTTCTGCTGCAAGCTTGCGACATCATTCGGAGACATATCATCCAAATTAATGGAATCAGACGCTTCAAAAATGTTCACTCCGCCATTAAAAGCGCTATTTAAGCCCGCCATAATCTGGGCGTACTTTTTTTCGTCGACCTGACTAGATGCAAATAAGATAATAAACAAAGCCAACAATAAGGTTAATAAGTCCGCATAAGGAATCAACCATGTCTCATCAATATGTTCTTCATGATGCTCTTTCTTATGCTTTTTCACCTTTTTCTCCCTCCATTACTTGACGCTCACTTGGGGTGAGGAAGACCGCTAATCTTTGGTTAATGGATAATACTGGTTCACCGGCCTGAATCGCTAAAAGGCCCTCTGCCATCATCATCTTGATTTGGGTTTCTTTTTTGGATTTTTGCTTTAATTTATTGGCCATAGGATGCCACAAAACATAACCGGAAAAAATCCCCAGCAAAGTTGCAACGAATGCTGCAGAAATTAAATGACCTAATTTTTCTACTTCGTTAAGATTACCTAAGGCTGCAATCAAACCAACAACTGCCCCTAGAACCCCTAGAGTCGGTGCGTAGGTTCCTGCTTGGGTAAAGATAAGTGCCCCTTGTCTATGACGATCCTCCATGGCCGAGATATTCTCCATAAGCACTTCTCGAATAAATTCCGGGTCGTTGCCATCGATAACCATGCGCATTCCATTTCTCAAAAACTCGTCTTCAATCTCCTCAGCCTTACTTTCTAGTGATAACAATCCCTCTCGTCTGCTGACAGTTGCCCATTCCCCAATTTGATTGATTAAGTCACTTCTTGAGATTAATACTTGGGAAGTAAACAAAATCTTAAATAATTTGGGAACTGCTTTTAATTCATCTAGTGGAAAGCCGATAAATATAGTTGCTGCGGTTCCTACAAAAATAATTAAAATCGCTGCCGGGTTTACTAAAGATGAAAGGCTGGCGCCTTTCAAAACCATTCCTACGCCTACGGCAATGACTGCGAGTACCAAACCAATATACGTTGATTTTTCCATGCTAAATTTGTCCTTTCTTTTATCGAATAGTAGATTATTATTCAATATCGGTTCGACAAATTCCTTTAAAATTCTTAGAAAGAAATAAAAAAAAACCCATTAAATTATGAATTCAAAATATAAAGCTAAAAGGTTGAACTATTTTAAAGACAATAAAATGCTTGGCGATTTTGCCAAGCATTTTATTATGGAACCTCTTAATTAGATTCCTGAAAGGGCTTATATAGTACACAAAACAGGCCTATACCTTTTATCGAAAATTTATAAACTGTAATTCTAATCCAAAATCCTCTTTACGAAGAAGAGCTATTGCTGCCTGTAAATCATCTTTATTCTTGCCGGACACTCGAATATCTTCACCTTGAATAGAAGCATTAACTTTAATTTTACTATCCTTTAATGCTTTGAGGATTAGCTTCGATTTTTCTTGGGCAATTCCTTGGACTAACTTAACCTCTTGCTTAACTGTATCACCGGCAGCAGGTTGAATCTTTCCGTATTCCAAGGCTCTTAAAGAAACCCCACGTTTAACAAGTTTACTTTCAAGGATATCTACGACATTAGTCAATTTAAAATCATCATCAGATACTAAGACGATTTTATCACTCTCCAGGGAAATCGTTGATTTGCTGTTTTTGAAATCAAAACGCTGCGCTAGCTCTTTTTGAGCCTGGTTCACTGCGTTTGTGACTTCTGGAATATCCACCTTAGAAACAATATCAAATGAAGAATCTTTAGCCAAAATAAACTCTCCTTTAAAGATTATTAGAGTTGATTTAAAGTATCTTTAGTTAGAACATAATTATGAAGAACCTGTCCTGGTTTACCTAAACTGGGCAAAGCTTTACCGTTCAGTGTAACGGTAACCCCTCCTGCGTTGCCAATTGAAACCAGCTCAATTTTATCAGTTCCTTTAACCTCTTTACTGGTTCCCGCTGCAAAGGTGCCTTGAAAAGGTGCCTGACCATCTATTTTAATCTCAATCCAACAAGCCTGGGTGAAAACCAGTTGCGCAGTTAAGCCATCCTGTGCTGAGGCTACTACGCTCGGAGGTGAGCTTGGAGTTGGTGACTCTGGTGTAGTTTGGGAGGGTACAGTTGGTTCTTGGTCAGGTGCACTAATTAATGGTGTCGAACTATAAGTCGGGTCTGGGGTTCCCTCTGGATGGTACAGACTTTTAATGCCTATAGTTAAAGCTATTGCCACTAGTGCCATACCCCCTATGATCAACGGCCTCACCCACGAGGGTCGTGATTTAACAATTCTGTCTGGTGATTCAATGACAGGTGCAACTTCAGGCTTTATCAAATCACTATAAAGTTCAATTACCTCATCTGGATTTAAACCCAGTTGTTTAGCATAGGTCCTCAAATATCCCTTTACATAAGTAGCTCCGGGGAGTATTCCGTATTCCTCTTCTTCAAGTGCTTGAATGTAGCGAACACGGATCTTTGTGATTTCCTCAGTTTCTAATAAGCTCCATTCCTTTTCTTCTCGAGCGAGCCGGAGCATTTGTCCAACTCCTGCCATTGCCAAAACCCCCTTTCTATGCCTTTCAACTCATGTCGAATGCTGTGAAACTCATAGAGATATCCTCCAAACAAATCACATCTTCTTGATGATGGCGGATTTCAATGATAAAATCCAGGTCAATTTTCAATCGTCCATCCCGCAAAAATATATCAGGATGTTCGATTATCTTTAATGTAGGCTCTTGTAAGGTCTTCTCTAATAAGGCCCAATGTGCATCAGTACCACGGGTTGTACTGGTGATACCATCAATCAGAAAAATACTGTTCACTGATTCCTCAAGTAATAACTCTGTTCTTAAGGCTTGCCGAATGATCGTCGAGGACAATAGTATCCAGCGTTTATTGGCATAGACACAAGCTGCAATTGCCGCTTCTGTTTTACCTACACGAGGCATGCCTCGTATTCCAATAACCTGATTTCCGCCTTCCTTTATAGTATCTCCTAAAAAGTCTACCAGCACACCTAATTCTTCACGAACAAAACGGTAAGTCGGTGGGTTTACCTCGACCATGTCTAAACGTTTACCGTGACGCAGTGCAATCCGATCCAACAATGTAGGGTGTCGAAAGGCTGTTACTTTAATTGCCTCTACTTCATTTAATGCATTAAGTAATGCTTGTACTTTACCCTCTGAACGAGTTTCTAAAAGAAGGCCTCGGCTTTTGGGTTCTATTCCGGTAACAGTTATAATATTTAGCCCGAGCATGCCTATCAGTGTTGTCACTGCGCCGAGCAAGCCTGGTTTGTTTTGCTGAATGTCATATTCAAGATACAGTAAATTTTCCGCCTTGTTGGGCCACCTTCTCATCAAGATAGCACTCCAACTCCCTTATTGCCCTCTCAGGCTTTTCATAATTTATATAATAGAGATATTTAGAATTTGGTTCATTAGGATAAGCATATAGCTTATCATAGTAATCTACAAGTAATAACTCAGTAAATTTATCCAGACAATTTATGTCTAACAAAGCCTTCAGTTCGTTAACCTTGATATGCCCTAAGGTCTTGATTAGTCTTTCTAAGGCTATTCTAATCTCTTGGATCGCATTAGGCACTGAGGTATACTCCAATATAAGACGCTGAACCCGATTTTCCAAGTTATCGTATTGAAGAATTTGGATACCCTCTTGCATCTCGTTATAGAAGCTTGCTGGTAAAGACACTCTTCCAATACGCTTGCTCTCGCACTCTACAATAATATAAGAAAAATCTCTTAATGATGCAAGTTCTTCATACAATAATCCTTCAAATTTTTTTTGGGAAGGAGGTTCCCCTAAACCCATTGCCCCAAAAACCGAACCTCGATTATTGGCAAGTTTCTCTAAATCAATAGCTGGATATCCATCTGCTCGAAGACGTTTCAATAATTCCGTCTTCCCTACCCCCGTATTTCCACGAAGAACGACAACCTGAAAGGGCAGTTTCTTTTGAAAGTAATCTACAACTTGGTTGCGATAGGCTTTGTACCCGCCTTGCAGACGATATATGGGGATACCCATTAAATCTACGACAGTCGCTATAGACTTACTCCGCATACCGCCTCTCCAGCAAAAAAGAACCAATGGGCCTTTTTTCGCAAGTTCACCAACTTGATTTATTAAACTTGGCAATTTGGGACTAACAATATTTAAACCCAGTTCTCTAGCCAAACTCGGTGAAGTCTGAGTATATGTTGTTCCTATTTCAGCACGTTCTTCGTTATTAAAAAGAGGAATATTAAAAGCCCCTGGGATTGTTGCCTCAGCATATTCTCCCTCTGAACGCACATCGATCAGAATCGGTTTATCTAGGTTTCGTAGTTCTTCGACATTGATCTCCTTAATCATCTTTACTTCCTTCCAGTTCGATATACTTACTTAATATCATAAATCCTTAGGAAGTATTATGCAACTATGGAGCAATTTCATCACTCCATTGACCATGTTTTAACTCAAACTGCCCCCTTGTCATCAACACTTCCCGAGGTTTAGAGCCTTCATAGCCACCTACAACCCCTTTGCTTTCCAAAAAATCCATTAAACGGGCTGCTCGTGTATATCCAATGCGTAATCGTCGTTGTAAAAGAGAAACAGAAGCCGCTCCACTTTCAATGAAAAGCTGGGCTGCTTGATAAAATAGTTCATCCTCCATCTCTTCCTTCTTAACATCTCCGATATCCAGGTTTGGTATTTCTTGATATTCGGGCTTCGCCTGGTTTTGTAAGAATGAAACTACATTTTCTACCTCTTTATCACCCAAATAACATCCCTGCACTCGAAGGGGCTTACTATTACCCATAGGATAGTAAAGCATGTCGCCACGCCCTAATAGTTTTTCTGCCCCATTCATATCCAAAATAGTTCTTGAATCCGTCTGGGAGGATACTGCAAAGGCGATTCTCGAAGGTATGTTTGCTTTAATCAAACCAGTTATGACATCAACCGACGGTCTCTGGGTAGCAACGATTAAGTGAATTCCTGCAGCACGAGCCATTTGGGCTAAGCGACAAATCGCATCCTCCACATCACCAGGTGCAACCATCATTAAATCTGCCAATTCGTCTATGATCACTACAACATAAGGTAAGGGGGGATGTTCGTCATTTTTATCCTGAGAACGCAGAAAATTATATCGGACAATATCTCTGACGCCCGCAGCCGCAAATAACTCATAGCGAGTTTCCATTTCCGTAACAATCCACTTTAAAGCCCCTGCAGCCTTCCTGGGATCTGTCACAACCGGTGCTATTAAATGAGGAATTCCATTATAATTGGCCAATTCCACCATTTTAGGATCCACTAACAAAAACTTTACTTCATCCGGACGAGCATTGAAGAGGATACTATGGATTAAAGTGTTGATACATACCGATTTTCCTGAACCTGTTGCCCCGGCAATGAGAAGATGAGGCATTTTAGTCAAGTCAGCTATCACTGGGGTTCCTGTGATGTCTTTACCTAAACATAAGGCCAGCTTACTCGTAGTTTCTTGATATTCAGGTGTTTCTAGAACTTCTCGGAAATGAACCATAGAAATTTCCTTATTCGGCACCTCGATACCGACCACAGATTTTCCCGGAATTGGAGCCTCGATCCTTACATCCGCAGAGGCCAGGCTTAGTGCTATATCATCAGCTAAGTTAGTTATTTTACTCACTTTAACGCCTGGTGCAGGTTGGGCCTCATAACGTGTAATCGCCGGCCCTTGCGTGACCTGAGTGACTTTAACTTTTACACCAAAACTTCCTAAGGTTTCTTCCAGAATCTTAACGTTATCTGCTAAGTCCTTATTTAGTCTGGGATTTTTAATTTTGAGAGATTTATTTAGCAGCATAACTTGAGGAAGCTGAAAATTTCCGTCTTCTCGAGTCTGACGAGAAACAGGCGTGCTTGTCACTTTTCCTGGAGGCATAATCGTATTTTCAAGCGCTGGATTCGCCATTTTCTCAAATCCAATCTGCCCTTTAGGAGGTGTCTTGGTTTCCTCAGAAGATTCATTATGGTCTTCTAGGGTTTTGATCACCAGTGGCCGTTCCACGACATCAGGATCAAGAACTCGAGTTGTTTTTAGAGTTGTACTTTTTTTAGTTGGGTTTTTGACAGCTTTTAAATCCGGTTGAGCCGAGTATTCTTTTCCCTCAACTGCATCCATATTGGAATTTTTAAGGACATCAATAAAATCACCCATTTGATTTTTCATCCATTGTCCAGACTCTCTTCCAGCCAGTCCGACTTCTTGTACACCTTGAACCAGGGAACGATTAGTAATGAGTAAAGCTCCCATTATCGAAGTCATGATTAGGACGACATAACTTCCTGGAATTCCTATGGTTGTTTTTAAGATTGTCGCAATACCTGCTCCAAAAAGCCCACCACCATGCCCCAGCATACCTGCGTCTATCATTTCAGCTGGAGAAAAGCCCTCGATATCTGGCAACTGAAGGTGCAGGATTCCAACTAAAACCAGCCATAAAAGAATTACTCCTAAGGCCTTATATCCTAAACGCGGAGTTTGTTTATTCATAAACGCAAGACCCCACGCTCCAACCAATAGGGGAATCGTAACCCGACCATTGCCAGCTAACACGGTAAGAATATGTTTAATTTGTAGTCCGATTACGCCACTTTTATCCGAGAAAATTGTGACCAATCCCAAACAGGCCATTCCCACAACAAAAACTCCAATTACTTCGTTGCGTATAGTTTCTTTTAAAGAGTTTACTTTCAGATTAATCTTTTTATTTACCGTACGGCGTTTCTTAGCCCTCGCCAATGAACCAGTCCCCCAAACATCAATAATTTAACAACTTAGAATACGACTTTGTAGATTACAGATAAGTTTGTCCTAACTCTATTTAATTCCACACGGGAGAGAATATTCCTGTTTCTTTCATGAAATAGAATTATAAATCTCTAAAACCAAACCCTTAATTCCAACGATTAATTCAAAAAAATTCCTAAACCAAGTGCCGGACGTAATGACCCAGGTATCCCTATCCTCTTAGATGGCGGGAAGGCACCCTCTAACGTAGGCATAGCCTTTCAGCACTTATGACTATGAAACATCATACCAGTTATTTTGAAATAAAATAGAAAAAGCAGCTTTCGCTGCTTTATTCTGGGTTATTGTTTATTTCTTCAGATCTCGAAGGGATTAAGCTATTTAGTTCTCTAAAAGCTTCTTTCACTCCACCAACTGCTTGGATCAATCCGGCGTCAACCGCTTCTTGTCCAATTAGGATTGTCCCAATATCTTGAGCTAAATCTCCTGTAGTGAACATGAACTTTTCTAGTTTATCAGGAGTTATCTTGGAATGAGAATAAATAAATTGATTAATACGTTCTTGCATTTTCCGAAGGTACTCAAACTGTTGGTGACCATTAATAACTAATCCCGTATACCTAATGGGGTGAACAGTCATTGTTCCTGTTGGAGCAATGAAGCTTTTTGTACAACTTACAGCAATAGGAATCCCAATACTATGACCACCGCCCAGAACCAATGATACAGATGGTTTACTTAAGCTATTGAGCATTTCTGCAATCGCTAATCCAGCTTCCACATCTCCACCGGCAGTATTTAGAATCACAAGTATCCCTTCAGTATTGGGGTTTTGCTCAACAGCCAACAGTTGCGGAATAATATGTTCATACTTTGTCGTCTTGGATTGGGCAGGCAGAATTTGATGCCCTTCAATTTGTCCAATAATTGGCAAACAATATATCCGTTCAGATACACTAGGGATTTGAATCTGTCCTAATTCCTTCAGGTTTGATAAGGATTCATTTTTATCTTCTTCAGGTAAAGCCGTTTCATTAGATAGCACCCATGAAACCCCCTTCTCTAAGTTAAGAACCTTTCAAGTATCTTATACCTACTATAACTACATGAAATTGCTACTATGCGGTTCTCTTTTATTATGGAGGTTTTTCATTAAATAATACATCTTCATCGGCGCAAATAATATTCGCCCTAAAAGTGAACATATCTGTTCACGTGGGCTTCAATAAGTTCCGATAAACATCTAGGCCCTCAATTGTGGCAAGGGGACGTTTTGTTTGCCATCACCCCAAACGGATGGAACCCCGACCCCCAGATTTTTTCCTAATTACGTTTCGTATCAGTATTAAAAGCACAGAAGGACTACCTCGTTAGATAGTCTTTCTTCCGCTTGTTACCTGGCGATACGAAAAGTGGACGAGCTTTTCGCCATAACGCAGACTCCTGCAGTGTGGATCGAACGGGTGGAACCTCGTGCCCAAGACACCTCAATTTTACAGTATGATTAGACACAGAAAGAACTACCTCGTTAGAGATAGTTCTTTCGCTTGTTACCTGGCAATAACCTACTTTCCCAGGGGCTATGCCCCAAGTATCATTGGCCCTGGAACGAAAGGCGGACGAGCCTTTCGCCACATTGCGACTCGTGACGCATACTCCCTGCAATGTGGATTCTTAACTTCCGTGTTCGGTATACGAAAAGCGGATGAGCTTTTCGCCACACTGCGTCCCATAACGCATTCTCCTGCAGTGTGGATCGAACGGGTGGAACCTCGTGCCCAAGACACCTCAATTTTACAGTATGATTAGACACAGAAAGAACTACCTCGTTAGA
>NZ_JMGA01000063.1 GCF_000765145.1 Desulfosporosinus sp. HMP52 | reverse complement strand
TCCGTGTGGGCAGGGAGAAGTAACCTTTGAAGGAGAAATTACTTGGGTGTTGAACAAATAGGCCGCCTCGTGTTATGAGGCGGCCTGAACCCTGTGAATAGTCAGGGATAAGTTTTATTATTTTGTCTGGAAGATTATGCTATAATACTTGCAACAGGTTGTCGAGGGACGGTTGGCCACACCCTTTTAGAAAGGGGGTGGTAGGATGATCTCAATGGTTGAGGCGATGTATCTTATGATTGCATTTGCTACGCTCATTGTTATGATCATGAAGAAGAAATAACCGCCCCCTGCCGGATGGCGGTTATTTCTTATAACTCCAATTCGGGCTAACCGTTGCGGTTAGACAACCTGCCGGGCTGGCGTGCTTGCAACACGTCAGTCCTTTTATAATATTATACCCATGAATTGTAAATTAGGCAACCAGCACACATATAGCTGAAGCCTCTTTTGGCAAGACTCTGGATATGACCTGGAAAGAACTGCAGAAACATGGAATAGATCAGTAGAGACAGCAGGGAATTGGCAGAAAAGTGGAGAATTCTGTAGGATGATGATATGAAGGCGAATCTTTACAGATAAACTACAAGTTTTGAGGTAGACCATGAAACTTTTTGAAATGATACCCGAGAGGTTTTTCCAGCTTTTCACGGGAAAAAACAGACAAGTCTATGCTGAAGCCCTCTTGCTCCTTTATGAACAACATAACAGCAACCGTTTCGGAATCGAATATGACCTGATGCGTGACCTTTTTCAGGAATTGATTGAGACTCAGCAGGAGTTGGGTTACGCCTTCGATTCTGAGGAAGATTAAATTGACACGGGTGCGTCCGCCTTGGTTGAGCCTGATTTGAGCGAAATCGACCTTTTCCGTGCCCAGGCGAATACGATCTTGCGACGCTTGAAGAACCTCGGCTGGTTGGAAGTGGAAACCAGAGATAACTTCAAACAGTATATCGCAAACCTGCGATGTGCGAAGATTCAATTTGGTTTTGATCCTATTTATAATTCGGGAATTTGATAAACTTACTGATTAGGTCAGGCCTCAATGCTAGGTTAGAAGAAAAGATGAACGAGTCCTTAATATGTTTCCAGGGACAGCATACAATGTCGAATAGAGACTCCCTTCGGGCTGGAGATTAATATGAGTAAAAATAATTGCATTGGGGAAATCTAGAATAAACTTTTAACTAAAGGTGGTAATTAAATGAATAATGAACATAATAAAGAACTATTAAATCGTAACGCATGGGAGCAGCCCGAGGCCGAAGGTGTTGTAGAAGATAATAAAACAGAGATGTATAATAATTCTGGGGTTAAGATTGTTAAAGGAGGTACTCTAAAAGTTAACGAATCAGCGGAACATTCTTGAGAATACTCTCGTTCCGCCGGCCTAATAAGCAATGAAGAGTATTCGGCGGAACAGGCTTTTATGCAGTCACTTTTGGTCGTTCCGCGTAGGTTCCATGACCCTCGGCAAAACGACAAGTTTCGCCGAGTAAGAGTTTTGATCATCAAGAGAGAAGTGGCGGCCATGCGGCCGCCGTTATTTTTTGGTACTACCTAAGCTAACGGCGGGTCATATAGGTCGTTGGTCGTGGTTCCAACAACCTTAATATCCCGCTTTCCGATCAGTTCGCCGCTGGAGGTAAGGAATACATTCTTTTGAATGATCGTGTCCATAACGGCCTCGGCCTCAGCCTTATCCAGGTCTTCCCTCGGATCAGGGATGGTGATGGAGAACGTTTTGCCGCCGGCAGTCGTAAAAGTTAACTTTACCACCTTGTTCGTCGTTATGGCCATAGTATCACCTCTCTTCAAGCAATTCTTCCGGAGGATTACTCATCGAGCAGCTCAAAATTTTTCCTCAGGAGCACGTTTATTACCGGATTCTGTCCCAGACTGAATAAAGCTGCCGCCACATCATATACATCCTGTTCGGAGGCGTTAGACTTCAGGTCATTCAGGCTTTTCTGCTTGAGTTCCGGGCCGCCGGTGGGCGTGGTCCCGGTCTGGTATTTTACAATCAGTGTTGAATTTAAAGACGTCGTACTTACCGCCATCGTCCTCACATCCTTTCTGACCTATTGACTGGCCGCTTTGAACTAAGCCCGTCCGTTTATAGTATGATCCTGCTTGTTCGGAGGTTACAGTCTGCCGCCGACCCAAAATAAGTAAGATTCCCCATTCCGATTCAGGGACAAGCTAGTTTAAGTGAGGTTTGTCACACGCATAAGCTTGGCCCCATATTCTGTGAATAAAGTAACATAAGGGCTTGGGTGTAAGTCAAATTGTGCAGCGCTGCATGATTTGAACTGCTGTTTCCTTCGGAAACGTCGAGGAGTTTGGGGCCGTGCTCCTTATACATTTGCATGAGTCTGGTGGCGGTGCTTTGGGAGTAACTGACTGATTCTTTCAGCCACTGGCCCCATTCCCCATGCGTAAGCATTGCCTTGGAACTCTCCTTTTCCGTGTGGGCAGAGAGAAGTAATCTTTGAAGGAGAAATTGCCTGGGTGTTGAACAAACAGACCGCCTCGTGTTATGAGGCGGCCTGAACCCTGTGAAAGTCAGGGATAAGTTTCATTATTTTGCCTGGAAGATTATGACATAATACTTACAACAGGTTGTCGAGGGACGGTTAGCCACACCCTTTTAGAAAGGGGGTGGTAGGATGATCTCAATGGTTGAGGCGATGTATCTCATGATGGCATTTGCTACACTTGTTGTTATGATCATGAAGAAGAAATAACCGCCCCCGGCTGGATGGCGGTTATTTCTTATAACTCCAATTCGGGCTAACCGTTGCGGTTAGACAATCTGCCGGGCTGGCGTGCTTGCAACACGTCAGTCCTTTTTAACATTATACCCATGAATTGTAAATTATGCAACCGGCACACCTATAGATGAAGCCTCTTTTGGCAAGACTCTGGATATGACCTGGAAAGAACTGCAGAAACCTGGAATAGTTCAGTAGAGACAGCAGGGAATTGGCAGAAATGTGGAGAATTCTGTAGGATGATATATGAAGCGAATCTTTACAGATAAACTACAGTTTTGAGGTAGACCATGAAACTCTTTGAAATGATACCCGAGAGGTTCTTCCAGCTTTTCACGGGAAAAAACAGACAAGTCTATGCTGAAGCCCTCTTGCTCCTTTATGAACAACATAACAGCAACCGTTTCGGGATCGAATATGACCTGATGCGTGACCTTTTTCAGGAATTGATTGAGACTCAGCAGGAGTTGGGTTACGCCTTCGATGCTGAGGAAGATCAGATTGACACGGGTGGGTCCGCATTGAGTGAGCCTGATTTGAGCGAAATGGACCTTTTCCGTGCCCAGGCGAATACGATCTTGCGACGTTTGAAAAACCTCGGCTGGTTGGAAGTTGAAACCAGAGATAACTTCAAGCAGTATATCGTACTGCCCCATTATTCAAGCCGGATTCTCCAAGTGCTGAAGGAACTTTGCGAAGAGCGGACGGTTGAGTTCCAGCGCTTCGCCTTTGTGACCTACCAGCTCTTAACCAGTGAGGAAGCCAAACGGCGGCCTGCTTTCGCGATGATCGAAGCGGAGAAAATGACGGAACAGTTCATTGGGGAGCTGACGATTTTGGTCAATAACATGAAGCATCATGCCGAGCAAGTGGCGGCTAAAGCCAGCCTCCAGGAAGTCTTGGATCATCATTTTGACGAGTATAAAACCAAAATTGTCGACCGCAGTTATCATCGGCTGAAAACTTCCGACCACGTCTCCCGTTACCGTCATCAGATCTTGGACTGCGTTCAAACCTGGTTAATGGACTCTGCTTTTTTTCAGGAAGCTATTGAAGATGGGCTGCGCAGTGAATTTTTTACAACCCGTGCAGACGCGGAATATAAGCTACGCGCCGCTCTTTTGACCATAGAAGAAGTTTATCGGGAATTGGATGAGGTCTTTAACCGGATTGACCTGCGTCATAATCAATATTTGCGTGCCTCTTATGACCGGGCCCGCTACTTAAGCCAACATTCCCAAGGGGTGGATCAACGGCTGGCCGGGATCTTAGATTGGCTGTCCGCACGAGGCCGTCAGGAGGATCAGGCAGTGGCTAAAATGCTCGGGCCGGAGGGACAGCATTTTCTGACCATTTCTCAACTTTCAGATTCTTCCCTTCTTCCTGCCCGTAAAAAACGTGCCCCCCTGCAGCCTGCTGATTATGAAGTCCTGGAAATTCCGGAAGGTCTTAAACATGAGCTTCGGGAAAAGTCCCTGGCTAAAATGCGCTGCAGCATTTCCCGGGATAAGGTGAGATCCTATGTGTTAGAGCGCTTGGGACAAAGGGAAGAGATGGGGATCTCGGAATTGGCCCCCCAGACCCTTGAAGAGTTCCTCTATTTAACCTATGTTTACTTATACGGTTATGATGGGGAGACGGGCTATATTCTGGATCGGAGAAATAAACGCATTTTAGACATCGGAGGCTGCCGCTTCTATGATCGTCAGATTCGCCGCGTACAAGTAAGGAAGGGAGGCACGCGCCGTGTTCGAAACTCTCAGTGAACAAGAACGGGAAAAGTTACGTGATCTGATCAATCGTTTGCTTAAGGTGAACTTCTTAATCAAGGAATTGGAACGGGAGCGCTATCAGGCAGCCCGAAAACTCCGTCCTCAGCTTGAAGAATTCTTTAAGTTCTTAAATTGGGATTTCCAACTGGATGACCGGCATGAGTGCGTCTTCGCTTTCTCCAAGGATGGTGCTCACCGGCTGAGATTGACCAGGGATGAAAGCATTGCCCTCTTAGTGCTGCGCCTAATTTATCAGGAGAAACGTCAAGGGGTCATTCTAACCGAGTTTCCTCTCACCACGAAGTATGAAATCCGGGCTAAATATGAAACCTTCCGGCTTCCTTTCCCGGGAAAGACTCGTTTCCTGGAACTGATCAGACTCTTTACCCAATATAAGCTTCTCCAGCCCCTGGATGAAGAGGTTAACCTGGATGATTGTCGTTTCAGGCTTTTTCACACCATGCTCTATGCTTTAGATGCGGATTCCATCGAGAGAATCCATGAGCGAATCAAGGCCTATGACCTAGAACTCGATGAAGAGGAGTTATTCGATGAAGTGGATGAAACAGCTGCGGCTCGAAGAAGGACTAGGCCAAACCATTGCTATTCTTAACGTAGACGGGACAATTGAAGACTCGGGCAATGCATTGTCAGCCGGTGCCAATACCTTTGATCATCAGGTGTTTTTACAGGAAGTCGAAGACGCCTTTAAAAATTCGGAAATAAAAGCAATCATTCTGGCAGTGGATTCACCTGGCGGTGGCGTGTATGAGAGTGATCAAATTTATCAGAAACTAAAGAGCTTAAAAGAGATATACCAAAAACCTTTGGTTGTATCTATGGGTTCAATGGCAGCTTCAGGAGGGTACTATATTTCTATGCCGGCGGATAAGATTCTTGCGAATCGCTTTACGATGACCGGATCAATCGGCGTCATTATGTCTACATATAATTACAGCCAGCTGGCAGATAAATGGGGTATTGAGGAGCTGGTTTTCAAAAGCGGTAAAAATAAAGACATCTTGAATCCCATGCGTGATACGACACAAGAAGAAATGCAGATCATGCAGGGGATCATTGATGAGTATTATGGTTATTTTGTAGATGTCGTGGCCACAGGAAGGAAAATGGACCGTCAGGCAGTCATCAGTATTGCTGATGGAAGGGTTTATACAGCGTCCCAGGCCAAGTCACTGGGTTTAATAGACCAAATAGGGGATTTGGACGGAGCTATTACCGAAGCTGCCAAAATGATTAACGAAACGAACCCTAAAGTTATTAAATATAAAAAAGACGATCTGTTCAATTTGAATACACTCTTGTCTCTTCCGTCGTCGCGACTTGACTTTTCGGGGATCAAAGAGGATTTGCAGAACAGTGCGGTACCTACAGCTATGTACCTATACCGCTAAAGGATGGTGATTAATCAATGGATATCATTAATGAGCACAGCGGCAATCAGTTAATGGAAAGTGGAAACGTTATAACTCTGAGAGTCGTGGGATTTTGGACCAGATTTTTTGCCTTTATTCTTGATCTGTTGGTCATTGCGATGAGCAGTCAGATATTTTTCAGTCTTGTATGGCCGTCAGGCCTGGAAACAACAACAGTCAAATCATTTATTCTCATCAATTCACTCTTCCCCGGTATCTGGGGAAGCCTATATTTTGTTTTGATGACTATGTATTTTGGACAAACGCTGGGAAAAATGATCATGGGAATTAAAGTCGTAAGGAAGGACGGACATCCTCTCAGCTGGTTTTCTGTCATCATGCGGGAAGTTGCCGGAAGAATACTGGCCCAGTTGCTGGGTTCCTACCTGGGTTATCTGGTTTGTGCGTTTCATCCCCGGAAGCAGGGATTGTCGGATATCCTAGGCGATACCTACGTGGTTTATGCTGGTGCTAATAAGCTGGGTAGATTGGTTCAGATCCCGGCTCACCAAGCAGCAGCAAAATAGTCGATTTGAATTGAGTTATGCCTCAATTGATTTTAATCAAAACCACCCACTTAGGGGGTGGTTTTAACTATTATGATGACCTTACCAAGCAAAACAGCTTAATCTATCCCAATGGAAAGTTTACTGCTGGGTATACAAGAACGTTGTCTCAGCGATGTAAGAAATATTCATAGTAAGCACCTTGAATAAACAATTGTTCGAATTTGAATAAATTTAAGATCCAGCCAATAATAAGAAAAGTAATAATTGCCATGTTAGCTGACCACCTCATATTAGATTTCACGTCTATGAAAATACTTGAGTTGTCATATATACTTGATTCAAGTATTTATTCATATAACCAAACACAACTATTGTATTCTTATAAATAGGCTCTTAGAGGCGAGAGGTGGATTATATGCAAATAGGGAAATTATATCCCGAGAAAAAAGGGCTCTCAAAATGAGAATCCTTGCCGCTTTCCTAAGCGTATGTTCCCGCAACAGAGAGCTATGGCATCCTGGTAATGCAACTGGCCCCCCTCAGTAGGGTATTTTTTTCTGAATAGGTGCCTTACAAGAAGTGTGTAAAGAGCTATTAATCCCTAAAACAACATTATTTATGTACTATAACCTATTATCTTCCGGCTATTCTTATTTCGTGCTGCAGGGGTAGGGGGACCGGCGATATAAGGACAGTTAATGGCCTTCATACTGACCTCCTGATGTTCTGTAGTGTATGTGCTTATTCAAGAAAATCTAACCTTAGAGCTTAACAAGATTCTATTTTCATTCAATTTTGTGTCTTGTACACAGCGAAAGGAATGACACTTTAAAATGAATGATCTGCAATTGTTTAAGAAATTATTAGCTTATATATTTTTTAGCAGACCTATTTTAAAGACGGAGAGATTTAATGACATATGGTGGGATTTAGATGGGCTAAGGGATTATCTTGCTGGTCCGTTGTACAACATCCAAACTGAAGGAAACTGTAATTACGTGTACACTGATGAGGAGGGTCGGTTCCCCGGTGTTGATTCTCCTGAAATGTTTCTGAAGTGGTGTTTAGACACAGTTGATAAGTGTCGCGATATATTAATGAAACACCAACCTGAGAATTTCAATGAGGAAGCTGATTTTGAAACAATTATTCGACAAATAGATGGCATGGAAGTTCTTTCCCATTTAGCTTATAGGATAGAAAGTGAACAGTAAACCATTTCTTTGCTCCGACCTCATTACAAGGTTCTCATCACTACTATAAGCTGTTCCGGCCCAGTATGCCGCCTTTCGTATTTCGTCCACGTAAGTTCTTTACTTGTAACTTTTCCTTAACGCTCAGTGCCATTGCATTTGACAACAGCACCTTAAGGTTATGATTGATTCTGTCTCAAAATTGGTAAGACTCCCGTTTCTGAAAACAACCTTTCCTATAGGCCCGGGGCACTCTTACTGGAAAGGCTTGGAGGATATGCAGGTTATTTTTCATTACCTGCAGGGCGAACGTATTGGTCTGCAACTAGTGATTTCGCCATTTGAAGACAACTCGCCTCTCAGTCAGGCCATATAGAAATGAAAGCCCACTAGATACTATGGTGTTAGCTAGTGGGTTTTGTTTTTGTCCCTGATTTTCCGCAGAGTTGAGCCTGTATTTAAGACGGTATTGCTCCACATCGAGCTGTTTTGAAGAGAAAATCCTATAATTCCAGTGGAGCTGAACGAGTTCACTACAATTATGAGTAGTCTCTTTTGGTCTGGAAAATTGTGCTATAATTGTTTCAATAGGTTGTCTAGGGACGGTCAGCCACACCATAAAGACTGAGTAGACAAAGGAAAGGAACAAATACTATGAAAAATGCAAAGGGAACCATCATTACAGCGATTATTTGGGTTGTACTTATCTTAATCTCATATTATTTTCTGATTGTGCCTATTAACATCCAATCAGTGGGTTTTTGGGCATACTTTTGCATAATGCTTCTTTTGGGTGCCGGATTATTTCTTTTGCCCCAAGTAGCAGTTAACGGAAAAAAGATTACCTTAAAGAAGGAGCCGCAAGTATGGTCTTATCTCCTCAGGGCGTCAATCCTTATAATAGCAGCCGTCGGAATAATGGCAATTTACTCTTTGCCATTATTCCATGCTCACCGATACGCAGCTTTAATTGATAAGCAGGAAGGGAATTTTGCAGAAGATGTTGCAGAAATAGCCTTTAATCAAGTCCCAACCGTTGATAGAGATACCGCCCAAAGACTGGGAGACAGAAAAATGGGTGAGATTGTTGAATTGGTCTCCCAGTTTAGTGTTGCTTCGGATTATACGCAAATCAATTACCAGGGAAAGCCGGTTAGAGTATCCCCCTTGGAATATGCCGGGTTCTTTAAATGGCTCAATAATAAGCAAGCCGGACTTCCAAATTATATAATGGTGGATATGATTAACGGAAAAGTAACTCTGGAAAAACCGAAACAGGCTATCATGTATTCAGAAAGCGAACGATTTGGAAGAAATGTAGAACGATACTTAAGATTAAATTATTTGAGCGATATTTTCGGGAACTTTAGCTTTGAAGTTGATGAAGAAGGTACACCATATTGGATTGTAGCAGTGCTTGAAAATAAAATTGGTCTTTTCGGCGGTACTGATGTAAAAGAAGTGATTATGTTAAATGCTTCAACAGGAGAGCATCAAAAAATAGGTATAGAAGAGGTTCCAACCTGGGTGGATACAGTCTTTGAGTCTGAGCTTGTGCTAGAACAAGTTAATTACAATGGTAAATATCAAGGCGGTTTTTGGAATTCAATCGTTGGACAACGAGGTGTGCTTGCTTCAACAGATGGATACAACTAAGCCATTAATGATGATGTTTATTTGTATACAGGAATAACCTCTGTAGTGCGTGATGAATCAAATATTGGGTTTATCCTAGTCAATCTGCGAACAAAAGATATGACATTTTACAGTATACCGTCAGCCGAAGAATATTCCGCTATGGAAAGCGCTCAAGGTGCAGTACAAGAGAAAGGATACGCCTCGACGTTTCCTCTGCTTTTAAATATCAACGGCAAGCCAACTTATTTCATGTCTTTAAAAGATAACGCAGGGCTTATTAAGATGTATGCATTAGTAGATGCTGAGGATTATCAAAAGGTAATTATAGGTGTCACTGTAGAAGAAACTTTTCAAATGTTTACGAATAAGGGTACAGCCACTACCGAAAAAGTTTCAGAACTCAAAGAACAGTTTGAAGTAATAGCGAAGATTACAGATATTCAAAATCTCGTTATCGAAGGAAATACTTATTACTATATCTTGTTAGAAGGGCAGGAGGATGTCTTTACTGCAAATATCTCGCAATCAGAAAGATTACCCTTCCTAAAAATCGGCGATACGATCAGTGTAAAATATGTAGAAGAAAAAGAAACAGTCAATAGTATCGTGAAACTGCTTTAGTAATCAAATTTAGATGAGTCAGGGAAACCACTTCCACTTGAAAGCACAAGCAAACGATCCGTATGAACGGGTTTGCTTGTGCTTATTCAAATATTTAAAGAGAGAACTGGCCTGGACTATCTAATCCATTTTAGGTGCGTTGCTAAAAAGATGCATCACTATATATGTAATTACACCGGATACCAGAATAATAACAAGGTCGTTTTTTCCTTCTTTATTCTTAGGCTCAAGATTATTTAATTACCAGTGGAACTTTTTAACCCCATGATGAATCCTAAGTACTGAAATGCATTTCGAATTGAAATTGTTGAGGTGAGAATCAAAGCGTGAAAAACGATCTGATTGGGAGGGCTCGGCAAGGTGACCTTGACGCTTGGGAAGTATTAATCCGGGAAATTTATCCCCAGGCTTCAAAACAAGCTTTCAGCCTGCTGAGAGATAAAGATCTGGTCCAGGACGCCGTCCAAAACACGATGCTTAAGGTTTTTAATAACTTGTCGGGCTTAAAAGATGAGGTTGCTTTTAGCGGTTGGTGGCGGCGGATATTAACCAACGAAGTATACCTGTTGCTGCGTTTCAGCAGCAGGGTAATGCCGGGGATAACACCGGAACTGCTGAACACTGGGGAACTGCCTGTCGAGGAGGCTGTCGCGCTGAAGTTGGAAATGAGGCAGGAGATTAAAAGGCTTCCTCTGGAACAACAGCAAATCCTTCTTGATATTGATCTAAGAGGATTGAATTTACAGGAAGCAGCGGAAGAATACAATCTTCCCCTGGGAACGGTCAAGTCGCGGTTATTTCGGGCCCGGGCCCGTCTGCAGGAGACCCTGAAACAGTATAGAAAAAAGCCGAAGGAGCGAGTAGACATGACGCTGGAGTCATCAGATATAAAGGATCGAATTTATGACTATTTGGAAGGAACCATGGAGGCAGCGGCCAGAAAGGCTTTTGAACAAGAACTGTCCCAAAACCCTTCCTGGCAAAAGGAGATGAAAAAGCAGAAGGACTTTTTGACCTTCTTGCATTCATTAACCGGAAAAATAACCCTTTCCGTAGCAGAGATTAAGGATAAGGTGCAGGCGGTGATAGAGAAAACAGAGGATTACGAGGAAATCGTGGATGCTACTTTCTTTGAGCAGGGAAAACCGACCACCATGACCTCCCATATCTGGTTCAAGAAGCCTGATTGCTACCGGACAGAAGGGGACAGTGGTGCCACCGGGCCTATAACGGTCATTATGAAAGACGGAGTTATGCTGACTTGGCTTGCCGATAAGCGCCAAGTCAGAAAACTCATCTTAAGCCAGGAATACAGAGAACGTGGCAACTTTAATTTCCCGGACAGCCTCAAGGCCATGGCCGAGAATAAATCCAGCCGGATTTTAGGTACGGAATACCTGCAAGGCCGGCCGGTTCTTCATGTACAATTCAGTGAACAAGTTCTCGGGCTGGGGGAAATGAATACTCATCACTGGATGGACAAAGAAACCTGGATGCCAATGCGAACGGAATATTATAATGTCAAAGGAGAGCTGGTAAACCGCCGGGAAGTGAGGGAGCTTCGCCTCAATCAGGGATTGGCTGATTCCCTGTTTGAACTGGATCTTCCTGAAGGGGTAACTATTGAGGAAGAAAACAGCCAGGTCTTCTATCTTCCCCAGGATATAACTCTGACTGAGGCAGCTGAACGTTTACATCAAGCCCCCTATGTTTTGGCCAGTCAGAATTATAAGATCAAACACCAATGGGTTGAAGTAGAAGAGGGTAAGGGAGCTCTGCTCAGTATGTATTACGTCCTCGGTGAGCAGAACCCTTTGTTGATTGTTACCCAAGGGCCGGTGCCCCATACCAATATGCCCCCAAATGCCAGTAGGTCACCCGCAGAATTTGAGTTTAACTGCAGGAAAGCAACGGGAGGACTCATCGAGATCGAATTGGCAGGTGTGAAATATATGCTCGATTGGCAGGACAATGCTTACTATTATACCTGCGGCGGGCAGCTCGAAAAGGATGAATTGCTCAAAATCCCCGGAAAATTGATGCAGGCAGACGCCGGCCCGAGACGTTAACGAATCCAAGGGGTGGAGTGTTCTTTCAAACAGCACAGGTTATTATTGACATTTTCCTCAGAAATGTAATAAGATAGAGTATACCTAAAAACGAGAGGATGGTTTTTTTGTTAAATGTGTCTGTAATGGTGATTTTCAACTAAACAGTTGAGAGAGGTTACTTTGTGAAACGTAGGTTTTAAACCTGCTTTTTAAGTGTACCTTTCTAAAAACGCAAGGGTTGCGTTTTTGGATAACGCCTTACAGATTACTTCCTACAATAACCATTTGAGTTATAGCAGTGTCACCCTTTGTCAATAAGGTCAACAAAGCTGACATTGAAACTATGGCGATTATTATCGAATAGTTTTGTAGAGTGTAACAGGCATGTCCTGTTGCACTCTATTTATTTTTCTCAATAGCGTTATGTGATTTTATACGTCAAGTAAAATCATAGCCCACAGGAGTATTCTGCATATTTTTGGGAATTAAATGATCCTGAAAATAAGGTAATCTCTCTTGTGGGCATTTTCATTGTTATCAAGGAGGATTTTTGATGAACGCAAATAATACACTGGAATTTAACATCATACTTGAATCTTTAGCCCAACACGCCCTTTCCGAAAAGGCAATGGAAAAGTTGCTCTCACTAAAGCCATTTTTAAATGAGCGAGAGTGCAAATCTAAAATGCAGGAAACAACAGAGGCACGCAAAATTTTAGAAGGTATAGGCACGCCGCCTCTAGCCTCAATGAAAGAGCTGGATAAAATATTGGACCTAACAGTTAAAGGATCTATGTTGACCCCTGAACAGCTCACAAGTATCTGTGGTTTTATTTCTTCATGCAAAAGAATGAAGAAATATCTTAACAAGGCTGAATCCTTCAATACGGCTATAGGGTTTTATGGTCATTCTTTCAGTCCGCTGGATCGTCTATTTGAGGAAATTGAACGCTGTATCAGAAATGAGGCCGTTGACGATGGTGCCTCTTCAGTTCTTCGTGATATCCGTAGAAAAATTGAGAACACAAAATCTGCCGTAAAAATAAAGCTTGATGATATACTTCGCAGCAAAAAGGAATGGTTCACAGATGGTTACGTTACCATCCGTAATGGTCGGTTTGTCTTACCGGTTAAAAAGGGCTATAAAAATCAGTTAAGCGGAACAGTCGTTGATATCTCAAGCACGGGCGGCACTTGTTTTATTGAGCCAACAGTCGTGAGAAAGCTGCAGGAGGAGCTGGCTATTTTACAAATTGATGAAGATAATGAGATCAGAAAAATATTATACACCCTTACCGTACTTGTTGAAGAGCATATTAATGAGTTGCGAATAAACAAGGACTGCATGGAAACCTTGGACTTTATATTTGCCAAGGCCAAGCTGTCTCTTGAGATGAAAGCAGTTCCTGTGTCCATTACAACGGAGCGAAAAATCATTATAAAGCAGGGAAGACACCCTTTATTGAAGCCAGACTTATGTGTTCCTCTTGATTTTGAAATCCGAGGGGGACTGGGTGATGACGCTATAAACGGTGTTGTGATTACCGGGCCAAATACAGGGGGTAAAACCGTTGCCTTAAAAACCATTGGCTTACTGTCAATGATGGCCCAAAGTGGTCTTCATGTTCCTGTGTCCCCAGGGAGCGTGTTTTGTATGCATAATAGCATTTTCTGCGATATCGGTGATGGGCAAAGTCTTTCCGAAAACCTTTCTACTTTTTCCTCCCATATCCAAACTATTGTAGCTATTCTAAAAGAGATATCAAGGGAAAGTCTGGTTTTGCTTGATGAATTAGGCTCCGGTACAGACCCTGCTGAAGGAATGGGACTGGCAATTGCAATTTTAGCTGAATTAAATCAGAGAGGCTGTCTTTTTGTGGCCACTACCCATTACCCGGAAATCAAGGATTTTGCCAAGACCACAAAGGGACTTATAAATGCCCGGATGGAGTTTGATCGCGAAAACTTACAGCCTTTATACAAGCTGCAAATAGGTGAGGCCGGAGAAAGCTGTGCCTTATACATTGCCCAAAGATTAGGTTTTCCGGGGCATATGCTGAAACGAGCCCAAATGGAAGCCTATGGCGGCAGATCCTCTGGGTCGAGTGATATCCCAACTATTCTGTTTGATGGGGATAACATTAGTATAGATAATG
This sequence comes from Desulfosporosinus sp. HMP52, assembly GCF_000765145.1. Taxonomy (GTDB): domain Bacteria; phylum Bacillota; class Desulfitobacteriia; order Desulfitobacteriales; family Desulfitobacteriaceae; genus Desulfosporosinus. The sequence continues at coordinate 11,736 of NZ_JMGA01000063.1, read as the reverse complement.
TTACCAAGAGCAAAATTCAAAAGGAAATTCCGAAGGAAAAGTTACCCTCACGGAGCGAAAGCTTTAATATAGGCGACTGTGTTAGAGTATACCCTCAAAAATCCCTGGGCATTATTTATAAGAGGACCAATGAAAAAGGCGAGCTTGGTGTGCAGATAAAAGATAAGAAGCAGCTGATTAATCACAAGCGGCTTAAGCTTTTCCTTCCCGCCAGCGAACTTTATCCGGAGGATTATGATTTTTCGATTATTTTCGATACGGTAGCAATCCGCAAGGCCAGACACCAGTTAGAAAAAGGGCATGATGTAGTGCTGGAATATGAGGAGGATTAACCTTAAAGACAAGAGCCGCTGCAGAAATTGCAGCGGCTTTTAAAATTAGGTAAAGATCAGGGAAGGACTTTCAAAAAAAATGTTGAATTCTAGTAATTTATGTTAATAAGAATCACTTTTTCATAGTTATCAAAGAGTTTCATAAAAGTTTAAGGTGTGGTTTCCATGAAGTTTAGCCAACGAGCCTTGGATTTATCAACGGCAATTTCAGAAAATCTTATTATAAATTCAATTAACAAAGGGTTAATACTAATCATCCCATTAATTATTGCCGGGTCTGTAGCTCTAGTTATTAATAATTTTCCCCTTGTTCAGTATCAGGATCTAATGACGTCGCTGTTTGGACCTGATTGGAAAACCTTTGGCCAAAGTGTTTGGAATTTGACATTCGGATTGATGGGGCTGGCCCTTTCTGTCACAATATCTTATTCTCTTGCTGTAGTTGATCCTCTAATGTCTAAAGACAGGGTTAATCCCATCATAACCTCCCTTGTCGCTCTTATCTCTCTGCTAACTATTCTTAACACAGGAAACTCGGGAATACATACATCCAATGCTGGAGTATCAGGTATATTCTTGTCCATTATTGTTACAGTTCTCTCTACTTGAATTTGCCCTGTTCAGTTCACTAATCATAAGGCTAAAATAATTTGCATTGTGCTCGTATTCCTTTTTTCAGCTCAGCAGCTGTAGGAATCCTTTTACTGTGGTCATTGGATTCCTGATTTCATGGGCTATGCCTGCAGCCATTTGACCAATCAGGTTTAATCTTTCAAGACGGAATAATTCTCTGCGATATTGCCTAAGCTCAGTTATGTCAGCCTTTATCAGTAACAGACATTGTTCTCCATTTAGTTCGATGACTGCTCCAGAAAGAAAGGCTTCAAACATCTCACCTGATTTCTTAAAGCATCTCATTTCATAACTGTGAACAAATCCGTTTTCTTGAATATCTTGGAGAAACCTCGCGTGGTCATCCATATCTACCCATAAATTCAAGTCCAGTGCTGATCTTCCAATGAACTCCTCCCTCGAGTATCCATGCATTTTTACACAGCACTCATTGACGTCAATGTATACCCCACTTTTAAGAGAAGAGATTGACATTGAAGCTGGACAATGCTGAAAGGCTATATTAAAACGTTCTTCTGATAACCGCAATGCCTCTTCGGCACGTTTTTGTTGGGTTAGTAAATCGATCTTTTGAATTGCAATTTCTACTAACTGTGCCACGGAAGCAATAAATTCCAGTTCCTCTTTCCGCCAGATACGGCGGAAGTCAACTTGGCTAAAAATTAAGCAATAAAAACCATGCTGGCGAAAACAAAAGGGATACCAGAGGCCGCTTTTAACCTTCATCCCTATGTGCAGGAGGTCTCCCGAACCGTCAAAAGCATAAGGACTGTAATTGTCAATATGACTTTCTATCCATTTTCGATGCTTTATCATATATGAGCTGGCATTTTTAAAATAATCTAAACTAAAAGTACCTAAAGTGGTTACTGCATTGGGTGTGTTGGGGTTAAGCCACTCGTGTAGACCTATTCCTAGGTGTTTGACAAAATCTATATCATAGATAAAAGCACGATCAACGCACATTGTAGAACCAATAATTTCGGTCATGGTTTGCAAGATATTATTGGTATCGTCTTTGGTAATAATTGTTTCTGCCATACGATTTAACGCACTGGCGAAAGTAAGTTGCTCTTGCAACAGACTGCGATGTTTCCTTAAAGTTACTTCAGCCTGCTTTCGTTCAGAAATATCTTTTTTAAGCTGCTCGTTGGAAAATCTCAATTCAGACGTGCGTTCTTGAACCAATTCTTCCAGATGAAAATGGTACTTTCTTAATTCCTCGTCAATTTTCTCACCCATTACAAAAATCACCATCCATGGAAATAACATCTTAACCTTGAATTCTTTAGTAATGTCCGATTATCCTTTATTTATATTAATATATTTTAATTTTTCAAAAAATTTAATAAGTTCTCCCGAATCGGTCTTAACCGGTGGCCTTATAAGACGTTTAGACAAAAAGTAATGCGAAAGGAAGCTGGAAGTTTTTCGCCCCCAGAGCAGTAAAAGCTGGACAAACCACCGACTAAGAGTATACTTGTAGGTAAATGACTTATTCTCAGGGCGGGGTGAGATTCCCAACCGGCGGTATCCTAGTTGTTTCTAGGGAGCCCGCGAGCGCTCTTCTTGCCGAAGAGGTCAGCAGAACTGGTGCAAGGCCAGTGCCGACGGTATAGTCCGGATGAAAGAGGATAAGGGAGTCTGGCATAAATTTAATTCACTGCGGGTTTACTGCAGTGAAGTCTTTTAATTTTTGCTTGCTGTCTGTCTTTATGCCCTGATTCGAGTAAGTCGACTAAAATTTAGGAGGCTTTTACTTTGAATCAGACCTTATTAACTCGTTTCGGTACCTCATTTGAGAGAGTAGAAAAGGCGCTTGACTCATTACGGCGTGGTCGAGGAGTCTTGGTCACTGATGACGAACAAAGAGAAAACGAAGGAGATATTTTTTTCGCAGCCCAGCACTTGACCAACGAACAAATGGCTCTGTTAATTCGCGAAGGCAGTGGAATCGTTTGTCTATGCCTGCCTGAGGGAAAGGTTCAAGAGTTAGGATTACCCATGATGGTGGAAAACAACACAAGCAGTTACCAAACTCCCTTTACAGTTTCTATCGAAGCTGCCGTGGGGGTTACCATGGGTGTGTCGGCTGCTGACTGGGTCACGACCGTGAAAGCGGCGATTGCCGATCAAGCGCGTCCGGAGGATCTTCGTCGGCCGGGACATATGTTTCCATTAAAGGCTAAGCCATTGGGAGTTCTGGAGCGGCCCGGTCATACAGCTATTGCAAGGCGAGAGAACAGAGATAAGCGGATAAAATATATTTTTAGATGATTACCAAATGCCAATAAACCAATAACGGGTTATTGGCATTTTTCTTCTTTCACTTTGCCGGAAGCACAGGTGAGTATGGCGATGGCATACTCACTGTCAAAAAGCTTTATAGATGCCAAAATTACAACTTCCATACTATTCTGGTAGTATCCTAATACTTCCAGAATAGTATGGAAGTTGTAAAGACGATTTTGATAGTCTGCCGCGCAGCGGCAGGAAAACTGTGGGAAAGGGAGACGATTAAGATGATTTTCAGACAGGCACTGCCCCAGGAGATAAATTTGATCTTCAGTGATGGGTACAAGGAATGGAGCAAAAACAGGACCTTTGAACAATATTGCAGCGATAATGCCAAGGAAGATGAGTACGGTACAAGGTATGTCATAGATGTGGATAACAAAGTTGTCTGCTCTCTGATAATGTTAAAACTTAAAGATATCGTTGGGAAAAAAGCATATGGTATTGGGTCTGTATTAACACCAAACATTCACGCTGGCAAAGGTTATGCCACCGAGTTGCTGAAAAACTGCCTGCAAAAAGAAAAAGAAGACTCCTTCATTTTTTTGTTTTCAGATATAAACCCTGATTTCTATAAGAGATTTAACTTTAAACAATTGCCTTCAAAATTTCAAAGATATGAAAAAAGCGTCTGCATGGTATATTGTAATGATGTTAACTGGAATGAACTTTTAAATTGTTCAATCGATGAAATGCCCAGCTATTTTTGAATCATGAAGGTACAATAACAAAGCTTGCGAGCCTTGGATCAAATAATATCTATCTTCTGAGGAGATAGAGAACCAGGCGGAAACCTGTAAGGTTGGCTTTGGCGAACATAAGAACAGTCAGCAAGCCAATGTGACAAAAGCAATCGCTGCAGTTGTTGCAAATTCAAGCATTTCAACCAGACCAGTACCACCAGTTTAAATCCCCAGCATGAAAGAGTCGGATTCCCTCGACTTGGACGAGAAAAGATACGCCTATATCTGTCGAATCATAGGCCTTAATTTTTAAGTCACCTATCTCAAGCTTTTCATCGGGAAATAAGTGATTAATGTTTTTAAGCGTTTGTGGAACATTAATCTCATAGCTAAAGATATATTGAATATTTGGCTTATCTTTTTGCCATTCTAGGATTACTGGATTATAATGATCAGGATGACTATGAGAGGAAAAGATAAAGATATTTTTAGAACTTTCTTTGACTAAACTGTCGACAATGCCTTGATAATAATCAAATATAAGCAAATTTTTATTCGTTTCTACTAAGAAACCGCTGTGGTATAGATATTTAATTCTAATGGGATTTACCATTGTTATCACCTCGTATAAAATATTATAAGTTCTTAAAAAATGTGGTTAGCCTTCATTAAGAAAATAAGCGAAGATGAAAACGAGAGCGGGGGGATTGTATATGAAATTTCTATTTGACCATAACAATATCAATGTTTTTGACCTTGAAAAAAGTCTTAAGTTCTATAAGGAAGCCTTAGGGTTAGTAGAAGTAAAAAGACATGTACAGGGAGATGGAGAATTTATCCTTGTCTATCTTGGAGACGGTACTACTCCACATAGTTTGGAGCTTACTTGGCTGAAGGAGAGAACTGAAGCCTATAACTTAGGCGACAACGAATTTCATATTGCTTTTAGAGTCGATGATTTTGAAGCAGCTTATGAACATCATAAGAAAATGGGTTGTATCTGTTTTGAAAACAAGGAGATGGGTATCTATTTTATCAATGATCCAGATAATTACTGGGTAGAGATTATACCTGCACTCTGAAAGTAAGTCACATTTACTTTAGTATCACCTGTAGTATGCTTATGTATTGTGAGATGAGCCGATAACCACGACCTGAAGGTCGTGGTTATTTTGGTAGTTGTGTTGTATATGATACGGAAATTCTCCGGGAATTCAAGCAAAAGAATTGACTTAAGATACGGCAGCGTGAAATAGGCGAACCCCTAAGTGATCCGTGGGATAATGTGCAAAAATGGTCCGGGAGAGAACGGTTTGCCGGATATATGGCCATGTTTATGGCAATTCTTCGTTAATCAGATTTATAGGCTGATTGCCGCCAGTGTATAGTTTTTAAAGTTAGTGATGGGTGATTAAAGGCGCGCAGAGATTAAACTGGTAATATTTAACTAGTTATGCTACCATATATATAGATCTGTAAATTGAAAGAGAGGCGGTACGCAAAATAGCTGCTTTTAATAAAATTGAAGACCTTTTACTGGAGTTAAATTCATATAGACTAAATAACCGCCACTGTAGGATTGCGGTTATTTCTTATAACTTCTAATTCTGTCTAACCCTTTGGTTAGACAATCGGCTGGGCTGGCGTGCTTGCAACACGTCAGTCTTTTTGTTTTGCCTGCTTTTCTTAGGTTGTCTTTAAGTCCTTAATGATAGCAAGAAGATGTTCCAACTGGATGATAATCCATGCGGTTGAAAACAAAATTAGTATTGGAGATGTATCTCTTTCTCTTCAACCATATGTCATTGAAATTAGATGATCAGACGCTCCGAAAATTTATCTGGAGCTTGTAGTTGGACAATAAACGCATAATTGGTTTTATAGTTCCGTCAAGACAGTGTTATGATTTTAGCTTTGTGGTTATTATACATGGTGGTATGAACTTGAAGGGGCGATGATATGACCATTATCTGACCAGTTTATGGTTGAAACAGTGGTCCTTAATCCTATTGTGAAGCAAGTCCCTGAGGAGCTAATATCGTCGCTTACTGATTTTTTTACCATTATCTTGTAGACAATCGAAAAAGGATTACCCCATATCTTGTCGAAAAATACCTTATGACAAATTAAATAAGTGTTAATGATTTGTATTTGTCATAAGGTATTTTTGAGTAGATAAAAACTATGGCTCATATTCTGAGTCAAATCTATTTGTTGGGTGATGTATTTTTTGAACAATGCTGAGAATCTTGAACATGATAAAAGACTTCTTCTCCAAGTATTCCGCTATCTCCAGGCCTTGACCAACTTAAAAACCCCGTACCCATGGATATTAATGCTCAACCGTGGTTACTGTGGTTTAAAGATCTGCCTGAGCATCCATCAATCCGTCGTGGGAATATAGCGGGTAATGCCATAGACGATGAAAGTCCGGCTGACGACTATATCTTAAAGGTAGGTCGCCCTGAACTTTCCGACCCTCCCGCTCCACCGGTGCGATTACTTTCCTGGCTAGAGAAGGGGTGGCAAGAGGTTAATGGGGCTATCAAAGTTATCCCCCAAAAGCAAGAGAAAATCGCTGCCAAAACAATTCGATTTGACGAAGATCCAATTCGTGAGAGACTATATACGGAGTGGACAGAAAAATGGGAAAAGTGGCTGGAAACGAAAGGCTCAGAGAACGCTGAGGGTAGTAATAACAAACCAGCTCCGCCGGCTGAGCTTATTCCTTGGCTAACAGCGGATTGGCAAACTAGTGAGCACATAATTCAGACCAAGAAAACTCTCCTCGAGCCAGAGAAAATAATAGCCATACATTTCGAGGACAACCCCGAACGTCCTAGACTTCTTAACGAATGGTCTCCGAAACTCCAGGCCTGGGTTCATAAGGAACGCCCGGCCCGTCAAGCAATGGCCATCTTTACGAAACTTTATGACCTTTATTCCCGCCTGGAACGTGAGTCTGAGCAGGTCGAACTTGTCCTGGGTGATGGCCTTTTAGATTGGACGGACAGCTTAGCCGGAAGTCTCAATCATCCGATACTACGACCTATAGTATCCTTGATTTATGTGGGTACAAGAAAGAGGAGCTGCAGATGATTTTTAGAAGGCAGATAAATCAACTCTGAATTAACAAAAATCATACCATAGTCTATTTGGTTTTAAAGGCGAATTAGAATTTTTACTCAGCCAACATAAGCGATTAGGGAAGGTGTGTGAAAATGGAAGACAGAGTACTATTCACTTTAAATCATATTTTACAAAAGAAGAAGAGAAAGATAACCCTGGAGAGCCGTTTGCGGGAAGACTTATTTGTGGATTCGTTAGATATGTCGATGATTATTGGAGATCTGGAGGATGAATTCGAGATAACCATTACTGATGACGAGTTTGCAAATGTGGTTACCGTCAATGATATTGTAGAAATACTGAAAGCTAGAGGTTTGTCCGATTACCAATCGATTATAAATTCGGTGTGATCGCATAACCTGTCGTTCCAAGTTTGATTGACGGCTAAAGTTCATCAGAAAAATTGTGCCAACACGGGATCTGTCTGGTTTATTACAGTTTCTTTAGGACAAGCGTGTATTAAGCTTCTCAAGCTTTTTGCAATTTAAAGAAAGAAGACCGGTTCCTTTCGCTCTCTATACAGATTATTCAGTCGCATTGCAGCTTCTTTGAAGTAGCACAGTTAGCCGGTGTAAGTATGACTTGGTATACATGGCTTGAGCAGGGACGGCCTATTCATTTCTACACAGGTCATAGAAAGCCTGTTCACAGTGTTACAACTTGATAAACAAGAACGCATCCATATTCACCTTTTGGCAAACCAGCCGCTTCCGGCGGATATACCGGAACACCAGGGGACTATAAGTCCCATACTTCAATATGTTCTGGATAGCCTAGTACTCTTTCCATCTCTGGTAACGGATCTGCGGTGGAACGTCATTGCCTGGAATGAATCAGCATGCTTGGTTCTTGGTGATCTTAGCAAAATGAATCTTCGCCAACGAAATATTGTTTGGGCGATGTTCACAGATAATAGTTATAAACAATTATTTGTTGACTGGGAATTTCATGCAAAGTGCTGAATTTAATTTTTGGTGGCCTTTACATAAAATTGAAAGTAATAGTGAAAAATCCAAGCAATTGAACCACCCCATTGCGGGATTATTAGATTTTGAAGTCAGTAATTTTGATGTTTCTGATAATTCTGGCTTAAAGTTAATTGTACATACTCCTTTACCTGGTACGGACACAGTTGGAAAAATGAAATCATTATTGGCTGCTATGCCAATTTCAAATTACCCCCGCGGGTAATAAGAATAGGTGACCAAGGGCGCCGATCAGATTTATATGCTCGAGGAAGGCTGCCCTACGGACCCAGCTGATGTTTTGCCTAACATTAATTGGTGAGACGCAATTTCAAGAGCACGCACTCCTTAAGTTTGAGTTGACGTAGGCTCTCTTCATATTGTTCTGGAGTTTTCATTCTTTTTCTAGCTCAAGTTTAGGTGGAGGCAAAAATACGGCGGCCGCGTGGTCGCCACTTCTGACGCACGTTAGGAAGAGCTCACTAAATGTTACCAAGTACGCCTTTAAAGGCTCTTACAATTTTCAGAATAGCAATGCCATGCTGCTTCGTGCACCAGCAGAGGATGAAAACGGGTCACTCCGGTCGGGCTCGGGCAGCTTCGCCCACATCCTGCAAGAAAGCTAATTCGTGCGAAGACAGTGTCTTCGTGTCACTCAGCATTCCGAGGCTCGCCCACTCGCTTGCACGGGAGCTTCGCCAAACCTCCGGGTAATACCTGAGGTTAACCCGTGGCTGCGCTTCCTCGCGCAAGCTTTGTGGGCTAGTGCAGAAATCGATTTCATATTCCAAAGTGAAATGAATATTGTGCCTCTTGAGGTTAAATCCGCAGAAAACCTCCAGGCTAAAAGCCTAAAAAGTTTCTGTCAAAAGTATCAGCCGAAGTATGCGATCCGCACATCGATGTCGGATTACAGACATGAAGGATGGTTAATGAATGTGCCATTATATGCAATTAATGGTTTATCCAATATTTTAAAGGAAACTAGAAAGTTTAGTTCATATGATAAATACCAGCAGATATGGAGATGTCCTGTGATGAGCGTGTTCTTAAGGAAATAGGCGGACAAGCGAAGAAAGCTTACTGCGATTACATTTCTGATATCTTACTTCTATGATATTAAGTAGCGTTCGTTGTGCAAGCTGTCGTTGAGGAAGTTAAAGAGAATAGGCACCTCTGACAATAACCCCAATAAACTTCTCTTAGTTCGTTTTGACGGTAGACGTAAGGGGCGTTGCCCACAAGGAAGTGCCATTCAGAAGGCATCAAATCGCCTTGCTAAACAGCGAAACATTGTTTTTTCTTATCTTTTATTCTTTATTTGATAGGATTCTAAGCCATTTTCATTTGGGTGCGAAACTTCAATATGTATTATGAAGGCTCTTAAGGATGAAGGATAGAAATTAATTTAGAAGGAATTTTATAATTTATGTAGAAGAACTAACTGCTATATTTAATCGACTTTAGAATTAAATTGAAAGGTTGTGACTAGATTGTTTAAACCCGAAGGTGTTTATGTAGCGATGTTAACTCCATTTGACGAAAATGGAGAGATTGATGAACTTTCTTTACGAAGAACAGCTGAATTTGCGATTCAACAAGGAGTTGATGGTCTTTTCCCAAATAGTACGGTAGGTGAATTTGTTCGATTAAGTTTTGATGAAAAAGTTAGGATAGTAGAGATCGTTGTGGATCAAGCGAAAGGACGTGTGCCGGTTACCCCAGGTGCTGCTGATACTTATGCTAGAGGGTCGATTGAACTTTCCAAAGAGGCTAAAAGATTAGGATGTGAAGCGGTCGTTATTACGACCCCTTGGTATTTACCAGTTAGCCAAGAAATGATTGAGCGGCATTATGAGGCGATCGCTGAAGCTGTTGACATTCCGATCATTTTATATAACATTCCAATGTTTACCGCACCTATTTCGTATGACGTAGTTGGACGTCTAAGCAGACTGGAAAATATCGTAGGGATGAAAGACAGTAGCGGAAGTATGTCTGATAATGTTAACTTTATGGATAAAGTTCGCTTGTTAGGTACACTGGATAAGTTTAATTTTCTTGTAGGAAGAGAAGAAACCTTTTTCCCTGCCCTTATGGCAGGTGCAAAAGGATCTATGACAGCTTGTGCTGGGATTATTCCAGAAGTGATCGTTGGCATTTACCGTGCTTATAAAGAGAAGGACTATAACAAAGCCAATCAACTGCAGTATTCTTTCCTAAAGTTGTTACGTGCCATGAATACGGTACCATTCCCCATTGCCTTTAAAGTAGCTATGGAAGCACGGGGGTTTTCTATGGGAATCCAAAGAGCTGTGCTGTCAGATGCAGAGAAAAATAATTTGAAGTTAGTACGATCAAGTATCGACGAAATCATGGAAGAACTTTTCGGTAATAACTATAAAGTTGATCTTGAGAAGTTAGTTAGCACTGAAGAATTCAAACAATATGTTATTAATAAGTAATATGTTAATGGAATAGTGTGGGACCCCGTACTCTGCTTTGGTGGAGGTATACTCCCCCACCGAAGACTCGATGTTCGACTTTAGTTGAACGAGTTTTCTCCCTAAATCTTGGGAACTAAACGCCATTGGGCTATGAGCTGCAAGGAGATAATCAACTTGCAGCTCATTAGTTTACCCTAATTCCAGAGGAAGAGGGAGATCTATGATCCTAATTCGGTAGCGGTAGGTGAATCCTTCGCTTCAAAAATGTTTCTTTGTAGCATGTGCATCCAACGACGATAATCGATAGTTGACACTACCGATTATCGTCGTTGGATGCTTTTGTCATTGGAGTTTAAATATTCAGATTCAACTATAAGAACTACAAAACATATGACTTAAAAAAGTAGATACATATATATCTAAATGGATTGGAGTATATTTACTCCTTGAGTACTAATGATTTCAATGTGCCAATATAATAGATATTGGAATACACAATTCCAAAAGAATAAATTATTAATTTAGACAAACACCTTAAATGCTTTTAGAGGGAATAGTTATATCCATACTCAGATGGCGTCACAACACTATTCAATACTAAATATCCTCAGATTATAGCCTAACTGTTATGATTTGCAAAGATAATATACACTAAAATACATATAAAGTGGAATATACCAATTAAAATATTTAAAATAAATAGTATATTTTTATAAATATGAAGAAGGATTTTGGGTAATTAAGTAGAATTGTATATCTGTAAAAAGGAATTAATAATACCAAAAACCATGTATTATTAAGAGAAATAGTTCAGGCTTGGAATTCCTTTTCTGGAATAAAGAATGTGCATATTGAAATACAAACTGCACGGATCCACAGAATTAAATGAGAGAGGAGAGTTATATTGGTGTCAAAAAAACGTAAGATGAAAACAATGGACGGAAATACCGCTGCAGCATATGTTTCGTACGCTTTTACTGAGGTAGCGGCAATTTACCCGATCACCCCGTCGTCGAACATGGCAGAGATGGTCGACGAGTGGTCCGCGTTAGGAAAGAAAAATATTTTTGGTCAGCCTGTCCGGGTTACTGAAATGCAATCGGAGGGGGGTGCAGCCGGAGCCGTTCACGGTTCCCTTCAAGGGGGAGCTTTAACGACCACCTATACAGCATCTCAGGGGCTGCTTCTCATGATTCCCAATATGTATAAAATCGCCGGGGAATTATTACCGGCTGTATTTCACGTAAGTGCG
>NZ_JMGA01000007.1 GCF_000765145.1 Desulfosporosinus sp. HMP52 | reverse complement strand
AAAGGCTCTTTTTTTAAGTTGTAGTGAATTTACCTTCGTACCGAATGGAGTCTATCTCTTTAAGAACTAATTCTTTCAAGCGAGGAAATAGTGCCTCAATATCAGCACTTATTTCTAATCCCCACTCCAAACTTTTTGGTTGGATACCAAAAATTAAGGTTTGTGGGGCATTCCCCAAGATTTTAGCCATAGTGAGTACTTCGACAATGCCAATTTGATGAAAGGATACCTCATATTGTTCGGGGATCACTTGAAGATCACCAGGCTGAAAACGGAACAATGCCCCAGGTTCAGCATTAGCATTTATGGCATCTATGATAATGAGAAAATCTACATCCTGAATTAAGTGAACTAGTTCAAGTCCCGCTGTGCCCCCTTCAAGCAGTTCTACATTGTCGGGAAATGTGTCTTTTGCAAATATGTCTAAAAACCGAACTCCTAAACCTTCATCAGATAAGAGGATATTTCCTACTCCCATCACCATGATTTTTGGCGATTGCATAGCTATGCGTTTTTCTCCTTTCGTTTCTTGCCAAAAAACATAAACAGAAATTGCTCATAGGCGGATGTAAAAACTAGATAAAGATGAACAGCGATTACAGCCATGAATAGCCACATGAAGAGGTAATGAATTCCACGCACGGCTGCCAAACCTCCAAAATAGCCTGCTACATTAGCTAATTCCACGGGCTTGTAAAGGATAAACCCTGTAACTGCTTGAACCACAGCCATGATAGGCAAGGCAATATAGGCCATTTTTTGGAGAGGGTTATATTTTCCGGTTTCAGGGTGTTTGCCAATAAATAAATAGTACTTTATTTGTGGCCAAAATGTTTTAATGTCCTGTAAGTTGATGAGAAATGTATCATAGTCTTTATTTTTGCCAAAAAAGGAGTAATAGAAACGGACAATTCCATTAATAATTAATAGATACATAAAGATGAAGTGTAAATTCCGCATGAGGTTCATAGGCATCCCTGGATAAGGGGAATGAATGAACCAACCTGAAATAGTTAGTATAAAGAAATTAATTAAATTGATCCAGTGGCTAACGCGTTGAAACAATGGGTGGTCTAAGTCTAATTGGTGGCTAGACATGTCCTTCCCTCCTTTATTACCAGCCGATCTGGAATTTTTTGATGTTGTTTGTTTCCGGATGGATGAGATGGATCGCACAAGCCAGACAAGGGTCATAGGAGCGGACTACCCGGACAATGTTAACTGGATTCTCAAGGTCAGGAACCGGGACGCCGATTAGTGCTTCCTCCACTGGACCGCGTACCCCTTTATCATCTCTCGGTGAAAAATTCCAAGTAGTCGGAACGACCATTTGGTAGTTCTCAATCTTATGATCCCCTACTTTGATAAAGTGACCCAGAGAACCGCGAGGGACTTCTGTCATACCTGCACCTTGTCCTGTGGCCGGAGCCTCCCAATGATCCGTATCATGAATGCGGAAATCTTTAGAGCCCATTTCCTTCTCTAAAGCGTCTAACCAATTGAACATATCTTTAGCCATCAGGAGAGTCTCATAGGCTCGGGCAGCATGGCGTGCGACAGCACCGGGCTTAATACCGTACTTAGCGATAATATCCATGAGACCTTTTGGCTGCATTACAAGCATACGAGCGAGAGGGCCAACCTCAATAGGTTTACCATCATAGCGGGGAGCTTTAACAAAGGTATAAGCTCCTTTTTTATCAAGATCCGGTATTGTATCTTCGGTGTAGGGAGTTTTGCCCTTAGCGCTTGCCTTATACCAAGAATACTGAACGTCTTCTGTAATTTTAGATTCATCCACAGGAATGATTTTGCTTAAATTACCATCCATAATCACTCCGGCTTTGAAGAACATATCCTTACCGGCATCGTCACGGGCAAATCCGCCATAAGACAGATAGTTTGGACTTCCTCCTCCGACACCTGCCTGCGCTAAGGGCAGAAGTGGGCCGGTACCAAATGTTAATACGTCTTGTAAATAGGTTTTTTCAATAAAATCAAGCTGCTCATAAAGCATGGAGCGGAACTGCTCTACCACTTGAATACTTGGAAGCATTGTTACCCCACCGACGACAATAGAAGATTGATGGGGTTGTTTTCCAGCAAACAGTGCCGACATCTTCTTAGCCTTTGCTTGCATCTCAAGGGCTTTAAGGTAGTGGGCAACAGCCATGGTCACTAACTCTGGATCATTAACGCTAAAATCATCTGGTTTATAGCGTGGAGTGAGGGGGGCAGTATCTCCGGCATTAACTAGTTTGATAATTTTGTCTTTAACTGCCAAAAGACCTGGATCTTTACCCTGGTATTGAGCGACTGCCATGACATCTAAGTAGTCCAGAGCACTTAGATGATAGAAATGCAGAGGATGGTCATGGAGGTACATGGCTCCAATGATTAAATTTCGGATAAGCCGACCTCCGGCGGGGACATTTGCCCCGTAAGCTTTGTCTAGGGCCAGCGAAGATGCCCAACCATGAGAGCCGGCACAAACTCCACACACACGCTCGGTAACAAATGTGGCATCACGGGGGTCACGGCCACGGAGCATTGCCTCAATTCCACGGTACATTGTTCCTATGATATGAGCGTCAACAACTTTTCCATTTTCAACCTCAACTTCAACTCTTAAATGTCCTTCAATACGTGTTAAAGGATCGATTACTACTTTCGCCATTACATGTCCTCCTTATGATCCTTGTTACCCAATCTTCCGCTTGCTGCTGTAGCAATTAAATGTGCTCCCAGTCCTATTGCCGCGGCCCCTCCAACAACGAACCCTACAGTATCAGCGTCAACATGGCCAATTCCCGGCAGCTTAAAGATCTCTTGTTTAGCATATAAAGGACTAAATCCGTTATAAAAGTCTTTTTCTGAACATCCGGAACATGGAGATCCTGCATTAATGCAGAAGTTGGCATTGTCATTCCACCAGACTTGTGCACAGTCAGTGTATGTTTTTGGACCTTTGCAGCCCTTTAAGATCAGGCAATATTCCTTTTGAACCGGATCATTCCAGTCTGTAAGGTAGTTTCCGTTTTCAAAGTGACCACGTCGCGGACAGTTGTCATGCAGTAAAGAGCCATAGTAAGCTATCGGACGATTTTGGGAATCCAGGGCTGGTGCCTTTTGATAGGTTAGGTAATATAGAATAGTGCCAATTAAAGTTGTAGGTTTAACTGGGCAACAGGGAAGATTTATGACCGGCTTGTTAATTCCCTCATTTCTGAGAAGCTCTGCTACCCCTACAGCACCTGTGGCACAGGCTCCTGGGATTCCGGCACCTTCAGAAGCGCAGCTTCCAATAGCTATAATCACTTGAGCTTTTTGAGCAGCTTCAATAAGTATTTTGCGGAATGGTCTTCCACCAACCATACAGAACCGGTCTTCTTTAGCAGGACAGGATCCCTCTACAACTAATACAAAATTTTCTTTTAAGGTTGCCTGGTATGCTTCCTCAGATGTATGACCTGATGCAGCCATAATAGTTTCATGATAGCGTATGGAAAGCATGTCTAGAATGAGTTCAGCGGGTGAAGGATTTAGGGTAGAAATTGCCGATTCCGTACAACCGGTACAATCCATCCCTTCCAACCAGATAACCGGCGGCTTCTTTAGTGCTTGTTCTAACGCACTGGCTGCTTTAGGGACGATAAGTTCGGGTAGGCCTAGGGCTGCTGTGGTTGCTGCAATTAATTTCATGAAATCACGCCGAGAAACCCCTTTGACTTTGAGTAAATCAAAATTACCCATATTTTGCAGAACACCTCCTGATTTTAATTCCTAACGGGATGATTACATAATATTTTTAATATTTTTACTATATATGTAAGGTATATTCGAGGGAAGATCTAAGTTTCCTCTATATATAGAGAATATTTTGAAGATTATTAATATTATTTTATTATTTTCTAATCAGAAATTTTTATGATTAGTAATTGTCAAGAGAGAGCCAGTCGCTGCATTTATTTGTATTATTGTTGGTTATATGCAGTACTCGCCTTAATAGGGGCCTGAAATGACTAAATATTTAACTAATTACTTGAAGTATAGAGAGTCTGGCGTGTACAATAAGACTATTACTATTAAAAATTGTAATTATTACCACGAAAGTTGGTTTAACCAAAAATGAAAATTGAAGCGAAAACTATTTTTATTAATGGTATAGTTCAAGGGGTAGGTTTTCGACCGTTTGTTTATAAACTTGCTGAAGAGATGGGGATCAACGGGTGGGTAAATAACTCAAGTCATGGTGTAACAATCCATGCTGAAGGGAATAAGCTTGACTTGTTTTATAATCGTTTGCTTAAAGAAGTTCCCCCATTAGCCAAGATTGTTACTTCACAAGCCATTGATGTTGAGCCAAAGTATTATAGGTCATTTAAAATTGTTGAGAGTAAAGCTGAGTCTAAGGCGGATGTATTAATTTCCCCGGACGTAGCAACTTGCCGAGATTGTCTTGCGGATATGGCTGATTCTAAGAGTCGGTTTTACCAATTCCCATTTACTAACTGCACAAATTGTGGGCCCCGTTATACAATCATTCATGACGTGCCTTATGATAGGGCCTTAACAACTATGTCAGAATTTCAAATGTGCAAATCTTGTGAAGAAGACTATGTGAATCCAAGAAATCGGCGGTTTCATGCTCAGCCCATTGCCTGCAAAAACTGTGGGCCGAAGTTTCAACTGACGGATGGAAGTGGTCGATCCCTCCCGGGTCTTGGTGTTGATCAATTGTCCCAAGGCGGAATTCTTGCGGTAAAAGGGCTGGGAGGATTTCATCTGGTTTGCGATGCACGAAACGATGAAGCTGTACGCCGCCTGCGAGAGAGAAAGGAACGCGGCTCCAAGCCTTTTGCGGTTATGGCTAGGTCTATAGCAGCTGCTCGCGGGCAGGTAAATATTCTTGTTAAAGAAGAGGAGCTTTTAACCAGCTCATCAGCCCCTATCGTAATCCTAGAACGAAAACTTGCTTCAAGAGAGGGACTATCAGAGGATATTGCACCTGGTATACAGACTCTGGGCATCCTACTCCCTTATGCCCCAATACATCATCTATTATTTGAGGGGCCATACGATTTTTTAATTATGACGAGTGCTAACCTCAGTGGACGGCCATTGATTTATTCCAATGATGAAGCGTTAGCTGAGTTACAGGGAATTGCGGATTATTTTTTAATCCACAATCGGGATATTTATCATCCTTGTGATGATTCAGTTGTTCAATTGATTGGCGATGAAATTGTCTTTCACCGCAGGGCACGGGGCTATGTCCCTTTACCAATTTTGATGAGCAATTATCAAGTAGAGACTCCCCTCCTTGGTGTGGGGGGCGAACTGAAAAATTCATTTTGCCTTGTTGCAGGGCAGCGGGCTTTTGTGAGTCAATACATTGGGGATATGGAAGGATATGAAAATCTCCAGCGTTTTCATCAGGAATTAGAATCCTTTCAACGAGTCGTTAACATTGTACCTAGTGCAATAGCTCATGATAAACACCCAAACTATCAACTTACTAATTTTGCTTTGGAACAGCCTTGGCCAAAGTGTGCTGTACAGCACCATCACGCACATTTGGTCAGTGTCTTGGGAGAATGGGACAGAATTGAACCTACTCTAGGAGTTATCTGTGACGGGACTGGCTACGGGGATGATCATTGTATTTGGGGATTTGAATTTCTCTATGGGAACTCAGCCGATTATGAACGCAAGGCACATCTGGAGTACTTAGGGTTGCCTGGGGGAGATGCCGGTGCGAAATATCCTTTGCGAATTGCCTATGCCTATGTTAAAACTCTTTTGAGGGGTGAAGCCTGGGAAAAGACTAAATCTTTGTGGAGGTCTCTTTCCGGCATGGAACGCCAGATTCTTGATCGCCAAGTTGACACGGGGGTTCAACTCTTTCAAACCTCAAGTGCAGGAAGACTGTTTGATGCGGTCAGTGCCCTAATAGGTGTGTGTATAAAGGTAACTTATGAAGGACAAGCGGCGATTGAACTGGAAGGCGTTGGAACTAGGTTTTTGCAGGATCATCTTGAAGATAATGAATTCAGTCCGGATAACTCTAGATTACTTTATTCTTTTGAAATAAGAGCAGAGGATGGGGTGCTAATACTGGGAGTAAGAGCACTTTTTGAAGATCTTATTCAAGATGTTTTACGCGGTGTGAGTAAAGAAGAAATTTCCTATCGGTTTCATATGACGATTGCCCAAGCTATTGTAGATATTGCTTTGCAGCTGGAGGTAGGGGATGGCCCCATGGTTTTAAGCGGAGGGGTGTTTCAGAATAGGCTTTTAACAGAAGCAGTTCTGGGAAACTGTCAGAGACATGGTATAAAGGTCTTGCGTTCTCGAAGCCTTCCTCCGGGAGACGGGGGATTAGCCTTCGGACAGGTATTAATTGCGAATGAGGTGTTATAAATGTGTTTAGCCATTCCTGCTAAAGTAATTATGATTGAGGGATCAATTGCCAAGGTAGATATGATGGGTAATGAACGAGTTGTCAGTATCGACTTGGTTCCAGAGGTTGGAATTGGCGAATACGTGTTAGTTCATGCCGGGTTTGCCATCAGCGTTATTGATGATGAAAGTGCCAAAGAAACGGAAGAACTGCTGCTGGAGGTGGCTAATGCTTATGAAGAAGGGGAGTAAGGAGTCAGCGGCAAAGGCAGGTATACTTCTTGCGGAGATTGAGTCATTAGCACAAAGTCCATTTACCATCATGGAAGTATGCGGAACACATACTGTTGCCATAGCTAAAAATGCCATACGTGAGTTGTTGCCCAAAAGTATTCGATTGGTTTCGGGGCCGGGATGTCCGGTTTGTGTCACTTCCAACGGAGATATTGATCGCTATTTGTACTTGGCATCTCGAAAAAACGTAATAACGGCAACCTTCGGAGATATGATTCGAGTACCGGGCACAGAGAAGAATCTGCAAGAGTTAAGAGCTGAAGGAGCAGATATTCGAGTTGTTTATTCTACTCAAGATGCCTTAGAGTTAGCTCGTCAAAATCCCGACAGAGAAGTTGTCTTTCTGGGAATTGGCTTTGAAACCACGGTTCCGACAGTAGCGGTGAGTTTAGAAATTGCTAAACGTGAAGCAATAAAAAATTATAGTGTGTTGTCTATGCACAAAGTAGTGCCTCCTGTTTTAAGATTATTAGCAGAAGACGAACAACTATTGGTGGATGCTTTTCTTGATCCGGGGCACGTCTGCTCGATTATCGGAATAGAGCCTATAAGATTTATGGCTGAGGATTATGGTAAGCCCGGTGTTGTTACAGGATTTGAAGCCTTAGATATCTTAGAGGGGATAGCCATGCTCCTGCGGCAACGTGCTGAAGGTCGCTCAGACATTGAAATCCAATATCTGCGCGTGGCTAAGCCGGAGGGTAACCCACAGGCCAAGATGTTTATCGAGCGGGTTTTTGAGAGGATTGATGCATCTTGGCGGGGAATAGGAATTATCCCACAAAGTGGTTTGGGTATACGGGCAGACTATAGTCCATGGGATGCTGCTCGGAAATTTTCCTTACCCGTTTTTCAATCTCGGGAAACACCCGGCTGCCGTTGTGGAGATGTCTTAAGAGGGGTAATCTATCCCACCCAGTGTCCTTTATTTGCTAAGCATTGTACGCCAATGAAGCCTATTGGGCCATGTATGGTGTCTACAGAAGGGTCGTGTGCGGCTTATCACCGCTACGCCCAAAGGAGTGTGGATTAGTTGGAACGCATTATGTTAGCACACGGAAGCGGTGGTCGGCTAAGTCATGAATTAATTCTCAACCTTTTTCAGAGACACCTGGGAAATGCTCACTTGAATCAAATGAATGATGCAGTGCTCTTACCGGGAATGAAGCGGATTGCAGTGTCAACAGACTCTTTTGTAGTATCGCCGTTATTTTTTCGGGGCGGAAATATAGGTAAACTTGCGGTCTGTGGAACTGTCAATGATTTAGCGGTAAGTGGGGCAATTCCGAAGTTTATAACCCTGGCCCTTATTTTAGAAGAGGGCTTACCTATAGAAGAATTAGAACAGATCATTAAAAGTGTTGCGGCGACCGCTGCTGAAGCAGGTGTATTAATTGTTTGTGGGGATACAAAAGTCGTAGAACGCGGAAGTGCGGATAGGATTTTTATCAACACAACTGGGATAGGATACGTTACCGATCGTTTAGTGGAACCTAAGCGAATCCAGCCCGGTGATGAGATTCTTATTACCGGAACAATCGGGGATCATGGGATTGCAATTTTGTCTGAGCGAGAAGGGCTGGAATTTCAAACTCCTGTGCTAAGTGACTGTGCTCCATTGAATAAACTAATTGATACTTTTTATCTGCCCGGAGTTAAGTGCATGCGAGATCCTACCCGTGGTGGTGTAGCGACAACACTTAATGAATTAGCACAACAAGCCGGAGTGAGTATGCTCTTAAAAGAGGAGCGCCTGCCTTTATTGCCAAGTGTTGAAAGTGCCTGTGAGATGTTAGGTCTAGACCCTTTATATTTGGCAAACGAAGGAAAAGCTTTAGTTATTGTAGCTCCTGAAGTTGCGGACGAAGTACTTTTGAAGATGCAATCTCATCCTTTGGGAAAAAATGCAACTCGTATTGGGATAGTTCAAGAAGGAAAGTCGGGGCTCGTGCTTTTGGAAACTTTCCTTGGGGGGAAACGCATCGTCGGTATGCTTGAGGGCGAACACCTTCCCCGGATATGTTGAGAAAGTATGAGGCGGTATTATGCGGATAGCAGTCATCGATGGCCAAGGTGGCGGTATTGGTAAACACATTGTAGAGCAATTACGCAAAAAGATTCCGGATCTGAATATTCTTGCCCTTGGGACAAATGCCTTGGCAACCGGTGCCATGCTACGGGCAGGTGCCACAGAGGGGGCATCTGGGGAGTCAGCGATATGTTATAACGTGGAGCGAGTGGATATAATTGTTGGTTCAGTGGCGATTATGATGGTTTATGGCCTATTGGGAGAGATTACAGCAACTATGGCTACAGCAATTTCTGCCAGCAAAGCAGAGAAATTACTGCTGCCTATTCAACGTGGAAATGTTCAGCTTATAGGTGTCCAGCGCATTCCTCTGCCTCACCAGATTGAAGCTTTGGTAGAGGTAGTAGAGGAACGCCTGAAGGGTTAAACAGGGGACGGTTTACTTGTTAGCTTAAGACGAGTAACCGTCCCCCTGTGGTCTCTGTTCGGGGTGACTTTCCGACATCTTTTTTACTTAAAAGGGTATACTTGACAAAGGTAATATTGATTGCTATTATCAAAGCATAGTAAATTGATATGAAATGGGGTAATTGATATGAGAGTTGTTGACAATATTACAGATTTAATCGGAAAAACCCCTTTGGTTCGTCTGCAGCGGATAGTTAAGCCAGGTATGGCTAATGTCTATGTTAAGGTAGAGTTCTTTAATCCGGGCGGAAGTGTCAAAGATCGGATTGCCTGGGGAATGATTAAGGATGCCGAGGAGCGAGGGATACTTCGCCCCGGCGGCACTATAATTGAGCCGACAAGTGGGAATACAGGGATCGGACTAGCTATGATCGCGGCTGCTCGAGGTTACCGCTTGATTGTGGTTATGCCCGATTCTCTAAGTGTTGAGCGACGGATGCTGATGGCTGCCTATGGAGCGGAGTTTATCTTGACTCCCGGAGCAGAAGGAATGAATGGAGCTATTGCCGAAGCCAAGCGGCTACTCAACGAAAATCCCGATTATTTTATGCCTCAGCAATTTGAGAATCCTGCTAACCCGGAAGCTCATCGAAAGACAACGGCTTTAGAACTTCTTGAGCAATTGCAGGAAATTGATGCCTTTGTTGCCGGAATTGGTACCGGGGGTACAATAACCGGAGTTGGAGAGGTATTAAAAGCTCGTCTGCCGGAAATACAGATCATTGGGGCTGAACCGGCTTCTTCTCCGGTCATCTCGGGTGGGAAACCTGGTCCGCATAAAATTCAAGGCATTGGTGCTGGGTTTATACCGGAAGTATTGAACAAGTCGATCCTGGATCAAGTTATTCAGGTCAGCAATGAGGACGCCATGGAAACAGCACGGCGTATGGCTCGCGAAGAAGGTCTGCTGGTGGGCATTTCCTGTGGAGCGGCAGTCAGTGCAGCCCTTCAGGTAGCTGCTACGTTAGGTGAGGGGAAAAACCTCGTTGTCTTAGCACCGGATACTGGGGAACGTTATTTGAGCACGGAACTATTTAGTCGGTAGAATAGCAAAAGTGTCCCCTCGTCCAATTCGGAACGAGAGGACACTTTAAAATTCCCTCCAGAATCACTTTGGGTCGGTGGCTAGTGGAGCAGTACTTAAAAGTTGTAAGACGGAATCGGGTATGATATCATCACAACATAACATATTTTGGTAAGTGGTGGGGGAGTGGATTATGGGAAATATTTTGGCGTATGGGTCACTTTACACTTATCAAGACTACTTAGGATGGCCACCTGATGAGCGATGGGAAATCATTGACGGTATTGCCTACAATATGACGCCTGCTCCATCGTCGAATCATCAGAGGGTTATTCGAGAACTAGCCACAGCCTTTAATGTATTCCTAAAAGGAAAAAGCTGCGAGATTTTTCCAGCGCCCTTTGATGTACGTCTCTGCGATCAAGAAGAGGATGAACAAAACGTAATGACCGTTGTTCAACCCGATCTATCTCTTATCTGTAATAAGCACTTGATTGATCAACATGGCTGTAAAGGCAGCCCTGACTTAGTCATTGAAGTTACCTCGCCCTCTACAATGCAAGTAGATTTAAAGGTGAAATTTCGTCGTTATGAAATAGCAGGTGTTAAGGAATATTGGATCGTCCATCCGGAAGGGAAAACCATTGTTGTATATGGTCTTGGTTCAGACGGGACATACGGACGACCTAATGTCTATACTGCTGATGACCAGCTTTCTGTAAACGTTCTTCCTGGCTTAATCATAAATCTAGTCGATATTTTTTCGGTTCTAACGGATTAGGTGCATTTATGGTCTGCCATGCATTTAAGCTTCGGCAGGCCTTTGCTGTAATTTAAAGAGTGATCTGTATACTGACAAGATTTAATATACCTTTACAAGAGAAATTACCCTATGCTAAACTATCTGATAGTGACTAGCATAAGGAGGATTAACAGAATGTCAGGACATTCAAAGTGGTCAAACATTAAACATAAAAAAGGTAAGGTTGATGCTCAAAAGGGAAAAATATTCACTAAGTTGGGCCGTGAATTGTTAATTGCTGCCCGGGCTTGCGGAGGAGACGTCAATGACTTCCGTCTCAAGATTGCCATAGAAAATGCTAAAGCACAAAACCTTCCTAATGAAAACATTCAACGAGCTATTCAAAAAGGGGCCGGCGGAACAGAAGGTGCAACTTATGAAGAGCTGCGTTATGAAGGGTACGGTCCCGGTGGAGTAGCGATTATGATCGATATCCTAACAGATAACCGCAATCGAACTGCAGGTGAAGTGCGGCATATATTCTCCAAGAATGGTGGAAATATGGGTGAGACCGGCTGTGTAGGCTGGATGTTTGAAGACAAAGGACAGCTTAGAATCCTGCGTGAGGGGTTAAAGATAACTGAAGATGATTTAATGATGATAGCTTTAGATGCCGGAGCTGAGGATTTTGAATCCGACGAGGAAGGGTTTGTTGTGTTAACTTCACCCCCAGACATGGAGGCGGTTCGACAAACTCTTATTGATCAAAAAATTCCTATTGAAGAGTCAGTGCTTAACCCTATTCCCCAGAACTCTATTGAAATTACAGACCCAGATCAAGCCCGTAAGATTGTTAATTTGATGAATAAGTTGGAAGACCATGATGATATTCAAGGGGTTTATTCTAACTTTGAATTAGCAGAAGGGCTTAACTGGTGAACTGGTAGTTGAACGAGTTCACTTTTTTATGACGTTAATTTATTAAATTAAGCCCTCTTGGTAAGACTATAGTTATTTAAATTATAGTCAGGAGGGTTTTTTTCATTATGTCTAAGTGGAAAATCATCAGTTTAGTTCTTATTATTGGCTTGGCAATTGGCGGCACAGTACCTGCTGCAACTTTTTGGTGGTCCAACAAAGATCAAGCCCATTCAGTGTTGAATACTTTTGATTCGGAACAAAAATTGTCAAATGAACCTTCCGAAAGAGAAAGTTATCATTTTGGCGTGGAGCAGGGGGTTCTTTCTGTGATCGAAGGAAAACCCGGCGAGAATGGGAATGTTGTCATCTCAGGTCTATGTGTGGAATCTTGGCCTGAGGAGATTGTAGAAATGGCCCATAAAGTTGAGTTCTATTCCCTAGATGAAGTTCAGTCATTTATTGACACGGCAACGGAATCATTATGGCTTGAGTAAAACAGAATAGAGAAGAGACAAAGGAATTGGCCGTCTTCTGTCGAAATCTATATGGATGGAAAGGAAGACGTAAATGATTATTTTAGGAATTGACCCAGGAACTGCAATTATGGGGTATGGATTAATTGAGCAAAAGGGTAATGACTTAAGGCCAATCGACTATTCTTGCTGGCGAACTCCTGCTCACACGCCTTTGGCAGAACGGTTGTTAATGTTGTACGAGCAGATTGACCCTTATCTACGTGTACACACACCTGATCATATTGCCGTAGAAGAGTTGTTTTTTAACAGCAATACTACAACCGCCTTATCTGTTGGGCATGCTCGGGGTGTTGTCTTGTTGACAGGAGCACAACACAGCATACCAATTTATGAATATACTCCTCTGCAGGTTAAACAGGCTGTAGTTGGGTATGGAAGAGCCGAAAAAGCTCAAGTTCAACAAATGGTTAGAGGATTATTAAGACTCAAAGACATTCCGAAACCGGATGATACTGCAGATGCCCTAGCGCTGGCAATATGTCATGCGCACAGCTTTTCTTTGAACCAGAAGATTGGAGAATTTAGATGATTGGAATGTTGCGGGGCAAGGTTTGGGAAATCCAAGGTGAGCGTTTAGTGATGGATGTACAGGGCACTGGGTACCTGCTGACGGTTCCCTATGGACTTTTAGCAAAGATACACCCCGGGCAAGAACTTGTCGTCTACACTCACGTGGTCATGCGTGAAGACGATTTATCTCTTTACGGTTTTTCTTCCTTTGAAGAAAAACAGCTCTTTCTCCAAATGTTAAGTGTTTCAGGAATTGGCCCCAAAGCAGCTATATCAATACTTTCAACCTTTGGAGCGATACAGATTGAAAGCGCCATTGCAAGTGAAAATCTTAACTTATTAACCAAGGTTCCTGGTATCGGAAAAAAGACAGCCCAGCGGCTAATCTTAGAACTTAAAGAGAAATTTAAAGGGCATAATTTAGTCTCTAATGAAAGCGGTTCGTTTTCTGAACCCTTGTCTAAGCCTCATTCGGAAGCTTTGGAAACTTTGCTGGCTTTAGGATTTGGTTTAGAGGAAGCACGGCAGGCTCTGAGCCGGGCCTTAAAAGACGGCGGGGAATTGACGACAGAGGAGCAAGTAAAGAAGGCGCTGCGTTTTCTCGCCTCTGGGCACTAATAGGTGCTTCCCTTATTGCGGTTGAAAACCTTATATTTTTAAAACGTACAACTAATAGAGCTGCCCAATGAGGGTAGCTTTATTAGTTGTAGTAAGTCTCAGAAGACCTTAAATCATTTAATTATGCCTGAAAGCAGGAGATTTAGGGAATATGAAAGAATTAATATAGTTTGAGCAGTGGAGGATTTGCAAAGAACTCAGCTCTGTATTATATTAAATTTTGATGGTTGCGAGAGGGGGTTAGAATATGGAAGAACGTCTGGTTGCGCCGCAGGAACAGCCTGCAGATCGCGAAGGAGAGGGATTGCGTCCTCAGCGCCTTAATGACTACATAGGCCAGAGAAAAGTTAAAGAAAATTTAAGCGTTTTTATCCAAGCCGCATCCACTCGCGGGGAAGCACTGGATCACGTTTTATTGTATGGGCCGCCCGGTCTGGGGAAAACAACTCTCGCGAATATTATTGCTGCGGAGATGGGGGTAAGTGTTCGTACCACCTCTGGCCCGGCGATTGAACGTCCTGGTGATTTAGCTGCGATTCTAACCGCTTTAGAACCCCGTGATGTGCTTTTTATTGATGAAATACACCGCTTAAGCAGTGCAACAGAAGAGATTTTGTATTCTGCCATGGAAGATGCATGTCTGGATATTGTCATCGGAAAAGGACCCAGCGCTCGCTCAATCCGCTTGTCCCTTCCACCCTTTACCTTAGTAGGAGCAACGACCCGTGCGGGACAATTAACCTCTCCTTTACGTGACCGTTTTGGGGTTATTAGTCGGTTGGAATTCTATGAAGTTGAAGATTTAAAGGAAATTATTCTCAGGGCAGCAAGTATCCTGCACTTAAGAATTACCACTGACGGGGCTGAGGAAATTGCCCGCCGTTCACGAGGTACACCTAGAGTGGGGAATCGCTTGTTAAAGAGAGTTAGAGATTTTGCTTTGGTTTGGGAAGACGGAACTGTTACCAAGTCTATTGCCAAGGAAGCCCTTAATCGCTTAGATGTTGACCCAGAGGGCTTGGATCAGATTGACCAAAAAGCCCTAAAGACAATTATTAAGACATTTGCTGGTGGACCTGTCGGACTGGATACCCTTTCGGCGACAATTGGAGAAGAGTCGGTTACCTTGGAAGATGTGGTTGAACCATTTTTGTTGCAAATGGGCTTCTTACAGCGTACCCCGCGTGGGCGAGTGGCTACAGCAAGGGCTTATCAGCATCTAGGGTATCCGATGCCTCAGAGTCGTGCCGAAACCGAGCTTTTCCCAGAGTAGTTCAATATGTCATTGACTTGCGAGCATATATGATGAGGAAAAAGGGCAATCTGAGCATAAAAGCAAACTTAAGGGTGTGAAAGCATGTTCCAGATGATGTATCGGTTGCTCTGTTTATGGATAGTATCCTTCTTAATCGTGCTGGCGCAGCCCGCACCTTGCACCGCAAAGATGATTTCAGTTGAACTTGTCTGGAATCTTAGCCAAGCGGGGTGGATCCAGGTAGACATTGATAAAGGGGATTATCTGCTTAAATTAGGAAATGAATCTTATAAGTTTCCCTCTGGCTCGACTCTTCAGGTTGGTTGGGGAGGATGGACTCCCGTCTTGAGGATAAACCATGAAGAGTTTAGAGTAGTTGATGGTTCTTTGTTAGATATTATCGCCCTTAACTCAGGGAGTCTGAGGATTAAAACTCCTGAGGGCAAAGCGGCAAGTTATCGTGGGGGATTACAACTTAACTGGCAAGATGGTCATTGGCGTCTGATTAATCAAGTTGACAGTGAAGACTACTTAAAAGGGGTAGTGCCAATTGAGATGAGCAACGAGTGGGCTAATGGAGGCCTTGAGGCACTTAAGGCTCAGGCTGTAGCTGCCAGAACTTATCTTGTTAGACAGTTAAGTAATGGCAAGCTAATCACAGATTCGCCGGATATCCATCAAGCCTATTCAGGTTTAAGTGTAGAAGGAGAGGCCTCAAAGGCAATCGAAGCAACGCGAGGGGAAATCCTTGTAGATGCCCAGACTAAGCAACCCATCGATGCCCTCTACTCATCACATAGTGGAGGGCATACTGAGGATGCGAAAAATGTTTGGGGAAATGCAGATCTCCATAATATATCCCATCCTGACCCTTATTCGAAAGGAGTCGGAGGTGCGGTGAATCATTGGAGATTTATCGTATCTGCGCCTCTCCTGGGTTCAACATTTGGGCTAGGCCCTGTACGAGAAATAGAACTTGATAAGTTCCCCTCAGGAAGGGTAAAAAGTGTAAAGCTGGAAGATGAATTTGGTCAGACAAGGATTGTCAAAGGCAGAGCTTTTGTCCAAGCTTTCTATCCTTTTGGTCAACCGATCCGAAAAGAAGCTTTTTTAGGAAGTTTATTTGAGGCTAAGACTGTTGCTTCAAACCTTAGATTATCGGGAAAAGCTATGTCTGATGAGCCTTTTGAATCTACTGGATATTCTGGATTTCTGGATTTGACAAAGCAGCCTGAGCAGGGTCAGGGGCCATTACTTTCTAAAATCCTTAGTTCATCTTTAGGAACTAACGCTAGCCCTCAGCCCTATGCAGTCTTTATATTTGAGGGGCAAGGGTGGGGACATGGGGTAGGAATGTCACAATGGGGTGCTTATCATATGGCCCAATTAGGTTTTAAATATCAGGAGATATTGACCTATTATTATAACAATGTTCTTATATCCAAAGTATAGTTGACTGTATCAGTAAGTCATAATGAAGGAGCAAGAAAGATTGAATGTCTCAGATTTTGATTTTGAATTACCAGAGGACTTAATTGCCCAACATCCGGTAGAGCCTCGGGATACTTCCAGGTTAATGGTTGTTAATCGCAGAAGTGGAGAAATAGCACACCACACTTTTAGAGATTTGAGTTCACTATTAATCAAAGGCGATGTCCTTGTATTAAACAATACCCGGGTTATTCCTGCGCGGTTGATTGGGGAAAAAGAAGGAACTGAAGTAAAAATTGAAGTTCTTTTGCTTAAGAGACTTGAACTTGATGTATGGGAGGCTTTGGTTAAACCCGGAAAGCGTCTTAAGATTGGGCAAAAAGTATGCTTTGGAAACGGAATATTAGTCGGAGAACTCCAGGAAATTTTAGAAAATGGGAACAGAAGGATTCGTTTCAGTTATTCAGGAATGTTCGAAACTATACTCGATGAGCTTGGGCAAATGCCCCTTCCACCTTACATAACTGCACAATTAGAAGACCGAGAGCGCTATCAGACGGTATATGCCAAAGAGAGAGGATCTGTTGCAGCCCCCACAGCAGGGCTGCATTTCACCCCGGAGCTCTTAGATGAACTTCGGATGAAGGGCATAGAAATTGTTGAGATTCTCCTTCATGTTGGCTTAGGGACTTTCCGCCCGGTTAAAGTGGAGGATATCAGTGAACATGCCATGCATTCGGAGTACTATCGTGTTGAAGCTGAAGCAGCGGAGCGAATTAACCGAGCCAAGTTAGAGGGACGTCGTGTCATTGCCGTTGGGACAACAGCAGCACGAACCTTAGAATCCGTGGGACAGAAGGGGCAGGTCATACCCGGTGAAGGGTGGACGGATATTTTTATTTATCCCGGTTATTTGTTTCAAATTGTAGATGTCCTTCTAACCAATTTTCATTTTCCAAAGTCTACTTTGGTCATGTTGGTTAGTGCATTGGCAGGGAGAGAACTAATATTAAAAGCCTATGAGAACGCTGTTCAGGAGAGGTACAGATTCTATAGCTTTGGAGATTCTATGCTTATATTATAAAGCTCAATGTGATTGGCCAGAGGTTGGGAATGCTTTTTAAATTTAAGAAGGAAGTGAATAGGTTTGGCTGCCGTATATTTGGAAATACTTAAGGAAGATTCTCGAACGAAGGCTCGTTTAGGTAAACTCCATACACCTCATGGAACTGTAGATACCCCTGTATTCATGCCGGTTGGAACCCAAGGGACCGTGAAAACTATGACCCCGGAAGAGATCAAAGAAATTGGGGCCGGAATGATCTTAAGTAACACTTATCATTTGTTCTTGCGCCCAGGGCATGAATTGGTTCGAGAGGCAGGGGGGCTTCATCGCTTTATGAACTGGGATGGGGCAATTCTTACCGACAGTGGTGGGTTTCAAGTATTTAGCTTAGGAGATATGCGTACTATACGAGAAGAAGGGGTTGAATTCAGATCACACATCGATGGATCTCGTCAATTCCTAAGTCCGGAACTATCAATGCAGGTTCAAATGTCTCTGGGCTCTGATGTAGTTATGGCCTTTGATGAGTGCGCACCTTATCCCTGTACTCATACATATGCTAAAGATTCGTTGGAGAGGACCACGCGCTGGCTTAAGCGTTGTAAAGAAACTCTAACTACTACGGATACCCAATCCTTGTTTGGGATTGTTCAAGGAGGTATGTTCGAAGATCTGCGACGACAAAGTGCGGCAGAGATCACGGAATTAGATTTGCCAGGCTATGCTATTGGGGGCTTAAGCGTAGGAGAACCTAAAGATATTATGTATGAAGTGTTGGACTATACCGTTCCTTTACTCCCGAGAGAAAAACCCCGCTATCTAATGGGTGTAGGATCACCGGATGCACTGATTGAAGGTGTTATGAGGGGAATCGATATGTTTGACTGTGTACTGCCAACTAGGATTGCCCGGAATGGGACAGCACTGACTCGTTTTGGCAAAGTAATTGTTCGTAATGCAGGGTCTGCTCGGGATTTTGGGCCCATTGACCCATCCTGTGATTGTTATACCTGTCGTAATTATTCTCGTGCTTATATTAGACATCTGCTCAAAGCAGAAGAAATATTAGGCCTTCGATTAATGAGCATTCATAATCTGCGCTACCTCCAGATCCTAATGCATGAAATTAGGGAAGCGATTAAGGAAGACCGTCTGCCGGAATACCGGGAAAAGTGTTTTTCCGATTATGGGTACGAATAACCCAGATATCAGAGAAACATAAGCCAGAGGCCGGATTATCAAAGAAGAAGTGTGCAAAAGCGACTTATATTTTTGGTAATTCGGAAGGATTTTTGCTATGGTATGGTGAAGTAGTTTAGGAGATAAATAAAGGAGGAATATAAGTTGAATCAATCTACCTTAACTTTAGTCCTGTATTTTGTGGTCTTTTTTGGAATAATGTACTTTCTCATGATTAGACCTCAACAAAAACAAGCTAAAAAGCGTCAGGAATTAATGAATAATCTTCGCACCAGAGATCAGGTAATTACAACCGGTGGGATCTATGGTAAAATCACAAAAGTCAAAGAAGACTCTGTAATGTTGCTTATTGCTGAAAAAGTAGAGATAGAGCTGGCTAAAAGTGGCATAGTAAGTGTAGAGAACCGTGATATTGAGTTAGAAAAGGATAAGTAGTTCATTCATTAGTAGATTTAAACATAGGTAAAAGCAAGTGGCAAGTCCACTTGCTTTTTAAACTTATACTGTACATAACTGTAAACGAGGTGAACACTGTGCCCTTCTATAAAGATTCCCAAAATAATGAAGAAATGTATGAAGAGCATGTGCGAGCAGATTTAGATCGATGGACTAGGAAATTGTTGCAAAGGCCGGGCTTGGTGGAACGAACCTCAAAA
Organism: Desulfosporosinus sp. HMP52; assembly: GCF_000765145.1. Lineage (GTDB taxonomy): Bacteria > Bacillota > Desulfitobacteriia > Desulfitobacteriales > Desulfitobacteriaceae > Desulfosporosinus. Next base: position 38,445 of record NZ_JMGA01000007.1, on the reverse strand, counting down.
GTCATTCAAACCAAGGTGAATGACAAAATCATACCTCAAAAGGTTCATACTGTAATTACCGCGACTGTTAAAGGATTGATTAAATCCGTGGTCTTTGGACTTGAGTATGTACCTAATAGTCCCACAATTTATGGAATAAGCTTACGAGAACGGGACTTGAGGGCCCAGAGCCTCTTAACCAAATATCGAAAAATTGCTGCAGCAGAAGGAGCCGGAACCGGTGCAGGAGGCTTTACATTGGCGGTAGCGGACTTTCCGGCGCTTATCGTAATCAAAATGAAATTTCTTTTTGAGTTAGCGCATATTTATGGGTTTTCTACCGAAGATTATCGAGAGCGTCTATTCTTGTTATATGTTTTTCAACTGGCATTCTCAAGTCAAGAAAAACGACCCGAACTTTATAATGTCATTCTAAATTGGGATAAGAACATAGGGAATTGGCCGGTGGAGAAAGAAAGTTTGCAGCAAGTTAATTGGGAACAATTTCAACGGGAGTATCGTGATGCCATAGATTTCCGAAAAACACTTCAGCTCATACCTGGTTTGGGTATGATAGTGGGGGCCTGGGCAAATTATGGGCTATTAGACGATTTGGGAATTGTAGGTATCAATTGTTATAGAATGAGAATTTTGGGAGGGGTTAAACTTTGACAAAGGTCACTTTGCAAGAAATTAAAGCGGATCCTTATGTACAAGCTCTTATTGATGCCGGGAACCGCCATCTTGCAGCCATAGGCTATACAGAGCATGGCCTAAGGCATGCCGGCTTGGTCTCTCATATTGCGTCAAATATTCTAGAGAAAATGGAGCATTCCGATAGGGAGTGTGAACTGGCTGCTATTGCCGGCTATCTACACGATATTGGAAATGCCGTGAACCGTGTGGATCATGCTCACTCCGGGGCAATTCTTGCGGCAGGAATATTGGAACGCCATAAGATGAATCCCGAGGAAATCGCAATCATTATTGGGGCAATTGGCAATCATGATGAGCAAGATGGTAACCCTGTTAATGTTATTTCAGCGGCTTTGATTTTAGCTGATAAATCAGATGTTCACAGATCCAGAGTTAGAAATTCCGACTTGGTAAAGTTTGATATACATGATCGAGTGAATTATGCAGTTAAACGGTCTTTCTTGCGCGTCTATCCCAAAGAACGAATTGCTTTAGAACTAACAATTGATATGGAAATTTGTCCAGTTATGGAATACTTCGAGATATTTCTGGCCCGGATGCTTCTTTCCCGCAAAGCTGCTATTTTTTTGGGGACAAAATTTGAATTAAAGATTAACGAGGTAAAGCTACTCTAATAGTGAATTTCCTGAAGTATTCCCTAATTTTCTCAGATTACTAGTTATCCAAGATTGACATTGCAAACTTGAAGGTTCTATAATGGAGTTTGGCATGGGCAAGTCCCATAACAATAAAAGGGAGGAAGGCAGATGAGACGGGGAAACATCATCAAACTCATAGTGCTGGTGCTTCTTGTAGCGGTAGCTACAGGGTTATCGATTAAGCCCCTTGTGGATCCAGTAAAAGGAATTCCGTTGGGACTTGATCTACGCGGCGGGGTGCATTTGGTACTTCAGGCAGAGCAGGATAAAGAAGGCAATCAAATTACTAATGACGATATTGACAAAGCGAAAGCGATTATTGAGAACAGGGTTAACGATATGGGAGTTTCCGAACCGATCGTTCAGGCAGACTATGGTAAGAAAAGGATTGTTGTTGATTTAGCAGGTGTTACAGATCCGGATAAGGCAGTTAATATCCTCAAAACAACCGCTAAATTAACCTTTAGAGATGCTCAAGGAAAGATTCTTTTGCAAGGGGACGATTTAAAAGATGCCAAGGGCGGACAAAGTCAAGGCGGCCAAGGGTATGTCATAAATTTAACGTTTTCCTCTGAAGGGGCGAAAAAGTTTGGTGATATAACAACTTCGTTAGTGGGTCAGAGACTAGGGGTATATCTTGATGAGGAACTCTTGACCAATCCAACCGTTAACACACCGATTCTTAACGGTCAAGCAGAAATTACCGGCTATGCTACTTTAGAGGAGGCAGCTGCAGATGCAGTTCTCATGCGTTCAGGATCGTTGCCGGTAAGCTTAAGTATTGCTGAGAAACGCCAAGTGGGAGCATCTTTAGGTGTAGACTCTTTAAACAAAAGTATTCATGCAGGTATTTACAGTTTGATTTTTATATTTCTCTTTATGTTGATTTACTATCGCTTACCCGGCGTTGTGGCAAATTTTTCGCTAGTTGTTTACGGACTTATTGTCTTATGGGCCTTTTGGGGCTTCAACGTAGTATTAACACTTCCGGGTATTGCGGGTTTTATTCTCTCTATTGGGATGGCTGTAGACTTTAATATCATTATATATGAGCGGGTAAAAGAAGAAATTCGGGCAGGGAAATCAATTCGAGCCGGTGTAGAGTCTGGGTTTAGCCGAGCTTTTATAACGGTCATTGATGCCCACGTGACAACTCTTATCGCAGCATTTACTCTTTATCTCCTCGGGAGCGGTTCTGTTAAAGGATTCGCCTTGACATTAGGTATTGGGATTATTGTAAGTCTATTTACTGCGATTACGTTTACTAGGCAGGTATTGCGCTGGGTAGTAGGAATTAGCCCTAAGATGAAAACATTCTGGTTTGGCGTTAGGGGGGATGTGTAATGACGAAGACTGGACATTCAGCAACCTATGAAGAGGTTCAGAAATTACATCCACTTTATTTTAATATTGTAAGAAGACGGCTTTGGTGGTTTGCAATCTCTCTCTTAATTATAATCCCGGGGATTATTTCCTTGTTCCTCCAAGGGCTGAATTTGGGGATCGATTATACTGGTGGAACGATGCTTGATATAACCTTTAATAAGGCCGTGACGCAAAGCGCGATATCAGATACTATGAAATCAGTTGGACTAGAAGGGCCCGTACAGTTGTCCAATGGTGATACAGCTGCCTTGATCAGAACTGAAGCCCTCGAGGAAGAGAAACGAAGTGAATTGCTAAACGCCTTAGAGACTAAGGTTGGGGCTTTTGACAAAGCGTCCTTAAAAGAGGATAAAGTAGGCCCGGCTATGGGACAAGAATTGACCAGAAATGCTATATATGCTTTGATTGTTGCTATGGGAATGATGATCCTATATATTACTATTAGATTCCAGTTTGTCTATGCTATCTCAGCAATATTAGCTTTGTTACACGACGTTTTTGTAGTTGTCGGGATTTTCTCCTTGTTTCGCTGGGAAATTGATGCAACCTTTGTGGCAGCAATTTTGACAATTGTCGGTTACTCCATTAATGATACTGTGATTATCTTTGACAGGATTCGGGAGAATGAACCCAAGATGAGGCGAGGAGACAGTTATGAGGATATGGTGGACAAATCTGTTTGGCAGACTATGCGTCGGTCAGTTAATACGGTCATAACTGTATTAATTTCTCTGTTTGCGGTATTTATCCTGGGTGGAGAATCGACAAGAATGTTTTCTTTAGCCATGTTGATAGGGGTGTTTTGTGGAGCCTACTCCTCAATTTTCATTGCTAGTCAAATACTTGTTGAGATAAAACGACACATGAAGAAAAAGCCTCGCTCAGGTGGTAAGGTGGCTCAAGCCACTACAAAATAATTGTTCGTATTTTTAAAGAGATCTCAAGCTAAGCTTTGGGATCTCTTTTTGATAGAAATAGTTTTAGAAAAGGATATAAGACTGATGAAATTAAGAATATATGTTAGAATAATGGCGACAAGTAATTTTGTTATAAATATTTCAGGCAAAGGGAGCAAGCGCTGTGAGCAAAATTATGAAAAAGCTACTATTGGTTGTCCTTTTTCTGATTGGACTTGGGATTAGTGGTTGTAGTGATGAGAAAGCTTCAAATGTCACTTCTCAGTCTACACTATCCTTGGATGAATCTAGTTTGGCTAAGAGTGAGTCATCTAATATTACCGACAAAGTACAAGATCTTCAGGAAGTTCGACAAATACCGGTTCTTTATTACCATTCAATTATGTTGGAGGAAGGTAATGAAGTAAGAATGCCTCCCGAACAGTTTGAAGCACAGATGTCCTACATGCGAGATAAAGGCTATGAGAGTGTTAGTCTGAATGAACTATATAATGCCGTTTATAACAATGAAATTCTTCCTCCTAAACCTTTTGTGATTACCTTTGATGATGGATATGAAGATAATTATATAAATGCGTTTCCTATTGTGAAAAAGTATGGGTTTACAGCTACAGTGTTTATGGTGTCAAGTTATATTGATGGAGAGGGTTTTTTATCCTGGACACAGCTTAGAGAATTAGTGGCAAATGAATGGGAAGTTGCCGGACATACTGTAAGTCATCCCTACTTATCTCAATGTGATAGAAAAGTGTTATACAATGAACTTTTAAGTTCCAAGGAGGCCCTCGAAAAAGGTCTTGGCCTGCCGGTAAGATTTTTTGCTTACCCTTACGGAGATGTCACTGGGGATGTGGCGCAGGCGGTTAAGGATACAGGTTATGTGATGGCTTTTACTACAAAACGGGGTTGGTTTGACCCCAGCTTTGATAAATGGCACCAGAAACGTGTTTATTGCTTTGCTAATATGGGGCTAAACGAGTTTTCTCGACGACTTCAGGATTCAAACTACTAAGTGCTTTGCAGTTTAAGTAAACATGGGAACCCTGCTTACAAGAGATGGGAGTTTTAGCTTTGATGAAACCAAGCATAAGTTAGAGATAACGCTCCCATTAATTTGGAGAGGGTTTTTTTTAATTTATTTTGGAAAATATTAACACATTATCCGTTTTTTACATATCTTACTGTGAGCCCAAGAAAATAGAGTATATTGGAATAAGGAGGTAACTAATATGGCATATGGTATTGGAGCAGTTGAAGGTGTTGAAGGTGTTGGATGTGGACCTAATTTCTTACCGGGGATTGCAGTAGTTGTAGTAATTATCCTCTTGTTAATTGCAATGGGTATAGTTTTCTAATAAAGATCTTCTAACTTCTAAAAAATGAACTATAAGGAGGAAATACAATGTACGGATATGGAGCAGGAGCAGGATTTGGTGGAGCAGGATTTGGTGGAGCGGGATATGGTGGAGCAGGATATGGTGGAGCATGCTGCCCAGTCACCCCAGTCGCCCCGGTTGCCCCGGTAGGTAATGGAATCGGAGCAGGAATTATCGCAATCGCTATTCTCATCTTAATTGCTTTAGGCGTTATTTTTTAATAGCTAACCCTTAGGGAGTTGTTGAGCAAAAAACTTTAAGCTTCGGTGGCGAAACCCCCGATGGCAAAAGTCTGAGGATGGGTTTCGCTGAGTGGGAGTTTTAAAACGGATAAGGGAGGTCATAAGTATGTTTGGAGCAGGCGCAGGTGGATTAGGTGCAGGGATTGCTGCAGTTGTAGTTATTATTCTTTTGCTTATCGCAATGGGAATCGTATTTTAGTAATTAAATAAGAGGAGGAGATATTATGTACGGATATGGATATGGTGCTGGAGCTGCAGGTTATGGAGCGGGGGTTTGTTGTCCGCAGTCTGCCCCAGTTGGTAGTGGAATTGGAGCAGGAATTATCGCAATCGCTATTCTAATCCTAATTGCCTTAGGAGTTATATTCTAAACAAAATAGTAATTAAAAGGAGGTCAATAATATGTTTGGAGCAGGTGGAGTTGGCACTGGATTAGGTGCAGGAATCGCAATCGTTGTTGTAATCATTCTTTTGCTTATCGCAATGGGAATCGTATTCTAAGTTTGTATCACATTTAAGTTGACAAATGGAGGTGAAGTTCATGTACGGATATGGTGCTTGTGCCGGTGCCGGTGGGTATGCTGGGGCTGGAATTATAGCTATTGCCGTTTTGATTCTGATCGCTTTGGGAGTTATATTTTAAGTTAGATTAGAGTGTTTAAGGCCCCTTGGCAACGAGGGGCCTTTTTTCGGCTATGGAAGAAGATCCCTTCACACACTTTTACATAGTTATAGACTTGAGGTAGTAGAGGGTAGGGGGCTTAAGTTGTTGAGTAAGTAAGGAAATAGATAATGGCACCGGCATATTGCTGCAGCGCCATTATCTATAAATTTAAAAAGAGTCATAATTATAGAAGGCTAGAATGAGATTAATATATCAATATAAGATTAAAGTTTAAACATCAGGATTATCCTAGAGTTTACGGCCTACCACCACCAGCGGCGAAAGCCCCACCAAGGACCGAAACCAAACCAAGGACCGAAGCCCAACCAAGGGAAACCCCAACCCCAACGACGTCCCCACCACATAGCAAAAACCTCCTTTTCAATATAGAAATAATTCTTGGTAAAGGTTTGAATTACATCTACCTTGATACAGAGTATGTGGAATAATATAACTATGTTAACAAATAAAGGATTGTATGCCAAATTACAAAGTAATTTTTCTGTTGGATTAGACTGGTAATTGGTGGGATATACTAACACGAAGAAACAATGGGGGGAAAGGGTACTTGGGATTTATACAACTAGTTCTATTAGAGGGTATACTTCTTATTTGCGCAGGAATGATTTTCTTTGGAGGAATCTGGGGAACCTTTGCTGCAATAGTGGCTTTAAGCGGAATAAACCTTCTTGCTTATGATGCACCACAGTTTTGGTATTGGGAAATTCCACTAATAGTTGGTGGACTTCTGGGGATTTTACTTCTGTTTACGGTTGGAAAGAGAGCAAATAAAACTCAAATTGTAGGAGGGCTTGTAGGAGGGCTGACAAGCTTAGTTATGTTTGGTGCCTTTGCAACACCTATTATTGCTATACTGCTATGGGCTTTAGTTTTCGGCACTGGGCTTATTCCCAAGAGTAAGAAGAGTCAGGTATTATGGAGCTTTGCTCCGACAATTTTAAGAATAATGTTAGGAATATGTGGGATTATTTACGGAAACATTCTCACTGCCTAAGGGAAACATACACTATTTTAATGAAATAGTGAGCCTAAACAAAACCTTGCTATTATGTATATTTTTTGTTATCTTATACATAACTTATTATGTCAGGCATATAGCTGGGCTTCAGCTTTGGGGCAGCAGAGTAATCTGCGGGACTACCTTATTATAAGGGGTCCTATTTTTATGTAGTTAGATTCTTTTAGCAGCGCTTTACTGAAAGAATTGGTGAGGAGAGTTGTCATGAATGAGAAGACAAAAGTCGCCACATTATCAGTCGTTTCAAATATAATATTGACATTATCTAAGGTTGTAATCGGCTTTCTTAGTGGTTCCGTTAGTATCTTGTCAGAAGGAATTCATTCGGGTATTGATTTAATAGCGGCCATTATTGCTCTTTTTGCCGTAAAGGAATCCGGCAAGCCTGCAGATTCATGCCATGCTTATGGACATGGAAAAATTGAAAATGTTTCGGGTACGATTGAAGCTGCGCTAATATTTGTGGCAGCACTGATGATAATCGTTGAAGCGATTCAGAAAATCAGAGAAATCCTTAGCGGCAGTGGAGGCCATGTTTCGGATTTAGGGCTGGGATTAGGTCTGCTAATTATGGCCGTCTCGGCGGTTATGAATTTCATTGTATCTACACGTCTGATGAAAGTTGCGATAAAGACCGATTCTGTAGCTCTTGAAGCAGATGCCTTACATTTGCGGACAGATATCTATACATCTCTAGGGGTTTTATTCGGATTACTAATTATAAAATTTACCGGGTGGATTATAATTGACCCCGTTATTGCACTTGGGGTTGCCTTTATGATCATACGAGCGGCGATTGACCTTTCCAAAAAGGCCTTTGCACCGCTAGTTGATGTTAGCTTGCCTGATGAAGAGCGAAGGATTATTGCTGAAGTGCTCCAACTATATGAGGAAGAATTTGTTGAATTTCATAAACTACGGACCCGTAAAGCCGGAGCAGAACGGCATGTTGATTTGCATTTAGTTGTTGCCAAATTTACCCCTGTGGTTGACGTTCATGAACTCTGTGATAGGATTGAACAAGAGATTAATGAGAAATTATCTATAACTTATGTCTTGATTCATGCGGAACCATGTAGCACCAGAGAGGAAGAATGCCCTGTGGAGAATGGGGTGACTTCTACCTGTCAGCGCTGTGGTTATAGACCCCGAAGGAGTAATCTGAGGTCAGAAGTTCGAGATAAAGAGAGATAAGTGAGGCATAATTGAGTGAGAGTTGGTTCGGCCATTGATAATGGTTGCTGCAATTTTTGCGCTGTTCTATAATGAAAGTCTGGAGGAGATATTTGTGAAACGCATATGGTCGGTACCGAAATCTTCCGGACGTAGGTCGGAAACACTGGGAAATTTATTAGGGATTTCGCCGATTGTCTCAGAGATACTGGTTCAAAGAGGGTATGAAAAGCCGGAAGAGGCTATTGAATTTTTGCATCCGACCCTCTTAAATCTAAATTCTCCCTTCTGTTTTTGTGATATGAGGAAAACCATAGAAAGATTAACTTTAGCCCTAAAGCGTCAGGAAAAGATACTTATTTACGGAGACTATGATGTTGATGGAGTGACAAGTACCACTTTATTATATAAAGTACTTATAGATCTGGGTTTTCAAGCGGTAGCCTATATCCCTCACCGCCAAGATGAAGGTTATGGTCTCCATGCTGAGGCTGTTGAGCGTGCGGCTAAGGCGGGAGTGCGCGTAATAATTACCGTTGACTGTGGAATTACAGCAGCCGCCGAAGTTATCCAAGCAAAAACCAGTAATATTGATATTATCATTACTGACCACCATGAACCCGGTCAAGTGTTGCCGGAGGCCTTTGCTATTATCAATCCGAAGCTTGAAAATTCAGGTTACCCATTTCGTGATTTAGCCGGAGTTGGGGTAGCGTTTAAATTGGCTCAGGCCTTGTTACAATCTCTGGGAAACCTTGAAGTAGGCATTCAAGCGGAAATGTATCTTTTAGATTTAGTTGCTTTAGGGACTATTGCAGACCTTGTCCCGGTAGTTGGGGAAAACCGGATTCTGGTTCATTATGGTCTTCGCCAAATGGAAGAAACCAATCACCCTGGCCTAGCTGCTCTTCTTGAGGAGTGTGGTTTAAAGGATAAACCACTTAAAGCTGGACAAATCGGCTTTATGGTTGCTCCGAGAATCAACGCTGCCGGGCGGATGGATAGCGCCCGAGCGGGGTTGGAACTTCTCTTATCCGAGGATCCCGAACGAGCTGGTGAACTTGCACGGCAGTTAACCAAAGAAAACCAAATGCGTCAGGAAACAGAAAAGGAGATCCTTGCAGAAGCCGTTTCCTTATTAGAGGGTAAACCGCTGCCCAGAGTTATCGTTCTTTCAGCAGAAAATTGGCATCATGGGGTTGTGGGGATTGTGGCCTCCCGCTTAGTAGAACGGTATTATCGACCGGTTTTTATGATCTCGGAAGATGGGGATGAGGCTAAGGGATCAGCTCGTGGAATTCTGGGGTATCCGGTTTTAGAACAATTAAGCCAACAGGCCCATCTTCTAACAAAGTTTGGTGGACATAGACAGGCTGCTGGCTTTTCTCTCCTTACAAAAGATATTGAAAAACTCAGAGAGGGCCTTAATACGCAAGCATTAGCCTTTGATGAAGCTCTGTTTCAAGAAGTCTTACGAGTTGATTCCTTAGTTACTCTGAATATGGTCTCTCCAGACTTACTTCGTCAACTTGAGCAAATGGCCCCCTTTGGACTTGGAAATCCCGGCCCAATTCTAGCTTGTAAGGGAATTCCTGTGCATTCCTTGGGCGCTGTTGGGAAAGAACAAAGTCATATTAAATTCCGCTTTGGATCTAAAGGAGAACAAGAAGGGATTGCTTTCAGAATAGGAGAACGTTTACAAGCTCTTCAGGATAAACAAACCTTGGATGCCGCTTTTGCTCTAGATTGGAATACTTTTCGGGGGCGGGAGGATGTTCAATTAATGATTAAGGATGTCCAGCCTAAGGCAGATTGGACAGATCCTTTCAGCAAAGACACTCAAGCTGATACATATCAGGAAATAGCTGCTACACTTGAGGAACCGGAAATAGAATGGTTAGATTGGAGATATATGCCGAGGTCTGAATGGGCATTACAAAAAAATGAAGGTTTATGGGTTTGGGACAATACAGGGAGTATGCCGACTCTACGACTTGGGAATGATTTCCCTAATAGCGATAATTCCCCTAGAAGTCTCATGCCGGACAAGCATCTAGATGGCAATGAACAAGCAATAGTTAAGCAAGATTTTGGCATGATACTCGGCCTGCCGCTAACAGGCGAGGATTTCAAGGAGGGTGTCGAAAAATTACGGGGATTAGGTATATTTCGTATTGCACTAGCAGGATTTGAAAGCCCTCTTGAGGAAAGAGTTCGTCACCGTTGTTGTTTTATATCTCGCGATGAGCTCGTTGAATTATATCGGGAACTCCAGACCAAATCGAAAACGGCTAACCCCTTTCTTTGGGGTGTGAATCAAACAGTATCCCAAACCCAAAAAGCTGCCTTGAAGATATTTGAAGAGTTAGGACTTATCCAATGTCTTGGGGGATCGGAGGAGTTCTTTCTAAAATGGATTCCCGCGAAAAGCAAATTAGAGTTGGAGTCCTCTTCGCGCTATCGCTTAACCAAAGAACGGTTTGATCAGGCATTAAAGTTTCACAAAGAACTGTTAAATTCAGTGCTTAAAGTCCATTAAGAATTACTCTCTTAATAAAGGTTGCTGTCACTCAATTTGAAGTATGCTTAAAGAAAGGCGGCTTAAAGACATGGATTTTAGAAATCATATTCGCGTCATATCTGATTTTCCCAAGGAGGGAATTTCCTATAAGGACATTACTACTCTGCTTAAAGAGGGTGAAGTATATCACCAAGCTATCGATGCTTTTGTAGAAAAGATAAAACCTTGGAAGCCTGATGTCATTGTGGGGCCTGAAGCCCGGGGTTTCTTATTTGGTGCCCCGGTGGCCTATGCCTTAGGTGTAGGATTTGTTCCAGTTCGCAAGCCTGGCAAATTGCCTTCAAAAACGATTTCTGAGACTTATGCTTTAGAATATGGATTCGATACATTAGAAGTACATGCAGATGCTATAAAGCCCGGAGAACGAGTAGTTATGGTTGATGATCTGTTAGCAACTGGCGGAACAATGTTGGCAACAGCAAATTTAATCCGAAAGATTGGGGCAGACGTAGTTGGCATGGGCTTTCTAATTGAATTGGCATTCTTAAATGGCCGTGAGAAGCTGATTGATTATCCGGTTTTTTCTCTCGTAGAGTACTAGATCTGCAGCTATCTGAGTGGTAAATCAAGTGTTATTGCAAGGATGAGAGGAGTTCACCTATGTCCTTCCCAGAATTATTAGTAAAAATGAAAAAGAAGTTTCCGCAATCACGGTTAGCAATTGTGGATAAGGCCTATCACTTTGCTGAAATAGCGCATAGGAACCAACTTCGCAATTCAGGGGAAGATTATATCTTACACCCCTTAGAAGTTGCCCAGATCTTGGTTGAACTTGAAATGGATGAGGCTACAATTGCAGCCTCCTTGCTGCATGATGTAGTGGAGGACACTGAATTCACTATTGCTGATATAGAAAAGGAATTTGGATCTGAGATTGCTCTGCTTGTTGACGGTGTTACAAAACTCGGCCGAATCGAGTATAAGAGTAAAGTTGAACAACAAGTGGAAAATTTACGAAAAATGTTTTTAGCAATGGCTAAAGACATTCGAGTCATTCTCATCAAACTAGCTGATCGTCTTCATAACATGCGCACTTTAAAATATCACTCAGAGCAAAAACAAAAGGAAATTGCTCAAGAAACTCTAGAAATATTTGCTCCTTTAGCTAACCGTTTAGGTATTTTTAGAATTAAATGGGAGTTGGAGGATCTTTCCTTTCGATATTTAAAGCCCCAGGAATACTATGACCTTGTTGAAGGAATAGCACTCAAACGGCGAGAGCGTGAAGCCTATATCAATGAAGTTATTGTGCAAATGCGGGAACGTCTGGATGAAGTTGAGATTTATGCCGATATTGCCGGTCGTCCTAAACATTTTTACAGCATCTATCGTAAAATGACCACCCAGAACAAAGACCTGAGTGAAATCTACGACTTAATGGCAATTCGAGTTATTGTGGACTCTGTCAACGATTGCTACGGTGCCTTAGGAATCATTCATACTATGTGGAAGCCCATACCCGGTCGGTTTAAAGATTATATTGCCATGCCTAAGCCAAATATGTATCAATCTCTGCATACAACCCTGATTGGACTGCATGGGGAACCTTTTGAAATCCAAATCCGAACCTGTGAGATGCACCGAACTTCGGAATACGGGATTGCCGCCCACTGGAAGTACAAGGAAGGAAGTAACAAAGAGTGCGCTACCAAGGGGGCTAATGGCAAAGACTGTGGTAACAAAACAACGAGTGTGAATTTCGAGCAAAAACTCTCCTGGCTGCGTCAACTGTTGGAATGGCAGCATGATTCACGGGACGCCGGGGAATTTATGGAGTCCTTAAAAATTGACTTGTTTGCCGATACGGTTTTTGTATTTACGCCTAAGGGAGATGTGGTTGAATTACCTGCAGACTCCTGTCCGATAGACTTTGCTTATCGGGTTCATACGGATGTAGGTCATCGCTGTGTGGGTGCCAAGATCAATGGGCGAATTGTTCCGCTTGAGACAAAATTAAATAACGGAGATATTTTGGAAATCCTTACCTCGAAGCAAGGGAGCGGCCCCAGCCGAGATTGGCTGTCTTTTGTTAAAACATCACAAGCTAAAAATCGAATTCGTCAATGGTTTAAGAAAGAACAGCGTGAAGATAATATCATACGCGGGCGTGAAAACCTGGAGCGTGAGGTGCGTAAGTTAGGCCTTGATCCCGCAGATGTCCTTAAGCCGGAAAGTCTTATGGTTATCGGGAGAAATTACAACTTTGTTGGATTGGATGATCTATACGCTTCTATAGGGGACGGAGTACTTACAACCAATAAAGTTTTAATGCGCTTGCGTGAGGATCTTACCAAAGAAGAACGAGAGAAGATGCAGCTCGCCGCCCTTCAACAGGGGGAAGGTAAAGCACCGGCTCAGATTTCATACGGCAAAGCATCCCATGGGGTTAGGGTTAAAGGTGTCGATAATGTACTGATACGTTTTGCTCAGTGTTGTAATCCTCTGCCTGGAGATTTGATCATGGGTTACATTACCCGTGGGCGAGGAGTTTCTATTCATCGTGAGGATTGTAGTAATGTCCTTAGTCACTCAGATGAAGAGAGTAATCGGATCGTTGAGGTTATGTGGGCAGAACAAGCAGACTCCACTTACCCTGTCGATATCCAAATCTACGGCATGGATAAGCCACGTCTGGTCACAGAGGTTATGAATACAGTTTTAGATACCCGCACACATATTCTGGGGATCAATGCTCGAGTTGGTAAAGGGGATGTGGCTCATATCCAGTTACGAATTGAGATTAGGAATCTAGAACACCTTAAAATGGTTATGCAAAAAATACGTAAGGTTAAAGACATCACTGAGGTCAAACGAATCCATTCGGGAGGAACCTAAGATGCGCAGTGTCATTCAGCGTGTAAAAAGCGCTTCTGTAACCGTGAACGGCGAAAGGGTGGGCAATATAGCTGAGGGTCTGTTGGTGCTGCTGGCTGTCGGTCAGGACGACGGAACAGAGGATTTAAACTGGATGATCGACAAACTGGTAGGACTACGAATTTTCGAAGACCAAGAGGCAAAAATGAATCGCTCTGTTCAGGACGTGGGGGGAGAAATTCTTATGGTATCCCAATTTACTCTTTATGGTGATTGCCGTAAGGGGAAACGTCCCAGCTTTTCAACGGCTGCGCCACCGGATCAGGCTAAGGCTTTGTTCAATCAAGGCGTAGAGAGAGCTCGAAGTTATGGCCTAAAGGTTGAGACTGGGGTCTTCCAAGCAGAGATGGACGTTGAACTGGTTAATAATGGACCTGTGACGATACTCTTAGATAGTAAAAAGAATTTCTAAGGAGGTTTATTGAATGCTTGAAGGGCGAGCTATGGGTGCAATGGGGGCAAATTGTTATTTATTCTCTTGTGCAGAAAGTAAGAATGCTGTGGTTATCGACCCGGGTGCTGACGGGAAACGGATTTATCGCTGGATATTGGAGAAGGGTCTCAAAGTTGAATATATCCTGCTGACTCATGGGCATATTGATCACATTGGTGCAGTGGATGAACTGCGAGAGTTATTAGGGGATGTTAAAGTAGGAATTCACGAGGGCGACGCAGGAATGCTTACTGATGGGAAAAAGAATCTGTCCAGTTATTTTGGACCGGGGTTGGCCCTTCAGAAGGCAGATCTCTTGCTTAGTGACGGGCAAGAACTTATGATTGGAAAAGAACAACTAAAAGTTATAGCCACGCCGGGTCATTCCCCGGGTAGTGTTTGTTTTCTATGTTCTGACGGGTTGATTAGCGGGGACACTCTGTTTGCCGGTTCCATTGGCAGAACTGATTTTCCGGGAGGGTCAATGGATCAACTTTTGAGTGGGGTCAAGAATAAGCTTTTGCTGCTTCCTGAAAATACTCGAGTTTTCCCAGGCCATGGAGAGGAAACCAGTATCGGGGAAGAAAAGCGGGATAATCCGTTCTTGGTGTAGCCCTCCAGCTGCTGCTAAGGCGGCATCAGAAGATGATGAAAATAGGGTCGCTCGGGGCAGGGCGGCTTCGCCCACATCCGTGCAAGAAAGCTAATTCGTGCGAAGACAGTGTCTTCGTACCCAGCACTCCGAGGCTCGCCTACTCGCTTGGGCGGGAGCTATCTTCAGCGGATAAGCATTCTTTGGAGATAGCCGCTTCAGCGAAAATGTCCACCGGACACTTTCGTGCCAAACCTCCGGGTAATACCTGAGGTGAACCTGTGGCTCCGCTTCCCACCCAAGCTTTATAGGCTTTACTGCCTCTCCATGCAATGGGTTCACTTCTGTGGATCGAAGCCGCCCTGTCTTTCGGGTCTATTATTCTTAAGGATTTTTTGGGGTTTTTTTCTGCCGCAGCCGCAGCGGCGCTATCAGATGATGAAAAATGCCTAACACGCGTAAGATTCCCGCGAAACCTAACCGGATTACTCCCATAGTTCTGCTTACACTCCCAACAAACTGGCTGGAGGAGCGCTTTTCTGCAAAGCGGATGCGTCAGTGGAGCCGCGCTAAGGCGAGGGTCGACGGTTTGCGTCCCCGTAGCGCGCCGCAGGTTCACATGCAGGAATACCCAGAGGTTCGGACGCGCTCGCGAACCGTCCAGCGAAGCCAGCGGCGGAACTCGCAGACGCGTGCAGACAAGCGCTCCGCCTCAGAGCCAGACAGAAGAAACGATCCACCTGTACTGATATAACCTAATTTTTATTGACAAACCCTCATGCTATTTGATAAAATATATCGATCAAGGGTAAAAGTTTCGATTAACATATCAATGTAAAAGGCTCAAAACACAAAACCTATTGGAAAATTCCGCGTTAACCTTTCTCCAGGGAGGGCTTGCATGACTGGAACCAGCCTGAAAGACGCACGGTAGGACAGCCAATAAGGGGGCTTTTTTACAATCGGATAGTCTCGTTAACGACTGTAAAGTGGGCGGAGTAATTCCGTCAATTAGGGTGGCACCACGAGAAGCTCTCGTCCCTTGCGCAAAGCAAGGAACGAGGGCTTTTTTTATACTATTAGCTTAAGGGGGAATATGTTATGGCAATTCAGCGTCCCAAAGGGACTCAAGATTTATTGCCGGGGATAATTGAACAATGGCAATATCTTGAAGAGACCATTCGCTCAGTTTGCCGAGAATATGGGTATGAAGAAATACGGACACCGATGTTCGAAGCAACAGAACTTTTTCAAAGAGGGGTCGGTCAGACTACTGACATTGTAAAAAAAGAGATGTATACTTTCCAGGACAAAGGGGATCGATCAATGACCCTGCGTCCGGAGCTGACGGCTTCAGTTTGCCGTGCTTATGTAGAGGACAAGCTCTATGGCCAGCCTCAACCTGTAAAATTGTACTACATTGGTCCTATGTTTCGCTATGAGCGGCCTCAAAGCGGACGTTTTCGCCAGTTCCATCAATTTGGAGTAGAGGTATTGGGTGCTGACCAGCCGATTGTGGATGCAGAAGTAATCAGTTTAGTTTGGAATTTGTATAAACGCCTTGGATTAAGCGGCTTAGAAGTTCATGTGAATTCTGTGGGATGTCCGGTTTGTCGGGCCAGGCATCGTGAGCAGCTTCAGGAGTTTCTGATCTCTCGCAAGAAAGATTTGTGTAATGATTGCCAGGAGCGTTTTGATCGTAACCCTCTGCGTATCTTAGACTGTAAGAACCCTTCCTGCCAAGAGGTGACTGTAGGTGCACCAACTACCAGGGATACTCTTTGTGAGGATTGTAGTACTCACTTTGAGAAGGTTCTGGCCATTTTAGGCAGGGCTGGAGTGGTGTATCGAGTTAATCCTCGTTTGGTAAGAGGCTTGGATTACTATACAAAAACTGCCTTTGAAGTTATGGTCGAAGAAATCGGAGCTCAGAGTGCTATTTGTGGGGGAGGCAGGTACGATAAGCTGGTTGAAGAAATTGGCGGACCTGCTACTCCCGGTATTGGATTTGCCATGGGCATTGAAAGGGTTTTAGCGGCCCTTCAGGTTCAAAATAAGCTGCCCGAAGAAAAACCGAAGCAATTTGCCATGCTCATCGCACTTGGCGAGAAAGCCCAGATTGAGGGGTTTGCCCTGCTGACTGCCCTGCGGAGCAAAGGCATGCCTGTTGCAATGGATTTGCTTGGGCGTAGTTTAAAAAACCAATTAAAATCAGCTAATCGCCAAGGAGCTTCCTTAGCCTTTATCCTGGGAGAAGAAGAGCTGGATCGAAATGTCCTGGTTATACGAGACTTAACATCAGGAGAGCAGATGGAAGTTCCGCTAAATGATGCAGTCGAGGAAATATTCAAGAAGTATCAGAGAGGTGTTTGACATGACATTATTTTCAGAACGTATACAAAATGGTGAATTAGGATTAGAAAAAGTGGGAGAAACCGTTCGTTTGTTAGGATGGGTTCAGCGCCGTCGTGACCATGGGGGTTTAATCTTTGTTGATTTAAGAGATCGCTCCGGTATTGTCCAAGTGGTTTTTGACCCGGAGAGAATGGGTACTGAATTTTCAATAGCAGAAAGCTTACGGTCAGAATTCGTTGTCTCGATTCAAGGACAAGTAATTGCTCGTCCTGAGGGTATGATTAATCCCAACCTTGTCACCGGAAAAATTGAAATAGTTGCATATTCGTTAGAAGTTCTCAACGGTGCCAAAACTCCTCCCTACTATCTGGTGGATCAAGTGGATGTTGATGAAACCGTGAGATTAAAATATCGCTATTTAGATTTGCGTCGCCCGGAGATGCAGAATGTGTTTAAAATTAGACATAGAGTTACTCAAATTATGCGTAATTTCTTTGACAGTCAAGATTTTTATGAAATCGAGACTCCAATGCTCAACAAATCTACCCCTGAAGGGGCACGGGATTATCTGGTTCCAAGTCGCGTACACCCTGGGGAGTTTTATGCTTTACCACAGTCCCCGCAATTATATAAGCAACTCCTTATGGTAGGTGGGATGGAGAAGTATTTTCAAATTGCTCGTTGTTTCCGAGATGAGGATCTAAGAGCTGACCGACAGCCTGAATTTACTCAATTGGATGTGGAAATGTCCTTCGTTGAAGTGGAAGATATACTTCCCATGATGGAAAAATTAATGGTTAAGATTTTTGCAGAGGCTGTGGGAAAAGAGGTTTCTATACCTTTCCCCCGTTTAACGTATAAAGAGGCTATGGATCGTTACGGGTCGGATAAACCGGATACTCGGTTTGGGATGGAATTAATTGATGTGGGGGATCTGGTTGGAAAATCAGGATTTAAAGTATTCGCTAATGTTGTTGCCGGCGGCGGGAGTGTCAAATGCATCTGTGCAAAAGGGTGTGCCGGGATGCCTCGTCGAGAAATTGATGATTTAGCTAAATTTGTGAGTACCTATAGAGCTAAGGGCTTGGCCTGGATCGTCATGGCTGAGGAAGGGATTAAGTCCCCCATTGCCAAGTTTTTCACTGAAGAAGAGATGGCCGCCCTAATTGATCTTACCCGAGCTGAGACGGGGGATATCTTGTTCTTTGTTGCAGATACCTATGCCGTTGTTTCTGATGCTTTAGGACATTTGCGTTTGGAATTAGCAAAACGCTTAGGGTTAATTGAAGAAGGATCCCTTGAATTCTTATGGGTCACGGAATTCCCGCTCTTAGAATATGATGATGAACAAAAACGCCATATTGCGATTCATCATCCATTTACTGCACCAATGGATGAAGACTTACAGCTTCTTGAGAGCGAGCCCCTAAAGGTTCGAGCAAAGGCCTATGATATGGTTCTTAATGGAACTGAGCTGGGAGGCGGAAGTATCAGGATTCATCGTCGTGAAGTTCAAGAACAGTTATTTAAGTTGCTTGGATTTTCTGAGGAGGAAGCAGTGGCTCAATTCGGATTTCTCATGGAAGCATTTGAATATGGCACCCCTCCCCATGGAGGAATTGCCTTCGGTCTAGATCGAATGATTATGCTCCTAACTGGAAAAGATAATATTCGAGACGTGATTGCCTTCCCGAAAACTCAAAGTGCCTCTGATTTAATGGCTCATGCTCCTTCGCCGGTTGCGGATAAGCAAATTAAAGAATTGCATATACGAACGAATATTGAGGAGTCTGTTGCTGACAAAAAATAGTGTGGAATTAAAGGTAGAAAATAGGACCTTTTATTCCAAAATAACTCTTTGTAGTGATATGAAGAATGTTCTGAAGTTATTGACGTTTATTGGTCAGTGAAGAGTTGACACGGAAGGAAGCATTGGCTATAATATTAATTGTAGCTACCCCCTTAGGGTATCGGAGGATGCATAGCATGACGAATTCAACCCCCTATTCAGAATCCAAAGATGATATTGTACGTAGGCTTAAGAAAATTGAAGGCCAAGTAAAAGGGATTCAACGTATGGTCGAGAGTGACAAGTATTGTGTAGATGTCTTGATTCAGGTTGCTGCAGTTCGAGCTGCCTTGAATAGAGTTGGCACAATTGTCTTTGAACACCATTCACGGGGATGTATGCGCAATGCCGTGGAAAACAATAATCAAGAAGCTGCAATTGAGGAGCTTATTGGGGTGCTCGCTAAATTTATTAAATAAATCATAACTGATTAGGAGGAATTACAAATGGCAGGTGCGAATGTAAAAACATTTAATACAGCAAATTTCGAAGCAGATGTTTTAAAATCTGAGCAAGCAGTTTTGGTAGATTTTTGGGCTCCCTGGTGTAGTCCATGTCGTATGGTTGCTCCTGTTATTGATGAACTTGCCGATGAATATCTCGGTAAAATTGTCATCGGTAAAGTTAATGTCGACGAGAATGGTCCTATTTCCAGTCAATATGGAGTTATGAGCATACCAACCTTGGCGATTTTCAAAGGCGGCAAAATGGTTGATAAAATTACTGGCTTCCGTGGGAAAGCAGATTTAGTAAAAATGCTTGATTCCCATATCTAATTTCCCATAATCCCGTCTTT
This sequence comes from Desulfosporosinus sp. HMP52, assembly GCF_000765145.1. GTDB lineage: Bacteria > Bacillota > Desulfitobacteriia > Desulfitobacteriales > Desulfitobacteriaceae > Desulfosporosinus. Next base: position 18,834 of record NZ_JMGA01000007.1, on the reverse strand, counting down.
AATTAGAGAAGGATTAGCCTCAATCAACTACTCAAGTGAACAATGTCAATAGGAATAAAAGCGACGCCCGATAAAAATTTGGGCATCGCTTTTATTTTACTTATGAAGTATAAACCAAGGTTATAGACAGTAAGTAGGCTAATGGGTGAGAAGATAGTCTCTTCATCTGAAGCGTAAGGTCAACTAAGCTGACGGGATTTTCTTATTTATTTAGATGCTTGGGATTTAGAAAACGATCTTTTCCTATTTCCGAGGGAACGTAAAAGGTTTCTCCTTGAACGGATGAGGGGAGGTAAGTTTGGTCAACCCAGTGATTAGGGTAGGCATGGGGATAAAGATACCCTTTTCCGTTCCCTAATTTGTCTGCACCTGGGTAGTGAGCATCTTTAAGCTGGGCGGGTACTTCTCCGGTAGGGTGTTTTTTTACATAATTCATGGCTTTATCGATGCTTGTGACAACACTATTGCTTTTCGGAGCTGTTGTGATTGCCAGAACTGCCTGAGCTATAGGAATTCTTGCTTCAGGTAAACCTAACCACTCAAGTGCATTGGCAGCGGCATGTGCTTGAAGCATGACCATTGGATCAGCAAGACCAACGTCTTCTGAGGCGTGGACTATAATTCGGCGAATGATAAAACGTGGATCTTCACCTGCTTCTAATAAAACTGCTAACCAATAGAGTGCCGCATCTGGATCTGAACCCCGCATACTTTTAATAAATGCGGAAATGATGTCATAATGATTATCTCCTGATTTATCAAATCGGATAGCCCGTTGTTGAATGGATTCTTCAGCGATTTCCAGATTAATTCGGCGGATTCCGTTTTCCGGTGGAGTTGTCAGAACCGCCAATTCTAAGGCATTAAGAGCGCGACGTAAATCTCCATTGGCAAAGTTGAGCCAATGCTCCCAGGCATCAGAGGATATTTCCACCTGATATTGGCCTAACCCTCGCTCTGTATCCTTTAAGGCCTGCTCCAGTCCAAGGCGAATTTCTGATGGTTCAAGTAGTTCAAGTTTAAAAATCGTGGAGCGGCTGAGGAGTGCGGAGTTTAGTTCAAAGAATGGGTTTTCTGTTGTTGCTCCAATGAAGGTGATGGTTCCGTTTTCGACGGCAGGCAAGAGAGCATCTTGCTGACCTTTATTGAAGCGATGAACTTCATCGCAGAATACTAAAGTTCGTTTTCCGTATAGATGTAGTTCCTCTCCCGCCTGGGTAATAATTTCGCGGATGTCTTTAACACCGGAAGTAACCGCATTGATACGAACAAAACGAGAGGTTGCTTTAGCAGCAATCACTTGTGCTAAAGAAGTCTTTCCTGTTCCCGGTGGTCCATAAAGGATTAAGGATGAAACCCGGTCTGCCTCAATAGCTCTACGCAGGAGTTTTCCGGGTCCTAATATTTGAGTTTGACCAATATATTCGTCAAGTGTTCGGGGACGCATTCGCTCTGCAAGGGGAGCAACTTGGTGTTGATTAAATGTAGCTGAAAAAAGATCCATGATTACTGTTCCTTTCAATACTCTAATCTTTCCGGGCTTTTTGAAGAATTATATCATGTGGATCTGACAAATGCTTATTGTAAGTGGATTTGCGTTGAAAATTGTTACTCAGATCACAGTAAAGAGCTCAATTTTAGGCTAATATACTAAGTGGATAACTTCTGAAGCATAGTGAACATCAGACTTGACAAATCCCGAGTATTTTAATAAGATATAAACGAATATAGAATATAAAAAGAATAAGGTTCAGATCGCGGAAAAGAGGTGAGGGTGTTTGAAACTCTCGACCAAAGGTCGATATGGCGTAAAAGCCATGTTTGATTTAGCTCAACATATGGGTGAAGGTCCGATTTCTTTGAAAAGCATTGCAGAGAGGCAGGGTATATCGGAACATTATTTGGAGCAGCTTGTTTCCGGTTTGCGTAAAGCTGGGCTGGTTAAAAGTGTTCGAGGTGCTCAAGGTGGTTACTTATTGGGAAAAGAACCGGATAAGATCAAAATTGGTGATATCATCCGTGTATTAGAAGGGCCAATTGCCCCGGCTGATTGTGTGTCAGAGGAGGATCCGGAAATTTGCTCCAAAGCTGAGTTTTGTGTCACTCGGACAATTTGGGAGAAAGTTAGGGATTCCATCGCGGAGGTTCTTGATTCAATTACACTTGAAACAATGCTGGAAGATGCCAAAAAGATTGAATCGGATCGAAGCTTATATATGTACTACATTTAGACTATTTGCATCAAAGTTAATTACAAGGGAGTGAGCCCAATGCGGAGAGTATATTTAGATCATAGTGCAACAACCCCGGTTGACCCTGAAGTGGCTTCAGTTATGATGACGTATTACACGGAAAAGTACGGAAATCCCTCCAGTGTCCACGGTTTTGGCAGGGAAGCTAAACAAGCTTTAGAGCAAGCCCGTACTCAGGTGGCCGAATTAATCGGAGCTAATCCTAAGGAAATTACATTTACCAGCGGAGGAACTGAGGCAGATAATTTGGCGATTCTTGGAACTGCTGAAGCGCTGCGCACCAAGGGTAAGCATATTATTACTTCGTGTATTGAGCATCACGCTGTTCTGGAAACTTGTGAGCATTTAGAAAAAAACGGATTTGATTTAACAGTTATACCTGTCGACGAAGAGGGAGTAATATCCGTTGATGCCGTTCAGAAGGCTATCAGGCCGGACACAATTTTAATTACTGTCATGCATGCCAATAACGAGGTTGGATCGATTCAACCTATTGCAGAAATAGGCAAGTTGGCCAAGGAACATGGAATCGTATTTCATGTTGATGCGGTTCAGTCTCTGGGAAAGATTCCGGTTAATGTTGATGAAATGAATGTAGACTTACTGACTGTATCGAGTCATAAGATCTATGGCCCTAAAGGAGTAGGTGCCCTCTATATTCGCAAAGGAGTACGAATTGTACCATTGGTTTATGGAGGCGGACAAGAACGAAAGCGCCGCTCGGGAACTGAGAATACTCCGGGAATCATTGGGTTTGGCAAGGCCTGTGAGTTAGCAGGGCAACGAATGGCTGAAGATGCTCAAAAACAAATAAAACTCCGTGACAAATTAATGAATGGGATCTTAGACCGTATTGAATTTGTAAAGGTTAATGGACCTTTAGGGGAAAAGCGTTTACCCAATAATGTGAATGTCAGTATTCGTTATGTTGAAGGGGAGTCCTTGTTGCTCTCTCTGGATATGTTGGGTATAGCGGCTTCGAGTGGTTCGGCATGTACCTCAGGTTCCCTTGATCCTTCCCATGTTTTACTGGGTATGGGGTTGATTCACGAGATCGCCCATGGTTCACTGCGTTTTTCCCTCGGGCGTCAAAATACTGAAGAAGAAATTGATTATGTCCTTGAACAATTACCTAAGATTGTGGAGCGGTTGCGAATGATGTCTCCCCTATATGATCAGGTTGTTCGTTCAAACCATGTATAATAAGGAGTGAGGAAGAAATGTATACAGAAAAAGTAATGGATCATTTTACAAATCCCAGGAATGTAGGGGAGTTAGAAAATGCGGACGGTGTGGGCGAAGTAGGAAACGCTAAGTGCGGGGACATTATGCGTATATATTTAGATATCGAAGGGGACATTATTAAAGACGTAAAATTTAAAACCTTTGGCTGTGGAGCTGCAGTTGCAACCAGCAGCATGGTGACTGAAATGGTTAAGGGAAAAACCATCGATGAAGCACTGGAAATCTCCAATAAGGCTGTAGCAGAAGCTCTGGGAGGACTTCCGGAGTCGAAAATGCATTGCTCTAATTTAGCTGCGGATGCCCTGCATAAAGCCATCGAAAATTATCGCGATAATCAGCAGAAAAAGGAATAGATGAAGAATGACTCTGGCTACAAAACCTAAAGTTGTTGTGGGTATGAGTGGCGGTGTGGATAGTTCCATGGCCGCCGCTTTGCTCAAAGAAGAAGGTTATGAAGTGATTGGGGTGACTTTACAGATCTGGGATCCAACAGGTCCGGAAGTCGAAGGGGGTTGTTGCTCTAACTCGGCTATCGATGATGCCAGAAGAGTTGCTTTTATACTTGGAATTCCCCATTACGTCATGAACTTTCGTTCTTATTTTAAGGAGACTGTGGTAGATTATTTCACACAGTCTTATTTGTATGGAGAAACCCCAAATCCTTGCTTGGCCTGTAATAGGCATGTTAAATTTGGAGAGATGCTGAGAAAAGCTCGTGGATTAGGAGCTGAGTTTATAGCAACCGGTCATTATGCACAGGTGCTTAGGGATCCGAGCAGTGAACGCTTTCTGTTAAGTAGAAGCGCAGATCAACGTAAGGATCAGACCTATGCTCTGTACATGTTGACCCAAGATCAGCTTAAACACACCTTATTCCCTCTAGCGGAGTACAAAAAGGAGCATATTAGGGAAATGGCTAGAGAACGTGGCCTTGGTGTGGGTGATAAACCTGAAAGCCAAGAGATCTGTTTTATCCCTGACGATGATTATGCTTCTTTTCTAAAGGAGCGCTCGGAGGTTCCTATTAAGCCCGGTGATTTTGTAGATCTGGCAGGAAAAAAGCTGGGTCGGCACGAAGGTATAATCCATTTCACCGTTGGACAAAGAAAAGGTCTAGGGGTCACCTTTGGTAAGCCAATGTTTGTCGTCGGACTAAATCCTGAGCGTAATGAGGTGGTCTTAGGTGAAGATAAGGATGTCTTCACAGATACCCTTTGGGCTGAAGATCTTAATTGGATATCTATACCTGAGTTAACTGAACCTATAAAAGTCCATGCAAAAATTCGTTATAACTCATCCGGTGCGACCGCTACAATTATTCCGGGAGAAATCGGATCAGGGTATGGAGTAATGGTTCAATTCGATGAACCTCAGCGTGCAGTGACTCCGGGGCAGGCAGTTGTCTTTTATCAAGGAAACCTGGTGGTTGGCGGGGGGAAGATTATCTCTGATCCTCGGGGCCGAGATCGTGGTTCTAAGTCCGTGGTTCGTGGTTAGACTTAGGTATGAATAAAGTTTGATGAAGTAGGGCAGAGTATAGATAGAAATTATTTTTAGCGAGGTGGAAGAAGGATGAGACGCTCTCGTGAAATTGTCGGATTACCAGTCTTGGATTTAAAGAGTGGAAATTCTATTGGTTGGGTACATGATCTGGTTCTTGACAATGATAGAGATGAGGTAGTCGGAGTTCTCCTGGAAGGTGGGCACTTTTTCCACTCTGCGAAAGGTATTCCTCGGAAGGCTATTGTGACTGTTGGCAAGGACGCCCTTACTGTTAATGAAAAAACTATAGAAGAACTTAAGGGGACACGGTGGTCTGATAAAGTAGGTAATGAAGTCTATACTCAAGGTGGAGACGCAAGAGGTACAATTGAAGATGTTTTTCTCGATGATTCCATAGAAAAAATGGTTGGATTCGAGGTTTCCGACGGTCTTTTCTCTGACCTGCTTCATGGGCGGGGAACGATTCTGAAGCCGCATGTTATGATCGATGGAAAAGATATCTTAATTGTTGATAACCAAGTATCCCCCTTGGATCAAGCAAATGAAGGGGGAATGCGATCATGAATTGTCCGGTTTGCGGTGGAAGAGCTATAGGAAAAGTTGGCGTTGAGCAGTTTTATTGTTGGGACTGCTGTGTTGAGTTTGCTACCCAAACAGATAAAGTGGTTATATATGATTTGGCTGAGGACGGTTCTCTAGTTGCCTGGGATGATCCAAGCCTTAATCCAAATGTTTCTTGTGCTGCTATTGAGTAACTTGTTTATATTTTGATAAAAGCGCGCATCGCGCGCTTTTTGATTTTCTTAAGCTCTAATTATGTTCAGCCAGGCCTTCAGGACCTTTGTCTCCCATAGTTTGTAGGGTCTGAGTTTTTCTTAGGACTTTGAAAGGAAGTGTGCTCTCTTGGCTTATGAAATCTAACAATTATAAGTGGATTTTTGTAGGAATATGTTCGCTGCTGGGGATACTAATTCTTTTCAGGGTAAGAGCAATTCTCGGTCCGTTTTTCTTGGCTTTTGTGCTTGCTTATTTGTTAAATCCATTAGTGGATGTTCTTGAAGGTTATAATATAAGCCGAAATAAAGCTATTGCCCTTGTTTTTATCTTAATCATTACCTGCTGTGCTACGGCTGTTTTTTTGGTGATTCCTATAATATATAATGAGCTTAATAAATTAGTGGTAATATTGCCTCAGACTATTCAGTCGGTTGCGGATACGATAGATGAATTTCGAAACCAATTTAAGGCTACAGGCCTACCAAGTCGGGTTGCCCTTGTTTTAGATGAACATTTGGTTGAAGGCGAGAGTATTTTGGCTGACCGACTTAACCTTTTTTTGGATAACTTGCCCAAAGCACTATCCTCAGTGACTCTTTACATGCTATCACCGGTGATTGCCATCTATTTTTTGGCCGACTGGAAGGACTTAAGAGAAGGGTTTTTCCGGATTATCCCCCAACGCTGGAGGATGGAATGGAGACGGTTATGGCAAGATATCAACCATGTTGTTAGGCAATACTTAAGAGGAGATCTATTTGTTGCCATAATCGTGGGAACACTTATAGGCATAGGTGTAAGGTTGGTTGGAATGGATTATGCCCTCTTAATCGGACTTATCTGTGGAGTTTTTGACCTCATTCCTTATTTTGGGCCGGCTATTGGGGCGGTTCCTGCTGTACTATTGGCCTTAACCCATTCCCCAGTTATGGCTTTAAAGGTAGGTTTGATAATTTTCTTTGTCCAGCAACTGGAGGGAAATGTAATATCACCAAAGCTTATGGGTGATAGTGTCGGTCTTCATCCTCTCTGGATTGTGTTTGCCCTCTTAGCTTTTGGAGAAATCGCCGGTTTTTGGGGCTTGTTTTTAGCGGTTCCTTTGGCTGCGGTTATTCGAGTTGTTTTTAAACATATTTATTTTCGGCTGGTTTCTACAAAAGTTTAATCTAGTTGACAAATAAGACATCCACTGTATATACTTGATAAACAATGGAAATTTTATAGTTTAAGTGAGAAAGTTAAAAGTATCGATAGCCCGAAAGATAGCAGGGTGATCCCGAAAAAATCTCGTCCCTGATTAAAAGGGAGAGATTATTTTTTTTATTGAATTTAAAGGGGTGTTCATAATTGTATTCTGGTAATGAATTAAGGGACATGTTTCTTAAGTACTTCGAGGCGAAAGGACACACAATCTTACCTAGTGCATCACTTATTCCCAAAGATGATCCGACCTTGTTGTTAACAGTTGCAGGCATGGTTCCTTTTAAACCATATTTTCAACGCCAAGTTGAACCACCCATTCCAAGAGCAACGACTGCTCAGAAGTGCGTTCGTACTCCGGATCTCGAAGAAGTAGGTAAAACTGCTCGCCATCATACATACTTTGAAATGTTGGGCAATTTCTCCTTCGGCGATTACTTTAAAAAGGAAGCGATTCCTTGGGCTTGGGAGTATATAACCACTGTCTTAAAAATCCCTGTCGAAAAACTATGGATCACAATTTACCCCGAAGACACTGAAGCAAGAGAGATCTGGGAAAAAGCAGGTGTTAAATCTGATCGCATCGTTGGTGACCCGGAGAACTTTTGGGCCGCCGGGCCGACGGGACCCTGTGGCCCTTGTTCGGAGATTTATGTCGATCTCGGTGTAGCCAGAGGGTGTGGCAAACCAGGTTGTGCTATAGGGTGTGATTGTGATCGTTTCCTGGAAATCTGGAATCTAGTCTTTATGCAGTATAACCGCGATGAAGCAGGGGTGTTGACTCCCCTCCCTAAGCAAAATATTGATACCGGGATGGGCTTAGAGCGAATTGCTTCTGTGATGCAGGGTGTGGAAACAAATTTCGATACGGATTTATTCCGGCCGATTATTGATCATGTTGCTGCCTTGGCAGGGGTTAAATATAAAGAGAATGCTAAGAATGACTTAGCACTTAAAGTTGTATCTGACCATGTCAGAGCGGTATCCTTTATGCTTTCAGACGGGATCCGTCCAAATAATGAAGGTAGAGGGTATGTGCTGCGTCGTATCTTACGCCGTGCTGTCCGCTTTGCTAAGCTCTTAGGAATTGATAAACCATTCTTGGAATCGGCCTTTAGAATTATTCAAAGAGACTATGCTCATGCTTATCCGGAACTTAAAGAGAATGAAAATTTCATTTTAAGCCACTTAAATCTAGAAGAGAAGAATTTCCAAGCAACCTTAGAGCAAGGCACTCAGTTATTACAGGAGAAGGTCAGAGGGCTTGTTGAAAAAGGAGAAAACGTATTATCCGGAACTGATGCTTTTTATTTATATGAAACATACGGCTTCCCCGTGGAATTAACCGAGGAAATGCTGGTAGAACAAGGTTTGTCTGTCGACATGGTAACTTTCGAAACTGCTGCTGAGGAACATCGCCTGCGGGCTAAGGAACAGTCCCAACAGATGCGTGCAGTAGTTGAGAGCACAGAGGTTGTAGAAAAGGCAAAATCTCTGGGGGCGACACCTTTTGTTGGCTATGATAAAGTAGCTTCATCTACACAAATAGAGGGCCTTTTTGTCAATGGCAAGGAGGTACAGGATGCTGGTGAGGGCGAAGAAGTGCTGGTTTTCCTTACAGAGACTCCATTTTATGCAGAAAGCGGCGGTCAGGTTTCTGACGTAGGTGTAATTCGAACCTCCCGGGCAGAAGCACGTGTCCTCGACGTTAAAAAGGGAGTGACAGGAACTTTATATCATCGAGCCGAGGTTAAGACTGGGGTATTTCATGTTGGCGAACCTGTAGAAGTGGAAATTGATAATACGGATCGCTTAGCTACCACCAGACATCACAGTGCGACACACCTTCTGCAGACGGCTTTACGTTCAGTATTAGGGGAACACGTTCAGCAGGCAGGGTCATTAGTAAGCCCGGAACGATTGCGGTTTGACTTCACCCACTTTTCTCCTCTGACCTCGGATAGCCTAAGGGCAGTTGAAGGGCTGATTAACGAAGCAGTTCTAAAGAATATGCCTGTTAAGGCAACGGAAATGTCCTTGAAAGAGGCCAAAGAAAGCGGGGCTACAGCACTTTTCGGAGAGAAATACGGAGAGAGTGTGCGAGTAGTGAGCATGGGATCCTTCAGCAAAGAACTGTGCGGAGGAACACATGTAAGCAATACAGGGGAAATAGGACTTGTGAAAATCCTCAGCGAAGGTGGAATTGGAGCCGGCCTGCGCCGGATTGAGGCTGTTGCAGGATTAGAGGCCTTGACATATTTGCGTTCTCTTGATGAGCAGGTAAGCGAAGTTGCCCAATCTCTAAAAGCACAGCCCTTAGAAATTGGAAAAAGGGTTAACACTTTAATGACTCAAATGAAGGAGCTTGAACGAGAAATTAGTCAACTGCAAGCAAAGTTGGCTAAGAATGAAGTTGATGGGTTGTTAAATAAAGCGACTGAGATTGATGGAATTACAGTTATTGCAGCTCAAGTGCATGCTCCTGACATGGAAGGTCTTCGTCAAATGGCGGACTTATTACGCGATAAAATGAAATCGGGAGTTATCGTCTTAGGGGCAGCCAGTGAAGGAAAGGTAAACTTTGTAACGACTGTGAGCCCAACAGGTTTAAGCGGGCTCCATGCCGGACAGATTATAAAGGAAGTAGCTAAAATAACCGGTGGGGGCGGCGGCGGGAAGCCGGATATGGCTCAAGCCGGTGGTAAAGATCCTAGTAAATTAGGAGAAGCTATCGATAAAGTTCCAAGTCTTCTCCGGGGTTTTCTTAATAAATAGAGGAGAATCTTCTCGATTGACAGAATATCTAAAGTTAATAGGAAAAGTCAGGACGAAAGGCGAAAGGGGGACAGGAAATGGATCGAATGGAAGAAACCATGATGTTTAAGGCTGTGGTGGAAGAAGAGATTTCTGCCCGGGATATACTACAGAAGGTGTACGCTGCGTTACAGGAGAAAGGGTATGACCCAATTAATCAAATGGTTGGTTATCTCATGTCTGGCGACCCTGTGTATATTACCAGCCACAATCAGGCGAGATCGATGATTCGTAAACTTGAACGCTTTGAGCTGATCGAAGAACTGGTAAGGACCTATTTGCAAGAAAAATAGCGCTGGAGTTAGAACCCTCACTCAATTGTGGTGAGGGTTTAAACTTTACGAAGCATTGAAGTGCGATGTGCCCCGCACCAAAGGAGGCTATATGCGTCAAGTTAAGTTAGGGTTATGGGGAGCAGATGTCTCAGAGGTGTGTTTTGGAAGTTTAGCTGTTTCTCCCTTACAAGGCCGTCTAACCGCAGAGGAGGGAGTTTCAGTTCTGCGGTATGCCTTTGAACAAGGGATTAATTGGATTGATACTGCCGAAATATATGATAACTATGAACAAATAGCCGCAGCGATTAAGAATCAGCCTGAGGTACGGATTGTCAGTAAATCCTATTCTGTTACGGCTGAGGAAATGAACTTAAGTTTAGAGAAGGCACGAACTGCTCTTAATAGGGATACTCTTGATTTTTTTTTGCTGCATGAACAGGAAAGTGCTTTAACCTTAAAGGGGCACTCGGGGGCTTGGGAAGAACTCCTCCGTGCGAAGGAAAAAGGAATTGTACGCTGGATCGGCATTTCCACTCACGCGGTAGAGGGGGTTCGGGCTGGCGCCTTATTGCCTGGTCTGGATGTAATTCACCCAATCTTAAATTATCAGGGTCTGGGAATTATTGATGGGACGTTGAGTGAAATGTTGGACGCCATTGCCTTTGCCTCAGATTTGGGCATTGGGATATATGCAATGAAGATTTTTGGCGGCGGGCATTTAACGAGGGATCCTAAAAAAGCCATCGACTTTATAAAAAGTATTGCGGGTGTTCACGGAATTGCTTTAGGAATGTCCAGTCAGGCAGAAGTGGACTATAATTTGCTTTTAATAGAAGGGCAAGAAGTCCCTGAAAGTTTGCAAAAAAAGGTCAGACATAGACCGCGAAAACTCTATATTGCTGATTGGTGTCAAAGCTGTGGATTGTGCGTTGAGGCATGTCCCCAAGGCGCTTTGAGTCTAGAAGAGACGGCAGTGGTTAACCCTGAAGCATGTGTACTGTGTGGGTATTGCGGGAGGGCATGTCCGCATTTTTGCCTAAAAATTGTTTAGATTAATTTAGGAGGGAATCCTGTGCGGATTATGGGATTGGATTTTGGGTCTAAGACAATAGGTGTGGCTATTAGTGACGCATTATTTTGGACGGCCCAAGGGATTAAAACAATTAGGCGATCCAAGAAGGAACTTGATGAGTTAGAAGAACTGATTCGGGAATATGAGGTTATGGAGATTGTCCTTGGCTATCCAAAGAACATGAATGGAACCATAGGACCTCGATGTACTTTGACCGAGGAGTTTGCAGAGGTTCTACGGGGGAAGTTTGGACTTGAAGTAAAGCTATGGGATGAACGTTTAAGTACGGTTGCTGCTCAGAGAACCTTGTTGGAAGCCGATATGTCTCGCTCCAAACGTAAGAACGTGATAGACAAAATGGCGGCGGTGTTTATTCTTCAAGGGTACCTGGACAGTCGGCAAATGAAGAAAACTTAGGCCGATATTTGACAATCATTACCTACAATAGTACAATGACCATATTCTTTAATTAAGAGGTGAATCATATGACTGACCATCCACATGACCATGAGCATGATGCTGAAGAGTTTGACACTGTCATTCTCACAGATGATGAAGGAAAAGACCATGAGTTTCTTCATCTAGACACATTGGAACTAGAAGGCTCTACATACTTTGTTTTAATGCCTATTTCAGAGGATGAATCCGAGGAAGATGAGGCAATTATCCTTAAACTTGGTAAAGATGCTGAAGGTGGAGAAATGCTGCTTGACATCGAAGACGACGAAGAGTGGGAAAAAGTAGCTGACGCCTGGGAAAACCTAGTCGAATCAGAAGAAGATTAATTTTGCGCTTATTTATTAATCTTAAATGAACTAAAACAAAGAACTCGTTGAGTATAACTCAGCGAGTTCTTTGTTTTTTCTTGATAAGAAAACTCGGCAGTATTTAATTGCCTCTTCCTTAAACAATCAGCAAAGGATTAATAAAACTCTGTTTCCAATACTTTCACAAGTCAAAAGCTGTTAGTTCTACGAGATTTTTAGATAAACAAAAAACTCAAAGGAAAGACTAATTAAAAAGAGGGGGTGAAGAAAATAAAGTGTTTTAGAAATAGGAGATTAAGTTATCTGTTCTTTTTAAGCATTCTTTTTACTTCATTGTTCAGTGGTTGTAATTCATTAGATCATGTACCTGATTATTCTTCGTCTCCGATACCTGATAAACAAATTTCTCAAGATAATCAACAGGCTAAAGCTAAAACACTAAATTCAGTTATACCAGAGGGGAGTAAAATTGACGATTTAGATTTAAGTGGGACTCCCTTAGTTGAGGCATCTACTAAGATTGAGAATTGGGCAAAGGACAAGCTGGAAGAAACCCGTGTACTGTTGTACAATAATACAGAGATTCCTTTGACTTTAACTGACATAGGGTTTGAGGTCGATACTGAAAAGACTATTGATCAAACCCAGACTAACCCAGGAACTATTCAGCCCAGCGTCTTTAAAGTAAATTCAGAAGTTGCCAGTCAAAAACTTCAAGAAAAGCTTACGAAATTTAATACGCCGGCCAAAGATGCTGCCTATAAGATTGAGAAGGATAAGGTAGTTATACAGCCATCAGAAACTGGTCGAAGGGCTGATGTTGAACAATTAATAAGTAAGATTGAAAATCTAACACTTAGTGAAGTTCCAACACGGATTGAAATTCCCATGGCTCAAGTACCCCCAGCGGTCACAACAGAGTCTATAAAAGATTTAGCCTTTGATTCTATCATTGGTGAATTTTCAACAAATTTTCTAGTTAAGGAGAAGAACCGTTCGGCCAACTTGACTGCGGCTGCTAAAGCCTTGGATGGTAAATTGCTTCAGCCCGGTGAGACTCTTTCCTTTAATCAGGTTGTCGGTCCTCGGGAACCGGGAACCGGGTATAAAGAAGCTTATGTATTGATAAATGGAGAATACGTCAAAGGGACCGGCGGAGGTATTTGCCAAGTGTCTTCCACACTATACAATGCAGTATTACTAAGTAATTTAGAAATTGTTGAACGTATGCCTCATGCTGTTGTTGTAGGTTATGTGCCTCCCGGACAAGATGCAACCGTTAATTATCCTAATATTGATTTCAAATTTAAAAATAACTCCCAGAGTTTAGCATATCTACGAACTGAAGTAAAATCTGGAGTCTTAACAGTTAGGATTTGGGGTAAGAAAACTGGTAATACTGTTCGAATTGAACGGCAAGTAGAGAGAGAAATCCCTTATACAACAAAAAGGCGACCCGATCCAAAGCTTCCCAAAGGTCGAGTCGTTCGAGACCAGGGTGGTGTTAAAGGGGTTGTAGTAAATACGTGGCAGGTTATTCGAGATGAGAGTGGCAGTGAAACCAAGAAATTTCTTGGTCGTGATTCATATGCTCCCACAAATCGCATTTTCCGCGTAGGAACATAGGGTTCGAATAGAGAAAGAGAGAGTGAGAAATGGCCAGAAAAAAGAAGACCATGGGAGTATTTACGTGGATTATTCTTCTTTCCGTGGTCGGGGGCTTTGGATTCTTATCTTGGTGGAGTTGGGCAACAAAGCCTTTCTCCACCTCGGGGAACAGTGTGAAAATTACCATATCTCCGGGAACAACTGCGGCGCAATTAGCTGAGGAATTACAAGAGCGTCAGCTCATCCGCAGTGCGGGGATGTTCCAACTTTTGGCCCGTGAACGTCGAGATAATTTTAAACTATATGTAGGGGATTATCAGATAGCCCCCACAATGTCTCCTAAGGAAATGATAGAGCACTTAATTAGTGGTTCTACTTCTTTGGATACCAATATGGTGACAATTCCTGAAGGGTATACTACTGAACAGATTATTGAGCTTTTGGTGCAAAAAGGAATAGGGAGTAAAGGGGGGTTAACTAAAGTTGTTACGGAAGATTCGTTTCCTTATGAATTTCTAAAGGATGCGCCTCAAGGAATCCACCGCTTAGAAGGATATTTATTTCCGAATACCTATGACATCCCAGTTGAAACTTCTCCTCATGAAGCTATTGATTTGCTTCTGCGGCAATTTGCCAAAGAACTAACTCCAGAGGTTCAGAAGCAGCTTGTTTCTATGAAGTTGTCTGTTGCTCAATGGGTTATCCTGGGTTCTCTAATTGAAAAGGAAGCTGTAAGAGAATCGGATCGGGCCTTAATTGCTTCAGTTTTGTTTAACCGCTTAAAGATTAACCAGCCTCTTCAGATAGATGCGACTATTCAGTTTTTGCTGGGTACACCTAAGCCCAAACTCACGTACCAAGATTTACAGATTCCGTCACCCTATAACACTTATCTGCATGCCGGTTACCCGCCTGGACCCATCGCCAGCCCGGGACATGCCTCGCTGCAAGCTGTATTAAACCCTGCTCAGACAGATTTTCGCTATTATGTGGCCAAAAAGGATGGTTACCATGTGTTTGCGAAGACTTATGCTGAGCATTTGAAGAATGTTGAGTTGTATCAGTGAAGGTGAAAGCGAGATGGTGGCAAGGGTGAGAAAGCGAGATGGTATGACAAGGATGAGAAAGCGAGATGACTTTTGCACGTTCACCCGAAACTCCGTTGCTACTCACTGGATGTTAAAACGAAAACGCTAAACCCTTCTGCTTTCTGCAAGTCCGCCGCTCCTTGCCATCCTTGGCACCGCGGCATCAGTCCGTCCTTGGACAAGTCCCACTAGCGTTTTCATGTTTTAACATCGGCGTTCGCCGGGACGCAACTCCGTTTAACGGGATTCACTTAGCAAAAGTCATCTCTGCTTTGTGGGGAAGGTAAGCTTGAAGGAAGCTCTTGGGGAGAACCTCTTAGGAGGAACCTCTGTAACCCAGCGCTCTTTGACCATCTTGAACGGCTAGGTGGTTTGGGCTTAATTACCTCTCGAGTCAAGTTTATACTGACTTAAGCGATCCGCCTTGTTGGACTGGATCTTATAGGGGCACTAGTGGGATCGGTTTACAAATTAGAAGGTTACTCAGATTTATGGGTTAGTTGATAGATTTGTTCTACGTCTTTATCACCGCGACCGGAGATATTGACGATGATAATTTGGTCGGAGTTCATGGTTGGAGCAAGTTTAAGAGCGTAGGCTACTGCATGGGCGCTTTCTAGGGCAGGAATGATACCTTCTGTTCGGGAAAGCCGATGGAAGGCTTCCAGGGATTCGGTGTCAGTGATGCTTACGTACTCTGCACGGCCACTGTCCTTTAGATAACTATGCTCCGGGCCGACGCCGGGATAGTCCAGGCCGGCGGATATGGAGTGGGTGGCCAGAGGTTCTCCGTTTTCGTCTGCCATAACGTAGCATTTAAAGCCGTGAACAATTCCGGGAGCTCCGGCGGAGAGGGGAGCAGCGTGTTTACCGGTTTCCAGACCCAAACCCGCCGGTTCAACTCCTATGAGATTAACAGAGGAGTCCTCTAAGAAGTTGGCGAACATACCGATGGCGTTGCTGCCACCGCCGACACAGGCCATAACTATGTCAGGAAGTTTTCCTTCGGCCTCGAGTATTTGCTGGCGTGCTTCCCGGGAAATAACTGCTTGGAAGTGTTTGACGAGTGAAGGAAAAGGATGGGGGCCTACTGCCGAACCTAGCATGTAAAAGGTGTTCTCATAATTTACGGCAAAGTCCTCTAAGGCGGCATCCACTGCATCTTTCAACGTACGTGTTCCGGATGTGACCGGGACAACTTTGGCCCCTAGGAGTTCCATGCGGAAGACATTAAGGGATTGGCGCTTTGTATCTTCTTCTCCCATATATATAATGCATTCCATGTCAAAGAGGGCGCATGCCGTTGCGGTGGCTACGCCGTGTTGTCCGGCACCGGTTTCAGCAATGATACGTTTAGCTCCCATACGTTTCGCCAGTAATGCTTGACCAAGAACGTTATTAATCTTGTGGGCCCCGGTATGGTTAAGGTCTTCCCGTTTAAGGTATATTTTAGCACCACCTAATTGCTGGGAAAGCTTTTTGGCAAAGTAGAGGGGGTTGGGGCGACCTACATATTGTCGTAAATAGTAGTCAAGCTCCTGATTAAAATCCGGATCATCCTTATAGGTTTCGAAAGCATTGTCTAATTGAGCTAAGGCATTCTCTAATTGGGGGGGAACAAAACTACCGCCAAATTCTCCGAAATATCCTTTTTCCATGGTTGATTCCTCCATCTTCTTTTAAAACTAAAAAACTTTCCGTCCTTCAAAGGACAGAAAGTTAATTTCTATTATGCCACCTTTTTCTATGGGATTTACAAACACGTTTATATTACCCATATCCAGAGTCTTAGATACGGAGTAGGTTCTCAGCAGCAAATAAGCAGATGCAGAGAGTAGCCTCTCGATATCCGTGTCTCTGTAACGGGAAACCCCCGGTATCACCTACTTACTCAAAGCGTGTTCGGATTACGACTCCGAGATCCATTCAGTCTACGGGACATGTATCAGACTCCCACCTGCTCTGACTCGCTAAAACAATCCTCAAAAACTTACTAATTCTCTTCATTGTCTTGCATGTTAATTTTCTGTATTGTAATATGTCAGAAGGCACTTCGTCAAGGGGTGTTATGTAAAAGATTTTTATGTTTGATCTTATTACTTCGAACAGGTTGAATAAGGTACTATCCATTTATGTTAAACTATACAAATAGCAAAACGATTAAAGCTTAAAGTTAGTTAGGGGAATATAGATGAAAAAACCAGAACTATTGGCTCCTGCAGGAGATATGGAAAAGTTAAAATATGCGCTAGCCTATGGAGCTGACGCAGTATATATGGGGGGGCAGGCCTTTGGTCTGCGAGCCTATGCCGGAAACTTTGATTGGGCGGAAATGGAGCAAGCGGTTAGCTGGACCCATGATCTGGGGAAAAAGCTGTATGTAACGGTCAATATTTTTGCCCATGAGCCGGATTTTGCAGAGCTTCCGACCTACCTCAAACACTTAGAGGAATTGAAAGTAGACGCTGCCATTGTTTCTGATCCGGGAGTTATCATGTTGGCTAAGGAAGTGGCTCCTCGTCTGCCCTTACATTTAAGTACCCAGGCCAATAACACAAACTCGTATTCCGTCCGCTTCTGGATGAATCAAGGGATAGAGAGAGTGGTTTTGGCCCGGGAATTAACTCTTCAGGAGATGAATGATTTACGCCCTAAAGTGGATGGTGGCTTAGAAATCTTTATCCATGGCGCAATGTGTATGTCTTATTCCGGGCGCTGCCTACTAAGCAACTACTTAACAGGCAGGGACGCTAATCGCGGAGAATGTACTCAGCCCTGCCGTTGGGGCTACGCACTTGTCGAGGAAAAACGTCCGGGGATTGCTTTCCCCATTGAAGAGGACGAACGGGGAACCTATGTGTTTAATTCCCACGATTTATGCCTTTTACCCCATCTTCCTTTGTTAAAGCCAATTGATATTGACAGCTACAAAATTGAAGGACGAATGAAAAGTGTTCAGTATGTAGCCAGTACAGTTAAGGTTTATCGGGAGGCTATCGATACTTTATGGGAGCAAGGGGAAGAAGCCTTTCAAGAAAAACTTCCACGATGGTTGGAGGAAATGGATAAGGTTAGCCACAGAGACTATTCGCCAGGCTTCCTTTTTGGAAAGCCGGGTGCCAGTTCACATAATCTGGTTTCTTCTCATTATGTTCGAGATTATGATTTCGTTGGAGTCCACTTAACTGAAGAGAAAATGGCAGATCAAATCCTTAAGACATCTGATGAGAACATCTCATGGGTTGAGCAAAGAAATAATTTTAAGATTGGTGAAGTCTTAGAAGTCTTAACTCCCCAAGGAGAATGTTGGTCTTTCGAAGTTAAAGAAATGTGGGATATTGAAGGGGTACCGATGGAGGTAGCTCGTCATGCTCAGCAAAAGATAAAGATGACTGTACCAAGGGAAATCCTGCCTTACAGTATTTTGCGACGGGCAAAAAGCGAGAAAAAGTAGATTAAGGAGACAGGCGATGAATTTTGATGGTATTGAGCACTCAAGTCCTCCTTTTTTGGATCTGGATGTTGTTGTTAAAGCCCGTTTAGAAAGGGTGGAAATGCAGATGTTAGATAAGCTTGTCGAAGGCCTGGGACATCTGGGAATTGTTACAACAACTGATCGAGCATTAGGGGAAGTCATGATTCAAACAACTAAACAGTGTTGGCCGGAGTTAAAGAAGGCTATAGAACAAATGCCCTTTGAGATAGAGTTCATCTAGATTCTGCTTAATATCAGAGAGAAAAAATTATGGAAACAGGAGATAAGTAAATGAATTTTTCCGAACCCCAAGTAGTCCAACTTTCAGATCTTGACCTGATCATAAAAGCGCGCATAGATCGGTCCCAAATCCAATTGCTTTGTAAGCTTGTCGAGGGCTTAGGTCATCTGGGCGTTGTAACTACAACGAATAAGGCATTAGGGGAAGTCATGATTCAAACTACAAGGCATTGTTGGCCTGAGTTAAAAGAAATTGTGAAAGAAATGCCTTTAGAGATTGAATTTGTGTGAAGTAGCAGGGGGCGGTTTAGCGTTAACTAAACCGTCCCCTTTTTCGTGCGCCACGCATGGTGATTAACTTGACGGTGAAAGTCCGTTATGGGGGTATGTAGCGACCAACCATTAGCTTAAGGCAAGGGTGTCCACCGCGAGGGGAATCCAGAGGAAGCCGGCGGCAAAGTTCCGACCCGAGGAACACGAACAGTATCAGGCGCTTTATGTGGGGTGAGACTGCGTAA
>NZ_JMGA01000062.1 GCF_000765145.1 Desulfosporosinus sp. HMP52 | reverse complement strand
CTCTATTGTCTACAAGCTGAATTGTACCTAAGGTACAATTCTATATTTATTGATGGGTCTGCCTACAGAGCCGTATTGAGTTTCCAGCAACACCCAATTGACTTTTTCCAGATACTCCAAATATCTGCGAGCTGTAACTCGGGCTAAACCCGCCCCTTCGGCTACTTCTTCTGCTGAAAGCCCCACTTTGTATTCTTTCAGAAAGTTATAAACCTGCTGAAGGGTAATTTCCCGTAGTCCTTTAGGTAATTCCTCTCGGGTTCGATTGGTTTGATTTATCTGACTCGGGTGAATTTTTATTAATCGATCTAAATCCTCTTGGTTCATTTCGCCTTGTTTACTGAATTGCTCCAAGTAGGCTTGGTAATTATTTAATGCCGTATTGATCCGTTCGAATTTAAAGGGTTTTATGATATAGTCCACTACCCCAAACCGCAAACCGGCTTGTACTGTTGCAACGTCTTGTGCAGCAGTAATTAAAATGATATCTGTCGGTAGTCCTTGCCGCCGTATTTCCCGCAGAATTTGTATACCATTAACATCCGGTAAGTAAATATCTAAAATCACTAGGCGGGGTCTTAGCTCTCGAATTATCTCTAGCGCGTGTTGTCCCGTCTTTGCTTTGCCACAAATTCGGAATCCACCGATTTTATTTATAAATCCTTCATTGACTTCCAGCACCATCGGATCATCTTCTACTAAGACTAAGTCAATAGGATTCATTTTTTGCGACCTCCCCTTTGAACGTTTTCCGATTTTTCTTAGCAACTAGATCCGTTTGTTTAGGTAATGGGATCTTTACACCAAAACGCGTTCCCCAGTTTCCTGTTTCCAAGTCGATAGTACCTCCCAGCCTTTCTACCGCTTGTTTAACTAACGATAGTCCAATTCCGCGATTTCCTTCGCCCTTGGTGGAAAATCCCCATTGAAATATCTTTTTTTGGTTCTCTTGAGTTATCCCACCACCCGTATCTTCAACGCTCACAATTAGTTCTGTTTCTTCTTGCTTAACACGACAGTATACCTCGCATAACCTCTTGCCTACTACAGCTTCCATGGCATTTTCCAGTAAGTTCCCCACTATTAAGGTTAGTAAGTTGCAATCGACCTTCTCAGGCAGCTCTCCTAAATAGCAATCTTCTTCGAAAAAGATATCAACTTTTAGCTCTTTACCGCGGTTATATTTACCCAATAATAGTCCTGCCACGGTAGGGTGTTTAATCTCTTGGCTTAAAAATTTCGTAACTTCCTGTTGTTCCTCTGTAACTTTATAGACATAATCTAAAGCCTCTTGCACTTTATTTAACTGAATTAAACCTGAGATAGTATGCAGTTTATTTAAGGATTCATGGTTTTGAACTCTTAAAGCTTCGATAAAAGTCTTGACACCTGTTAATTCCTCCGCCATTTTACGCACTTCTGTTTTGTCTTTAATAGTTATCACTTGCCCGACTATTTGATCCTTAACTTTTACTGGCAAAAAATTGATTAGCACCCATGTTTGGTTGAGCAGCAGTTCTGAAGTTGCTAAAGAACCTCCTTGCTCGATTAAGTCCCCAAGAACACGTAATACTTCCAGTTCATCTAAACCCAGTCCCCGAACATCTGTATTTAGGCCAGCAATCTGAGATGCCTTATTATTAATAACAGTAATCCGTTTTTCAATATCTAAAGCTATAACCCCTTCATCCATGGCCTGAAAAATAGCCACGCGTTCTTCAAGTATCCTGGCAATCTCATCCGGTTCGAGAGAAAACATATTTTTCTTAATGTTTCTGGATAGATAAAATGAACCCACAATTCCCAGAACCAGCCCTACTAATAATGAAGCATAAAGCTGGATTCTTAAGGCCCCCACAATATCAGTAATTGTGGGTACCAGAATTCCGACGGCCACTACTCCAACTTGACGTGTTCCTTCATCTGCCAAAACCGGGACAAAAGCACGTACCGACGGCCCAAGTACCCCGATGGCTTGAGAGATGTATTCCATTTTTTTTAAAGCAGGCCCTTCATCTCCATCATTAAAAACAGTCCCTATCCTATCTAAATATGGATGTGAATATCGAACTCTCTGCATGTTAAAAATTACGATATACTCTACCTCTGTGGCGATACGAATTCGCTCGGCAAGTGGCTGAATTAAATTCGCGCCTTCTTTGTTATTGAGATTTTCTTGAACATCCTTTAATTGTGCCACTGTGCGGGCAATTGCCATAGCTCTATACCCTATTTCTTGTTCCATCTTACCCGTAATGCGATTAACTATGACTACACCTGCTATTAGCACAGACATCAATACTAAGCCAAAGGAGAGGATAGCAATTTTTGTTCCCAATTTGAAATGGGGCCTTTTCAACTACTACTCCTCCTCAATATGTCAGAATATACATATAATTCGTTAATTCTATTAAAATACCTTCTATTTAATACCGTTAATTCCCATCAAATTTTATACTGTATACATATAAAATTTTCTCTTGTCAACCGGTAAATAAAATGTTAAGTTTATACCAGATTCAAATGGAGCAATGACGCTCTTTGAAGATTTATTGAATAATCTTTAGGGGAGCGTTTTTTTGTTTTTTACCAAAAAGCTAAACTTAAAGGAGGCAATAATCAATGGATATTTTTGGGGAAAACGTCTTTAATGACTCTGTGATGAGAGAGCGTCTACCAAAAGCTACTTACAAATCTTTGCACAAAACAATTGTAGAGGGACTTCCTCTTGACCCTGAGGTAGCTGAAGTCGTGGCTAATAGTATGAAGGATTGGGCCATTGAAAAAGGAGCAACCCACTTTACCCATTGGTTTCAACCAATGACCGGCATTACAGCGGAAAAACATGATTCCTTCATCTCTCCAACCAGTGATGGCCGAGTTGTTATGGAGTTTTCCGGCAAAGAATTAATTAAAGGTGAGCCTGATGCGTCCTCTTTCCCAAGCGGGGGTATCCGTGCAACCTTCGAAGCAAGAGGCTATACTGCTTGGGACTGTACATCTCCAGCTTTTCTCAAGGAAGATGGCGGTGTCTTAACTCTATGTATCCCTACAGCTTTTTGCTCTTATACAGGGGAAGCCCTGGACAAAAAGACTCCTCTCTTGCGTTCAATGCAAGCTCTTTCTAAACAGGCCTTGCGCATACTGAAACTTTTTGGCAATACAACGTCGACAACTGTCACCAGTACCGTAGGTGCAGAGCAAGAATATTTCCTCGTAGACAAGAAATTCTTTGACCAACGTATGGATCTCATGCTTACTGGCCGGACCTTATTCGGAGCCATGTCAGCAAAAGGCCAAGAACTTGAAGATCACTATTTTGGAAGTTTAAAAACTCGAGTAGCCGCATTTATGCACGACCTCAATATTGAATTGTGGAAACTGGGCGTTCTCGCCAAAACTCAACATAACGAAGTGGCACCTGGACAATTCGAGTTAGCTCCCATCTTTGGCACTACTAATATTGCCACTGACCACAACCAGCTTGTTATGGACACTATGAAAAAAATTGCCTTGCGTCATGATATGGTTTGCTTGCTTCACGAAAAACCCTTTGCAGGTGTTAACGGATCCGGAAAGCATAACAACTGGTCAATGTCCACAAACGATGGACTTAATCTCCTAGAACCCGGCAATACCCCTCATGAAAACCTTCAGTTCCTCACATTCTTATGCGCCATTATTAAAGCTGTTGATGATTATGCGGAACTTCTCAGACTATCCGCTGCTACCCCCGGAAATGACCACCGTCTCGGAGCAAATGAAGCACCTCCTGCTATCATTTCAATTTTCCTCGGCGACCAGCTTTCAGATATCTTCAAACAGCTGCAAAATGGCGGAGTAACTCGATCTCTTCAAGGAGAGAAATTAGCCAGCGGTGTAAGCACACTGCCTGCCTTCAAGAAAGACTCAACTGACCGAAATCGCACTTCCCCCTTCGCCTTTACCGGTAATAAATTCGAGTTCAGGATGGTAGCATCTTCACAATCCATTTCTGGACCTAACGTAGTACTCAATACCATCTTTGCTGAAGTCTTCTCGCAATTTGCAGATCGCTTAGAAAATGCTGAGAATTTTGATCAAGCCTTACAGCAACTTCTTAAGGAAACTGCCATGAATCACAGTCGGATCCTCTTTGATGGCAACGGCTATTCTGACGAGTGGGTAGTAGAAGCAGCTAAACGCGGTCTTCCTAATATTACCTCTACCGTTGATGCAGCACTGGTTTTACTTCGTGAATCTACTATTGAATTATACGAAAAGCACGAAGTCTTAAATAAAACCGAATTAGAATCACGCTATGAAATCAACTTAGAGCAGTACTCGAAACAGATTAATATTGAGGCACTGACAATGATTGATATGGCTAAGCACAAGATCATTCCTGCCGCCGTCAAATATTCCACAGAACTGGCAAATTCAATTAATGCTATTAAAGCTGCTTCCAGTGCTGTCGATGTCTCTGTCCAAGAAAATCTTCTCATTGGACTATGCTCAACCTTGGTATCCTTTAATGCCAATTTAAGCACCCTTGAAAAGGTTAGTTTAGAAGCAACAGATCTGTCCGACGCCTATGAGCAAGCAGTGTATTATCGAGATGTTGTCTTTAAAGCTATGGGAGCACTAAGAGTTGACGGAGATAAACTGGAGACACTTGTTGATGCTGAACTCTGGCCTCTCCCCACTTATGCTGAAATGCTATTTATGCTCTAAAAGCGTTTACTCCAACTAAAACATCCTAGTATGTAAATCAGGGGCTGTACTTCATAGTACAGCCCCTAATTTTGCTCTATAAGATCATCTGTTCTGATTATAATGATCACAATAAATAAAAGGATAGGATTTTCTCAGGATTTTACTCTTTCGTTTAATCCTACTACTTAATAGTTTTAAACAGTTCTTCTTCCTCACCATCGACACGAGCAGTTATGGCGTCTAAAATCTCCTTTGTATCCTAGCTAAATAGACGCTCCACCATCCATGATGATGGTTTGGCCTGTTACATAAGCAGACGCTTCGGAGACCAAATAAAGAACTGTCCTGCCCACTTCTTCCGGCTGAGCGATTCTTTTCAAGGGTATATCCTTAAGTTTCTCCTTCATCAGTGCTTCATTACTCCATAATGCCTTACTAAAACTGGTTTGAACATATCCCGGGGCGATTCCATTAACTCGAATATTATGTTCTCCCAGCTCCTTAGCCATAGACTTTGTCAGCATGATAATTGCAGCCTTGCTGATACTGTATAATCCCAACCCATACCCTGGAGTTACTCCCAGAATGGAAGAAATATTCACGATTGCCCCTCCACCCTGGCTAATCATTAATTTTGCCGCTAACTGGCTAAGGAGGGTATAGCCTTTTAGATTTGTATTCATGATTTGATCATACATCTTCTCTTCCATATCCACAATAGGGCCCATGGCTGGATTAGTTGCTGCATTATTCACCAAAATGTCAATCCTGCCAAACTCATTCTTAATGGTTTCTACTAGCTTACGAATATCTTCACTTTCACGACCATGTGCAGTTACCGCCAGAGCTCGTCTACCCATTCCGCGAATTTCGTTGGCCACTAATTGCAAATCCTCAAGTTTACGACTGCTAACCACCACATCAGCGCCTGCATCGGCCAAAGTTAAGGCAATAGCTTTACCGATACCCCTGCTCCCTCCGGTTACCAAGGCGACTTTTCCTTCCAAGGAAAGATATGAAGTATTCATGTTTTCCCTCCTTATTTTATGTAGATTGGTAAATTCATCTTTTTTCTTCCAGAAGCCATAATGCCAATGGCTTAATAAGATTTCCTAACTCTACCTTATCGCCAATGACAGTATTTCAAAAATCATGACGGATATATTTCAAGACAAGTATGACTATCTCCATTATATAAAGTTAGGAAGATTCTTA
Organism: Desulfosporosinus sp. HMP52; assembly: GCF_000765145.1. Taxonomy (GTDB): domain Bacteria; phylum Bacillota; class Desulfitobacteriia; order Desulfitobacteriales; family Desulfitobacteriaceae; genus Desulfosporosinus. The sequence goes on along the minus strand of NZ_JMGA01000062.1, from coordinate 23,424 downwards.
CAATATAAATATAGGAAAATCACATAACTTCTCCGGACAGTGGCGATCCATTAAGAGGGACACAAGAGGGACACAAGGGGAGGGACACAAGGGGACGGAGGGACACAAGGGGACACAAGGGGACGGTACTTCTGTGTCAACTTAAAAGGGCTAGAGGAAACATCCTCAAGCCCTCTGCAATGTTTTAAATAGTTTATTATCTATTGGTCATAAAGGTCTTCTGTAGTCGTATCAACAATTTTCACATCTCTTTTGGAAATGAGTTCCCCGCCGGGGGTGAGAAAAATATTCTTGGTGATGATTTGATCCATAACTGTTTCAATTTCGGCAACTGTTAAGCCCTCCTTAGGCTGCGGCATACTTATTGTCACAGCTTTGCCGGAGGCATTATTAAAAGTCATCCTCAAGACTTTTTTTGTTGTACTTGCCAAGTTTCATTCCTCCTAAAATGCCTTAATCATCTTTAACTACTCCGCAGTTAGGTCAACGCGATTATCTCTCCGAACTCCGATTAAGGGGTAGTCCTGCAGTCCATATAGGGCAACAGCTACATCATAAACATCTTGGTCTAATGCTGTAGATTTAACATTGGAAAAACTTCGTTGACTTAATTTCGGGGAGCCTTGTGCTGTCAATCCTGTTTGAAAAGTTACAACCATTATTGTGTCCTTACTGCTTGCTATAACCGGCATTTCAGTTTCCTCATTTCTCCTATATTAACAACCACTCTCGATACAGAAAGCTGTTTCACCTACTATTACTGAAGTTAAGATTCTTGAATTTCCAAGGCAGCGATGGTTTGCATCTGATTTCTTACCAAGAATGGTTGTCCTAATATTAGTATATTGGCAGATTCTAGATCTGTTACTGATTAATCAAAACCCGTAATGTTTTTTCTGTTGTCCCTCTATGAAATAGATAACATACATAATATTATATGGACAAGGTTTATTAAGGTGTTCTCAATAATTATTCTCCGTCATAATCTCTCAAACCGGCTTAGTGTGTTATTTCACAAACAGATACTATATTAGATTAGGTGCCCTATTCTTTCTACCAAGACAATAGTAAAGGAGCAAAATCTTATGTTAGCAGAGTTTAAAATTATTAACGACCCCCTGCGTCCCAGTATCTGTACAAATCTCTGTTCAGTTTGTTGCAGAAATACAAATGAAGGTAAAAAAATAGGCTGCTGTTCCTATGAACCGGAATTTTGTCTTTTTGATTTAGTTTTTATCTATCTGCATTACCCGGATATTTATAAGCTCATCTTAGAAAAAGGTTTAATTATAAAGGGCTTTAACGGTATTATGGTTGAAATGAAAGTTGGCTTGAATTATTGCCCCTTCGCCAGTGACTTGGGGTGTATTTTGCCAAAGGATGCCTTGCCTCCGGTGTGCCGGCTATATATTTGCCGAGAAGCTGCCATCTTTGGACCCCCAATACTGGAAGATAGATTTGATGACTACTTTTCTAGCGAGGAATACAACTTAAATATCTACTTAAATAGTAAACTCACCTTAGAAAAGGGACTTACTAATTCAGAACTTCACAACTTCATCCTACAATATTCTCAAACTGTAAGCACCATGATTGCGGGAATCAATAGAGATAACCCTCTGATTGAAACTTTCAGTAAGGAAATATCTATTGAAAATTTCGGGATAATTCTATAGTATTCCATACTCAAAAGATCGTCGAAATTAAGAGGCCCATTGTTGATTTTTCATCAACAATGGGCCTCACGATTTTATTCTATTTGCTACTCTTTAGTTACTGTAATACTTGCATTCTGAGGCAGAGCCAAACCTGCTGCTACCTCAACTGATTTCATCATCCCCGATAAGCCTGGACAGCTGGGATGGGGGCTGTGCTTAGCAAATGCTTCGTAAACTTTCCCAGTATGGAGTTTTTGAAAAATCTCTTGGAAGGCATCTACTTCGTCAAGTTCTGCCGCGATTTTTTGGTAATTCGGACAATCACTGGTGATTTCAAGTTTTACTTTATGATTATCACCACTAGTAGCTTTAACATTGATGGTAAAACCACATGCTCCAGCCTTAATAACTCCTGTTGCCATGAATATGCACCTCCAACTATGAATTTTCATGTATTATTCGATGGGCTACTTCTTAATTTTGCTTTCTGGACGTTTAATACCTAAAACAGGCGCCGAGTGATCTTTTCCTAGATAGAAATTTGACCATGAAGAAGTCTGGTATAAATCCCAGTTAGCCGGGGGTACCGGGGGAACATCTAAGGTTGCTTCTTCCCCGTATTTCTTCAGTCTGGCATAAGCTCTGACCCAAACGCATTTCTTTTCTTTAGGGAAAACTTCACACCAGCCATCCAAGCTTCCACCACAAGCTCCGTTACGTTGATTTTTCGGACATTGAGACATTGGGCATAGATACCCTATGTCTAATATAGCACAGTCGCCGCAATCCTTACAGTCAAGCATGACAACTTTGGCAATATGTTCAACTGCGTGAAGTCTCTTTTCGGCTTTCTTCTTACCTTCGGCAGCATGATACATGCTGCGCAATACTGGGAAAAGCTTTTTATTTGGGGTGAACATGAGACTGTGCATCCCTCTCATCATCGAGTTCATTGCTCCCGCAGGTGCATCTAAGGGGCGATTAGCACGATTTGTGGGACGATCTGTGTTTAGTCCCGTCTTCTCGTCTTTTTCAAAATAATAGAAACCATTATTTTGAGGATAATCAAATTCCTTAATATAATCCTGCCAATTAGGGCTGAGTTCCTCACCTTTATCAATGATGTATTCAACTTGTTCGTATTTAAGATTGTGCCCGCCAATGTGGACTCCGGCAAAGCCCATTCCCTTCATAAAGGCATACATCTTAGCTGCTCTCAGCATACGTTGCCCGACACCTTTATCCTCAGCAGTCTTTTCAGTATTCAGTTCGGCCAAGAGTTTGTCTGTTACGACGCAGCCCGGTAACTTATTTTGATTCATGACATTTGCCGCTCCGTAAGGGAGAACGTAAATATTTCCTACAACCGGTACATCCAGGTTGTTTACCTTTAAGAATTGGAGGACTTCATGACACTTGCGAGCATCATACCCCAACTGGGTAACAATAAACTGTGCCCCGCCTTGGATTTTCTTTTTCATTTTATAATACTGAATCATCAGCTCGGCCTCTGTCGACTTAAATGGGGAAACAGCCGCACCGGCAAAAAAGTCACTGGGAGCGTGATAGGTTGGCCCCTTCATACCGGGTACTTCTAGGCCTTTATTCATTTCAGTAATAAGTTGCAGCGTATTCGAAGGATCCAGGTCAAAGACTGGTTTAGGGCGTCCCTTGAACCCGGAATACGTATAGTCTCCCGTCATGACTAAGAGATTACGAACCTTTGCACGATCGAGAGCATATAATTGACTCTCCATTTGGTTGCGGTTCTTGTCCTTACAGGTAAAATGTACTAGTGGCTCAATTCCCAACTTGATGATTTCCATTCCCAAATAGTCAGCTAAGATTGCCGGATTTCCTCCAGGATTATCCGTGATGGTAAGTGCGTGTACCCTTCCACCTTTTGCAGCCTGTTCTGCCGAGGCAATGGCAGTTTGTTGAGCCTTTTCATTGGCGCCTCTTCCTGGAACCAGTTCCCATGTCACAGATAACGTATTCTTGTCGAGTAACGATTCTTTGAATTTATTCTCCATTCCTTTGTTCCTCTCCTTATTACAAAAATGTTCTCTGGGCACATTGTCCATTTATTCCCTAACCATTATAACTCTTCTGAGACAATTATTTAAGCTGTTTTCAGTTTTTTCTTAACTTTTGATTAACTTAATTTTTCTAAATATAGACTATTCATAAAATAGTTTGAGAATGTAGCGCTGCCACCAAGTTCTATATGGCCAATTTTCGTATAAAGTTCCTCCGTCATCATCATCTCCTGATGATTCAGAAGTGTTCGTATTGCCCCAACATGAGCGGCATTGCCGACCATTTTAATTTTTTCCGGTGGAATATCTGGAACAAGACCAATATTTAAAATGTTCTTGGCTTTTAGATACGTCGCGAAGGTTCCCGATAGAATGACGGAATCGAGATCTGCAACACTTATTCCGGCCATTTCAACTAATGTCTTTATTCCAGCGCATACTGCTCCCTTGGCCAATTGTAATTCTCCAACATCTTTTTGGCTGATGGTTACGTCTGATCGTTGACCGGTACCATAGGCTAGGATAAATTCACGAGCTTTTTCAGCAGGACGTATGCGATTTCTGAGTTCTTCAGAAAGATTATCCGCTGTTTCAGGAACGGCAATCTTTCCTTGTTTATTAATCACTCCGGCCCTTTTCATCTCGTCAATTGCCTCAATAAGACCTGAACCGCAAATTCCGATGGGTTCTTGGTCACCGATCACTTCACAGTGCACACCACTTTCCGTAATGCTTACCCCTTCAATAGCACCTTGTTTTGCCCTCATACCATATGCTATTCCGGCACCCTCAAAAGCAGGACCTGCTGCAGTAGAACAAGCCATCATTATCTTGTCTGTCTTTAAAAACAATTCACAGTTAGTACCTAAGTCGATCAGCAAGTGATTCCCCTGCTCCAATACTTCCGGAGCTCCGACAATTGCCCCTACTGTATCTCCACCAACAAAACTCCCAATGTTAGGGAGCAGGAATATCTTCCCTCGCGGATTAATCTCCAGTCCTAATTCATGGGCAGTAAGATCTAATGGTCGGTTACAAACCGAGACAAAGGGCGAAACCGCTAAGTGAGAGACCTCTAACCCCAGTAAGAGATGATGCATGGTGGTGTTACCTACAATAGCCATTTTGACAATCTCATCCTTGCGTATATCCACCTTGGATTCCACTTCTTTTAACAAATGATTAATGGTTCTTTTAACAGCATTCTGTAAGGCTAAAGCATTTTCTTTACTCTCTTTTGCAAATGAAATACGAGAAATTACATCTGCGCCATAAGCCGTCTGTTCATTCTCGATGGAGACGACCTTCATGAGGTTACCGGTGATTAAATCGTATAAGGCCACTCCTACGCTGGTTGTCCCAATATCGACAGCCACTCCGTACAATCGTTTTGAGGTGTCTCCGGGCTCAATCTCCAATATCTCATTTTCAAACAAGGTTACGGTTAAGACGTACTTTTCTAATCTTAAAACCTCCGAAACTTTCCTTAGGACATGCAAACTTGGGTAAGTGTAACTCCTGCCGGTAACAGCGCTGAGAGCATCTACTACGCGATCCCAGTCTCCCCTCTCATCCTGTAAGGAAGGCTTATCGATGGTTAAGCAAATCTTTTCAGCTCGTGAATCTACAGCATTTAACTTTAGTCCTAGAAGAGCACTTTCTTTGCGATCTTGGCTTTCTACGAAATTTAATTCGATGACCATTCCCTCTTCAGGAACAACTGTACAGGCCAGCCGAAATCCTGCCTGAATTTCTACTTCATTAAGATGTTTTAAATCCTGAACACTTGGCTCGGGAAGATTCCCAAGCATGCGAACTTTGCATTTCCCGCAGGTTCCCTGACCATTACAAACATTCTCTACAGGCAGTTGATGACGGATAAGGGCACCCATTAAGGTTTCATTATTCTCAGTCTGGATGACTCGGTTAGGGAGTATCTTGATTTCCATATTGTCCTCCTTTAGACGATTTGATAATTCCATTCCAGTAGTAAAACGGCGATCATTGTTAGAAGTTTTACCAATATATGAATATTCGCTCTTTGGCCAGGCTTTTCCTTCTTAATTAGCCCCTTACCAGCAAGTCCGCAAGTTCTTCCGGAGAATTGACAAGATAATCCGGGTTGCCTTCATCAATTTTTTCTGGTGTATGCCATCCCCAGGTAACCCCAATAGTTTTTGTACCGGCATGTTTACCTTCTATCATATCTCCTTTTGTGTCTCCAACATAATAGGCAGGAATACCGGGATGTAAGGAAATTACACTAAGGATCTTTTTTATCTTGCTCTTTTCCTTCTCCGCACCAATGACATCTTTAAAGCAGTCAATCCCGTTACAATTTAAGATCTGTTTAGTGGCCTCGGAAAGGTTCGATGTAATAACATATACATGGTGTTTTTCGGCGATTTTGTTAAGCGCTTCGCCGATACCATTAAAAAGCTCGAGATGAGTTAGCTGCTCATTTTGTAATAGTTCATATCGCTTAAGAATCTTATCTATGGTAGATTCCGTAATTCCACGACTAATCATTGTTTCGTAAACATTACCCTCGAAAAATGAAATAACATCTTTCGGCTCTTTGATTCCCAGAAACCCATTTTCTAAACAAGCCTGAGAAAAGCGGGAAATAAAAACATCTAAAGAATCAACTATAACACCATCATAATCAAACATTACCAGCGCCACATTTTTACCCCCTACCACCCTAACTAACTATGTACTAAAGATTGTATTATATAAGATCCCCATCTCTTTTTAGAGAAGGGGATCTTATACTTAAACCGCTTATAGAAAGTCTATAAAATTACCGGAGTGAATCTCTCAAAAATCAGGTACTATTATCCTAAGAAATCAAATTTATTGTTACGGAAAGCTTTGAGGTAGTTAACACAATAGTCGTCACGTCCCGCAAGGGCTTCAGCTGTGACTAAGCTGGCCATCATCATTTTATCGAGAGGGTTGATAATAAGACCATCTAAACCTTTACCAATAGCCATAATAGCGAAGGCCTGGTTCATGAATTTACGGACAGGAAGCCCATAGGATACGTTAGACAGACCGCAAATTGTGTGGACTCCTTTAAAGCGAGTCATAATTGCTTCTACTGAATTAATAAACTCCACAGCGAAGGTATTGTTAGTTGAGACTGGTTGAACCAAGGGATCTACATAAATATTTTCCAGCGGAACATTGTTTTTGACCAGTCCATCGATGAGTCGTTCAGCAATCTTGAGCCGTGCATCCATAGTTTCCGGCATCCCCTCATCACTCATGCAAAGGGCAACTACTTTTAAATCAGTTCCGGCAATTACTGGAATCAAGGCATCATACCGATCTTTTTCTAAGGAAATTGAATTGATCATGGCAATTCCTTTATGTACTGACAACGCTGCTTCAATCGCTTTAGGATCTGGGCTGTCAATACAGCAAGGTGCATCAACTGCTTCTTGTACTGTGGTTACGAGCCACTTTAAGTATTCTGGTTCTTTGCCGACGAAGATACCCGCATTAACGTCGATAAAGTCTGCCCCGGCTTCCCGCTCATCCCTAGCCACCTGTTTAATATATTCAGCATCTTGGGCTTTGATGGCTTCCCCGATAGCCTTACGACTTGCATTAATCAATTCTCCAACTACTAACATGATAGTTCCTCCTCATATTTAACTTAATCTAAGTGCTGCAAATATATATAGCAAGTTTCATGCCAATATTGTCTGTCAGCGAATATTCAGATTTACCCGATTATTGAAGGATTTTTAAGAAGTAAGCAGTATATTATAACCTGATTTATGTTGGGAAAGGTGATTAGCGAACTTGGTCAAGTCATTCTTGACTTCATCCTAAGGAACTGACTTCAAATTCAAGTCAATACGACTTATAATTTAAAGTCAGTTCCTTAGTTCAAGATCTTAGCCAAGGATAGCTGCTTCTTAACTGGAAGCTTGACTTACCAGACTTAAAACTAATCTTTTCTGCTTTAGAATTAGGGAATTATTTAGATGTAAGCCTACGGGCAGTTTCTACTGCACCGGGTGCATCGGTACTCCAACCATCTGCTCCAATTTTATTAGCAAAGTCCTCTGAAACAGGAGCACCCCCTACCATAGTCTTAATGCTTAAACCTTGTTCTCGTATTGCTTTAACTGTAACTTCCATAAAAGGCATGGTTGTTGTTAATAATGCAGACATGCATATGATGTCAGCTTTTTTTTCTTTGGCATTAGCAATAAACTTATCCGTATCCACATCTACACCGAGGTCATAAACCTCAAACCCCGCCCCCTCCATCATCATTGATACTAAATTTTTCCCAATATCGTGCAAATCACCTTTAACTGTTCCAATGATAATGGTACCCTTCCTCTCACTATCCCCTTGAGACAGTAAAGGCTTTAATACCTCAAGTCCACCTTTCATGGCTTTGGCTGCCATCAACATTTCCGGAACAAAGAACTCTCCTTCAGAATAGCGCTGACCAACTTCATCCATTGCCGCAATCAGACCCTTGCTCAAAATTTCTGAGACATCTGTTCCGCTTTTTACCTCGGCATCGACAAGTGATACTACTTTATCAACACTAAATTCTACAATCGCATCATAAATATCTTGTACACTCATTTTTATTATCTCCTTTTCTGTTCAATCATTCAACAGTTATCTTAAATTTTTTAGATATTTTTTCCTTTCCGTATTAAAGGCTCCACTTAGCATCTCCGGCAACAAGTCCCTTAAATTGCTCGCGAATTTTAGCATCCAATTCCTCAGAAAAACGCGACTTATTAGGTTTGCTCAATATTTTGTCAGCCTCTTTCATGGCACGAGCGTGAGCATCAGGTTTGCCTTGATCTTCCCAACGACGACGCATTTCTCTGGTGGCAACTTTTGGTAAGACGGCTATGGTACGCATATTTTTCATCGTATGATCTGCGTCCATGTAGCTGCCGCCAGGTCCGACTTTAGCTATCAAATCTAAGCATAAATTTTCTTCACTGTACTCATAGCCCTTTTTGATTCGTTTGAGCATGAGTGCTATTTCGTTATCAATAACGGCTTTGCCAAAGTCAAAGGCCATTAGACTTCCCAGTAGACCACCCATATTAAATAAATCCGCTCCCGCAAGTAACGCTCCCGTAGTGTTCATCCCCGTTTCATAACCGGATTGAGCATCATTCGTGTGAGCATTGGTTAAGCCAATGTATCCGCCGGAGGGAACATTGTAGAATCTGGCCATCTCAGTATGGGCCATTTGCAGCATACCCGTTTCAATTGCTCCCGGTGCATAGGCACCTGTCCTCATATCAGCGACTGTTGACAATACCGCGTAAATCATTGGGGCCCCGGGACGAATCATCTGGGTTAAAGTAGCTAGCCCTAAGAATTCAGCATTACCAAGAGTCAGCGTCCCCATCAGACTAAGGGGTGAGGTCATGCCTGCATTAGGAACTATGGTACCGTAGACCGGTAATCCTTCTTCAATTAAGTAAATAACCGCTTCAGTAGATTCCACATCAAAGGTCAAGGGAGAGACAACCGGGCAGTAGTGGTGATTGATAAACGGGCGTCTACGATACTCTTCTTCCCCTCCGGCTATCAAATACCCTAGCTCCAATACGGCTTTAAGATCCTCCATGTTAGGTGTATTACTGCGGACGGGTTTTTTACAATTTTTCAAAGCCGGATAAAATCGTGAAAGACTAAACTGTCCTTCTGGGGCATCATCTGCTAACGTGGAGATTGAGAACACGTCAAATCCCGGCAACTCGTTAATTAAATAGGCAATATTGGCAATATCATCGGAGGTGGCCCGTCGTTCTTCCCCTGTTTTAGGATCGATAATATTAGGTGCGGAGCTCCCAGTTACCACGACTGGACGATCTCCAGGCATGGTTATATCAAACTTCGGATCTTGGGCTGTAAAGGTATAGGTTGGCACAAAGGTTTCCCGAGCTTTCTCGACAACTTCCCTAGGAAACTTAACCATCATTGTCTCCGTATCAACTATGCAGCCATTTTGGGCGAAGATTTCTAGGGCCTTTTGGTTACGGACCAACATCCCTACATTTTCAAGGATTTCTAAAGAAGCTTCATGAACTCGCTCTACTTCTGTTTGACTAAATATCTTTGTGAATTCCACAACTAAGTCCCCTTTCTCATGTTCCATTCATAATTGATTAATTGACCATAAGGATTCTTAAACTCCTACGGATTTTGCCATTTCGGCAATTTCTGTTTTATGATTCTCAATCCAATTCATTAAACGAACATTGTGTTGTAAGTAAGCAATATACTCGTATTCATTCAGATCTGTGCCTGCATAGTAAGCCGTTACATCCCAGTTAATCAAGTACATATTGGCTGCGGCGATCATGGTAGGCAGGTACTCAATTTCGACTTCATTTAAAGGTTCAAGCCCTTTCAATTCCACTAATTTCTGTTGGTAAGCTTTTAAAAAAATAGAACACTTATCCAGGAGTAATACGCCATCTTTCTCATCTTGCCAAGAGCTGCAGCAGTAAGCCATGGCTAGAGTTACATCGAAGAGACGACGATCGATTTTAGACCAATCAAAGTCAAATATTCCAACAACCTTGCTGTTTATATATTTCAAATTTCCTGCGTGAAAATCGTTATGGCAAGGAGTAAGGGGCATCTTATTTAATACTTCCTGAGAGATCTGAGAAGTCTCGATGACTGCTAAAATGGAGTCCAGCTTACTTGTATAATACCTATGAAACTTTGTGTCAATTTCCGTTTGGGCTAATGCTTTATATTTCTCAGGCAAAGTCGGTAGAAATTCCATAATCTTAGGCTCAATTCTCTCAAGACCCTGAGGATCAAAATCTCTTGCGGCATTATGGAAGGTTGCTAGAACACCAGCAGCGCTGGCGTATTCATCATCATTTAGATTGGGTGTATCCCAAGTGTATAAGTCCTCACCCTTTAAAAACTCATAAATAGCAAAATAGATATCTGTTGCGTTTTCATTGGATCCTTCAGTTTTTTTGACAAAAGAAGCACCATCCCTAGTGCGGATTAATCCTGCAGCAATGTCTAATCCGTGAGCGATTGAATAATCAATCATTGAATGCTCAAATAATATTTCAGTCGGTGTGATTCCATATTTATATTTGCGTACAAAATACTCGCTCTTAACCCCGTCTTTTTCAGTATAAATTCCAAAACTTCGGTTGACATAGCCACCAAAGATTTCATAAATGGCCGTTACAATTCCAAGGTCATAACTTTTCAGGACCTCTAAAATCTGATTGCGAATCAAGGCTGTTTCCATGGATTGAAAAAAATTAGCCGCAATGGTCTTAAGCTCCTTACTTTGAAAAAACAAATTAAAGGTTTGATCGACACTGAGTTCTTCAAGATGTCTCATTCTACTGATATCCATGTGCATCCCCCTCATTTCTGGATATGAGAGAATCAATATCTGCTCTCTCATGATCAAGTGCTTGCTTAGGTAAATAATATCATTAATAACAACTGAATTTTCTAACACATTCCTGCTCGTTTTGACTCATTACAACCAATTGAATATTCTCACTATTTAGTACAATATGGGATACCTTGTCACTTATCCTCAGATTAATATAAAAAGACAGGTTTATTCTTAGGAGAACAATACCTGTCTTTGTTAATATAAATTAAGTCCATCGATTCTTTTTACTAATGATCTTATTGATGTTTTCATCCAGAAAAGCCTTAACTTCAAAAGCATCCTCAAAGTAATAATCTGCACCTATCCGCTTGGCAAAGCCTGCATCAATAGGAGCCCCTCCAACAACAATGATTAAGTTTTTACGAATTCCTGATGACTCTAATTCATCGATTACTTCTTTCATCATAGTCATTGTGGTAGTCAGTAATGCTGACATCATAAGGATATGAGGTTTTTCTTTTCGCACAACCGCTGCAAACTTTTTGGGAGTAACATCGACTCCTAAATTAATGACTTCAATTCCTGTGGCCATAACTAACATTTTTACGAGGCTTAAGCCTATGTCATGTAGATCTCCTGCTACTGTCCCCATAACAATCTTGCCGGAACTAATCTTTTTGGTGTTCTCCAGTAATGGCTCGATCAGACTTAGGCCTGCATGCATAGCTCGGGATGCCATGAGCACTTCAGGAACCATCACTCTCTGCTTTCGGAATTTCTCGGCTACACGATTCATTCCGGCAATTAAGCCTTTCTCTAAGACCGACTCAGCCGAAAATCCCTGTTGCAACGCCCGTTTGGTTAAGGCCAAGCATTGTTCAGCGTCTCCAATGGTAATGGATTTAATGATTACTTGAAATACCACACTTTCACCTCTAATACAAGCTGTTTTTATAGGTCAGTGGAGTAACACCTATATATTTCCTAAAGACCTTGGAAAAATAGCTTTGGTTTTTAAATCCAACTGCCTTTGAGACCTGAGCAACACTAAATTCAGGTTTCTTCATGATTTCTACTGCTTGCTCTACCCTGACCCTTGTTAAATAATCATTAATCGTACAATCTAATTCTTCCCGAAACAATCTTGAAAGATGGGAGGGGCTAATAAATAAATGTTGGGCTATATCATTGACAGTAAGGGGTAAGGCATAATTCTCCATAATAAAATCCCGAGCATTCTTGACAATGGCGATATGTTTTTTATCAGCTAGGGTGAATATGCTCTCTAAGAAGGTTTCGACGATTCGCTGAATCTTATAAAAGTACTTCTCGACTCGTTCAAATCCTTCCATTTCTTTAACAAAATCTTTGAGCAGCTTCATAATTCGCTCTGCATCGGCACCACCCTCTACAGCAGCTCTAGACGTCAATGTGGCTAATTCCATAAGCCTTAATTTTACTGTTTCAAGATCACCAAGAGTTTTCGTATGAAGATCAGTCAATAGACTTTGCAGAGTTTGATTAGCCCTGGTTCTATCACCAAGGCGTATATAGCGTAAAAATTTTCGTTCCTTTTTTAAATAATCATCGTAATTATTTAAGTCGGGCAAGTTTCTCCTCTTGCGATCTTCTATTTCTTGCCGGATTTGTTGTTGTTGCAATCGAGTAGCATTGATTTCTTCCAGACTATTCATATTTCGTTTGACCATATGATTCACGACGACGAACAACATATCAGCAGCAGCTTGCGAACGTGTAGGGGAAACAACTTCAAGCTTACAGGCCATTTGTTTTAACAGTTCAAAGTTCTCTATTTTACAATTAAGCTTCTTTAGTTCCTGAAAGAAAAAATGATCCGGTTCCCACATAAGAACTTGCCCACAGATAATGCTTCCTCTAGAAACCCCTTGAATCATGATTGGCACAGCCCAGATGACCAGTCCTGCATGACAGCGAAAGAAATAGGGTTCCTCCCACTTAGCAGCCTCAAAGCTAGCCCGCTTATACGAATCCTGACATCTTCTTTCTCCTTCAGGCTGAGATCGTATATACCGACAAAATTCACTTCGTTCTATATTCCCTGGTAAGGAGAAGGTTGCACCTTCATTATTAATGGCCTCAATGTGTAACCCAGTTGCATTATGAAAGCTCCCTAAGCTTTCTTCCAAATAATTAGAATTTAGAAGGTTAGAATCTAATGTTTGGAGCATTGAACTCATCCTTCCATCACTAGAAGTGTTTCTCCCAGTCGCTAATTTAAACAATTTCATTATATCCATTTGAGCTACCATAACTTAACGGTTAAAGACTAAAGTCTTTAAGACCACCGGCACAACTCTTCCCCCCATCAGAGGTTTACCAATATCGATATAATCACAATTATCCACTTCAATCTGATCAATGCAAATCACTTCTAAGGGGTGAGTTGCAGAAGCATTGATACACTGTCCTAAAACTTTCCCACAATCAGCTTCCATAACAAGAATAAGTGGTTTGGCATTCACTATATAGTCCTGCATGCCCAAAAGAAGTCCTTGGGCAAAGCTATTAATATCTAAAAAAGACATGGTTCGGGGGCCTTTCATTGCTATAGCTACAACCCCCTCGGTTTGAGCCACCTGAAGTTGAATCATCTCGCTCTTGATCACTTCTGCTATCATTTCAGGTGTTTCAGGGATTACGGCTGTGAATGGCGAAACAACCATTATATTGCGCAGTGGTAATGTGGTTTCCTGAAGATGAATTGTACTGCCACTTAAGTTGACTGACTGTGTTCCTGTCCCAATGACAGTGGCTCGTACAGTTTCGTTAGGTTTTTCTAAGACGAATCCGGCTGAATCCAGACTCACTTTAAGCTCCCAGCCGAGAAGAGGGCCAAAATCTCCAAAGACAGTCACTTCAGCCATCCGTTCGGGTTCCTTCTCAGCATAGACATAATCTGCTACTCCGCCGGAAATCATTACTTTTCGAATTGGGTGTGCTAACTGCAACGGAGGAGTCATCAGCAGTTTATGGGTTAAATTCGAGTGTACAGAAGTCTTGAGAACCTCTACAATACACTCAGCCATTGCTTTAACAACAGGGCGAAGCTGAGGAAGGGTCACCCGCTCTCCGACTTGCAATCTTTGTCCGGTAGTTTCTAAGGCAGTCTGGGCCGGTTCAGAAATGTAAGTGATTCTGTCCCCATGACGCTCAAACTCGATTAAATGTCCACCAATATTTAGGCAGGAAGAATCGACAGCCTTACCTTCATGAAAGGTGGCATAGTTGGAGGTTCCACCACCGACATCGATATTGACGACGACTTGATGTCTCTCTGCTGAATATAAAGCAGCACCTGATCCTTTACCGGCAAAGATGGCCTCCAGATTAGCGCCGGCAGTAGCCACAACAAAGTCACCGGCAAACCCTGCTAAAGCATCTATGATGGCTTTAGCATTTTCTTTCTTCGCTGTTTCTCCCGTAATGATCACTGCTCCCGTATCGATCATCTCAGGAGTAAGTCCGGCAGCTATATATTCACTTTCCAAAATCTTTGAGACCGCAACCGCATTCACCAAGTCGCGGTCTACCAGTGGGGTAAAATAAATCTGGCTGCGATGAATGACTTCTTTATCCGTAATTTCTACGTGTGGAACTAAGCTGCCCGAAGCAGTGTTCTCAATGGTTAATTGACTAATCACCAATTGGGTAGTTGTGGTTCCAATATCAATGCCCACGCTTGTGATCCTTTGATTATTCGACTCGGGCATTTTATCACCACCCCTATTTTTGCTGGTTTAGCTTAACGCCGCTTGCTTTGGCACTAAGAATCTGTTTTATAACATCCGTTAGATGTGCTCCTGCTTCAGCAGGTGGAATACCGCCCTTATGAATATTTGATATTACAGTGCGATCTGCTTCCACCGTATTTTCATCCGGCCGATAGATCATGTAAGCACTAAGGCTTTCCGCGGTTCCAAGCCCCGGACGCTCTCCGATCAAAGAGATGACTACATCGCAATTGACGATGGAAGCCACATGGTCTTGAACCCATACTCTGCCGTTTTTAATAAAAAATGGTGCGCCAACTTTGATGCCCGAGGATTTTAATCCTTGCATGAGGGCTGGCAATAAGTCCGGGATATTGGCCTCAATGGCACTTGAACTAAGACCATCGACAATCAAGATTTGAACTTGAACATTTTTCTCGCATTTCTCGGCGATCTTTCTGGCTGCCTCTTCGGATAAACGGCGTCCTAACTCTGGGCGTTGGAGAAACTCATCCTTACTTCCAGCAGAACTTTGGACAGCCATCAGGTTCATTCGCTGCAAAAACTCATCTGATACATCCAGGAATACTGCATCTTGTGCTACAGCATGGTCAGCAAGAAATCGCAGCAAAGACATTGTTTTGGGACGTGTCCCGGCTCTTCCAATTCCTATCCGTGCAGGAGTCAGCTTTTTCATAGCCCTAACTGCATCGGCATTGAAGGGATTGTCAATTTGCATTTCTTCTTGGGGAGGGAAGGTTACCATTTCCTCTGACTGTGGGTTAGGAACAAAAGGCATATCCATCATTGCTGCTGACATCATATGATCTTTCCCTTTTTGTGAAAGCAGCCCTTTCTTAGCTAGTTCTTCCATAACACTTTGGATAATAACTTTCTCTAAATCGTTATTCGCGACTGCCACCTTGAATCGCCTCCCTATTTATCAAATATGGATGGGTCTCCGGCTCTCTCAGTGAGTTTGCCGTTCTCCAATATACCCATTTTCTCCAACCACTGCTCGAACTCAGGAAGCGGTCTTAGCCCTAAGATTTCGCGGGTACTTGCATCGTCATGATAACTCGTGTCCTGATAACTTAACATAACATCGTCACCGCCCGGAACTCCCATGAAAAAGTTTGAACCAGCCATAGCACAGAGGAGGGTCCCCATCTCCTGATCATTTTGATCTGCTTTCATATGATTTGTATAACAGGGTGCGATCCCCATGGGTAATCCATGAAGCTTACCCATAAATAAATCTTCTAAATCCGCCCGGATAACTTCACGCCCGGAATAAATGGTCTCCGGTCCAATAAATCCGGAAACATTATTGGTCATAAAAGGACGATAACCCCGGGCAAATCCATAGGTTCTGGCTTCTAAGGTCATCATATCAACCCCTAGATGGGCATCCAGGGAAACCTCAGAGCCTTGTCCGGTTTCAAAATACATAAGATTGGGGCCGGTGGCCGATCCCTTACGCTGGGCCAAAGCAAAAGCCTCATCTAAAATCGCAGAACTAACACCGAAGGCATCATTAGCCTTTTGGGTTCCGGCAATACTCTGGAAAACCAGATCAACCGGGGCTCCTTTTTCGATTGCTTTCATTTGGGTGGTAACATGAGCCAGAACACAGTTTTGGGTGGGGATTTCCCACTTTACCATGAAGTTCTTGACTGTATCTAAGAGGCGGGATACTGTCTCAACATTATCTTCCACGGGATTAATTCCAATCACGGCATCCCCGGAACCATAAGCTAACCCTTCCTTTAGAGACGCTAGCATCCCTTCGACACTATCTGTCGGATGATTGGGCTGACAACGAAAAGCCAGGGTTCCGGGAATACCTAGGGTGGTGTTACAGTGAGATTGAACGCGGATCTTTTTGGAACCACAAACCAAATCCATAGTAGACATTAATTTGGCTACTGCAGCGATCATTTCACTGGTCAGTCCACGGCTGATATGAAGCAGGTTTTCGCCTGTTGTTTTGTGGTCTAAGATATATTCTCTTAAATAGCCCACCGTCCAGCTTTTGATCTCTTGATAGATTCTTAAGTTGAGCCCATCATAAATAGCTCGAGTGACCTCATCCTCTTCGTAAGGGATGACAGGGTTATTGTAAATATCCTCAAGAGTGAGGTTACTAAGCACTAATTTCGCCGCTACTCGTTCTGAAGCTGATTTAGCGGCAATACCCACTAGTTCATCCCCAGATTTTTCTTCATTGGCTTTCGACATAACCTCTTTAAGACTTTGAAAGGCAAAAATTTTGTTGTAAACTTTTGCTTTTAGAATCATTGAATAATCCCCCAATCTGACATAATGTCCTTATTCACAAAAATCTGCCCAGTTGGCTGGATAGGTACAATAGAAAACTTTACAGAACGTTGGTGAGGAAAAGACCACTTGGCTTCCCTTCGGGATGTATACCACATCTCCTGGCTTAGCGCGGAAGACTTGCCCTGCCACTTCAAGGACAAATTCTCCTTCTATAACATAATCCACTTCATCATAGTTCAAGAACCATGGCAGCTGTGAATGATCAAAGGTCATAAATCCTGAGGCCAGATTTCCTACCCGGGAGTCAATGACGTCTACTAGCCCTACTTTTTGACCCGGAGGTGCTTCCAGAAAAGGCTGGATTACAACGGTTTCCCCTTTGACATGGGTTGCCTTGGGGTTTTCGCAGGCAGGTTTGAGGACCTCTCCTAGGATCTTCTGTACAGCTTTTTTCAGGTCTTCATTTTGGTTCTCTACCTTGGCAGTACCAGAGGAAACAGAAACTGCTTTTATATTATGACTAGTGATTTCTTCTCTGCCTTTGCTAATGGTAATTCCTAATTCTTTGGCAAGGTCTTTTGCAGAAGGCGTTAATACGCTGTCTTCTTCTAAGACTATATGTTTGCCTGCTTTGGCCATATCTCGTAAAACGGCTGCCGAAATGAATCGTCCCATAGTACACCTCCTTGTCGTGGTTCGCTATTCGTGGGTTCGTTGTTCGATACTTTAAGTATTCATTATTAGTATTCTTTGGCTAAACCTTGGCGCTTTGCGCCTCGTTTTTTCTTCTTTGGTATTCATCGTTTTAACCTCGTGCCTCGCTTACACCAAGCTTTCGATCAACTGTTTCGCGGGTCTGGGGATGACGACTTGACGGATAAGGAGTCCTTTTTCGCTGGCAATAGCACTTCCTTCTTCCACTGCAGCTTTGACGGAGGCTACTTCTCCCGTGAGGAGGGTGTAGCTTTTGCCCCCAATTCCGAAGGCCAGGTGAAGGAGCAGAGGCTCTACATCTCCGGCTTTGACCGCTGCATCCGCTGCTTCTATTAAGGATGCCACGGTAAAGGTTTCGATAATCCCTAAGGCTTTGACATCCTTTAGGGCGTTGGCTCGCCCGATGGCGGGCAGGATCGAGGGATGGACATTGGGAATGACAAAGGAATCCACCACGGTCTCTGCTCCTAAGTCCACTCCGGCGTTCACGGATTGCTGGACTCCGGAGACATCCCCGCTGACCATGACGATATATTTTCCGGGGCAGATGGTTTTAGCGACCAAAATAGTCACATCGGCTGTTTTGCTCATGATATCAGCGCATTCTATCCCTTGGGCTATGCTGGTTGTTTCCACTAGTCCTATGGCATGGATCATTTGGCTGCACCACCCTTCCCTATCGTTATGGCTTGGGGGGTTATTTGAGTCACGGTTCCCTCAAGGCTGGCATGAAGCTTGGCACCAAGGGCTCCTTCCGGGATGTCACCGATGAGCTGTCCGACTCGAACGTGGTCCCCCACTTTGACAACAGGAACAGCAGGGGCTCCGATATGCTGCTGCAGCCTGACGCTGACCTCCTTGGGTTCATACTTGTCTAAGGATAAGGGGGCTTCTTTATACCAAGGCCGTAGTCTCAAGCGATCCATTAAGCGAGCCGAGGGGACTAAGCGATGTTGGGCCATAGGATCCGCCTGGCCCAGCTCCCCTTGATATTTGATGCCCTTGGCTCTTAGTTCTGCTTTTAAGGCAATATTCACTCTCAGGGGTGAGATTCCCACCGGACAGGCATAGGCTTCACACACTCCACATTCCGAGCAGGTTAAAGCACTGGTGACCAAGGTTAGATCTCCTACGTTTTTGTAGTTCACGGCTCGGATGAGCCGATGGGGGGATAGTTCATGGCCGATTATATGTCTGGGGCAAAGATCGGTACAGAAACTGCACTGCTCGCAGACGGTTTTAGCGATGCGCAAGATACCGTCCACGGTCATTCCTTTGCGCTCAATGAGCATATGATCTTTAGGCAAAGCTATAAGTCCGCCGGTGGTTTTGGTGACTGTAGCGGATAAGTCACTGATGAGGCTTCCCATCATCGGACCTCCGTTGATATAGGCTAGGTCTCCACTGTCTCCGCCGGTAAGTTCCAGAACCTCCCGGATCGAGGTCCCGATAGGGACGGTGACAGAGATGGGGTTTTTAACGGCCCCGGTGACGGTAAGGGTTCGGGTGGTGACGGGGGTTCCCTCGGCGGCCTTGGCCACATTGATCAGGGTTTGGACGTTGTTGACGACAACGCCGATGTTTAAGGGGATTCCACCCGGTGGCACCCGCCTCCCTGTGGTCAACCAGATGGTGATGACTTCATCCCCCGCCGGATAGATGTCCGGCATGATGACCATCTCTAGGTTGTCTCGGGTTCTGACATAGGGCTCTAAGGCGGCTATGGCTTCCTTATATTTGGCTTTTAAGGCGATAATCCCTTTTTGGGCACCTGTGGATTCCATGGCTAGGGTTAAGCCCTTGATAAGGCCTTCGGGATAGCAAGCGGCCAATTGTTGGTCGGTTTTCAGTAAGGGCTCACATTCAGCCGCATTGACAATGACAATCTCGGCTTGCGCGGAAAGTTTGACATGAGTCGGAAATCCTGCCCCTCCTGCCCCCACGACCCCTGCCTCTCGAACTTTTTCACGGATGGTTGTTTGGGTTATCTCACTCATTTTTTCACCTGCTTAAGCATTACGCTTCAAAGGTTTCTTTATCAATAATTCCGACGATGGTGGCATCGATGGGGATGTTATTATTCGCCAAGCCTTGCCGAGCGGAGGATCCACTGGCAACCATGACGATTTCATCTTCTCCTGCTCCGATTTGGTCTGCTGCCACCAGGGAATTCCCAAACTCCTGGAGTCTGGGGGTCCCATCCTCTTGATAGGAAAGGGTTACCGGTTGGACAACGAGAAACTTTAAGCCTCGTAAGGATTCTTCTTTACGGGTGGACCAGACATTTCCGATCACTCGGGCTAGGATCATCCTTGTTCCCTCCCTTTCTCAATGCATAATTCGATTCGGCGCAGTTTTAACGTGTCTCGGGCCAGGGGAGAGATGACGGTTCCTTCCTTGACGAAGACTCTCGAGGCTTCCGGAAATCCGTAGGCTTGTTTATCTCCCAGAAATTTTTTGGTATAGTAGATCTCTTCTCCCTTGGAGACAGGTTCCTCCACGAAAACCCTTCTCATGGGTTGATTGATGACGGGATATTGGTTCGTTTGGAGTTCATTGGTTAGGGCTTTTCGCCCGGAGTTATCTGACGGTTGTTCACAAGTTATGAATGTTGATGGCTGCTGATAGTTTCCAGGGTATTGCTTTAAATGATCGGTCTTCTCCAGTGCGGTTGACATTGCGGTGATGTTACTTCCGCCGTCTAAGCTAGCAGAGATCATGACGCCATAGGACTTCAGTATGTCTATATATCCTTCATAGAGGTTCCGATAGGCCGCTGGTGTCCGGTTGGTGAAGCCCAGATACTCTGTTGAGAGCTCCATGGAGCTTCCTTGGCTGATTCCTCGTCCGATCATTTCAGTCATGGGGTTGTCCCTTATGCCTAAGGCGGCTTTAGCCAGGGTATTGGCTGAACATGTTGGGAGGATGAGGTTGGGCCAATGGGGTTTTCCCAAGGCCTCTTCGGCGCTGATCCAACTCAGTCCTGCAGGCAGTTCCGGTTTAGCCAGATAGACCTGGTCACTGGGCAGTATCCTGAGGGTGTAGCTGCTTCCCCAGCGTACTTGGATAAGATTTAAGACACGGGGCATATCCAAGACATAGTTTAAGAGGACCAGGGCTTCGGCTTTAACCCTTGGCTGACTTGCCGAATTGCCTGCTCCCTGTAAAAGTCCCTGTAAGGCGGGATCGGACAGGATGCGGCAGAGGATTTGGTTGATGAGTTCTTCGTTCATGTCATACCCCCATGAGGATGCCCTGGCTCGTAGATTCAATGAGTGCCGCATTGGCCTCATCCAGATCCAGGTGCAGTTCTTTATGGTATTGGTCACTGACACGGATTAAGACGTCTTCATAGGTGATGGGACGTGGGCTTTCTACTTTCACGCAGACTCGGTCGCCATCCTTTAAGGACCATTCCTGGGCATCTTGGGTGTGCAAATGGATGTGTCGGCTGGCGACCATTACGCCGCTGGTTAACTCCACCCTTCCCGCCGGGCCTTCAATCCTTAGACCGGGTGTGCCTTCATGTTGACCTGAATCTCGGATGACGGGTTTGACACCTAGTTTAAAGCAATCTGTAACGCTGATCTCCACTTGCGTGCTTTTCCTGACAGGGCCCAAGACCCTGACCTTTTCCAGCCGCCCTTTAGGGCCGATTAAGGTGACGGTTTCTACAGCAGCAAACTGTCCGGGCTGAGAGAGATCTTTTTGGACGGTTAAGGCATAGTGTTGTCCAAAGAGGGCTTCCAGGTCAGGTTGGGAAAGGTGGATATGCCGATTCGAGGTTCCTACGGGAACGCAATTTTGGCATTGGGTCTGATCTTTGTTCAGACAGTAGTTCTGACCTTCTTGCTGACCTTCCTTTGTTGTTCGGCTTCGGACCTCGCAAGCCAAAATGTAAAAGGTGCTGGAGAGTCGGTTTAAGGCCTGAATCAGGTCCGTCCGGCTGCAGGTACCGTTGTCATCGGTGAAGGCTCGGTTAGCATAGAGTTCCACTTCCCGGGACTTGGCTCTCAGTTGATGGAGTTTGGCTACGATAGGGCCATGAGTATAACTTAGGGGGCTATGATCTATTCCATAGTACTTTTTGGGGTGGTGGGATCTTTCCCGCAGTTCGTCGGATGTGAATCCCAGCAAGGAGGTCCATTGAAAGGGTTCTTGTTTGACTTCACTCACCATGAGTTGACGGCAAAGGGCTGAGATTTCGTCTAAGTGTTCTATGAGTTTCGCTTCACCTGCTTGATGAAAGACACATTGGACTTCGGCCAGTTCACATTGAAACAAATCCAGTTGACCTCGATAGGCAATCACCGGATGGGTCTTTGTAACTAAGACTCCCGGACGCAGATGGGTCATGTGTTCCGGTTTGCCCCCCCCAGGTGTAGCTGCGGTTGTGGTGGGTGCAATCGTCGCAGTGCTATTTGTCGTCCCAGATGCCTTTGCGCCCGTATTGGTAACCTTTGTCGTCTGGGCCTGTGTCAGTGTCCCCTGCCGAGTTTGGAATGCTTCAGTTTTAGATTGATGCCCTCGGCTCAGGCTTTGGGCTGCCGTAGAAAAAGTCGTCTTATGAAGGTCTTGCAGTCCGTTTCCTTCAATCTGGACATCGATTCCCTTGGAGCGGATAAAGTCTCTGGCCGAGGGTGTAATCACACTTCCCGGCGGTAAGATGATCAGTTTTTCTTTGTTTTTATGCCAATTGGCTCGCAGTTCATATTCTGTGACGATCAAGTTCTCACCTCATTACAGAAGTCAGAGGTCGAAAGCCAGCGGTTAAGGGTTTAGTACATTTGCTTCAATATTAAGGACGTTAGCTAGATTGAAGTAATGGGTTAGTTGTCTCCTTACCTCTGGCTCGAACATTTGACGTTTACTTATTTATCTCCAAAGCTTTTGTTGTCACCGACAGGCAGGATGTATTCCACATCGTGATGAGGACGTGGAATGACGTGAACGCTGAGGAGTGCTCCCACGCGCTGGGCGGCGGCTGCTCCTGCATCGACGGCTGCTTTGACCGCGCCGACATCCCCACGGACCATAACTGAGACCAATCCGCCGGAGACGTGTTCTTTTCCGCAGAGTACCACATTAGCTGCTTTTAACATTTGGTCGGCTGCTTCAATCGCCGGGATTAATCCTTTGGTTTCTATCATGCCAAGCGCTATTACACTTCGATCTTGTGCCATTTTAGTCCCTCCCTAATTTCGTGGTTCGATATTCGATGTTCGTGGTTCGAGGCTGGGGATTCTTGTATGGATAACTTGTTCATTATTAAACTTATAATGGTTTGGACACAATGCTTAAATATTTTAAATCGTTAAAGGTTAGTGCTTTATTTCCCGCATTTCATGCCGTTTATATGCTGCATGACTTTGCTGAGAATTTCTTGAACTAACTCAGCATCGATTTGCGGGCTTGCTGAGGTGTGTTGTTGAGTTGTTTGAGCTCTCTCCCTGCTTTCCTGGGCATTCATGGGGTCTACGGGTTTGCGCTCCGGAATTCCCAGATGCCAGGCCACTCGCTTAATGTTCAGCAGATGCATGGGGGTTACGTTTTCTGAGACACTGGATCCGGCCCAAGTCCCGCAGCCTAAG
>NZ_JMGA01000061.1 GCF_000765145.1 Desulfosporosinus sp. HMP52 | reverse complement strand
GCTAAAGGGAAAGCTTCCGTTTCTTATAACGGCAAAGTGGTTGAGACCCCAGTATACGTAAATGCTAAAGATATCTTAGCTTCTCTAGTTGAAATTGATGCTAATAACGCTCAGGAGTCAAGTGATTCTTAGCTTCAGATGGAGTTTGCCTAAGAGGAATACTTACTCCAGCTGAAGCTTAGAAGAACTTATCCAGGGACGTAGCAGCCTTTATCTCATCCTCACCGCTAAAGTTGTTCTGTGTCGTTTGCGGTTCAGCGCGTACTTTATAGAAGGCGGGAGTCTTACGGCTGGTAGTCATCGGATAAAAAGACAAAGAGAGCCCTTAATTGCAATAATTAAGGGCTCTCTTAAACACTCTTCCGCTCCAAATCCTCACCTGATTTGGTGCCCGGTTATGAAATTGTACTACAGGTAATTTTATATCCTAGTCTGTTAAAGACTTCACTCAATCACTTAGTTTAACTCTCACTTAATCACTAAAATCTAACTTACAATCTAACTTTGACAAACTTTTCGCTCTCTGGGTACTCACTAATCTCAAAAAATCTACTCTCTAATGATCTCACTAAGCTGTCTAAGCAAATCAAATCTCTTTATTCTTTATTCTCTAAACCCTGAACTCTGTTCTCTAATACTCTACTAATCTCTGCTCTCTATCTACAGCGTGTCGCTCTACCTCAAAAATACTCTGCAACCTCTAGAAGTCAATTACACATTACACTAATCTTCTAGATTTACCACTATTTCATTTAGCTCTTGCCCGTTTATTAAATACAACATATGGACTTTCCTACATTAAAGATGCATAACCCCTAAGCCAACTCTGGCATGTTCCAGCAGAGGGTGTAAGGAAGAGCGGCCATAGATCGCCACCGCAATCCATTCTGTATCTGTGGTTAACCCGATCTTCAGAGCAAAGCTGGCATTACTATTGGTATGAATAAATATGCTGTTGCTGGCTTCTAAGGTGGCATGGATAAGAGCGTGAATTTTACGATCTTCTTTGGGAATAACTCCGGTATTAAACGCTGTAGCCATCACTGAATTGGTAAGCTTTCCCGTATGTTGAAGATTGGCAACAGTTCCTCCGAGTTCCGTTACTCCACAACGCAGATTAAAGGATTCAAATAATGACCGCTTTAGTTTCTCCTCTTCTTCCCTCGTCTGCGTCATAGCTAACAGCAAAGCCGATCGCTCTAAAGAAGGTTTAGATTTTTCTGTAGGTACTGTTGCTTTCAAGTCTCTCCCCCCCTAAAAAACCAAGTTAGAACAATTTCACTGACCCATTAATGCGATTCCCAATACTTTCGGGGAGCCTGACTTAAAACAGAAAAAGCCGTCAGATATTATTAATATCATGACGGCTCCATTGCCGAATCTCTATAAACTATATTCAATATAGTACTTGAAATAGTCCTTATTGTCACTAAGTAAAAAAACCCGTTTCTGTTCTAATACTATCAAATATATCAATTTTTAGTACTATATCAGGCTATTACGCCGTTTTACTAAATAATTATAGTCTATTGCTGCCAATCTTCCGCTGTACAAGCCCCATTACCTGGGTAAACTCACTCATTTTCAAAAGCTTTGCCATGCCTGCAAAAACTAGCATCCCCACTGCCGTTCCAGTAATTAATATCAGCAGAGACCCAAATGTACTGACCCCCGTCAGTGGAGTAAACCATTCACTCCACCCCCAGATCACCATAGCCATAATAAGCGAAGCCACTAATGCTTTCACACTGGTGCCAAAAATTACCCAACCATCCATTTTCCCTAACCTCTTGCGCAGCAGATAAAACAACAACAGCATATTCACAAAGGCAGCAATGGTTGTGGCAAAAGCTAAACCTCCATGGGCCAGGGGACCAATCAATAAATACATGGCTAAAATGTTAACCGCCATAGAAATAATGCCTAGAATAACCGGAGTCCAAGTATCTTGCAGAGCATAAAAAGCCCGCGGCAAAATCTGAATAACCGCCTGTGAAGATATCCCTATGGAAAAATAAAACAGCGGGATGGCCATGGTTAATGTGTCATCTGCAGTGAACTGTCCATGCTGAAACAGAACTCGAATCAACGGAAATCGCAATACAATCATTCCTACAGAAATCGGCAGAGTAATAAAAATAACCATCCGAATTGCATTGGAAAGCGTCATCCGAAAATCATCCCAACGTTTCAGAGCCGCTTGCTCTGTCATCGTCGGAAAGGTGGCCACAGCAATCGCTAAAGCAAAAATCCCTACCGGCAGCTGGAAAAGACGGTAAGAATACCAGACTGAGGTAATGCTACCGGGGAACAACATAGATCCGAAGTTGTTGTTAACCACCACCTGAATTTGGTTTAGAGAATAACTAAGAATAATCGGCACAGCTAAAGCTCCAATCAAGCGAACACCTGAATGGCTCAAATCAATTACAGGATAATAGCGCACCCCAACCCGACGTAAAGCAGGAATCTGAACTGCAAAACTAACTAAAGCCCCAAAAACCACCCCAAAGGCAAATCCCGAAACACTCTCTGGCTTATCCGGATTTGCCAAAATCGTCCCAAAAAAGATGACAGAGGCATTATAGAGCACCGTCCCCAATGCCGACGGCCAAAAAATCTTATAAGAATTTAAAACCCCCATCGTCAAACCACTTAAAGCCATGAATAAGGGCTGTATTAAGAGAATTCGAGTTAATTTAATGGCTAAAGCCATATTCTCCGGCGCAAACCCCGGTACTACCAAATGAATAAATTGAGGCGTAAAAAATAATCCGAGTAGAACAAGTACTCCCAAAGTAAGGAAGATTATATTAATGACCGAGCTAACTACCCGCCACCCCTCGTCCTCATTACCCTTGGCAATATACTCTGAAAAGACAGGAATAAAGGCGGCACTTAAAACTCCGCCCACTAAAAGCCAATATAATAAATCCGGAAGAACAAAAGCCGTATTATAAGCATCCGTAACCCCACTCTGACCAAAAAAACCCGCCATCAAGGATTCCCTTAAAAAGCCTAAAATACGCGAAACCATTTGAGCAGCCATCAAAAACCCAGCTGCCTTCATAACCGTCCTGTTAGTCGATGACATACAAAATTAACCTCTTCTTCCCATCACTACTCGCCATCCGAATTATAGCATTTTTCTTCCTGCTAAAAAAGGTGGGAAGTAAGAATAGTCCCTTATTGCATGCAAGTGAAAAAACATCCTACTTGCCCCTAATCCAGTTAAAGCTGTAAACATTCCCGCTTGATCCACGCCTTTGCATCAAAGATGCAAACAGCCTCCCCAAAACCTCTTTCCATTCCCCGTCGAACACAAAGCCAGGAGGAAGCTTCTTAGCTGAGGGAGCACTTTAGTGGAATCGCGTCAATGAGCGCAGGCGATAAGGCGTGAAGAAACGCAACGGGACTTGTCCATGGATGGACTGATGTCGCGGTGCCCGAAGACACTGTCTTCGCACGTATTAGCCTTCTTGCAGGATGGCAAGGAGCGACACACAGCGACGGCACAGGACGTGCCTAGTGTCGAATGCGCCAAGGACGGCATGGCATTCGACCAGAAAGCCAAGAGGTTTTGCGTTTTAGCCTTATCGACAAAGGAATAGCGATGGATCACGTAAGTCTCCAGTGACGATAGTGTCCAGTGGACACTATCGCCGAAGGCGCATGCTCCATAGAGTACTCACCGCCTGAGGATGACTTACGCCGAAGGCGCAGTACCAGTGACGAATACATTCGCGCCGTAGGATGTCGCGACTACGATAGTGTCCGGTGGACACTATCGCCGAAGGCGCGCACCACAAACGAAAACTTATCGCCGTAGGATGCTAAGACGCTTCCTCCACCCACTGAGCCAAAACCTCAGCAAAAGCCTCAGCCGCCCTATTCGATTCATCTAAAGTATTATATTGATCCCCAAATTCCAGCAACAACCCGCCCTCCGAAAGATGTTGGTTGTACCTGGCATCTGCCGCATAACTAATCTTGGAAACAAAAAGCCCGGGATATTTTTTCTCGGCAATTGCCATTAATTCCTTAGCCAAAGCCTCATTCTTTTGCCAGTGGGGATTTTTCTTTCCGATAACAACCAAAATCTTGCTAGCTTCTTTCCCATCTACTTTGACCGTTGATTTTTTGAAACCCGGTGGTAAGCCATCCCGGTGAATATCGAGTAATACTTTTATTGAAGGATGATCCTTAAGTAATTGAGTTGCTGTTTTTACCGACTCACTATAGGCTTTCATAAAGTCCACCGCATCATGAATGGTTAGATCATGAACGGCACCAACTCCCTTTTTCTCAAGGGCATTTTTTAAGGTTTCTCCAACAGTGACAATATCTCCGTTTTTCCCAGGTAAGCGATCAGGACCGCCATTCCCCCCATAGCTTTCACTATTATGTGTATTATAAATACCGACAACGACTCCGAACTCCCCAGGTTTTACTGGCAATGACGGAGCGGGCAGCTCATTCTGATTAGGAGTCAGGCTTTCTATTGGTTCTAATATCGGACCCTCAAACTCAGGATCACCAGGGTTATAGGCCCATCCCAACCAAACAGGCCCTTGCGGAGGATGAGAAAAAAATCCCAAAAAAAATGTCCGCGGATCTGAAATATTTACACCAGTTAATAAAAACATACTTACCGCCAAACCCTGCTGTCTCGCTAAATTCACTCGGGCACGTTCGGGTTGAGAATACCCCGGAGCACCTTCTAACAGAATAGCCTCAAAGGGAAAGGACTGTTGAGTGAGAAACTGAACAAATTGATAGGAACCCCCGCTCCGGAGGGCATAGGCGAGTCCTAAAACAACTACTAAACTAACAACTCCTAAAAAGAACCCCCGCACCCATTCTTTAAAAGACCAAATCTTAAAGTTTTTTTTCTGACGGTGGTAAAAATCTTCCCGTAGCAAAGGACTTGTCCTCCTTCCTCTTATAGAAGAAGTATGAAGAACAAGTCCAATCTAGAACTAAAAACTTATTTTACTAAATTTAATGCACTTCTATGTTTTAACGAAGCGTTGTAGGAACAAAGCTGTCTACAATTCCAATAACTAACGAAGCAAGTAACGCTCCAATAATTGATACTGAAATATAGTTTGGAACGAGAAACTGGCTGAAGTAAATAACCACAGCGGCTGTAAGGAATCCAATAGAGCCCCGTCCGACGCGAGAAATTCTATCACCGAATAATTTTTCAGCTGCATAGCCAAGTATAGCAATTACTGCAGCAGCAATGAGCGCGCCCGTAAATCCATTTACGCGAAGTCCGGGAACAATCCAACTTACCAACATCAGAACCAAAGCCGATACAATAAACCTTACGATCATTCCTATCATTACAGACCCTCCTTTAATTACTAACACTTTTGTGTCGATCTAATACAAGGTTTAGTTTAAACAAAACAAACGCTTTTTATTTATGATCTATTAATTTCCTGTTTTTCCTTGATAAATTTACAACCTAATGTTAGAATATAGTTTGTGCAACAAAACGAAGAATATCATAACCAAAGGGGGTGACTATAAGTGCCAAACATTAAATCCGCTATCAAAAGAGTTGAGTTGGAAAAAGCTCGCACGATTAAAAATGCTGCTGCAAAATCTACATTACGGACAACCATTCGCCGTTTTGAAGAAGCAATCAGCACGGATTCCGAGACTGCAGCACTCGCTTTGAAAAGGGCTGCTCGTGCTTTGGATAAAGCCTCCTCCAAGGGTTTGATTCATAAAAACTTAGCTGCTCGCAAGAAGTCCCGTCTCACCAGAAGATTCAGCAAGCATTTTGCTCAAGTAGGCTAAACAAGCCCATGACTAAGAGGGTATCGCAAACTATTTTTAGAAGTAGTTTGCGATACCCTCTAGTTTGCTTTCTGCGATTAAAACTTGGGCCGCTAGCCTAACAAACCCTTTCAGCTAAAGCTGAACAGCCGGGCTTCGAGATTCTACCCCACCGAAATAGAATAAAGAAGACCTACTTATTGAAGTTAGAATTTTGGGATTGGTCAACTAAATTATAAATTATACTTAACTGCAAGTTCTTATTGACTTGCAGTTATTTTTTGTCATGTCAATTGTCTGATCCTCACGAGGGAACATAACTGTTTCGGCAATTAACGGAATCTTAAGAGCACGAAAATTCAACATAATTTACGCGGGAACATAAATTACATCTTTAACTTGAGGACTAAATTCGAGATAAATGAAAAGGCTATCTCCGAAGAAAGTAAATTCATCATGTTAAATGCTAACAACTCCACCGTAGGTTGTATTGTCGATGAAGTTACAGACATTGTTAAGCTAAATGACGAGCAAGTTCAGGCGACTCCCGATTTCATATGCGGAAATGGTGATAACTACATTATTGGTATAGGAAAAATAGAAGATAGAATGATTATAATCCTATCTCCCGAAAAATTATTCGCAAAAGAATTAGCTACTCTTCAAGATAGCGTTACAACTTAACAAGTGTAATTATCAAAAAGAAACTCAAGCAAAATGCATTGAGTTTCTTTTTTCTATAAATCACGGGAAAAAGCTTAACCTTATGATCATAAACATATTAGATTTCTCCTGCCGTAGTGAATAAAGGCGAGCAAATGTCGACCTTTACCCGTTTTGCGAGAGAAGACTGTATTCAAGCTAATTCTCCCTCACAAAACCTAATGATCATCATTTCCAACAACAACCCCGGATCACCGCCTCCAGTTTTCAGGGCTACATCCGTATTCAAACACTCAGCCAAACTTTGGGACAATTGCTTGGTCGATAGTTTTAAAGATTGCTGCCATATTTTTTGAGCTTCATAGGGTTTAATCCCTAACATAGCAGGAACCTCGTTGACATTCCCTCCTCGCTTACGAAGTGCGTCACAGCCAAGGAGAAGCCTAACCTGTCTAACCATTAAGGTCAAAACTTTTAAAGGATGCTCTTCCCGCAA
This sequence comes from Desulfosporosinus sp. HMP52, assembly GCF_000765145.1. GTDB lineage: Bacteria > Bacillota > Desulfitobacteriia > Desulfitobacteriales > Desulfitobacteriaceae > Desulfosporosinus. Next base: position 40,905 of record NZ_JMGA01000061.1, on the reverse strand, counting down.
CACATCCCGCAAGGTCTTAATCGCCTTTTCAGAGGATCGCGCCGCTATTGCATCCAAAAGACTGAAAATGCTCGCTTCAATCGTTCGAGTTGAAATAGCTTGCACATCTTCCATCGATATTTTGGTACGATCTCCCACGAAAACTACCAGTTTATCTAACTCTTGGCTTAAAACTCCAGTGTGATGCCCTACCCATTCGATAAATCCCGATAAGACTTGAGTATCCATTGCTTTGCCCCGAACTTTTAACTCAGACTGAACCCAGGCCATCCATTCCTGAGGACGTTTTGGTGCACAGAACTCCAAAACGTCACCAACACGATCTAAAGCTTTATAAAATTTTCTTCCTCTATGAACACTTTCGGCAATAAAAAGCAGACAGGTCGAAGGATTAGGATCTGAAAAATACTCCATAAACGGCTCTAAATCTGCCGTTTGCCCATCTTGAAAGTAGGTTGCCTCTTCAACCACAACTAACCGCCTGGCAAAGAAAGACATTGTATTGGCACGCTCAACAATTTCCGCCGGAGACAATACTTTAGGGTCTAAGACCTCAATTCCGCCACCGGAAGGATCCATCGTTAAATAGAACGACTTAAGGACTTGAAACCCTTCCTGAATTAAAAACCGATCCTCACCATACCAAAGATAAATTGACGGAACCCGTCCCGTCTTTATGCTTTCCTTAATTTGTTCTATCTCACGCAATTCATCCACCTCTACTCCTATTATAATTGGTACGTATCCAAGAGTCCAAGGCAGAATCTTCTTCCGCTATAATTGTGCTTAAGAATTTATATACGGCAAGATTTCGGATAGTACATTAGAAAACTTGGCTAGCGCCCGAAGACACTGGCTTCGCACGTATTAAATCTTCTTGCAGTATATAACGCAAGTTTATACTTTCTGACTGTATAAAAAAAGTCCTCCACGGTAGTGGAGGAGCAAAAGAAAGAGGAGGAGAAAAGAGATGTTCCTTACTATTGTTACCCTGTATTACCTTTTTATACATTAAATACTAAATTATGAATAATTTATTTAGGTTACCTCCCCAGATATCGGCCAGGCAGGATTTCAACTCCCTGCTCCCCTATCAATACCCGAATTGTCCCATGCTCATCTGTTCGAAAGACCGGAACATGACGCTCCTCCCAATATTTCAATACGTCTTTTGCAGGATGTCCAAAAGTATTTTTGCCAACAGAAATCAATACCGCCTCCGGATCCATACTTTCTAACCAGGGAGTATATAAAGAGAAACGACTCCCATGATGGGGCACTTTAAAAATATCTGTTTCCAAGTTTGTGCCTGACTCAAAAATGTCCTGCATTTCCTCTTCTTCCATATCGGCTGTTAGCATAAAGCTTTGCTCTAGGTAATTAAGCTTAAGCACCAAAGAGTTATTATTGGGATCCGAATTAGTTCCCTCCAGAAGTCGATAGGGGCCTAAAACATCCAACCATGCTCCTGATCCTAAATTAATTTGATCCCCGGCTTGCAGCACACGCAGCTTCTCTGACTGTCGGGTTAGTCCCAGGGGAAGACCTTCTTGCCATTCTTTATTTTCGAGACGCTCACCCACAGCTGGCACCCCAACCCAACCTGTTGGAATATTAGCAAGCACTGCACGTGCTCCGCCAATATGATCTGCATCTTCGTGAGTTATTAAGAGGGCATCCAAAGATCCTATCCCTCTACGCAGTAAATAGGGAAGAACTATACGTTCACCGGCATCGAAGGTTTCACTTCGAGGTCCGGCATCTAGTAAAATCGCATGACCCTCCGGACTAAGAATTAACAAAGCATCTCCTTGCCCGACATCAATCATAGCCACTTCCAACTCTTGTTGGGCATTCCAAGGACTCCACAACAACAATAAGATCAACAGAATTCCGCCCCAATTAACCATCCACCGTTTTACATGCAGAGGACTAAAGGAGAGATTCGCCAGCCTCCGTTGCACCTCTAGGCAAAATTCCCAAGGACACCTCTCCACCAGCTTATCTGCAAGAGATCTCAACCCTCTTCTGTGGTAAACCCATCTGGCCTGTAGAGTAAAAAGCGCACGCTCTTTTCCCCACAACAGGATTCCAATCCCACCATACCAAGTAATCCAAAAAAGAGGGCCCGGGTTCAAAACCCAAACATCAGCATAAGGTAATTCTGCCAGCTTTTCTAAAATTGTATTCGTACCCTTTAACAACCATAAACCAGCTTGAAATAAAGGAGCAGACAACTCTTCAGAAAAAGAGAGGATTACACCAATCAGCCCAAGTTCCAATATGCTGCCTAAGATAAACAGGATAAAGACATTTACAATAAACCCAATTAAGGATAAGCGATGAAAGGCTGCAATTAAAAGCGGAAACGTTGCTACTTGCGCCGCTAATGTACCGGCCAAAGCAAGTCTGAACAAAGCAGGCATCTTTGCCAAAAACTTAACCTCCAGAATACGTGGTGTTAACACCACAATTCCCCAAGCTGCAGTAAAGGATAGTTGAAAACCTAGATCCTGAATAATTAAGGGATTATTTATAAATAGACCGACAGCAGCAAAAAACAACCATCTTAGGGTAGCTACTTTTCCTCGACCCAAGCGACCAAGGATCAGAGCTATCCCTAAAATAGTTGCCCTAACAATCGGAGCGTTTCCTCCACAAAGGGCGGCATACAGCAAAAGTGCCAAAACCGTTCCAACAATCCTAAATCTCTTGGGTAAGAACCAAAACAACAGCCAAGAAAACCCCAAGACAAAAGCCACATTGGAGCCTGAGGCAGCAAAAACATGAAGCACACCCGTTACCTTATACCGTTCTATGATATCATCGGGTATTTGGCTGGAATCTCCAAACAGAATTCCTTCCAAAACCCCCGTCTCTGCTGATTCCCAGGCTAAGAGCCGATCCCGAACCTGCTGACGAATCTGCCAAGTCATACTCGGCATCCCCGCAGTAAGAAGTGTCGTATCCCCCTGAGCATACATCCTTCCGCTCAGGCCTCTGACCCCATAATAAAGGCGCTGATCAAACCCCCCAGGTGTCCCTAGCGACTTGGGTCTTTCCAGATGGCCCTTAAAACTAACCATATCCCCAGACCGAATCCTTCTCCACTCGCCGGGAACCTGCCCTGCGTCGTCTAAATAAACAGCTAACTGATAAGTCTCCCCCTTTACCTCCCCTTCCTCAACTCTAATCACTCCAACAGCCTTATCTTTATAAACATTCCAATCTTTTATAAATCCGACAATCTCCACCCGATCTAAAATAAGCGGCTCCGGCAAAGTTCGCTCAGCCAAGGCCCCATAGACAAAACCCAGTATAAGACTCACTGCCAGTAGAGGTATCTCAGGACGAAACAATCGTCCAAAAAAATCACGAGGACGCCACAATATAAAGCGTCCCCCGATCAGAATAATAATCCCCAAAATCCAAAATCGCCCTTGAACCGGAACATAAGCTCCACAAATCCCTCCCATCAAGAGAGTGACGGCACGAATAATCCAAGGATCCCTCATGGCCCAACCGTCACTTGAGCAGCCATCTTCTCAAAGGTTTTGGGACCGATACCAGAAACATTCTGCAAGTCTTCAGCCCTGGCAAAGAGTCCATTCTCAGTCCGATATTGAATAATTCGTTCCGCTAAAGCCGGCCCGATACCGGACAGCTTATCCAACTCCGCCGCTCCGGCAGTGTTAATATTAATTTTGCCGTCTACCGCCATAGAAGTCCCAGTAGCTTGAGCTTGAGCTGGAGCTGGAGCGGCGGCCCCAGCGGCGTTAGCCGCGGCAGTCGCGGCAGCGGATGGAGAGCCAACACCTCCCGTCCCACTTGAATTCCCAGTTGCCGGATCAAGTGGAGCAACCACAGCCTTAAAGGGAACCGTAACCTTCTGCCCATCCTTAAGCTTTTCAGCCGGATTCATGTTCTCTAAATTTGCTTCCGGCAACAGTTGAACCTGCTTAAGAGCATCATCTAATCTGGCGTCAGGTGCTAAATGAACAAGGCCCGGGCTTTCAACTGCCCCCGCCACATAAACCACAATCTCACGACTGGAATCCGACTTTTGAACATAGGCGTAAGTACCATGAGGAAGAAAGAGCTTCCAAATCGCTATAATAACCAAGGCAACCAGCACAAACCACCATACATAGCGAAGCTTCCGTTCCATTAGACCCTTCCCCCTTGACACAATTAATCAAATCCCATTAGTTTGCTTCAATTCCTCTTTATTCCTTCTTTTTCCTGCCGCGAAAACTCATTAATCCTGTCGAACCCTAGCGTGTTGGGGGGACGGTCCTTTTAACACACACAATGTGTGTTAAAAGGACCGTCCCCCCAACACGCTTCAAGCAACCGCTATAACAACCCCGCCGCCCGAGTCGCTAGCTCACTCCGCTCCCCCCGAATCAAGCGAACTTGCCCATAAAAAGATTGTCCCGCTAGCCGAGAGGCTAGATGAGCCAATCCATTACTTTCTTTGTCCAAATAAGGATGATCAATTTGATCAGGATCACCACAGAGAACAATCTTCGTTCCCTCACCCGCACGAGTTATAATCGTCTTTACCTCATGGGCAGAAAGATTTTGAGCTTCATCAATCACGATAAATTGATTAGGAATACTCCGCCCTCGAATATAAGTGAGAACCTCAATTTCTAACTGCCTCTTCTTAATGAGCAGATCAATGGCACTCTCAATCACGGCTTCGCCGCCCTTTTCCCGCTCCTTTTCCCGTCTAGCCCGCAGTAAGAATTCAAGATTATCATAAATCGGTTGCATATAGGGCCGCACCTTCTGATCCTTTTCCCCTGGAAGAAACCCAATATCTTTACCAAAGGGAACAATTGGGCGGGCACAAAGCATTCTAATATAGGTTTCAGAATGAATCGTTTGCTCCAGACCGCTTGCTAAAGCCAGCAAAGTTTTACCGGTACCCGCCGGCCCCATTAAGTTAACCAATCTAATCTCAGGATTGTTCAGCATTTCTAAAGCCCAGGATTGTTCTAAATTTCTTGGTCTCACATCCCAGGGAGCAAAACCTTTCCCCATGTGATAGACCAGCCTTTCTCCATCCGGAGTAGATACCAGTGGCAGAACACTGTCGTCACTCAGAACCGCCTTCACGCAGCGGTTTGGAGATAACGGCGTCTTTAATGGAATGAACTTATTCTGATAAAGACCTGCAACCTCCTTATCATCAAGGGGCAAGCTTAAAATCTCCTCCGTAAGAGCCGGCAATACTACTTTGTCATTATGATAATCATCCGTTAAAATCCCTAAGGCATCAGCCTTAACCCTCATGGCAATATCTTTAGTAACCAATATCACCGGGCGTGCTTCTTCGCGGGTTATACTTAGCGACACTGCTAAGATCCGGTTATCCGCCAATCCCAAATCAGAGTTTAGGGGTAAAATATCATTGGAATAATGATTCAACTCAATTCGCACCTTACATCCGTTAGGTAAGAGCACACCTTGAGAAAGTTGACCCTTGGCTCTCAAACTGTCTAAAAAACGGATAGCTTCTCGAGCAGCCCGACCGATATTTTCCAAGATTCGTTTCTTGCTTTCTATTTCCTCCAGAACTACATAGGGAATAATCACTTCATTGTCTTGAAATCGGACGATTGCGTTAGGGTCATGCAGTAACACACTTGAATCGAGTACATATACTTTTTGCAACCTATACACCCCTTTTTGCATCCTCAACTAGCATCTCTCTGTTATTATATTCCAGTAGTTTCGAAATTCCTTACCTCCTCATTAGGAATCCAAGTCTCTCTACTACTATATTCCCAACCTTGCCAAGCATTCGCAATATTCATCAAGTACTCCGATTCCAAGTGAACTCGTTGAGCTAAAAGCTGACCATCGGGGCTTAAATAGGGATTTTCCCCGCCGAAGTAAAATATGAAACACTCACTTATAGAGCTCCAATTTGATAAATTCTAACATTGATTTGATAAAATTCTAACATTGATTTGTAAAGTTCAACTTATCCACCATGTTAACCAAGTGTTAAATATATTTAACCCCCCCTCACTTCCCAGAGATTTTTTCTGCAATAACAAAATAAGCGGCCTCCTCCACTTCAACAGTGAAAAGAGACCGCTTACTAATTTAAACACTATAAGTTTTTAAGAATTTTTAGAACTAAAACAAAATCTTACATCCCGTTAAGAACCCTTTCGGCTTGCTTGATTAAACTATCAGGGACAACCACGGATCCCCCTAAAGCTCGAACCGTAGGATGGATTCCTGCCGCAGATAGTTTCTTAAGGTAGGCTTCAGCTGCGGTTGGGAGGGTTCCCAGTTTGGGGTCAATAAGCAGAATAGGATCACCGGTCTTGGCAGCTAGGGCACTTCCGGCAACTGCATCTACATAATCAAATCCGTTTGCCAAATAAACTGTCTTTGGATTCATCGCAAACTCGTTAACCACGACACCCGTTGTATCAAAGCGGTCATTTCCCGCCAGTCGTTTAATAACAGCAGTGGGCACCAAATCTCTTATTTGGGCTTCTACCTCCGAAGAGATAATAGCAGCTCCCCCTACAATATACACTGTAGCAGGCTTATTACCAGCCAAAAATTCTTTAGTTTTAGCTGACAGAGTGCTATAAGAAGTCAGAAGTGCCGGGTACTGGTTAGACCCTACAAAGCTGGCAGAGCTCAGTGCATCAGGAAAACTTTCGCCTGATACTACAACCACAGGTGTTCCCGCTTGAACATTGGCTTTATTCACTACCGCCATACCTGTTTCATAGCGGTCATATCCACTTATTCGTTCAATGTTTCCATGTCCACCCTTAATAAGTTCTGTTTCGATGGATGAACCGATTGCCGCCGTACCACCGATAATAAGTATTTTAGTAGCTGAGTTTGAATGTTTATTAATGTAGTCAAAGGCTTCAGATGATTCCTCAACGTTAGCGCCTACCAATAAAATTGGAGCCTCAAACTTTTTGGATAAGAGACTGGCCGATAAGGCATCTGTGAAATTATGACCTGAGACTAAAATTACGCTGCTGCATTCCCCGCTGTTATACTCTTCAGCAATTATGCGGGCGGTTTTGAAGCCATCCTGACCCGCCAGGCGTGTTTCTTTAGGGATGAAGGATGTAATCAAATCCATATAGTCAAAGGAGTTATTTCCATTGACTTCCGGAATTTGAATTTCAACCGGTTTATTAATGCCTGAAGTAAGGGTATTAAAGGTCATCTTCAAACTCAAATTACCCTTTACCTCTTCAGAGGAGCTTTCTTGAGAACTTAAAGTATTCATTAATCCGTTGATCCCACCTAGATCAACTTTCAGATCAATGACTCCACTCTTCTTAACCACATACCCGTCGGCAATAGCGTATTGCAACTCAATCCCTTGATCACCTAAAATGGGAACCTTTTTCAATTCATCCATGACCTTATTAAATTGAGTTAGGAATTCTGGTTTATTGGCATCAAATTCCTCGAAGGCCTGATTGAACTCACGAATAGTTTCTTCGCCTTCGGGAAGTTGACTAAGTCCCAAAACAGATCCCATAAAATCCTTAACAAAAAGCATAGCCTCTTTGTCTTGTGTAAAATTATTAACAGTATAGCGGATAAACTCCTTTAATTGAGCGTCATTTAGCTTAACCTCATAAAGCTTTGCCGATATACGTCCATCCTTTGTCTCCACAGTTTGGCTTCCCTTAGCAACGACATTCACATCCGGATTAAAACGTTTAGAATAACTCGTTAGAAATTCTACTTGCTCGGATTGAAAATTCTTGGTAAACTCCGCAAGCTGGGTTAGATTCATAGTTGGTTGAGCAGCACCCATGTTATAGGGGTTAAGCACCATATATTCCTTCGTTGCAAATTGAGGAGGCAAGGAGGCAGTGGCCATTTGGGGGAGTTTAACTATCTCCAGGACTTTGGGCTGAGCGCCTGTCAGATCAGAATCTATCCAGACAGGTACAGTTATGTTCATCCCTTGTAAACTTAGGCCCATAGTAGCTTGAGACTTTGCCACAGTTTTCTCTTCATTAGTGATTGTTTTAACATCCACATCCAGCTTGGCATTATTCATAAATGCAGCAGCCGTATTAATTTGTTGTTGGACAGACGGATCAAAATCTGAGCCACTTAAATTAAAGGTCATGGTTGTCTGCTGCTGCAATGAGGTAACATTTTGCATTTTCATGGCAGCGTCAAAAAGAACCTGCTGATTCTGGCTGCACCCCGTTACAATAAGCAGCAGCGTTAGTAATGTTCCTACCCATGTGAATTTTTTCATTAACCTCATTTTCTTCCTCCTTCTCCAGAATCAATCATATACCTATAATACTTTCTACAAAAAAGTATGAATCCCTTCTCAGAAACAGAATTAATTAGGCACCAAACCCCTCTGGGCTTGTACCAAGAATCTTAGGCGCGTAAGATTCTTGGTACAAGCTCGAATCCGAGATTAACCATTTTGGTTTCCGCTGTAGCTGCATATTTTTCATTTTTTCAACTTCATGCACACGTTTTTTGACGACAAAGGCTGTTTTCTCATGCACAGTGTTAGAGCTTTCCCTCATCCAGGCAAAGCAGATTATTTTTAAGATATAAGCAACGCAATGGCGGAAAGTTAAAAGGACAAGTTCACCCCAAGTAAACTTGCCCTTTAAAAACAGTCTATTTTACAACAATATTAACCAGCTTGCCGGGAACCGTAATCACTTTAACAATGGTTTTTCCATCCGTCCATTCGGTAACCTTGGGCTGAGCAAGGACTAGCTTTTCCAATTCAGCAGCTGAAATATCAGCAGCTACTTGAATCCGCTCCCGCACCTTACCATTCACCTGAAGAATAACAGTCACTTCATCTTGAACCAAGGCTGCTTCATCTACTTCAGGCCAGGCTTGCAAATGAATGCTCTCTGTATGACCCAGCTCCCTCCATAACTCCTCCGTGATATGAGGAGCAATTGGAGCTAACAGAATAAGAATTCTCTCTAAGGCCTCTCGACCAACTTCAGGATTGGCCGTCGGCTGTTCCTTGTAAATATACAAAGCATTAACCCATTCCATAATAGTGCTAATTGCCGTATTAAAATTATACCGCTTCCCAATGTCAGTGGTTACCCTCTGAATAGCCAAATGAGTTTGGCGGCGCATTTCTTTGCCGGCGGCATCTAAATCAGCCCATTGGCCCGCTGAATTAGAGGATTCGGATACCTCACCGGAAGTTTTCCTTAAAAGAGGTTCGTATTGAGCAACCAGTCGCCAAATTCGATTCAGGAATCGATAACAACCTTCAACCCCTTGGTCACTCCACTCCAGATCTCTTTCAGGCGGTGCAGCGAACAGGATAAATAGTCGAGCAGTGTCTGCCCCATATTTCCCGATAATCGCCCCCGGGCTAACCACATTTCCCTTTGACTTAGACATTTTAGAGCCATTCATACAGACCATACCTTGGGTCAACAAGTTTTGGAAAGGCTCGTCCGCTTGCAAATAACCAAAATCCCTTAGGCCTTTTGTAAAGAACCGGGCGTAGAGAAGATGCAGAATCGCATGTTCTACCCCGCCCACATATTGATCCACATTCATCCACTGATTAACGGCATTTTTAGAGAATACTTCCTCATCATTACGGGGATCAGTATAGCGCAGGAAATACCAGGAGGAACAGGCGAAGGTATCCATCGTATCCGTTTCACGCCGAGCAGCACCGCCACACTTAGGGCAAGTAGTCTCGATAAAGGAAGAAGAGGTAGCCAAGGGATTTTCTCCTGATTTAAAGACCACGTCCGGCGGCAGCATGACGGGCAGCTGTTCATCAGGAACCGGTACAATTCCACAGGAATCACAATAAATCATCGGAATCGGGGCACCCCAGTAACGTTGCCGGGAGATCAGCCAATCCCGCAGTCGGAAATTAACCTTCCGCTGACCAATACCCTGACGTTCTGCCTCATCGGCGATCTTTTCCAAAGCCTCTTCGCTGCCCAGGCCATCGAAGGCATCGGAATTCACCATAACCCCTTCCCCTGAATAAACAGCTTTAGGAGCCTGATCCTTCTCTTCATGTGAACTTCCCGGTGCCGAAATAACCGTTTTGATTTCCAGGTTATACTTGGTGGCAAATTCGAAGTCCCTTTCATCATGGGCCGGCACGCCCATGACTGCACCGGTTCCATATTCAAGGAGTACATAATTAGCTATCCAAATTGGAACTTTTTTACCGCTTAGAGGATTTAAGCAATAGGCTCCGGTAAATAGTCCTTCCTTTTCCGCATCTGTTGAGGTTCGGGCAATCTCATTGAGACCCTTCATTTTCTCAATAAAGGCCACAGTATCAGGTTCATACTCTGTCCCCTTCACCAACTCCAGAACCAGTGGATGTTCAGGGGCTAAGACCACATAGCTTACCCCATAGATAGTATCAATCCTGGTGGTATATACGGAGATCTTTTCCGATCCCTCTTCTAAGGAAAACTTTAGTTCTACACCTTCAGAACGACCAATCCAGTTTCGCTGCATAGTTTTAACCTTTTCCGGCCAACCGGGCAACTTATCAAGATCTTGAAGCAAAACCTCAGCATAATCCGTAATTTTGAAAAACCACTGTTCCAGACTCTTTTTAGTGACCAGGCTGTCACACCGCTCACATCCTCCATCCACAACCTGCTCATTAGCAAGCACTGTGGCACAGGAAGGACACCAGTTAACATCGGCCTTCTTCTTATAGACCAAGCCATGCTTGTAGAACTCTAAAAACAACCACTGAGTCCATTTATAATAGCCCGGATGGCAAGTGGCTACTTCCCGATCCCAATCGTAGGAAATCCCCATTTCTTGAAGCTGGCGCCGCATATTAGCTATGTTCTTCCAGGTCCAATCCGCAGGAGGAGTCTGGTTCTTAATGGCAGCATTTTCTGCCGGCAAACCAAAGGCATCCCAGCCGATGGGATGAAGAACATTATGTCCCGTCATTCTTTTATAGCGAGCAATTACATCTGCGATAGAATAATTGCGTACATGCCCCATGTGTAAATCTCCCGAAGGATAAGGAAACATAGCCAAAGCATAGTATTTTGGCTTTGTAGAATTTTCCTCAGTTCGATAGGCTTTGCTTTCCACCCATTCTTTCTGCCACTTCGATTCAATCTCAGGAAACGAATACCTCTCTTGCATAAAACTTTCCCCCTTAGAAAAATAAGTTCCCATATATTCTCTCTTAATTATGTACTATTAAAACAACGACTCTAAAAATCAACCAAGTCTTCATGTAAACGGTAAAAATCTCCCGTCCCTCAAGGGACGAGAGATCTACTCCCGTGGTACCACCCAATTTTAAATAGTCCTCGAAAGATTATAACGGCTCACACCGGTGTTCATTGCAACCTGAACACAGCTCCAGGGCGAGTTCCCATAGTCACCAACAACGGCTTGCACCTTCCACCGCTTCTCTAAAGAGGATCCTAAAGTACTACTCCCTATCCCAGCAATTCTTTGTATCATTTTAACTTAATGCTCCATCGGAGTTCCGGACAAAACTTCTGCATCTTTCCAGAGACGCTCAAGCTTATAAAATTCCCTTTGATCCGGAGTCATAACGTGAATCACTAAATCCCCGCCACAATCCATTAGCACCCAATTAGCCATAGGCAATCCCTCCAGATGGATAACCGGAATTCCTATCTCCGGCAGCTTCTCATCCAAATGGTCAGTGATTGCTTTAACCTGAGTCGTCGTATTCCCAGTCACAATCAGGCAATAATCGGTAACCATTGAAATTCCCTTAAGGTTTAAAAGGGTAATATCTCCACCTTTTTTATCTTCAACGATACCGACTACCTTATTAAGCATTGTTTGATCCAGTTCCAATATTTTGCCTCCTTCGTAAATCTTCAAATGTTAGTTGGGTTAAGGGATGAATGGGGCGTTTGCCCTCTCTCAAATATATTAACGTGTGCTCAACACAGGCCAACGTACCCTTTTCTAAATCATCATACAAGGATTGGCGCAAAAAGTCCACTTTTGGGAAATCTCGGTCAGGTTCTGTCAAATCTGCGCTGTAAATAAGCATTTCCAGCTTACCCATTCCCGGCCTGCCTAAGGTATGATTGGCAACAGCAGCCAGGATTTCCGGATCATCAAGGCCATAATGGTGCTCTAGCCAATAAGCAGCCACGGGTCCATGCAAAACATACGGGCTCTGCTCATCTTCCGGATAGTGCAAAAGGTTCCAGCGCCGGGCATACCTTAACTGATTGTTCAAAGAAACTTCTTTTGCTAAATCATGCACTAACCCTGCACAACGAGCCTTAAGCGGATCTAAGCCATGATGCTGGGCCAGTCTTTCAGCCCAATCTGCTACCCCTAAGGTGTGCTTTAAGCGTTCCTCCGAAAGAACACGGGCCGCTAGATCTCTCAGTACTTCAACCTGCAATTTCACGTACTCCCGCTCCCCTTTTATCTCTCACATTCTCTTTAATAATCTATTTTATCAAGGAAATGGCTGGGATGCAAAACAAAAAAATCGAGAGACCCCCTACAAAGCATGTGAGAAGGTCTCTCTTTACAGTCCTAGGGGTATTACATTTGTTTTGGTTTGGCTTCGTTAACCGTTAATGGCCTGCCGCCAAAATCTTTGCCATTTAACTCTTCCGCCATACGTGCCGCGTCCATATCCTCGACTTCGATAAATCCAAAGCCTCTGGATCGGCCGGTTTCACGATCTGTAATGATTCGGCTGCTTTCAACTTGGCCATACTCACTGAAGAATTGTCCGAGTTCTTCAGCAGTAGTATTCCACGGAAGATTTCCGACATATAATGTTGTTGCCATGATAACTGTCACCTCTTGTCAAGTATTAATCACTTAAGCACTGATCGTTTTTAGTATGATCAAATCTGGACAGAGTATGCGAATTAATCCCAAGGATTAATTACTAAAATAAAACAGTTTTTAATAAAGGTTCTCAAAACATCTATGACATCTGAATCCTAAAATTAGGTTTCAAGATAAAGACCTTGCTTTTCAAGATAAAGTCGTACAGGTTCAGGTAAAAGGTAACGGATAGGTTCTCCGCGCCGAACCCTGGCCCGGATATCTGTAGAAGAAATTGCTAAGGCCGGAACTTCCAAATAATGAATCTTTCCCTGAGATTCCGGATGCTCATGTTGAACTTTAAGTAAGAAGTCTTTGGCATCGAATCCCGGACGAGCAGCACCAATAAATTCAATCATAGAAAGAATTTCCTCGGACTCTCGCCAGGAAAAAATCTCCAAAAGGGCATCTGAGCCAGTGATAAAATAAAGCTCGTGCTCTGGATAAGTACGGCGCAGAACCCGCAAAGTTTCAACCGTGTAAGACGGACCCTCTCTCTCGATTTCCAGAGAAGAAACCCCAAAGGCCAAATTATCTTCCGTGGCTAACTTCACCATCTCATAGCGTAACTTGGCATCTGAGACGTCTCTTCGATCTTTATGGGGAGGTTTGCCCGTAGGTATAAACAATACTTCGTCCAACTTAAACTCAGCCCGGGCCATCTCAGCGGCAACCAGATGTCCATAATGAATAGGATCAAAGGTTCCGCCCATAATGCCCAACCTATTTAGTTTTTTGTTTACATCACTATCCATTACTTCTTCTCCAATTGAATTTTCATTATTACAATCAAATATTATAAAACCAATTGATTATCCGTTTAGTATACCAAGATTAACTTGTAAACAATTACTGGACTTGCTCATTTTTTTAAGAAGATATATAATTAATAGCAAAGAACTTGCATAAAATAAAGCTAGGATGTTACAGCATCCTAGCTGCACAATTACCGCAGAATGAGCGGCAATAGGGTCACGAAAAAGTAGCTTCCGTGTAAGGGTGGGCTACTTTTTCTTTGCTTCTTTTAGTTGCGGGAGATTTTGGCCGCCCACCCTGCCCTATAGAATTGTGCAACTAATTATATCATTGGGCAATCTAATTTACTATTACTTCATGAGTCATATCATGTGAAACAAGCTTAGACGATTTTAGTCGTCCACTCCTCAAGATTCCACACATCAGTTACCCAATCTTCGTAGAATTCCGGTTCATGGGATACAACAATTACCGTCCCTTTAAACTCCATAATAGCTCTTTTCAGCTCAGCCTTGGCATCCACATCTAAATGATTGGTAGGCTCATCAAGCACCAGCCAATTGATATCTTTGAGCATTAATTTACATAACCGAACTTTAGCGTTCTCGCCCCCGCTTAAGACCATCATCTTACTGGAGATGTGTTCACTGGTCAAACCACATCTGGCTAAGGCTCCCCGAACTTCAGAATTTGTAAGCCCCGGGTATTCCCCCCATACTTCCTCCAGGGCAGTCTTAGTATTCTTGCGGCTGGATTCTTGTTCGAAATAACCGGGATAGAGATAGTCTCCCAACTCAACTTCACCAGACACGGGCGAAATATGCCCCAGCAAGGTTTTAAGCAAGGTTGATTTTCCCAAGCCATTGACCCCGCGAATGGCAATCTTCTGACCCCGCTCTAATGCTAAATCCAAAGGACGAGTTAAGGGCTCATCATAGCCCAGCACGATTCCCTTGGCTTCAAAGATCAGCTTTCCGGGAGATCGAGCTTCCTTAAACCTGAATTTGGGCTGGATCTTTTCTCTGGGACGTTCGATTAAATCCATTTTCTCCAGTTGCTTTTGCCGACTCTTTGCCCGTCCGGTGGTTGAAATTCGGGCTTTGTTGCGGGCAATAAAATCCTCCAGGCGATCCACTTCTTTTTGCTGTTTATCATAAGCCTTAATCTCTTGAATCTTTTTCGTTTCTAAGAGGGCCATAAACTGCTCATAGTTTCCCGTATAGCGGGTCAAACTGGCATTTTCAACATGATAAATAACATTAATAACACTGTTTAAGAATGGCACATCATGAGAAACCAGGATAAAGGCATTTTCATACTGAATGAGATAACGCTTCAGCCACTCAATGTGTTCCACATCCAAAAAGTTAGTGGGCTCGTCTAGAATCAAGATAGTGGGATTTTGCAGCAAGAGTTTTGTCAGTAATACCTTAGTTCTCTGCCCGCCACTCAAATCCGCAACATCTTTCTCCAGACCAATTTCTCCCAGACCTAAACCATTGGCAATTTCCTCGATTTTTGTGTCGATCATATAAAATCCGTTGTGCTCTAGAATACTCTGGATTTCTCCGACTTCTTCTAAGAGCTTATCCATCTCGCTTTCGGAGACATTGCCCATCCGGTCATAAATCTCCAACGTCTCTGCCTCTAAATCATACATTCCCTGAAAGGCTTCCTTGAGAACATCTCGAATAGTCTTTCCTTTAGTTAAAACCGTATGCTGATCCAAGTATCCTACCGTAACCCGATTTGACCATTCAACTTTCCCTTTATCAGGCATCAGCTTGCCTGTAATAATATCCAGAAAAGTCGATTTGCCTTCCCCGTTGGCACCCACTAAGCCAACATGCTCCCCCTTTAATAAGCGAAAGCTAACCTCTTCAAAGATTTTGCGTCCGCCAAACCCATGGCTGACACTTTCCACATTTAAAACACTCATCTTACCTTAACTTCTCTCCCTTTTTTTGTCTTGTCTGTTAACTATTTTAATTAAGCAATAACTCCAACAACATCATTTCCGGTAAAGTTCTAAGATTGCCTACTTATCGAACATCCCACCGACTTTGCGCCGTTTGATGCCCTTGCGCTTCTCGCCGATTTTCTGGGTTGCTTTAGTTGGGCCACCTTGTTGAGAACTCTTTAGCTTTTTTTCCTCAACTAATCTCTTCATCTTATCTAAAAGATTGTCATCCATTTTTTTATCCTCCAATTATCATTCCAAACTACGAGTATAATCTGATGACTCTTAACAACGCAGGTTAAACTTATTATTCGATACCCAGATTCCCACTTCTTATACCTGAACAAGATCACCATCTCTTAGGTCTCGATGTTATCCCTTGCTCTCGGCAATTCGCTCCGCTAGCTCCGTTAAATAGGTCCAGCGTTCCAGCAAATTATCGAGCTTTTGTTCAAGGGTTTGCTGAAGTGCGGCTAACTCCGTTAGCTTTCCAAAATCACTGCCTGCTTCATTCATTTCTTGACTATTTTTCTTTAAGAGTTCTTCAACAACAGCTATCTGCTCATCAATTTGAGCATACTCCTGTTGTTCTTTATAGGTCATTTTCAGTGGACGATCCTTTTTACGCTCAGGCTTTTCTTCAAGCGCCTTAGAGTCTATTCCCCGAAAGGTTTTGGCCAAGGATGCCAATTTAACTGCCTGTTCAGCTTCTTGCTCAGTTTTATAGACCTGCTCCCGATAGTCGGAATAGTTTCCTACAAAGGATTGAATTTCCCCTGCCCCTTTAAAGAGGAAAATCTTATCCGTAACCCGATCCAGAAAATAACGATCATGGGAAACGGCAATAACTGCTCCGGGAAAATCCTCTAAATAGTTTTCTAAAATCGTCAGAGTCTGGATATCTAAATCATTTGTGGGCTCATCCAATAAGAGCACATTTGGGGCTCCCATCAAAATCCGCAAAAGATATAACCTGCGTTTCTCTCCCCCGGAAAGCTTCCCGATTTGAGTCCACTGAGCAGCCGGTGGAAACAAAAACCGCTCTAACATTTGGGAAGCGGATATAGAACCACCATCCGCAGTGGGGATCACTTCTGCAATTGACTTAATCTCATCAATGACACGCCTATTGGGATCCAATTCCGTGTTTTCTTGGGAAAAATAACCTATATTAACCGTGGAACCCAGTTCTATACTCCCGCTATCCGGCATTAAATTCCCGGTAATCAGATTCAATAAAGTTGATTTACCACTGCCATTAGGCCCGATGATCCCAATCCGGTCATCTCGCAAAAGAACATAATTAAAATCTTTAATTAATAACCCTCGCTCAGGAAACCCTTTGCGAACTTCCCGGCATTCGAGAATTTTCTTGCCCAGACGGGAGGACCCGGTGGGCATTTCAATCCGCTCGATAGAATCTAGGGGCTTATCCTCTTGAAGCTTTTCAAAACGCTCAATTCTGGCTTTCTGTTTTGTGGTGCGGGCTTTAGCACCTCTGCGCATCCAAGCAAGTTCATTGCGATAGAGATTTTGGCGTTTCCGCTCTGTGGCTTCAGCCTGCTCTTCCCGTTCTGCTTTTAATTCCAGGAAGCGACTGTAATTACCGGGATAAGGATAGAGGCTTCCTCTGTCTAATTCAAAGATTCGGCCAACTACCCGGTCCAGAAAATAGCGATCGTGAGTAATCATCACTAAAGCACCCTTGCGTTTATTCAGGTATTGCTCCAGCCAATCCACTGTATCATTATCAATGTGATTCGTTGGCTCATCAAGCAGCAGAATATCCGTAGGATTTATCAGAGCACTGGCTAAAGCCACTCTTTTTCGCTGCCCGCCTGAAAGGGTTCCTACTATTGTATCAAACTTAGATATTCCCAGTTTATTCAAGATGGTCTTAGCCTCATTTTCCAGCTGCCAAGCATCCAGTTCATCCATCTGCTGACCTAAGCCAATTAACCTTTGCTGAAGCATGGAGTCTTCTGGCTTCTCCGCCAGCTTTTCCAAGACCAATTCATACTCCCGCAAAAGCTTCATAACAGGGGAATTCCCTTTGAAAACCTGTTGTAAAACGGTTGCAGTTTCTTCAAAGTCAGGATTCTGAGGCAGATATTCTAAGCGGATACTATTACCCTTCGTAACCTGGCCCTGTTCCGGCCATTCCAAACCGGCTAATATTTTAAGCAATGTAGACTTACCCGTCCCATTAACTCCAATAATTCCGATCTTTTCACCTTCGTCAATACCAAAAGAAATATCCTTAAAAAGAATCTTTTCCCCATAGCCTTTTGATAAATTCTCAGCAGTTAAGACATTCATAACGATCCTCTTCTCCTTAGCAAAAGCTGTAGAACGCCTTATTATATCACAGTCCAGGCCACAATGCCCAGAGAGTCTGGTTTGGCTGGGGCAAGAATGTAGATCTCCGCTTCTTATAAGAGTTTAAAAATAGAAGTCCCCTAACTTCATTTACCTGCGAAGTTAGGGGACTTCTTTGCCTGACCCCAGCGACCCAAACGACTAACCAACCTTCTTTTGCACCATGATATCCAGAATAACTCTATCCACCGCCGTGCTCCCTTGATTGGCCAGACGCCCTAAGTTTTCAAGGGTTTGTTCAGCACTTTCCTCAATAATCCCATTCGTTGACTGGATGGTTTTACCCTGGACGGCCATGATTGCCGATTGAACTGCGGCACTGGTACAGGTTGACAACTTCATAGCACACCCGGCCTTAGCCCCATCACAGAACATTCCGGTGGTATTCCCCTGCATATTCTGAATAGCCGACATTACTTCAGCTTTTCCACCTCCCAGCAGATAAGCAATACCACAGCTGGCCCCGGTGGCAGAGGCTGTAGCTCCACATAAGGCGGATAACCGTCCGATCTTTGTCTTAATATAGATTGCAATAAGATTACTTAAGGTTACTGCTCGAATGATCTGCTCCCTTGAAGCCTGAGATTTTTCTCCTACCGCCACTACCGGTAAAGTCGCCGAGATTCCTTGATTGCCGCTTCCCGAGTTGCTCATAACCGGCATAGTACACCCTGACATCCTGGCATCTGAGGCACCTGCTGTAAGAGCCATAGCGTTAGTTATCAAATCATCGGAAAGCATTCCTTGGCTAATACCTTCTTTGATAGTTTTTCCTACTTCTAAGCCATAGGCCTTTGATAACCCCTCTAAGCCCACACTGGTATTCAGCTCAATTGTCTTATTAATTATTGAAAGGTCGCTGACCTTAACTCCCTTGACAAATTCCCATATACTATCAATTGTCATGAAGGAGTCTGCGCTATTACCGGTCTCCTCAGTCCCATCTGAACCACTTTCATTTTCTAAAGCATCTACTAATACTTTCCCATCTACCTCAATAAAAACAACTTTAGTATGTTCATCAGCGACTACCACTTTTGCAGTGGATTGAGGGGTATTAACAATGACTTCAATGTACAACTTTTTAGCGGTCTCTGCTACTTCAACTTTGACCTTTTTCTGATCAATCATTCTTTTCGCATTATCCACATCCTGAGAGGTTAAGCCGCTCAGCACTTCTAATCCTTTAGTAAAATCCCCCGCCAGCACACCTAACGCAGCTGCTAAATCAACTCCACTTCCTTGAGCACCCGGAATACTCACAGCCATGGCGTTTTTGAGGACATTAGTGCTAGCCAAAACTCTTAATGAGGTTATCAGTTCTCCTTTTACGTGCTTCTTGGCTAAAGCAGCTGCAAAGGCAATAGCCATGGGTTCGGTACATCCCAGCGTTACAACAAGCTCTTTCTCTAACCGTTCTAAAAACTTCTTATAGCTCATTTTAATTATTTCCCCCTGGTTCAAATAATCTGGTTAAAAAGAGGTAGGTATCCCTATTATTTTCTTTAATTATTGATTGATTATAACCTATTTTAGTTCTTATGGCTTCACTAAACAACTCACATCTTAAAGGGCAAAAAAGGCCGCTCTCGGTTATCCTATAGATGGAGCCGAGAACAGCCTGATCAGTATGTACAAAATTGAGCAGATTGATTGACACATTGAAGATATAACTTAAGATGTTTTGTATTGCGAGTTTGCCCTTAATCTATCTCTCAAATAAAATTCATTAATTAAAAGATCTAATTTGCAGCTTATACTGACTACCCTCTGGTCAGTAAGCTTTTTGTCTGAGGCAACTTCGTGCATTTGTAATCTTAATTCTTCAATTTGTTTATCAATCAAATCATTCACTTGCCAATCCTCATTTCAACAAATAATGGAATCCTGGAACATTCTAATATATTTTACTGTCAACATCAACAATATATAAGATAATGTTTTGTCGGAATATGGTAAATACTTGTAAATGATCAAAAAATCTCCTTCAAAATTGTTTCCGCGTTACTAAAGGGACTAATTTGACAATTTTAATAGGAATTTTCTTCCATTTATATCACAATTATTAACGAAATTTCAGTTAATGTGGTTGCCTAGGCCCCAGACAGCCTTTCCCTTTTTAATAACAGTTTCCACCGGGTTATTTCCGAAATGATAGGGCAAATAGTTGAGATTGGGAATATCAAGAATAAGCACATCCCCTTGTTTTCCAACCTCTAAGCTGCCTACCTGCTTTGCTCTGCCTATTGCATGAGCGGCATTGATTGTAGCTCCGGCTAAGGCTTCTTCCGGAGTAAGCCTAAGGTAAAGGCAGGCAATGGTTAAAACAAGAGGCATGGATTCCGTCGGAGATGATCCGGGATTCGAATCTGTTGCCAGGGCTACTGGAACACGGGCACGAATCATATCTCTGGCTCTGGCATAGGAGTTCTTAGCAAGATTAAAGGAAGTTGCCGGCAGCAACACAGCAATTACCCCCTGTCTGGCCAGGGCTTCAATTCCCTTATCTGAAGCTTGCAGCAAATGATCTGCACTGACAACTCCCAGTCTGGCAGCTAACTCCGCACCCCCCGCAGAGGCTAATTCATCCGCATGCATTTTTAACTTTAGATTTAGTTGTTGGGCTTTCAGTAAAATCCGCTCGCTGGATTCGAGACTAAACACACCCGGTTCACAAAAAACATCGCAGAATTCCGCCAGATTTTCAGCAGCAATAACCGGCAGCATTTCATCCACAATATAACTTGTAAACTCCGGTTCACTATACCCGGTTGGTACTGCATGGGCTCCCATGAAAGTTGGTACCAAATCAATAACCTGACTTTCGTCTAATTCCCGAATAAGACGTAAAGCTCTCAACTCATCCTCGACCATCAACCCATATCCGCTCTTAACTTCGGCAGTTGTTGTTCCCAAGCTAAGCATGGTCTGAAGCCGCCGCCTGGTTTGAGCCTTTATCTCTTCATCTGAAGCCTGCTTGGTTGAGCGAACGGTTGAAAGAATTCCTCCACCCTGTTTAAGAATCTCTAAATAGGGAACCCCTTTCAACTTCAGCGAAAGTTCATTCTCCCGGGAACCTGCATAAAGAACGTGGGTATGTGGATCGACAAATCCCGGAGTTACAACCTTACCCTTTGCACTTATTTCCTGGGTGTCAGGCCCTGACCATCCAGCAGCTCGAATTTCTGCCGTTGTCCCAACAGCGACAATCATTCCCTCTCGGATAGCAACAGCGCCATCTTCTACTATACCAACCTCAGACATCTCTTCCCCACAGGCAGGATTGTCAGAAAACCCCTTCATTGTCACCATCATTTGAGCAGAATGGATCAACAGATCCGCATAATGCATAGGATCATCTCCCTTAAAGTCATTTGGGAAGCACTAGAAGCTTTAATCAGATTCTCGCGCTTCCCTGTTCTTTTAATAAGAAACTGCAATAACGCCAGGCACCTTTTTGTCTATCCCTAACCTTTAGTTTTCCCTTCTTTCCTTGGACTTACCAAACTTCAAACGACTGTGAGCACAGTTTTGTTGTTCCACACACATCTCACAAGTTATCGCACAAGACAGGTTTGGCTTCTTAAGCTTTTCTCCAACCGGGATAACAAGGGTATGAGATTTTACCGGAGACATTAACAAGGTTTCACTTAAGGTTATGCCCAGTTCCCCTCCATCTAAAAGGGTAAATAAGATTTTCTGAGCCTCTAAGGGAATCTGATAACCACCGGGGCACAGGTTATGACCGGTCTGTAACCCTCGATCTGAGACTTCCTTAACCACCATACCTCTTAACAATTCCAAGGCTTCATCCAGAGCTACGGTTCCACAGCCGTCTAAAACCATACCCTCAAGCATCTCTCCCTGTTCAAATAAACGGGCAGATTCTTCTTCCAGGCGATAGCCAATAGTTTGAACCGCCAATAACACCTGATCAGCGCCCTCAAAAAACGAAGTAGCAGCTTTAATGGCGTACTTATTGGCCATCAAAATTTCCTCCGGTCCGGAAACCTCCACAGGTACATAAGCATAGATACACCGGGCATCAACCAGACCCAAGGCTTTAAGCCGCATCTCCTCAATGGTCGGCTTAAAATTCTGACTTCGCTTCGAATCGGCATCCGGCATACCAATCCGCCGATAAATTTCCGAACTATCCAATTGCAAATTATCCCACTTAATAAATTCCATCTCTAATCCTCCCAATCGTGCTGCGTAGCTCGCATGAGATTCTAATCTATAAAACCATCCACTAACCGATCAATCAACTCATCCTTGGGAATAAACGGCATAGTAATATGTCCCTTTCCTTTATACCGCTCATTGAACTCGATGCCGGTTTCAATTGAATTCTGATTTCGCGCCCAAGCTCGTCTCGCCACTCCACCGACCACATCCCATAACAGGGCGGATTTTATGACGTTATCCACGCGTTCACTTCCGTCAAGCACTAAACCAAACCCGCCATTGATAGCCTTACCAATGCCTACGCCCCCTCCATTATGAAGTGAGACCATACTCATCCCCCGGGCAGCATCCCCGGCAAAACTCTGCACCGCCATATCCGCCATAACGTTACTTCCATCTTTAATATTCGCTGTCTCTCTAAATGGAGAATCCGTCCCACTCACATCATGGTGATCTCTGCCAAGCATCACCGGCCCAATCTCACCTTGGCGAATCATCTCATTGAATTTAAGCGCAATTCTAATCCGACCTTCCGCATCCTGGTAGAGAATTCGAGCTTGTGTCCCCACAACCAGCTTGTTCTTCTCCGCATCCTTAATCCAAATATAGTTGTCCCGATCTTGTCCCCTGCGATTTGGATCAATGCAAGCCATGGCCGCTTCATCCGTCTTTCGCAAATCTTCCTTTTTCCCACTTAAACACACCCATCTGAAAGGCCCATACCCATAATCAAACAGCTCCGGCCCCATAATATCCTCTACATACGAGGGGAAAATAAAGCCATCCTTCTCATCCACACCATTTTTAGAAATCTCAGTAGCTCCGGCATCATAAACTGCCTTCATAAAGGAATTACCATAATCAAAGAAATAGGTACCTCGGGCAACTAAGGTTTTAATCAATTCAAACTGACGCACTAAGCTCTGATCGACAAGCTTTTTAAACTCTGCCCGATTGGTAGCCAGT
This sequence comes from Desulfosporosinus sp. HMP52, assembly GCF_000765145.1. Classification (GTDB taxonomy): domain Bacteria; phylum Bacillota; class Desulfitobacteriia; order Desulfitobacteriales; family Desulfitobacteriaceae; genus Desulfosporosinus. The sequence goes on along the minus strand of NZ_JMGA01000061.1, from coordinate 17,789 downwards.
AATTTCGTCCGCTCCTCAAAGCTGATCCCTTGGGGGCAATACCCACCCTCATAAGCCACATGACAAGAGGTCTGATCACTGAGCAAATCCACCTTAATCTGGTGTTCAACAGCATACTCTAATAAATCCACCACATTGCCCTGATAAGCAATGGACATAGGTTCTTTCTTCTCCACATACTCTGCGGCGATTCTAAAGACTTCCTCTAAATCTGCAGACACTCTGCTGACCCATCCCTGCTCATGACGAGTCTTAATTCTCGATTCATCCACCTCGGCAATAATCCCCACACCACGGGCAATCTCTACGGATTTTCCTTGAGCCCCGCTCATTCCCCCCAGACCGGAGGTGAGGAACAAACATCCTCTGAGATCTCCATCATGGGGAATCCCTAACTTCATCCGTCCGGCATTAAGCAGCGTATTAAAGGTTCCATGAACAATCCCCTGAGGCCCGATATACATCCAGCCACCCGCCGTCATTTGGCCATAATTAGCGACGCCCATTTGTTCCGCAATTTCCCAGTCCTTCTGATTGTCGAACATCCCTACCATCAGCGCGTTGGTAATAATCACTCTCGGTGCCTCCGGTCGAGAAGGAAATAATCCCACGGGGTGTCCGGATTCCATGACCAGAGTTTGCTGATCCGTCATGACCTCGAGATATTTTTTAATCAAAAGATATTGCAGCCAGTTTTGGCAGACACTTCCTGTCTCGCCATAAGTAACCAGCTCATAAGGGTAAAGGGCAACCTCAAAATCCAAGTTATTATCAATCATAACTTGGAATGCTTTGCCCTCAATACAGTTTCCTTTGTACTCACCAATCGGCTTTCCCGAGAGTTTTCCGGCGGGACGGTAGCGATAAGCATAGACTCTGCCCCTTGTTCGCAGTTCCTCTAAAAACTCAGGTGCCAACTCTTCATGCAATTCTTCCGGAACATAACGCAAGGCATTTTTGAGAGCGATTTTTGTCTGACTTGGAGTTAAGCTAAAACCTCGATCCGGAGCCCTTCTTATTCCCTCCACAAATTCCTGCTTTGCCGGTAATTCAGGATCTAATTTGATAGTCATGGCTTGGGAGATGTCATAGTTACTAATCATCCAGATCACTCCTCACTAAATTTTAGACACTTGGTCTAACAATATTAGGTTACCAAACTGAAAAGTCTACATGGCTCATATTTCAGAAATAGGTACAGTTGTCCCTGAGGACCGCTGTACCTTATCTCAATAACTATTATGTCTACTCTACCTGAAAAAAGCTCTAAAACATTCCTAAGAATAATAGACCCTTAAGACAGGCGGCTTCAATCCACAGGAGTGAATTCATTGCATGGAGAACTCGAACCTATTCTAAGCAATCAAATTGCGGCACAGTTCAGTAGCTGTCCCGGCATCTGAAGCATAGCCGTCGGCACCGATCTCGTCTGCGAAACTTTGGGAAATAGGGGCTCCACCAATAATAACCTTTACCTGATCCCGAAGTCCCTCTTCCTTTAGGGCCTCAATGGTATCTTTCATAGATAACATGGTGGTGGTTAAAAGTGCGGATAAACCAATCACTTGAGGCGAGTGCTCCTTAACAGCATTTACAAAAGCATCAGGATCTATGTCTACACCTAAATCAACAACATCAAACCCGGCACTTTCTAACATCATGACCACCAGTTTTTTACCGATATCATGGAGATCACCTTTTACCGTGCCAATCAGGACTTTGCCGGCGGAAGGCATATCACTATCAGCAATCAAAGGCTTTAAAAGCTCAATCCCCGTACTCATAGCCTTAGCGGACATCATTACCTCTGGGACAAACATATCCCCGGCTTTGAAACGAACTCCAACCACATCCATACCAGCCATTAATCCCTGATTGATAATCTCAATAGGGTCAGCTCCACTATCAATCAATTTTTGGGTAAAATCCTTCGCACCGTTATAATTCCCGTTAATCACCAGTTCAGCCAAACTGCTAAAATCACTCATGCTGCGACTCCTCCTTAAATTATGAAAAATTATTACGTCTAAGTCATTATAGCCTTTAATCCATTATTTTTCCTGTTAATTTAGCCTAAAAGTAAATTTTTCTTGAAACTTCAATCAATAATAATCCCTGTTCTATTACACCTGAAACTTGCCTAGCCTAAGATCCACCACCTAAAGATGTGGGGGCCTCAGAGCTAAATTAAAACTTCCCGCCAAATTTCTCTTGAGCTTTGTGCAAGATTTCTTCGATTTGAGCTTTTACCTCTTCAGAGACAGGCTTAGGCTGATGAGTTTCTAAGATAAGTTTAATTCGATCTCTGGCACGATCAATCATTGTCTTGCTGCCATCGGCTGTCCAATTTTCATAATTATTAAAATCAGAAAGATCCGGAAACCAATTATCCCTAAAATGCTTGGCAGTATGGTCATCCCCCAAGAAGTTCCCTCCCGGGCCTACCCGCTTGATAGCTTCTACACCTAAAGACTCTTTATCCGTATCGATCCCCTTCAGTAAACGCCGCGTCCTACCGATTACTTCATTAGAAATAACCAGCAGTTCTAAGGAACCGGTAATTCCAAATTCCATGTAGAAAACATCATGCATAATATTGCACCCTTGAAGGGCTCCCATCAAGGTAAACATTGTCGACTCTGCAATAGCCTGTTCATCGCAGACCTTGGAATTGCTGCATCCGGCATAACCCCAAGATGGAAGTTGATAGTAATGAGCCAGATCTACAGCTCCTCCTTGAAAGAGCACAGCTTCCGGAGTCCCGTAAACCGCCTGCATAGAGCGCATATCCAACGGAGAATTTCCATACCCGTAAACAAAGGGCGCTCCCGGAGCTTTTAACTGGTGAATTACTAAACCGCTCAACGCTTCCGCATTAGCCTGGACTAATGCCCCGGCAACCGTAGTCGGCACGGAAGCCCCAGCTACCCCCCCGCAGGCAAAATTCGAAGGAACTCCATTTTCTGCAGCAATCAATAACTTTTCAATAGACTCCTTAGGATGTTGAAGGGGCGAAGTTGGTTCAGTATAAATCATAAACAAAGGCTTGTGCCGCAATTGCTCTTTTCCACCCACAGCGCAGGCGGCCATTTCAATAATATCTTGCAGAGTTGCTCCATCTTCAGCAATAACCACTTGGGGTTTCTCAGTGTTTTGAACCATAATGGCATATTGCTCCCGATTAATCATCCGGGGGTCAGCATCGGACAGCAGGCCCATGGACATGACAAAATCTATATTTGGCAATTTATCGCAAATTCGAATGGCATTAGCCACATCTGCCTTTGTCCAGCTTCTCCGCTCAAAGGTGAAGGGATCCAGATAGTTCAGGGTATCTGACCCTGTACCGAAGTAGACATTCGACCCTTCTAAATGCAGAGCAGCTTCTCCCTTACGGTTATATAAGGTCACCCGGGAAGGGGCCGTCTGCAGTGCTTTCTTCACAAGGGAGCTGGGAAAATAAACCCTGTTCCCCTTTTCCACATGCGCTCCGGCCTGCCTAAGTAATTCCACAGCCTCTTCATGGTGAATCACCATACCAGTATCTTCGAGAATCTGGCAACTTGCCAGATGAATCTCCTCTGCTTGTTTTTCAGTAAGTGTCCTGAAGAACAGTCCGTTCCCATGTGAGCTTCCAACTCCCATACCCGTGTAACCCCTTTCATTTTGCCTTAAAATGAGTTCCCCTCTTTACCCTTTTAAAGGTTAAGCGTCTTTATTTTTTCGTCTTGTCGATGCTTTCTTTTGATCAGTTTCCGCAATGATTTCATTTAACCCTTGCTGAATAGTGTCATCTAAGAGTTCCGAATTATGTGTTGCCACAATATGCTTAGCTAATTCCTCAGCCCGAGCTTCCATTGATTTAGAACCCTGCTCTTCCCAGACCTCCCAGAAAGAAGTGTTAAACTGCTTGGATGTCCAAATTTCTTCACGGAAATTCTTATAAGTATGTTCATGGCTGACATAATTTCCACCCGGGCCCACTTCATCAATCACATCAACCGCCATGGTTTCTTCATCAATACGAGTGCCTCTCCCCATATAGCGAGCATTATCAATATAATCATTGCACATGGTGAGGAAAGTTAAGGAACCGGTTTTGCCGCCTTCTAAATAGCCCACATCATGGACTAAATTAGCACCCATTAATTGAGCCATTAAAATCCCATTTCCAGCTTCCATCCCTGCTTGAGCATCCGGGATAGGAGCATTAACACAACCTGCCTCCGTAAAGTTCGGAATTCCATAAAACTGGGATAATTGAGTCATGATAGCGTAATTCATCATTGCTTCCGGGGATCCGTATAAAGTCGCCGTGGTCCTCATATCCATAGGAGTAGCTCCGCCCCCAATAATAATCGGAGCTCCTTTTTGTTTTAATTGGGCCATGACCACTCCCGCAAGAGCCTCGGCATTCATTAAAACAATAGTACCTGCTTTCGTAACCGGGGTGGTAGCACCCGATAAGATTCCCGGAGTATAAACTACCGGCACACCATACTCGAAGCAAGCGAACATCTTGCCAACTCCATCATTGGTATGGGTTAAGGGGGAAATCGGCTCAGAGTAAAGAATCATAAAGGGGTTTTTGCGAAGTTCCTCTCTCCCGCCGGCTACTAAGGCCGCCATTTCTAATTGGGCGCGCATATTAATCTCATCATGAGCAGTGACAATCATCGGCTTTATCGTATTAGTAACCATAGCCTCTAATTGATGGAGATCGCTAACCTTTGAACTGGTATCCGAAGCGATAGCATAACTCATTACGAAATCATAATTAGGTAAGTAATCCATAACTCTGCAGGCAAGTTCCACATCCCGCTTGGTTGAGCGTCTCCGCTTGCCGGTTTCTAAATCTACTGTAAAGGGCAGGTCTGAACCGGTTCCAAAATATGTGCGATTCTTTTCCAAAGGCATAACTCGCTGGCCTTTGCGATTGGCAACGACAATTTTGCGCGGTGCTAAACGCAGGCATTCCTCTACTAACCAACTGGGAATCCGAACCCGATGATCATTGACAATACAGCCTGCATCTTTTAATAACTGCAAGGCTTCCGGATGGTCTACAACAACTCCGGTTCGTTCGAGTACTTCCAAGGTTGCAAAATGGATTTCCTCAATCTGACCCTCACTTACCCAACGTAGAAATGGGGTTGTTTGTTCTATACTATTGGAACGAATTTTTCTCATTTAGGTTACCCGGTTAATAAAACTTGGACAAAACCTAACCTTATCCTTTCGTAATTCTTGATGCATGCTTTAACGAATCTTTCCAAGTTTTGAGCACAATTGTCAATCTTAGTGTATCTCCGGAGTTATCTCCAACTCACTAACAAAATAGTTGCAAGATTTATGCCATCCCTCACAGACGAGTGGATTTCTCTTTTTAATCAAAAACTTACATTAATATATCAGTATCCTAAAGGGTTTTCTTCATCCAGCAAAATTATGGGTACTGCCAATCTATATATCGGTAAAATCAAAGCGCTAAAATATTTGGCACTAAAAGGTTCTTCTCACTCCGCCTTAGCCCAGCCCTTAGGGAACCGCATAACTTCTTTGCTGTGCCAATTATTATTGCTGTTGATTTCTCTTACAAATTTTCTAATGCTCAAAAAGATTACTTCTTCAGCGTTTCTTCTTGTTATGCCTGTAATCATATTTCTCATTGGGCATATGAAGTTCAACATTATTAATGATCACAGTGCTATCATCTTGCCAACGTATCGAAGCAGCACTCTCTTTATATTGAAAGTAAATAATTTCAGATGGTTTACTCGCCTTGTTAAAGGATAACTCTGCAATTACAGAATACGAAGTAGTGGCCCCGGCATCAGAAGTGTAGGCCTTAACGGCATAGGTTTTATTCGGAGAGGTTTCTTCTGCAATCAGAGTCCCCTTGGGAAGACGATCCAAGTCATAAGACAACCGATATACACCATAACCCAATACACTTGTAAACAGAAATAGAAATCAAATCAAAAGAATTTTGCGATTCATTTCTAACTCCTCCTTAAGTGGTTGATCTGATTAACCAATCGCAATTATCTGGGTCATGGCAATAGCCTTAGTAGGGCAAGTCTCTTTACAAATCCCGCATCCCCAACACTTGTTTAGGTTAAGCTCAACCTTTCTCCGACTTTTCCCCTTCACTACTGTTTTTGCCTCACCACTATAAAAAGCCCCAAAATTACAGCGCTTAGCACAAGCCCCACAATGCGAACACTTAGTCTCATCACGCTGAACCATGAATTGACTGATAGGAAAAACGCCCTTCGTTCCTTTTTCCTGAGCTAAACGCAAGGGATAACAACAGCAGGAACAACAATTGCACATATAAGTCGGCCCCATTGTCCGCCAATCACTGTTTACTTGATGCATTAACCCCTTTTTATGAGCTGACCACACCAACTCTTTGGCCTCTTCTTTGGAGAGGGAACGACCAAAGGTTCGGTCAGTTATGGAATCATCAAAGCTCAAACAAGTTTCTGTAGGCTTAACACAGTGGTTGGCTAACTTGCGGCAATTACAGGGAACTAAACGAATATCCTTCACGGATTCCAAAACTTGATCCAAGTCTTCAATCATCAGGAAGGTCTCCGGGGCCCTATCCACAGCTTCCCCCTCAAGAAGGGAACCCAGATAAGCATCCATCCGCTCACGATAAACTCGATAACACCATTTGTCTAAAGTTCGTCTCAAATCCTTATCGATTAAAGGATAGTTTTCATCAAACTTACAGATATAATCCAAGAGTTCATAGAAATCCGCCCCGTAATAAATGTAATCTCCATCCACCTCTTCCCTATGAACAAGGTGTTTATTATAACAGGCGTCTAATAAGTCCTGTACATCTTCAAAATTACTATTCATCCTTAAAACTATTTTGGAGACAGAACACTTTTCACCATTCAGCCGAGCCACCAGAATCATCTCCCGTTCAGAGAGAAAAAGGGACAAATGCGGAACTACAAATTCCGGCACAGCAAAGAGTCTAACAAACTTATCAATCTCAGACATCAAAAAATCCGCCCTTCACGTTGTCAAAATAGCTTTATAAAGCCACTTTACGCCCCGGAAATACACTCGGGCATAAAGTGGCAATTAATTAATCTCTACCAGGCCTTTCGGTGCAGCACCCAAGTAAGGTAACCTTACTCTTGCTCACTCTTACTCTTACTCCAACTTAAAATCAGAGGAAGTGACTTAGCATAGTGAGCACTTTAGTGGAATCGCGTCAATGAGCGCAGTCGCTAAGGCGTGAAGAAACTCAACGGTTTACTTGCAGAAAGCCCAGAGGTTTTGAGTTTTAGCCTTAGCGGCAAGCGAATAGCGAATGGAACGTGTGCGAACGGGCTAAGACACTTCCTCTCCCCAGACAGAACTTACCTTAACTTCGCTCCAAACCGCTTTACTTCAACAACCCTTTACTCTTTAAGAACGTGGAAGAAACTTCTTCAATAGACTTCTTCTCAACATCAGCTTGCATGTTTAATTCAGTAATTGTCTTAGTGTCCAGCAAAGCGCTTAATTTCTTGAGATCGGCAGCCAAAGTTGGGTACTTATCAACAATCTCTTGACGTACAACAGGGGCAGCATTGTAAACAGGGAAGGCACTTTTATCATCTTCCAGCATTACAAGCTTATCTGTAATAATTCTAGGCTCGGTGGTAAAGGCCAGAGCTAAATCACCCTTTTGAGCTTTAAGAGTATCATAATTTAAGCCCATAGCAACGTTAACGAAATCCCCTTTAGGCATTTTAAAATCATAAACTTTTTCAAAAGAACGCAGACCATCCGCTCTTCCTTCCCACTCCGGGAAACCAACAAATTTCAAGCTTTCACCCTTTTTCACTTGGGCAACATAGTCAGAAACAGTTTTAAGCTTATATTTTTCGGCAATCTCCGGACGGACCACGATTCCATAAGTATCGTTGAGAGGTGCATATTCCAGCCAAGCAATGCCGTTCTTAGCATCCCATTCTTTAATCAATTTATAGCTTTCAGCAGCATCAAACACAGGCTCATGTTCCATTAAATTCATAACCCCGGTACCGGTGTATTCCCAATAAAGGTCGATTTGGCCTGAGGTTAAAGCAGGCCTGATTACAGCCAATTCACCTAAACCCATTTTGTTTTCAACAGGGTAGCCCAATCCTTCCAGATACTGAAGACTCATGGTTCCTAAAAGTGCCGCTTCAGTAAAAGTCTTAGATGAAATCTTAATAGTCGGCCCCTCTTTTTTTGTGTTTTCCGGAGCGGATCCCGTGGCAGGCGCTTTAGCACCACAGCCAAATACCCCTCCTAAAGCCAATGTAAGGGACAAAACTGCAACGAGAAATAAAGATCGTTTCTTCATATACATACCCCTTCCTTTAATAGATTGTTCTAATTATACATCTTTTCACAATATTACCATAGATTTTTTTTAGCCCTTAACCCCTCCTTCTTTATGCCCTTTTAGGGAACCGTCCTTAATTCCTTCAAGCGCCATTGCCTGAAGACCTAAACAACCCCCAAAAGCTCCAATATCATTTCCAACTCCCGTCAAACTAGCCCATAAAATTCTGCTCAAAGACGGAGAGGAACTGCCTTAATCTCTGTTCATCCGATCTAATTCTTTCTGACTTGTACTACTCGACTCTCATCCCGGGAGGTGTGATTCGATACTCCAGATAATTAATCATCCTATCTAAAAAGATAGCCATCAAAGCCCCCAGCCCCGCTCCAACCAGTAAGTATTCCGGTCGGAAGAGAGAAAGGCCGCCCATAATAAGATTACCCAGCCCTCCCGCACCGATCAGAGAAGCTAAGGTACCAATACTAACCACATACACAGTCGCCGTCCGGATCCCGCTTAAAATAATCGGTATAGCTAACGGCAGCTCTACTTCCCACAGAATTCTTCGCTGAGACATTCCCATCCCGCTGGCGGCTTCCTTCACATCTGAGCTGACCCCTAACAGACCGGCAATGGTGTTCCTAACAATGGGCAAAAGACTCTGAAATAAAAGGGCCACGATAGCAGGTTTCATGCCCAAACCTAGAATTGGCAAGGCCAAAGCAATAACCGCAATCCCGGGAACAGCTTGTAATAGGTTAAGTATATTAAGGGTAACCAGTCCAAACTTCTTATATTTCGGACGGCTAAGAAAGACTCCAAGGGGTACGGAAATCAGGATTGCAAGGGTTATGGTGATAACAACAATCATGGAATGCTCTAACAGAGCCTCCGGAGCCTTCTCAAAAAGAGCAAACCTGAAATTCTCCCAGCGCATTTACTCACCCTCTTTCCTGTACACATGCTTCCGAATTCCTTGGAAAGAGAGCACTCCACAGAGTTCCTCACCCTTTAGAACTCCCAGATAATCCGCATCATATTCCAGCAGCAGGGAGAGTGCATCCGGGAAGGGAGTGGTGGTTTGAACAAAGGCGTTTGACCTGCGCTGGGCTCGTTTCCGCAATCCTTCAATATCCATCCCAAACTCTTCCACATCCCCAGCCGAGATTTGACCACAAGCTTTGCCGGCTTCATTGACGAGGAAAGCCACCTCTGCTCCCGCATCCTTCATTTTCCGAGCGACATTTTGCAATTCGTCGTCCCTGACCAAACATTTAATCGGCTTCATAGCATCTTCAGCCAGATACAAATTCAACTTTTTGACAACCCGATCCCGCCCAATGAAGTCCTCAACAAACTCATTAATGGGATTAGTCAAGATCTCTTCCGGAGTTCCAAACTGTACTAACTGCCCCGCATTGAAAATAGCGATCCTATCCCCCATTTTAATGGCTTCATTAATATCATGGGTTACAAAAACAATCGTCTTCTTAATCTCTTTCTGGAGTCGCAGCAACTCATCCTGTAAATGGGTTCGAGCAATGGGATCAACTGCTCCGAAAGGTTCATCCATAAGCATAATGGGCGGATCGACAGCCATCGCCCTGGCAACCCCTACTCTCTGCATTTGCCCGCCACTAAGTTGAGATGGATACTTGCCCCTGGTCTTTTCCAAGTCAAGCCCCATCATAACAATCAGTTCATCGACCCGTTTGTTGATTTTCTCCTTCGGCCATTTATAGAGTCGCGGTACAATAGCGATATTTTCAGCAATTGTCCGATGAGGCAAAAGCCCTATTTGTTGAATAACATAGCCGATACCCATCCGCAGTTGATCCGGATTCGTACTGGTAACATCCTGTCCATCAATTTTCACAATCCCGGAAGTCGGTTCAATCATCCGGTTAATCATGCGCAAAATCGTACTCTTGCCACAACCGGAGGGGCCAACCAAAACACAAATTTCTCCTTTCGGAATTGACAAATATAGTTTATCTACAGCTGGCATTGCTTGACCCGGGTACTGCTTCGTAATCTGCTCTAGTTGAATCATCAGAATCCTCCTCTGTAAAACTCTACCCCGTCCTCAATTAGACCTACCATCCTGATGAGGGTTAGCGACTCACGCGTAATCCTTTGGGAACAATCCTTTTCTCAATCACTCCAAGAATAGTATCTAAACCAATGGCAATTATTGAAATAATCAGGGCACCGGTGACCATCATCGGTGTATTTGAACGAACAAGGCCTTCCTGAATAAATCGCCCTAAATTCCGCTCCCCGATATAGGTGGCTATTGCAGCAATACCGGTAGTCATGACCACAGTTATCCGGAAACCGGCAAAGATAATCGGCATACCTAAAGGTACAAGAATTTCTACGAGAATTCGCTTGGTACTCATTCCCATTCCTCTGGCCGCTTCAATCACATTGCGATCAACATTTTTCACCCCATCATATACACTGCGAATCAGAGGCATCATTGCATAGAGAACTAAGGCCAGCAAAGCAGACTTTCTGCCGAGGCCAAACATTGGGATTGTGACCAAAATCGCAAACATCGATAAACTGGGAATACAAAATATCGTATTAGCTAACGCCAAAACTCGCGCTGCCCACTTATCACTTTTGGTTAACAAGAGACCGACCGGCACCCAGATCAGCAAAGAAATCCCCACAGCCAGCAACACCAAGGTAAAATGATTTTCGGAGTATTCCATAATTGTCTTAGTATTCTTCACCAGAAAACTTACAAAATCCGTTAAGGTCATTCGCCATCACCTCACTTTCATTCATTGAAAATACAGGGAAATTAAGACATTCACTAAGATCCTTTAGGAATCTCTAGACTAAAATAATCTTTAAGTATCATCCTAAAAAAACAGCTCCAAAAAGTTATGTATTAAGAAATTAGAATTCGGTATGTAATCTAACTAATCTCTAATGCAAGAATCGTTCCTGATTTCTGATAATTAAATGTATACTTCCCTTTTTTCACCGGGGAGACTTCAAAATTCTACTGCGGTCGGGCCTTCTTTATCCATTCTGAAGTTTCGAAACTCAGCTTTAGTTTGAACCAGTTAACTCTGCTTTAAAGTAATAGTCGCTGTATTATCCGTGAGTAACCAAAGGCCACGTCACGCCTTAAAAGCAAGGCCCCGGCGCATAGATTATTTGCGAAAACATCCGTCCTATTGCCGCCGAGAGCCCTTTAAGGTCAAGTGCCAACATTCCTTGCCCGCCTAAAAATTTTGCACATTGAGTTTTCTAATCCGGTATTGAAGATTTTGACGGGCAATTCCTATAGACTCCGCAGCCCTGGTAATATTTCCGTCATGGCTTTTCAAGGCTTCTCTAATCACTTGCTTTTCTACTTCCCGCAGGACATGGGCCAAAGTATTAGATCCTTTTTTGTAGTATTCAGGGAAGATTCCATCTTGACTGACAAATTTTGCTCTCAGATAGTGGGGCAAGTGATCAACGGTTATAACCTTTCGGCCATCTAACATGTTCATGGCGCTTTCAATAATATGTTCTAATTCTCGAACATTCCCAGGCCACAGATAACGAAGAAAAATATCCTTTAATCCTGCATCAATTTGAACTTCACCAAAGCCGTATATCTTTCGATAGCGATTGAGAAAGGAATGAATCAGAGCCTCTACGTCTTCTTTTCTATCTTTTAAGGGCGGGATAAAGAGGGTCATCACGGCTAAACGGTAGAAAAGATCTTTACGTAAACTGCCATTGTTCACTGATTCCCAAGGATCCACATTCGTAGAACTAATCACCCGACAGCGAACCGGAATTTCCATAGTCCCACCGACTCGTCTGACCATTCTTTCTTGCACAACCCGTAGAATCTTGGCTTGTAAATTAATACTCATACAATTCAGTTCATCCAGAAACAATGTGCCATTTCCCGCTTGCTGAAATAATCCTTTTGATTCTACTGCACCGGTAAAAGCCCCTTTGGTTGTACCAAAAAGAATACTCTCTAAAAGGGTTTCTGGAATTGCCGCACAATTGATTGCTACAAAAGGCTCATGCTTGCGAGGACTGTGATTGTGAATCGCTTGTACCAATAGCTCTTTGCCGGTTCCCGTCTCACCAAACACTAGAATAAATCCATCAGCCAGCGCAGCCTTCTTAGCCGAGGCAATCAGATCCTTCATCACAGAACTGGCGTAAACAATAGAATCAAAGGTATAGCGAGTTCCATTAATACCCCGGGGCTCTTGCCCCTCAAGCCCAATCTGGTCATGCAATTGCATTGTCCTAGTTAAGAGTTCTTTAAACTTACTGATATCCTTACACACGGAATAGACCGCTATAACTTGATCATCTTCCATCACAGGAAAGGTACTGGCCACAATAGTGACCTCTTTGCCCTTATTCGTAAAATAGGTCTTATGCTTCTCAAAAATCGGTTCCTTAGTCAAAACCACACTTAAGTGTTCACTGCTTTCCACAGTAACTGCATCATAGACTTCATTCAAATATCTTCCGACAACTTGCTCGGACAACAACTCTTCTAACTTTGCCATCTCAGAATTGTAGAAGATAATCTTGCCATCAGGGTCGGTTACAATAACCCCTTCGTCAATTGAATTAAAGAGCTGCCTAAAAACTCGATTCATTACACCACCAGGCATACTCCTACCCCCTAATTATTATCAACCCTTCTTGTCGTTAATTCTCCAACCAGCGACAATATCCTCTTTTCTCTAAGCCATTATTCTGTATTCAAGAGCTGTCGGAGAAGGGCTTAAGAGGCGGTTAAGAGGTGAGAGTCTTCTCGCCTCACGATGATCAAGTGATTCTTAGCGTCAGATGGAGTTTGCCTAAGAGGAATACTTACTCCAGCTGAAGCTTAGAAGAACTTATCCAGGGACGTAGCAGCCGTTATCTCATCTTACGGCTGGTAGTCAATGGATAAATCCGCAAGGAGATCGTAAGCTAAGCCCCTAATGGCCTGGCGTTTATATTCCTGAGAAGCGCGGCCGGGAATTGCTTGATCCACGACACCTGTTAAGAAGTTAGCAATCTCTTCTGCATTAAGGGAATCCACCCTCCGGCCTCGTAAATCACTCTCCAACTCTGCTAAACGAAAGGGGGTAGGCCCTAAAGCCCCCACAGACCACCTTGAATTGAGAATTCTTTGCTCCTCAACATCATATTCCAGCAAAGCAGCCATATTTAAACGGGCTATAGAAACAGCTGTACGACTTCCGATTTTCCCAAAGGCACTCTTAACTCCAGTCCTGCCCTGGGTTTGAACAATCGGAAAATCAATCTCCAGAATCAGCTCCTTCTCTTGAAGACCCTGAACCCCTCCTGACTGCAACTGAGCAAAAGGAATTCTCCGCGAACCCTTGGGCCCGGCGATACTAATCCAAGCCTCCAAAGCCAGTAAGGCCGGCAAACTATCCGCTGCCGCTGCGGCATTAGCAATATTCCCCCCGATAGTGGCCCGGTTCCGAATTTGAGCAGACCCCACCTGGGAAGCTGCCTGACTTAGACATCTCGCCGCACTCCTAACCAGATCACTCTCACTGATTTGAGCAAAGGTTGTCCCGCTGCCAATCTTAATCCTGCCCTCAACTTCCTTAATGAAATTGAGTTCTGAAATTAAAGAAAGATCCATTATCCAAGCAGGTTTAAGCTGACCGGTCTGAAGCTTAATCACCAGATCAGTGCCGCCATTTATAAAAACAACGTTCTCATTAATTCCTGAAATCTTCTCAAGACTTTCGGCAACTGTTGTCGGACAAACAACCTCACATCTCGTCATCTAAAAACTCCTCTCCAGAAAAACGCCAAGAGACGGTTCTTTGCTTTATTTCCTCGGATATACCGCTGGATGTCTTGAATTTATTCGATGGATGTATAATTATCCCCTCTTTTTCTATTGGAAAGTTTTAAAGGACAGCATGGCGGCTCCGCTGAAAAACCTTCCCTGGTAGACATGGGGTCGGTTCTTCTGTCGGACTCTGAGGCGGAGCGCTTTTAGCTGTCTTTGGCTCGTGTAATCGACAGGACTAACCATTACATGAAAAACGCCAGCAAACTCCCCTTGATTAGAGGAGATGCTGGCGTGGTTTTTTTGCCTTGCCAAGTTATCCTTATTGAATTCATTATATATCTTTTCCCAGAAGAGATCCATACATCCTAAGATTTAAGGGGGAGCACACCAACCATTAGGCTATTTTGCTTTGATATCGACAATTTTTTTCTCAGCGTCTTGTGGACTGATCGTACCACTCATTAAATTTTCTTTAAGTTGTTTTAGTTGTATAAGCTTCTCAGAGTTAACTTTACTTCTATTTGAATCATGAGTAATTGCACCTGTATATTGAATTATATCACCTTCATATAAATCTTTAAAAATAGCATGGTAAGTATCAGGATCCATCGCATCAGTTACTTTCAGCATATTGGATTAATTTAAAAAGGCTGCCCTTAAGGCAGCCCCCAATTTTAACCAATCCTATAAATACACCTTAATTCATACATTCCAAGCCATAAGAACCAGGCGATTGCGATTACGTTTGCCATTACTATTACCCTAAAGCCTCAGCCCCAGCCAAGTCTGCCTTACTTAGGCAGCTCAATCATCGGCTTATCCTTGGAAGGTCTATACAATAAAAAATTGCGCCCAATGACTTGCACCAACTCCGACCCGGTCTGTTCAGCAAGTACTGCAGCAACAGATTTGGGCTCCTCCGCGCAATTTTGCAGCACTCGTCCCTTGATTAACTCCCGAGACTCAATAGTCTCGTTAGTTTGGGTAACAACTGCTTCCGTAATTCCGCTCTTTCCAACCTGAAGAATAGGCACCATTTCATTGCCCATAGCTCTTAAAAAACGCTTTTGCTTTCCTTTTAACATTTAAAAACCTTCCCCCTATTTGTTACTCATATCTTAAGGCCGCCATCGGCTCTAGTTTAGCTGCTTTGAAGGCCGGATAAAATCCAAAAAACAATCCCACTCCAATGGAGAAAGACACCGCAAAGATAATCGCCCAGCCGGACAGTAGCGGCGGCCAGTTTAAAAGGTAGGAAGCAATCAAGGCACTCCCAACCCCCAAGGCAATACCCATGATCCCCCCGATTAGAGATAAAACAATGGCTTCTAACAAAAATTGCAGTAAAATATCTTTTTCTTTAGCTCCTACCGCTTTGCGCAATCCGATTTCTCGGGTACGCTCAGTCACAGAAACTAACATAATGTTCATAATCCCAATCCCTCCGACCAAGAGGGATATGCCGGCAACCAAACCAATAAAACTCGTTAAAATCCGCATAATTGTATTAGCTGACTGAACCAGCTGCTGCATATTAAAGGCCTCATACTGATTGGTTGTTCCATGGCGGACATTCAAGATTCGCTTAGCACTTTCAATGGTACTGGTCAAATCCGCTTCCCGGTAAGTGGAGCCTTCCAGTTGGTCAACTCGCTGAGACTGAAAGACCTCGGACCAAGTCCCCCAAGGAATGTAGGCATAGGCATTCTGAGGGCCAACATTAAACTGGGCAAAGGAAGAGGTATCCTTAGCCAGAACTCCAATCACTCGACAAGGAACATTATGGACAATAACCTGTTGCCCTAAAGGATTTCCCGCACCAAACAAATTCTCAGCTAAGGTCTGATCAATCACCACAACCCGCCGGTCAACAGAAAACTCTTCTTCTGAGAAAAAACGCCCTCGAGCAATGTCTCGGTTGCGCAAATCCGCAAACTCAGGAGTAGTCCCTACAACCATGGCGGAAGAACGCTTTTGATTCACTTCTAAAGCCGCATATTCAATACTTGCCGGCAGCAATACCTTAACTTGGGGCAGAGCCCGTCTCAAGCTTTCTCCATCCTGGAGAGTTAAGGTGCTCCCCGCATTCTGTCCGCTGTTACCCACGGATTTACCGTATAGCACAAAGAGGTTAACTCCGCTTTTCTCCATTTCCTGCATAATAGCGGCCTTCCCTCCCATACCTATGGTAACAACAGCAATCACAGCGGCAATCCCAATAATAATCCCCAGCATGGTCAGTCCCGATCTCAGCTTATTGGTTCGCAAACTAAAAAGAGCTCCCCGCAGTCCTTCTAAAAGGCTCATACCCGTTCACTTCCCACTTCAGGGCTAACCTGGATTCCTTCCGCCAAATCATTGGAAGGATTTAAGACCACCTGGTCTCCATCCTTTAAGCCGGAGGTAACCTCCTGGTGAGTGTCATTCCCTATCCCTATTTTAACTTCAGCTTTTTCCAGACGTCCGGCTTGAATTCGGTAAACATAATTCTTGTTTCCTTCTTGAAAAAGGGCTTCTTGAGGAACGGCCAAAACCCCTTCCTTAGTTGCCACCACAATTTCAATACTAACAGTAAAGCCGGGCTTCAGTTCGATCGGCGCATTTTCCAAGCGAATTTTCACACCCACCGTGGGAGATGAGTTGCCCTGAACACTTAAGGCCGAGACAGCGGTGGGGGCAATCTCCACAATTGTTCCTTGAACAGAGGAATCCTTCAACATTTTACTGGAGACCTTCACTGTCCCGCCAACCTGAACCTTTCCTGCGTCAACTTCGTTCAATTGAGCTTCGACATTCAACTGTTTCAGATCAGCTACCACAACTAAGGGAAGCTGTACTGAAGAGATATTCCCCTCTTGAGCATTCACCTCAATGACTGTGCCGGCCATACTTGCTTTAAAAATCAGCTGACCTTGCTGCACCCGAGCAACCTTCAACATTTCTTCAGCCTGCTTTAACGCCGCTTTACTTTGGGCTAAGGCTCCCTCAGCCTGCCTGATAATAGCAGGACTCACAATATTCTGCTGAGAGCTGCTGCTTTGTTGACCTCCGAATTGAGGCAGAATAGAGCTTAAGCCACCTGCCTGGCCAGAATCGCTCCCAGAATCACTGCCTGAAGAAGCAGCCCCACTCCCACTGGTTTGCGCCTTCTTTAACTCTTCTAAATTAGCCTGAGCAGAATTAACAACAGTTTGAGCCGCTTCCACATTCACCTGGGCCTGAGCTACCTGCGCATCCGCCAGGGTAGGGTCTAAGGCTACGAGAGTCTGACCAGCCTGAACAGTCTCCCCCACCTTCACCGCAACTTTGGCAACTCGCCCGGGAGCCAATACACGCACCTCTTGGCTTGACACCGGAACCACACTCCCCGTCGCAAAGACGTTTTCCTGCATTGAGATCGGAGTAACCACCCCAACTCTAACCTTCAGCGGGCCCTGAGACTTCCCCCAAAACCACCATCCACCAAAAGCTAACGCAAGAACTAAAAGCATTGCCCCTATTATCCACCACAGACGTTTCGTCACATTGTCCCCCCCAAACCCGCGAAAAATTTAGCTCAAACTACCGTAAAATCATTCTTAAAGAATAAAAGACCCGAAAGACAGGGCGGCTTCGATCCACAGGAGTGAACCTCATCGCATG